>DASYYF010000002.1:0-53142 GCA_035934055.1 Steroidobacteraceae bacterium | reverse complement strand
GGGGCGCGGCGGGCGCGGCCCGCGGTGCGGGCGCGGCGCTGCCGGCTGCCATCGGCATCTGGGGAGCGCGGGCCGGGCGCGTCATTCGAACCGCCAGCTCCTCGAGCTCCTCGACCTGTCGCACGCGTCCTGACATGACCTGACCTGATCCTTCAGTCGATCTCGCGGTCGATGACCAGCGCCAGCCGCCGACCGGCGCCCGGGTTCACCGTCGGGCTCGTGACGAACAGATCGCCGCTGCCCGCTGTTGCCTGACCGGTGCGCGAGATACGTGCTTCGACCACCACCTTGTCGAACTGCGACAGGCGGCGCGAGGGCAGCATGGCCATCGAGTCGTCGAGGCGGAAGCGGACCGGCCAGCCGCTGGCCGCGGTGCGCAGCACGGCGAGCGGCGGACCGGGGGAGTCGACCGCCTTGGCGAAAATAAAGAGTGTCGCGTCCGGCTGCACGCGGGCGGCGAACCGGCTGTCGAGCGAGACGGTGCCCGAGAGCTCTGCGCCGGCAGCCGCAGCAGGCGGACTCGCCGTCGGCACGCTCGTGGCGCCTGCGGCGCCGGGCGCGAGCCCCGCAAGCTGAGTGTCCTCGGCGATGTTGGCGTCGATGACGTGCGCATCGGGCGAATCGGCGGGCAGCAGCGCGCGCAGCTTGCGCCACCACGTGAGCGCATCGGCGAAGCGGCGCTCCTCGTGCGCGCGACTCGCCCTGAGCCACAGAGCCTTTGGATTCGCGGGGTCGAGCGCGAGAGCCTGATCGATCGCGCTGCCGGCCGCTCCGCTCAGCGAGCCCCCGGCGAGCGAGCCGAGTACGTCGGCATAGTCGGCCCAGGACTGCGCCGTCATGCCGTGCAGTGCCACCACCCTGGCCAGAGCGTCGCGCGCCGCCGGATTGTCGTGCCGCGCGCGATAGAGCCCGGCGAGTGCGAGCCAGGCGGGCACATCGCGCGGGTGATCGTGGACCTGCCGCCGCAGCTCCTCGAGGGACGCAGCCCGCGGGGCGGGTGCGCCGGCCGGGGCAGCAACCACGGAGGGCGGGGCTGCGGCCGTGCCTGCACCGGGCGCGTTGCCGGCCGCGGCGGCCGCCGCCACGAGGCTCTCCATGCTGAGCGCGCCGTCCGCACCGGCGCTGAGGCCGGGAGAGGGCGTGACGACGTGCGCGCGGGCCCGCCCGGCATCCTCGCTGCGCCCGAGGAATTCGTAAGCCTTCGCGAGCAGCTCCCAGTCGGCGTCGGACCCGCCCTGGCGTGCGAGGCGCGCCTCGAGCCCGGCGATCGCGCCCTGCATGGACTGTGCGGGAGACGGGGAGGAGGCCGCGCCGCCCGCAGCCGCGGCGGCGAGCGCGTGCGGGGCGTCGCCGCCGGCGGTGCCGCGCGAGGAGAGGGCGAGGTGGAGAATGCCCGCGGCGGCCGCAAAAGCGACCAGGAGACCCGCGGCGATCGTGTACGGCGCGCGGGCGCGCAGCAGCGCGCGGGCGCGCGGCCACAGCCGCGCCGCGAACCAACAGGCCAGGACGCCGATCGCGAGCCCGGCGATGAACCAGACGATGCTTATGACATGCCTCCCCGGTGGCCGAGGCCTCCTGTCTGCCGAGCGGCCAACCTACACATATGCGCTGCGGGCGTAACGCTGTCTTAGGGGGCCGACAGCGTCTTACTTTGCCGACACTCCGATGGCATTCGCGCCGCGGCGAGTCTCGCACGGGCGGCGCCGAGCCGATTACAACACCGTCTCATATTGTTAGAGTTGGCGGGAAAGCCCCCGATCCTGTGAGCCGCTTCACGGAGCGTGCCGGGTATCTGTGTGCTGAATGACGGATGTGCGCCGGCCAGGCGTGCAAGCGGCTGCGCCCGGCGCGTCGGGAACTCGGTGTTGGGTTAGTGTTGGCGCGATGGATACCCTGACCTACGTCGTCTATGCAATTCCCGCCGCGGCGCTGCTCGTGTGGCACGTGCTGCGCCGCCGGCACCTCGAGCGCCGCAGCGCCGCGGCGCAGGCGAAGACCGGCGCGGCCGAGCCGGCCTCCATCCATCCGGCGATCGACCCGACGCGCTGCATCGGCTGCAGCTCGTGCATCAAGGCCTGTCCGGAGCAGGCGCACCACGACGTCCTCGGTCTGGTCGGCGGCCGCGCCGTACTCGTCAGCCCCGGCGATTGCATCGGCCACGGAGCCTGCAGGACCGCCTGCCCGGTGGACGCCATCACGCTCGTGTTCGGCAGCGAGCGCCGCGGCGTCGATATCCCCGTCGTCTCGCCGAACTTCGAGTCGACCGTGCCCGGCATGTTCATCGCGGGCGAGCTCGGCGGCATGGGCCTGATCCGCAATGCCCTCGAGCAGGGCAAGCAGGCAATCGAGGCGATCGCCGCGCGGCGCGCCGGCAACGCCAAGGGGCTCCTCGACGTCGTGATCGTCGGCGCAGGTCCCGCGGGTTTCGCGGCCACCCTGGCCGCCAAGGCGAAGGGCATGCGCTATGCGACGCTGGAACAGGAATCCCTCGGCGGCGCCGTGTTCCAGTATCCGCGCGGCAAGCTGGTGATGACCGCTCCCGCAGACTTGCCGCTCCTCGGCAAGGTGAGTTTCCGCCAGACGAGCAAGGAGGAGCTGCTCGAGTTCTGGCAGGCGGCCGAGCGCAGGACCGCCATCAAGATCAACTACCGCGAGCGCGTCGAGGACATCACGCGCAGCGGTGATACCTTCACGGTGAAGTCCAGCAAGGCGGCCTACCAGACGCGCAGCGTCCTGCTGGCGATCGGACGGCGCGGCACGCCGCGCAAGCTCGGGGTGCCCGGCGAGGAGCTGCCGAAGGTCGTGTATCGCCTGATCGACCCGGAGCAGTATACCGGCCAGCAGGTACTGGTCGTCGGCGGCGGCGACAGCGCCCTCGAGGCGGCGGCCAGCATCGCCGAAGCCGCCGGCGGGGGAGTGGTGCTGTCCTACCGCGGCGCCGAGTTCGATCGCGCCAAGGCGCGCAATCGCGACCGCATCGAGAGCGCCGCCCGCGGTGGCAAGCTCAGGCTGCTGATGAAGTCGAGCGTCAAGCAGATCGATCCGCAAGCGGTCGCGATCGAGCACGAAGGCGCGACGGTCAACGTGCGCAACGATGCGGTGATCGTCAGCGCCGGCGGTGTGCTGCCCGCGGATTTCCTCAAGCGCATCGGAATCGCCGTCGAGACCAAGCATGGCACGGCCTGAGTGCGTGCTGGCGCTGCTCGGGCTGGCGGCCGCCGGTACGGCGCTGCCGGTGTCGCGGCCGGCGGACCCGCTCGAGAGCGTCAAAGCCTCGATCCGGGTGAAGGACTTCACGGCTGCGGCCCATGCGCTGCAGGCTCTCGCCGATGGCGGCAACGCCGAGGCGCAGTATCTCCTGGCGGTGTTCTATCTGAACGGTCTGCGCGGGGCGCCCGACCTGGCCGCGGCCCGCTCGTGGCTCGAGAAGTCGGCGGCACGGGGCAATGCCCGCGCCGCGTTCAGCCTCGCAAGCCTGTGCACCGACGCCGTTCCGCCGGATCCGCAGTGCGCCGCGCACTGGCTCGCACGCGCGCGCGCGCTCGGATTCCGCGCCCCGGCGCCGCCCGCCGGCGCCGGCGGCGCGCGCCCGGAGTTGCCTTCGAGCCTCCTGCCCTCGGCGCAGCTCAAGGATCCCGCCGTGCGGCGCGAGGCGCTCTGGGTGGCGGCCGCGGACGCCGACCTGCCGAGTCTCGAGGTGCTCGCGGATCCTGCGCTGGCCGCCTCGCGCGATGAATTCGGGCGTGGCGCACTGGCGCGGGCGGCGCAGGCGGGCTCGGGCCCGGCGATCGCGCTGCTCGTCCGCCGCGGCGCACCGGTCGATGCCGCCGACGAGCACGGGGTAACACCGCTGATGCTCGCGGCGCGCAGCGGAGAGCCCGCGGCGGTCACGGCACTGTTGGGAAGCCATGCGAACGTCGCCGCCGCGGACCGCGCCGGCAATACGGCGCTCATGTACGCCGCCATGAGCGGCCGCATCGATGCAGTCGATCGGCTGCTGGCTGCGGGTGCAAGCGTGACGGCGCGCAATGCGCAGGACTGGTCGGCTCTCGATTTCGCCGGGCAGCGGGGCGCCGCGGATGTGGTCGCGCGCCTCGAGGCGAGGGGTGCGACTGCACTCCCGCGCCATGCGGTCGAGTCAGAAAGCTCCCCGACCAGCGTCCAACGCGCCCAACGCGACCTGTACTCAGGCTGGCCGGACCTGGCGGTCGCGGCCGCGCACCCGGCTCCCGAGCTTCTGCACGCGGTCCTCGCGAAGGGAGCAGACCCCAACGCGGCCACCCGCGACGGGCTGCCGATGCTCAGCGTCGCGGTCGTGAGCGGCACGCCGGGCACCGTCGAGGCGCTGCTCGCGGCCGGCGCCGAGGCGGCGCGCGGCGACGCCCGCGGCAACTCGCCGCTGCTGCTCGCGACGCGCGAGGGCCGGGCGGACGTGGTTGCGGCGCTCCTTGCGCACGGGGCTTCCCCCGACGGCGCCGCTCAGGATCCCGAGCCGCCGCTCGTGGCCGCCGCCAAGGGCGGCCGCGGCGCGATAGTGCGGGCGCTGATCGCCGCTCACGCGCACCTCGAGGCGCGCGACGCCTACGGCAGCACCGCGCTCATGATCCTCGCCCGGTCGGCCGACACCGAGGGGGTGCGCGCGCTCCTCGACGCCGGTGCGGCTACCGAGGGTATCGACAAGGCAGGCCGCACCGCACTCTGGTACGCGGCACGCGCCGGCCGCGTCGAGAATGTGCGGCTGCTCCTCGAGCACGACGCGAGCGCGGACCACGCGGACTCGGACGGCGTAACGGCGCTGGCGGCTGCCTGCGCCGCGGGCGCAGCGCCGGCCGTCGACCTGATGCTCGGCAAGGGCGCGAGCATCGATGCGCGCACCGTGCGCGGCGACACCGCGCTGATGCTGGCAGTCAACGGCGGCAGCGCCGACACCGTCGAGCGGCTGCTCGCCCGGCACGCGCACGTCGATGCCCAGAACAGCTTCGGCGACACGGCGCTCATGGTCGCGAGCCGCAACGGCGACGCCGCGCTGGTCCGCAAGCTGCTCGACGCAGGCGCGAGCACGCGTCTGCGCAACAAGGATCGCAAGAGCGCCGCCGACATCGCGGCCGCGCGCTCATTCGCGGCGATCGCCGGACTGCTGGGCGGGGCCTGACCCGCTCGTTTGAATGTGCCCAGGGCCGGACTCGAACCGGCACGGGGTTTCCCCCAAGGGATTTTAAGTCCCTTGCGTCTACCAGTTTCGCCACCCGGGCATCCGCGCCGCGGAGATTCTACAGAACCCGCCCGGCATGAGCCTTTCCGGAGACAGCACGGATTGTGGCGCTAAGCCCATGAATTTGCGAGACTCGCGCGCCGTGCGGACGCGTGTTCCACGGCGCGTGGAGCTTCGGCACGCATTGCTGATTGTCCTTATCGCGAGACGGAAGTAAGTGCCGCAGAATCGCCGGAATTTCATGCCACGCGAAGGCCTCGAAGTCGAGAATCTGCACCTGTGGCGTGGCGAGCGCCACGTGCTGCGGGGCGTCGGCTTTGCGCTTCCACGCGGCGGCTGCCTGCACGTGACGGGCCCAAACGGCGCAGGCAAGACGAGCCTGCTGCGCACAGCCTGCGGGCTCCTTTATCCCGAGTCCGGACGGCTGCTCTGGGAAGGGCGTGACGTGCACGAGGATCTTCCCGCCTTTCACTCCGCGCTCATGTATATCGGCCACGAGGCGCCGCTCAAGGCGGACCTGAGCGCGCGCGAGAACCTCCGGTACTGGATCGGCACGCGACGGCGCATCGGGCGCGAGACGCTCGGGGCGGCGCTGCAGCGCGTCGGCGCGACCGCCTGGAGCGAGCGCCCCGCGCGCACGCTGTCGGCGGGGCAGAGGCGCCGGGTGGCGCTCGCGGCGCTGTCGCTGCTGCTGGTGCCGCTGTGGCTCCTCGATGAGCCGACCACCAATCTCGACGCCGAGGGACAGCAGCTCGTCGGCACGCTCATCGAGGAGCATCTGGCGCGCGGCGGGCTCGTGCTGGCGGCGACGCACCACGAGCTGCCGCTGCCGCGCAGCCGCGTGCAGCGCCTCGAGCTGACGCATGGATGAGCCGCGCAATCCCGCGCACGGTGCCGCCTCGGTGCTCGAGGCCGCGCGCCTGGTGCTCGAGCGGGATCTGACGCTGGCGCTGCGCCGGCGCGGGCAGCTGGTGCAGCCGCTCGCGTTCTTCGCCATCGTCACGACGCTCTTTCCGCTGGCGATCTCGCCGGAGCTCTCACGGCTGCGCGAGGTGGCCGCCGGCGTCCTGTGGGTCGCGGCGCTGCTCGCCTCGCTCCTCGCGCTCGAGTTTCTCTTTCGGGAGGACGCCTACGACGGCACGCTCGAGCAGTACGCGCTCTCGGGGCAGCCGCTCACCGGCCTCATGTTCGCCAAGACCGCGGCGCACTGGCTGCTCACCGGCCTGCCGCTCGCGCTGATGGCGCCGCTCGCGGCGCTGTCGCTCGGCGCGCCGCCCGGCTCGCTTCCCGGGATCGTGGCGTCGGTCGCCGTGGGAACGGTCGCGCTCAGCCTCATCGGCTCGATCGGCGCCGCGCTCACCCTCGGCATAAGGCGCAGCGGCGTGCTGCTCGCGCTGCTCACGCTGCCGCTCTCGCTGCCGGTGCTCATCTTCGGGGCACGCGCCAGCGAGCTCGCGATCCATGGCGAGTCCTGCGTGGCGCCGCTCGAGCTGCTGGCAGCGCTCGCGGTGCTCGGGATCACGCTCGCGCCGCTCGCCGCCGCCGCCGCCGTGCGCATCAGTCTCGAATGAACGGAGCAATATGAGCTGGACGTGGTTTCATCGGCTGGCCTCGCCGCCGCACATCTACCGGCTGGCGCAGCGGCTCACGCCCTGGTTCGCGTGGCCGGCGGCTGCGCTGATTGTCGCTGCCCTCTACGGCGGGCTGGTGCTGGCTCCTCCCGACTACCAGCAGGGCGACGGCTTTCGCATCATTTATATGCACGCGCCGAGTGCCTGGATGTCGCTCATGGTATATACGACCATGGCGGTCGCCGCGGCGGTGGCGCTCATCTGGCGCATGAAGGTGGCGCACGCGGTGGCGGCGAGCTGTGCGCCGATCGGCGCCTCGTTCACCTTCGCGGCGCTCGTGACCGGCTCGCTGTGGGGCGAGCCGATGTGGGGCACGTGGTGGGAATGGGATCCGCGGCTGACGTCGGAACTGATCCTTCTGTTTCTCTATCTCGGCTACATGGGCCTGCGCGGCGCGATCGAGGATCCCCAACGGGCGGACCGCACCAGCGCCGTGCTGGCGGTGGTGGGCATCGTGAACGTCCCGATCATTCATTACTCTGTGACCTGGTGGAACTCGCTCCACCAGGCGCCTTCGGTGATGCGGCTCGGCAAGCCGCAGCTCTCGACTCCGATGCTGGTGCCGCTCCTGATGATGCTGCTCGGCTTCACGCTCTTCTTCGTCGCCGTGCTGCTGGTGCGCGTGCGCGGGGAGATCCTCGTGCGCGAGCGCTCGGCGAGCTGGATCCGGGAGGCGCTTTCGACATGAGGGAGTTTCTCGACATGGGCGGCTACGCCGCCTTCGTGTGGCCCTCGTACGCGGTGACACTCGCCGTCGTGGTGCTCAACGTCGTGTGGGCGCGGCGCTCGCTGGCGCGCTCGCGCGCGGCCGCACGCCGGCGGCTCGCCGCCGGGGGGGGCGACGCATGACGCCGCGTCAGCGCCGCATGACGCTCGTCATCGGCATCCTCGCCGGTGTCAGCATCGCCGGGGCCCTCGCGCTCTCGGCCTTCAAGAGGAACGTCACTTTCTTCTTCGATCCCACTCAGGTGGCCGCCGGGCAGGTGCCGGCGGGGCAGCGCTTCCGCCTCGGCGGCATGGTGACCGAGGGGAGCCTGCACCGCGAGCCGGGAAGCCTCGAGGTGCGCTTCGTCGTGACCGACTTCAGCCACCAGGTGCCGGTCAGCTACACCGGCGTTCTGCCGGACCTGTTCCGCGAGGGCGCGGGCGTCGTGGCGCACGGGCGGCTGCAGGCCGACGGGACTTTCGTCGCGGACGAGGTGCTCGCCAAGCACGACGAGAAGTACATGCCGCCGGAGGTGGCGCGCTCGCTGAAGAGGCGCCACGGCGAGTCGCGCCAGGAAGCCGCCCCGTCAGCCGCCGGCCCTCAAGGCGCGCCCGCGCCACAGCCGGCCCAGGCGCCGGGTTCGACAGCTGCGCCCCCAACAGCCGGCGCCGGGAGCTGAAGCCATGTTGCCCGAGCTCGGTCAGTTCGCCCTGATCCTCGCGCTGCTGCTCGCGGGATTGCAGGCTTTCTTCGGTATCGCCGGCCCCATGCTCGGCCGCGCGCGCTGGAGCGAGGCGGTGACGCCCGCCGTCGCGGGTCAGTTCGTCATGGTGGCAACCGCCGTCGGCTGCCTGGTGGCCTCGTTCGTCAGCAACGATTTCTCGGTCAAGTACGTCGCGGAGAACTCCAATTCCGCGCTGCCGCTCTTCTACCGGGTGGCGGCGCTGTGGGGCGCGCACGAGGGATCGCTGCTGCTGTGGATCATGCTGCTTGCGCTCTGGACCGTCGCGGTGGCGGTGTTCGGGAGCGGTCTGCCGCGCCTGTTCGCGGCGCGGGTGCTCGGGGTGCTCGGGGTGATCAGCTTCGGCTTCCTGCTGTTCACGCTTGCGACCTCCAATCCCTTCCTGCGGCTCGACCCGCCGCCGGGCGACGGCGCCGATCTCAACCCGATCCTGCAGGACCCGGGACTCGCGGGACATCCGCCCGTGCTCTACACCGGTTACGTCGGCTTCGCGGTCGCCTTCGCCTTCGCCTGCGGCGCGATGCTCGAGGGCCGCATGGATCAGAACTGGGCGCGCTGGACGCGGCCGTGGGTGACGGCCGCGTGGTCGTTCCTCACCTGCGGGATCGCCATGGGGAGCTTCTGGGCGTACTACGAGCTCGGCTGGGGCGGCTTCTGGTTCTGGGACCCGGTGGAGTGCGCCTCGTTCATGCCCTGGCTGGTGGGCACGGCGCTCATCCATTCGCTCGCGGTCACCGACAAGCGCGGGCTCTTCAAGAGCTGGACACTGCTGCTCTCGGTACTGGCGTTTTCGCTCAGCCTGCTCGGTACCTTCCTGGTGCGCTCCGGCGTGCTGGTGTCGGTGCATTCCTTCGCCGCCGATCCGAGCCGCGGCGTGTTCATCCTCTCGTTCCTCATCGTGATGATCGGCGGCTCGCTCAGCCTCTACGCCAGGCGCGCGCCGCTGCTGAAATCCCCGGCGGGATTCGAGCTCGGGGCGCGCGAGTCGTTCCTGCTCTTCAACAACGTGCTGCTGGTGATCGCCGCCGGCACGGTGTTCGCGGGGACGCTGGCGCCGCTCATCTCCGGAGCGCTCGGGCTCGGTACCGTCTCGGTCGGCCCGCCGTTCTTCAATCCGACCTTCATGCTGTCGATGCTGCCGCTGCTGGCGCTGCTGTCGATCGGCATCCACGCGAGCTGGAAGCGCGGACGGCTCGGAACGCAGCGGCGCACCCTCCTGTACACCTTCGTGGCAGCCGCGGTGCTCGGCTGCGGGCTGGTGTACGGAATCTATTCCCACGGACACCTGCTGACGCCCGTCGGTGCGACGCTCGGGCTGTGGATCATCCTGTCCTCGCTGGTCGACCCGGTCGACCGCCTGCGCCGCCGGCTGTCGCTGCCGCGCGCGGTGGTCGGCATGACGGTTGCGCACATCGGCCTTGCGATTGCGGTCATTGCGCTCACCACGGTCCAGTCCTTCACCGACGAGAGGGACGTCGCCATGGCGCCCGGCGCGAGCGCGAGCGTCGGCGGCTACCAGTTCCGCTTCGACGGCGTCCGTCCGATCGAGGGCCCGAACTATGACGGAGTGGGCGGCACCCTGCTCGTGACCCGCAACGGCGCACCGGTCGCGGTGCTCAAGCCGCAGAAGCGCCAGTACTCGGTGCAGCACCAGGTGACCACCGAGACCGCGATCCACTACAGCCGCGGCAACAATATCCTGGTCGCGCTCGGCGACGACCTCGGAGCCGGCCGCTGGAGTGTGCGCATCCAGATCCGCCCGCTGGTGAGTTTCATCTGGATCGCCGCGGTCATCATGGCGCTCGGTGGAGCGCTGGCGATCTCCGACCGCCGCTACCGCCTGGCGAGGAGGGCGGACGCCGTGCCGGCGGGAGAGGCGCCGGAGCACGCATGATCAACCGCTTCCTCATCCCGGTGGTGGCGTTCGTCCTGCTCGCGGTGGTGCTCGCGATCGGCATCAAGCACTCGCCCGAGAAGGGCATCATCGCCTCGCCGCTCATCGGCAAGCCGGCGCCGCAGTTCTCGCTCCCGAGCCTCGCGGACCGGACGCACACCGTGAGCTCCGCCGGGTTGCGCGGGCGCTGGTACCTGCTGAACGTGTGGGGCAGCTGGTGCGGCACGTGCCGGGAAGAGCACCAGATGCTCCTCGAGGTGCGCCGCTCCGGCCGGGTGCGGCTCATCGGCCTCGACTGGAAGGACGACGACCAGCAGGCGCTCGGCTACCTGCAGCAGCTCGGCGACCCGTATGAATTCGTCGCGGCGGATCACGACGGCCGCACCGCCATCGACTGGGGCGTGTACGCGGCGCCGGAGAGCTTCCTGGTCAACCCCCAGGGCATCGTCGTGTACAAGTGCATGGGCGAGCTGACGCCCGACATCTGGGAGAAGGAGATTCTCCCGCGGCTGCCGAAGGCGCAGGCGGCGGGCTCATGAGGCGCGCCACCGCGATTTGCGCCGCGGCCGCCGGCCTGGCCCTGGCGAGCGCGGGCGCCGTCCGGGCGATCGACACTACGCAGATGCCGACACCCGAGCTGCAGGCGCGCTACCAGGGGCTCACGCACGAGCTGCGCTGCGTGCAGTGTCAGGACGAGGCGCTCGCCGACTCCCCCGCAGGCGTAGCAGCGGACCTGCGGCGCCAGGTGCGCGAGATGCTGCTCGCCGGCAAGTCCGACGACGACGTCCGCAACTTCATGCTGGCGCGCTACGGGGACTTCGTGCTCTTCCGTCCGCGCTTCGTGCTGAAGAACGTCTGGCTGTGGGCGGCGCCGGAGGTGCTGCTCGTGGTCGGCGCGCTGGTGGCGTGGCGCGTGGTGCGCAAGCGCGCCCGGCTCGTGAGCGCGGACACCGAGCCACTTCCCGACGACGGACCTGATTGATGCTCACCTTCGTACTGCTCTGCGCGGCGCTGGCCATGGTCGCTGTGGCCGTCGTCACGATCCCGCTGGTGCGCGCCGGCGCCTCCGCCGGCTCGCCGGCGCCGTGGACGGCGCTCGCCGCCGCCGGCGTGCTGGTCGTCGGGTCGGCCGTTCTCTATGTGACCTGGAGCAACTGGGCGTGGCACTCGCAGGCGTCGACCTCCGCCGACTCGCCCCAGAGCATGGTGGCTCGCCTGGCACGCCGGCTCGAGCGCGAGCCGGGGAAGGCCGAGGACTGGCTGATGCTCGGCCGCTCCTACACCGTGCTGCAGGAGTATGCGCTGGCCGCGCGCGCCTACGAGCGCGCCGACGGCCTGAGCGGCGGAAAGAGTGCCGAGGCGCTCACCGGCGAGGCCGAGGCGCTCGCCATGGGCGATCAGTCGGAGCTCGACGGGCGTGCGGGACAGCTGATCGAGCGGGCGCTCGTCCTCGAGCCGGGCTCGGGCAAAGCACTGTTCTACGGCGCCGTGGCCGCGGCACGCCGCGGCGATCTGCCGCTGGCGCGGCAGCGTTTCGCGAGCCTCCTCGCGATGAATCCGCCGGACCAGGTGCGCGCGTTTATCGAGCAGCAGGTCGCCGCCATCGATCAAAGGCTCAAGGAGCCCGCTGCTGCGGCCGCCGCCGGCGCCGCCGCACCCGCAGCGCAGGCGGCCCCGGCCGCCACGGGCGGCGCTCGGGCGGACGCCGGCAACGCCGGCGGGTCGGTGCGCGTGAAGATCACTCTCTCGCCGGCGCTCGCGCAGTCGGCCGGATCCTTTCCTCTTTTTGTATTCGTGCGCGATCCCGCGCACCCCGGGCCGCCGCTGGCCGCACGGCGGCTGACGAGCGAATTCCCACAGACCGTCGAGCTGACACCCCGCGACTCGATGGTTGCCGGCCGCACCTTTCACAGCGGCGAGAGCGTCGCGGTCGTCGCGCGCATCGCCCGATCCGGCACCCCGGTCGGGGCGAGCGGCGATCCCTTCGGCGAGATCACCTACCGGGTGGGCAAGGACGGGCTCGCGAGCCTCGTTATCGACCACGTGACCCCCTGAAGGCGGGGCCAGCCGGCTTGCCCCGCGTGCGGGCGCGTTTCCGGGCAGTTTTCCTCTCCTGCCCCCGGGCGTATGCTGTTCCTCGAGAGAGCGATTATCTTGTTCGGGCTTGCGCCGGCCTGAAGGTCGGAAGGAGAGCAGCAATGGCTCAGGCAGAGGGACGGCTGTCGCATCGTGGTTTTGCCTCGATGAACGCGGAACGGCAGCGGCAGATTGCCAGCATGGGCGGCAAGGCCGTACCGGATGAAAAGCGCAGCTTCTCGCAGAATCGCCGCCTGGCGGCCGAAGCCGGGCGTAAAGGCGGGCAGAGCGTGCCCGGCTCCAAGCGCAGCTTCTCGCAGAATCGGACGCTGGCCGCGGTCGCCGGCCGCAAGGGCGGACAGAGCGTGCCGGACGAAAAGCGCAGCTTCTCGCAGCACCCGGAGCTCGCGGCGCAGGCAGGCCGCAAGGGCGGGCAGGCGAGCCACGGGAGCGGACGGCCGAGCTGAGAGGCTGTTGAGCGGGGCGGCCCGGCGCGCCCCGGCCGCCTTGAAGCCGAGCGGTGCGACAGGCGTCGCGTCGCCGGGTTGCAGCATCCGCAATCACTTCCCCCGCGCATGCGGCATTGACCGCGGCGGCGGGTCGTACTACTTTTCCGCGCGTGAAGCTAGGGGAGCCCCGGCAGGGGGCTGAGAGGCCATCGGCGCTCGAGGAAGCGCAGCGTGGCGACCCTCCGAACCTGATCCAGTTAATGCTGGCGTAGGAAAGCGAAATCCTCGGTCCCTTTCCCATGGGCAGCATTCGCCGGATCTTCTGTGGCTATACGCCAGGGGTGTCTGATGAATGCGCAGAGTTGGCACGTCGTCTCTGAATCCTTTCCCGCCTCCCGCAAGGTGTATCGCCCCGGGCGCATGCACGCGGACCTCAGGGTGCCGATGCGCGAGATCGCGCTGCACCCCGCGAGCGGCGAGCCGCCGCTCGCGGTCTACGATTCCTCCGGCCCTTATACCGATCCGGCGGTCACGATCGACATCGAAGCGGGCTTGAGCCGGCTGCGCGAGCGCTGGATCGCCGCGCGCGGCGAAACGGAAGCCTACCCGGGGCGGCGCGTGCAGCTCGTGGACAATGGGCTCGCCGAGGGCGGCAAGGCCGCGCCGGAATTTCCCGTGCGCCGCGCCCCGCTGCGCGCCCGCGCGGGCCGGGCAGTCACCCAGCTCGCCTATGCGCGCGCCGGCATCGTGACGCCGGAGATGGAGTACGTCGCCATCCGCGAAAACCTCGGGCGCACCGCCGCGGGCGCGGTGCGCGACGGCAACTCCTGGGGTGCGGCCATTCCTGAGCAGGTGACCCCGGAGTTCGTGCGCGCCGAGATCGCCGCCGGGCGCGCCATCCTGCCGGCCAACGTGAATCACCCGGAGTCCGAGCCGATGATCATCGGACGGAATTTCCTGGTGAAGATCAACGCCAACATCGGCAATTCCGCCGTCACCTCCTCGACCGCCGAGGAGGTCGACAAGATGGTGTGGGCGATCCGCTGGGGCGCCGACACCGTGATGGACCTCTCCACCGGCCGCAACATCCACACCATCCGCGAGTGGATCCTGCGCAACTCGCCGGTGCCGATCGGCACCGTGCCCATCTATCAGGCGCTCGAGAAGGTCGGCGGCGTGCCCGAGGACCTCAGCTGGGAGGTCTTCCGCGACACGCTCATCGAGCAGGCCGAGCAGGGGGTCGACTACTTCACCATCCACGCGGGCGTACGCCTCGCCTACGTGCCGCTCACCGTGTCGCGCGTCACCGGGATCGTCTCGCGCGGCGGCTCGATCATGGCGAAGTGGTGCCTGGCGCATCACCGCGAGAGCTTCCTCTACGAGCGCTTCGCGGAGATCTGCGAGATCTGCCGCGCCTACGACGTGAGCTTCTCGCTCGGGGACGGGCTGCGGCCCGGCTCGATCGCCGACGCCAACGACGCGGCGCAGTTCGCCGAGCTCGAGACCCTCGGCGAGCTGACGCGCATCGCCTGGGCACGCGACTGCCAGGTGATGATCGAGGGACCCGGGCACGTGCCGATGCACAAGATCAAGGAGAACATGGACAAGCAGCTCGCCACCTGCGGCGAGGCGCCGTTCTACACCTTGGGTCCCCTCACCACCGACATCGCGCCCGGCTACGACCACATCACCTCCGCCATCGGCGCCGCCATGATCGGCTGGTTCGGCACCGCGATGCTCTGCTACGTCACGCCCAAGGAGCACCTGGGGCTCCCCGACCGCAACGACGTCAAGACTGGCGTCGTCACCTACAAGATCGCGGCGCACGCCGCCGATCTCGCCAAGGGGCATCCCGGGGCGCGCGAGCGCGACGACGCTCTGTCGCGCGCGCGCTTCGACTTCCGCTGGCAGGACCAGTTCAACCTCTCGCTCGATCCCGACACCGCGTGCGCCTTCCACGACGCGACGCTGCCGAAGGAGGGCCACAAGGTCGCGCACTTCTGCTCGATGTGCGGCCCGAAGTTCTGTTCCATGAGGATCTCGCACGAGGTGCGTGCCGAGGCACGCGCCGCGGGGCTCGCCGAGATGGCCGAGAAGTTTCGCGCCGGCGGCTCGCAGCTGTACGTGCCGGCCGCGAAGGAAGGCTGACCCGTGCGGGTGAAGGTGCGGGGCGCGGGCGTCGCCGGGCTCGCCTGCGCCGTCGAGCTCGCCGAGCGCGGCGCCGCCGTCGAGGTGGTGGAGCGCGCGGCGGCCCTTGCCGGGGCCGGCTGCTCCTGGTTCGCCGGCGGCATGCTCGCCCCGTGGTGCGAGCTCGAGAGCTCGGGTCCCCTCATCGCGCGTCTCGGGGAGGAGGGGATCGGCTGGTGGCGCCGGAGATTTCCCGCGATGGCGCAGCAGGGCACGCTCGTGATCGCGCACGGGCGCGACACGGGGGAGCTCGTGCAGTTTGCACGCCGCACCGAGCGCTATCAGACCCTCGGCGCCGAGGCGCTGGCGGCGCTCGAGCCCGACCTCGCCGGACGCTTCGGCCAGGCGCTCTACTTCGCGGGTGAAGCGCACCTCGATCCGCGCGCGGCGCTCGAAGCGCTGCTCGCGCGCGCGCTCGAGCTCGGGGTGCGCGTGCGTTTCGGGGCGGACGCCGACGAGGGGCCGCCCGCGGGCCGCGAAGTGCTCGACTGCACCGGGCTCGCGGCACGGCGCACGCTCGCGGAATTGCGCGGCGTCCGGGGCGAGATGCTGCTGGTCCGCGCCCCGGACGTGGCGCTGTCGCGCCCGGTGCGGGTCCTGCACCCGCGCCTGCCGGTCTACATAGTCCCGCGCGGCGATCACGTCTACCTGATCGGCGCCACCATGATCGAGAGCGATGGCGCGCAGCGCATCAGCGCGCGCTCGATGCTCGAGCTCCTGTCCGCGGCGTACGCGCTGCATCCGGCCTTCGGCGAGGCCGAGATCCTCGAGAGCGGCGTCGGGCTGCGCCCCGCCTTCCCCGACAATCTGCCGCGCCTGCGCCGCGCGGGCGGCGCGCTCTACGTCAATGGTCTTTATCGGCACGGCTTCCTGCTCGCACCCGCGCTGGCGCGGCGCGCCGCGCTCGCGCTGCTCGAGGGGCAGCATTTCGCGGAGGTGATGGATGAGAATCCTCGTCAACGGCGTCTGGCGTGAGACGGCCGGCCGCGAGCTCGCGGCGACGCTGGAAGAGCTCGGCTACGGCGGCCACGTGGTCTCGACCGCGCTCAACGGCGAGTTCGTGGCCGCGGAGGCCCGGGCACGCACCGCGATCGCCGACGGCGATCGCCTCGAAGTGCTCGCGCCCATGCAGGGAGGCTGAATGCTCGAGCTCTATGGAACCTCGCTCGCCTCGCGGCTGCTGCTCGGCACGGCCCGCTATCCCTCGCCCGCGGTTCTCAGCGACGCGATACGCGCGGCGCGCGCCGCAGTGGTCACGGTGTCGCTGCGGCGGGAGGCGGCCGGCGAGCGCGCCGGCCAGGGCTTCTGGTCGCTCATCCGCGCGCTCGGCGTGCGCGTACTGCCGAACACCGCCGGCTGCCACTCGGTGAAGGAGGCGGTCACCACCGCGCACATGGCACGCGAGGTCTTCGCGACGCCGTGGGTGAAGCTCGAGGTCATCGGCGAGGACGACACGCTGCAGCCCGATGTATTCGGGCTCACCGAGGCGGCGCGCATCCTGTGCGCCGAGGGCTTCGAGGTGTTTCCCTACACCACGGAGGATCTGGTGGTCGCCGAGCGGCTGCTGGCCGCCGGCTGCCGCGTGCTGATGCCCTGGGGCTCGCCGATCGGCTCCGGGCGCGGGCTCAACAACCTGTTCGGCCTCAGCGCGCTGCGCGCGCACTTCCCCGACGTGCCGCTCATCGTCGATGCCGGGCTCGGCGTCCCCTCGCACGCCGCACAGGCCATGGAGCTCGGCTTCGATGCCGTGCTCATCAACACCGCGGTCGCGCAGGCGACGGATCCGGTGGCGATGGCCGGTGCGTTCGCGCAGGCGGTGGAGGCCGGGCGTGCCGCGCGCCTCGCGGGCCCGATCGAGGCGCGGGATTTCGCCGCGCCCTCGACGCCGGTGGTCGGCCAGGCGTTCTTGAAGTGAAGCTCGCGCGCGTCTATCCGATCGTCGAGAGCGCCGCCTGGATCGGGCGGCTCGCGCCGCTCGGCGTGCGGCTGGTGCAACTGCGCATCAAGGAGCGCGCGGCCGCCGAGGTGCGCGCCGAGGTGCGCGCGGCCCGCGCGCTCTCCGCCGCGGCGGGCCTGCAGCTCATCGTCAACGACTACTGGGAGATCGCGCTCGCCGAGCGCTGCGATTTCGTGCACCTCGGGCAGGGGGATCTCGCGCAGGCGGATCTCGCGGCGCTGCGCCGCGCCGGGATGCGGCTCGGCATCAGCACCCACGACCCCGAGGAGCTCGAGTGCGCGCTGCGCGCCGGGCCCGACTACGTGGCCCTGGGTCCCATCTACCCGACGCTGCTCAAAGTCATGCCGTGGCAGCCTCAGGGTCTCGAGCGCATCCGCGAATGGAAGCGGCGCATCGGCGCGCTGCCGCTGGTCGCTATCGGCGGCCTTACTCTCGAGCGTCTCGCGGGTGTGTTCGCCGCCGGCGCCGACGTGGCGGCGGTCGTCACCGACCTCGTCCGCAACGCCGATCCCGAGGCGCGCACGCGCGCCTGGCTGGCGGCGGCCGCCGCGGCTTGAGAAGCGGCGGGCGGCCCTCGTGAGCAGTCGTTACTCGCGCCAGGTGGCGTTGCCGGAAGTAGGTGAGGGCGGCCAGGCGCGCCTCGCGGCGGCCTCGGTCGCCGTGATCGGAGCCGGAGGGCTCGGCTGCGCCGTGCTCGAGTACCTGACGGCGGCGGGCGTCGGACGGCTCACGATCGTCGATCACGATTGCGTCGAGGAATCGAATCTCCACCGCCAGCCGCTCTACCGCATGAGCGATCTCGGCCGCCTCAAGGTCGAGGCGGCGCGCGCCGCGCTCGGCGCGCTGAATCCCGCGGTGCGGATCGAGGCGCTCGCGCAGCGGCTGACGCCCGCCCACGCACCGGCGCTCGCCGCCGCCGCCGACGTCGTCGTCGATGCCGCCGACAGTTTCGCCACGACCTACGTCCTGAGCGATGCCTGCCTGCGCGCGGGCAAGCCCCTGGTAAGCGCCTCGGTGCTCGGTCTCGCGGGCTACGTCGGCGCATTCTGCGGCGGCGCGCCGAGCTATCGCGCAGTGTTTCCCGAGTTGCCGCGCCAGGCCGGCTCGTGCGCCGAGTCCGGGGTGCTCGGAACCGCGGTCGGCGTGATGGGAACGCTGCAGGCGCACCTGACGCTCGCCCTGCTGCTCGAGCTCGATCCGCCGGTGCTCGGACGGCTGATTTCCGTCGACTTTCGGACGCTGCACTTCGGCGGCTTCTCCTTCCGCGGCGCCGCCGAGCCCGGTGACGCGCTCACCTTCATCGCGCCCGCGGAAGTCGGCACGGCCGATCTCGTGATCGACCTCCGCGGCCGCGCCGAGGCTCCGGTTTCGCCGTTTGCGTCGGCGTGGCGCCTGGGTGTCGAGGAGCTCGAGAAGGGCACGCCCGCGCTGCCGCCGGCGCCGCGCATCGTGCTCTGCTGCCGCACCGGGGCGCGCGCCTGGCGCGCGGCGCGTGCCCTCGCGGCGCAGGGTCACAAGAACCTCGCGTTGATCGCGCTCGGCGAGTGACGGCAGTCCTCGTCATCGCCGGCACGGACTCGAGCGGCGGGGCCGGGCTCAGCCGCGACGTTGCGACCCTCGCGCACTTCGGCGTCGAGGCGCTCCCTGCCGTGACCGCCGTGACCGCTCAGACCGACCGCGAGGTCGCCGCGGTCGAGCTGCTGCCGCCTGAGCTCGTGCAGGCACAGATCGCGGCGGCGCTCGCGACGCGGCGCGCGGGCGCCGTCAAGATCGGCATGCTCGGAAGCCGGGCGATCGTCGCGGCGGTTGCCGCCGCCATCCCGCCGCGCGAGCTCGTGCCGCTGGTGCTCGATCCGGTGCTCGCAGCCACCTCGGGCGGCGCGCTGCTCGATGCCGCCGGATGCGCGGCCCTCGGCGCGCTGCTGCTGCCGCGCACGACGCTGCTGACTCCCAACATCGCCGAGGCGGCGGCGCTGCTCGGGGTCGCGCCGGCGGCGTCCGCCGCGCAGATCATCGAGCAGGGACGGGCGCTGTGCCTGCGCGGCGCGGCTGCCGTGCTCATGAAGGGCGGGCACGCGTCCGGCGCGCTCGCCACCGACTGGCTCGTCGCAGCGGACGGCGCGGTGCACGAACTCACGGCGCCGCGCCTTCAAGCGGTGCGGCGCGGCACGGGCTGCGCACTGGCGTCCGCGATCGCCGCCGGACTCGCGGCACGACTTCCGCTGGCGGCGGCCTGCCAGCGCGCCAAAGCGCACGTGACCGGACTGTTGCGACAATCCGCCTGACCTCGGGTCCCCGGCGCCGCCCGCGTCGCCGGGAGACGACGGCAGCGCGCTCGAAATCGGCACGATCGGCCCGCGGCGCGTCAACCAACTGCGCTCTTGATCGCTTTAGCTCCTCGACGGGCGCGCAAAAGGCCCGCCCCTAAACTGACAGAGGGAAACGCACATGGAGCGCATTATGTTGCGGCGCGCCCTGCTCGCCGCGTTCGGTACGGGTCTCGCCGCGGTGCTGGCCGCCTGCGGCGGCGGTTCCGCTTCCAACAGCACCAACCCGCCGCCTCCGCAGACGGCGGCACTGCAGCTCATGGTCAGCGACGCCACATCCGACGACTGGGCGACGATCGGCGTGCAGCTCCTGAGCGTCGCGCTGATTCCGCAGGGCGGTGGCGGCAAGGTCACCATCTGGACGGCACCGACGCCGGCCCCGACGCTCAATCTGGTGCAGCTCGACAACCTCCCGGACGTCATCGGCAGCGTCAGCGTACCGGTGAACACCTACAGCGGCATGGTCATCACCGTCGCCGGCAATCCGGGCGACGTGGTGCTCACGGTGGCGGCGAACCCGGAGAGCGGCTTCCCGGCCGCCGCCGGCGCGACGATCCCGGCGAGCCAGATCCAGATCCAGGGCACGCAGGGTACGCCCGGCAGCCTCAGCGTGCCGATCACCGTCAACTTCGAGAACCCGCTGACCGTCTCGAGCACCGCCCCCAACGCGCTCGACGTCGAATTCGATCTGGCACATCCCGCCTTCATCGTTGCCCACAATCCGCCGGCCGCCGCCGGGACGACGCTCTGGGCGGTGAACTTCAACGGCCCCGTGCGCCGGCGCCATGTGGGTGACCTGCGCTGGCTGGTGCTGCGCCAGGGCTACGGCACCGTGCAGTCGGTGAACGGCGGCTCCTTCACGATGCTGCGGGACTTCCCGGTAGTGCCGGCCAGCAATCCGGAAGGGGAGATCACCGGTACCACGCAGCTCACCATCAACGTCGACCCGACCAACGGCACGATCCTCTACGACGTCGACAACCAGGATGCGCACACCGTGGTCAACACGGACTTTCCGAGCACTCTCAGCGGCATGTTCGTGCGGGTCGCGGCGCGCTACCAGGAGGACGGCTCGCTCACCGCCGTGCGCGTGTGGTACTCGGGCAGCTTCGCCAAGGTGTGGCTGAGCCCCGAGGGCCATGTGCTGAGCGTCGACGACACCGCGGGCGTGATGACGGTCGAGAGCGAAGACGGCGCGCCGGTGCCGATCACCATCGGCCCCAACACGCTGTTCTACTTCCGCGCCCCGCAGAGCCCGTCGGCCGATGCCGCCTCGATCGGCCAGGGCCCCGGCTTCCTCGCGAGCGGCGATATCGTGCGCGGCTTCAAGGTGCACGTCAGCCCGGTCGACGTGCTCGCCAACCCGCTGGTGGCCGATACGGTCGACATCGAGATGGCCGGCTACAGCGGCACCGTCTCCAATGCCGGCGCGACGGGCTTCACCTACACGCGCGACTTTCTGCGCAGCAGCGACGACTACACGGTGAACCTCGGCTTCCTGCCCTACACCGGCAGCAACAACAACTACGACCCGGGCGGCACTGCGATCTCGGGATTCGACTGGTGGTATTTCACCTTCCCGACGCAGGCTGACACCGGCGCCAACGCCATCGCCGACTTCGGCTCGGCCAGCAACGGCTCGGTGAGCTTCGGCGGCACGTTCGGCGCCGTGACTGCCTGGGGCGCCTCCTATGCGACCTGGGTGGGCGGCGCGACGCCCTGGCAGGCGCCGATGGCGATCCTCGAGCCCACGCCGCTGCCGCTCGCGCAGGTCGTCGCCGGGATCACCGGCAGCTCCTTCACCATGTCGCTGGTGGCCAATACCGGCGGCGGTGCGGCGACCGTGGACTTCGACGCCACCGCCGGCTCGAGCACGCTGGTCTATCAGGTGAACCGCAGCGGCGGTGTCGTCACGATCACGCCGCTCGACATCAGCAACAGCGGCGATTTCACGACCTTCACCAACAGCCTGACCGCCGGCACGCTGCTCAAGGTGTGGGGCGTGCCGCAACCGGCCGGAACGGCCGCGAGCGGGGCACTCAAGGCGTACGTGATCGTCTACTACACCGGGACGCTGCCGACGAGCTGATCCGCCCGGGAGGCGCGGCGGCGGACAGGACGTTCCGCCGCTTACCGCCGGGCGCCGCCCTCACGCGGCGCCCTTTCTTTTTGCGGGTATCATCCGCGGATGTCACCCGCGAGCGACCGGCAGGATGAGCTCAGCGCCATCGCGCGGCGCAGCATGCGCGAGCACGGCCTCGAGCCCGACTTCCCGCCCGCGGCGCTCGCTCAGCTGCGCGCCATCGACGGCGCCGCGGCCGCCAGCGGCTCCGAGCTGCGCAATCTGCGCTCGCTGCTGTGGTGCTCGATCGACAACGACGAGTCGCGCGACCTCGATCAGCTCTCGGTCGCCGAGGTGCTCGCGGGCGGCGCCACGCGCGTGCGGGTGGCGGTCGCCGACGTCGACGCCACCGTGGCCGCGGGCTCGCCGCTCGATGGGCACGCGAGCGCCAATACGACCAGCGTCTACACGGCCGCCCAGGTCTTTCCGATGCTGCCGGAGCGGCTCTCGACCGACCTGACGTCTCTCGCCGCGGGGGAGGAGCGCTCGAGCCTCGTCATCGACATGACCGTGACCGCCGACGGAGCGGTGAGCGCCTCCGACGTCTATCGCGCGCGGGTCGTCAACCGCGCCAAGCTCGCCTACGACAGCGTCGCGGCCTGGCTCGACGGGCGCGCGCCCATGCCGCCGCCGGTCGCGGCGGTCGCGGGGATGGCCGAGCAGCTGCGCATCCAGGACCGCGTGGCGCAGGCTCTGAAGCGCGTTCGCAAGGCGCAGGGAGCGCTCGGCCTGACCACCCTCGAGGCCCAGGCAGTGTACGAAGGCGGCAGGCTCGCCGACCTTCGGCCCGGCGAAGACAACCGCGCCAAGGAGCTCATCGAATATTTCATGATTGCCGCCAACGGCGTGGTCGCGCAGTTCCTGGAAGGCAGGCGCTCGCCGTCCCTGCGCCGCGTGCTGCGCGTGCCCGAGCGCTGGGGCCGGATCGTCGCGCTCGCCGCCACGGTCGGAGGCACGCTCCCCGCGGCGCCCGATGCACGGGCGCTGAGCGAGTTTCTCGTGCAGTGCCAGCAGAAGGCGCCCGAGCGCTTCCCCGATCTGTCGCTCGCCGTGGTGAAGCTCCTCGGCGCGGGGGAGTACGTGCTGAAGCGGCCGGGCGAGCCCGCCGAAGGGCACTTCGGCCTCGCGGTCGACGATTACACGCACGCGACCGCGCCCAACCGGCGTTTCCCGGATCTCATCTCGCAGCGCCTGGTCAAGGCCGCGCTGGCCGGCCGCGCGGCTCCCTACGACGACGCGACGCTGCGCGCGCTGGCGCAGCACTGCACCGAGCAGGAAGGCAATGCCGCCAGGGTGGAGCGGCAGGTGCGCAAGTCCGCCGCCGCGATGCTGCTCGCCCCGCGCATCGGCGCGCAGTTCGACGCGCTCGTCACCGGCGTCAACGAGAGCGGCACGTGGGTGCGCATCGCGCACCCGCTCGCCGAGGGAAAACTCGTCAAGGGCCTGCAGGGCCTCGACGTCGGCGATTCCCTACGTGTGCAGCTCACGCATACCGACATCGAGCGCGGCTTCATAGATTTCGCGCGCGTGCAATGAGCGCGTCGCGCGGCGGCGACGCCGCCGAGCGACATATTGCCGTTCGCCGACATATTGCCCGATTGCCCGCGACGGTCCTAAATGCGCCTACGGCCTGACTGCACGAACTTCCCGCGCGGGGGCCGGCGGACACGGAGGTTCGCAGCCTCCGCGCGTGGAAGCTGCGAGGGGAGCGCGATTTCGCGAGCGCCGGCACACCGACGCACTCCCTTCGCGCCCGGGCCCGTGTCAACAACGGAGGTTGTCATGAAACGCATCGCATTCCCCTTACTCGCCGCAGTCGCGGCCTCGCTCGCACCGCTCGCCTACGGTCAGTCCGGTCCGCAGCCGCACATGCAGCCCGCTCCCCGATCGGAAGCGAGCCAACCGGCCGCAGATCCACCGGCAGCCGCGGCGGACACGCATGCGAGCGCGGCCTCCGGCGACACGCGCCTGGCCGCGCTCGTGCCCGCGGGGCTCACGCCCGAGGATGCCTGTCGCGGATTCAAGGATCTCGGCGAGTGCTCGGCCGCGCTGCACGTCGCCCAGAACCTCAACATCCCGTTCGCGGATCTCAAGGACCGGGTGACGGCGGGACAGTCGCTCGGTACGGCGATCCATGCGCTCAAGCCCAAGGCCGACTCGCGCCGCGAGGCGCAGCGCGCCGAGGAGCAGGCGCGCGAGGATCTGCGCTCGCAGGGCTGACCGGAGCTCGCAGCCGCCGGCGGTTCAGCTGGCCGCACCTTCGGGCGCAGTGCCGGACGCGGTGTTGGGACGCATTGGCGCGGCGCTGCGTTCGAAGGTGCGGGGCCAGCGTGTCAGTACTCCAGGTGCAGGCGCACGGCGTAGAAGCGCACCGGACCCCGGTCCTGATTGAATCCCGGGTTGCGGATGTACTGAAAATCCGGAGTGAGTTGCCCGCGCCACGACACCGCCCCCTTCGACCAGGCCCAGCCCGCGCGGTAGTAAGTCTCGAGGATCTGCTCGTGGGCGTAGTTGAGCCGGCCGTCGCCGAGCAGAAAGCCCGAGCCCCCGGCCGCCAGGTAGTCGCGATGCCCGGGCGAGAGACCCTCGATGACCGCCGCGACGCCTAAGCGGTCGTCGCCTCTGCGCCAGTGGATCCCCGAGAGCTGGCCGCCGGCGCTCGCCTCCCGGTCGACCTCGGTGAACGCGAAATCCTCGGTCTTGCCGTCCTGCCAGCCGAGCCGCGCAAAGAGCCCGCTATCGCCGCCGTCTGCGAGCGGCTGCTCGACATTCAGGCCGTAGCCAAACTTGCGGCGACCCTGCATGTCGTCGGCGGCGACGTCCGGGACCGTGCCGGCCGCCGCCGCGATGGCCAGTGCCTGCGCATAGTCGCCCATGCGCGCCACGTTGTAATAGGCGAGCAGCCTCAGGATGGTGCCCGTGGCGGCCGGCGAAAGAGTCAGCTCCAGGTTCTGCTCCCGCGCCCGCAGCAGCGTCTCCATCGTCTGACCGTTCGCATAGAGCGGCATGCGGTACAGGCCGTACCTCAACGACCAGGCGGGGCTGATATAGCCGATGACCAGGCCGTCCGTGTAGCCGCGCGTGTTGGCGGCGAAGTCCCAGGCGGTGTTGTTCCACAGCGACCAGTTGAGAAACTGCGTGCGCGCCGAGTTGGCGTACGTGTTGCGATCGAAGTCGTCCGACGCCGACAGCTGCCCCACCTTGACCTCGATGCGCCGCACCGCCTCGGTGCCCGCGATCTGGTCCGGGGCGCGGGCAACGGCAGCCACTTCACCCGTGAGCGGCAGCATGAAGCGCGCGAACAGGCGGGCGACGTAGAACTGCTTCTTGAGACCCAGGACGCCCGCGCGGATGACGTCCCCGTTGGTGAGCCCGCCGAGGCCGGTCGCACCGCTCACCCCTGCGCCCATGAACTTCTCGGCGTCGAAGTACAGCTGGCCCCAGCCGAGCGGGGCCCAGCCCGTGTAGAAGCCGATTGTGTTGGTGGGTTGCCGATCGCCGTCGGGATAAAGGCTGAGCCTTCCCGCGTAGGGTGACGTGAGCGAGCTCTGCTGCTGCTCGATGAACGTGTACTGCGCGCCGAGCAGCATCGGGTATTCACTCGCCGGGGAGGACGCGGCGCCGGCCGGGGCCGGCTCATCGGCGGCCACCGCGCCCGCCGCGGCGAGGAGCGCGGCGCTTACGAGAGCGCTGAGCGCACGCGCCCACGCACGCCGCAGCAACTGACGCACGCCCGACACGCTGGCGATGATCCTAGGGGCCGCGCGGCTGCCAGTCGCCGCCGAGCGCACGCACCAGGAGCACCGTGGCGCTGATGCGGCGCGTCTCGATGTCGACCGCGGCGAGCCGCGCCGAGAGCGCCGCGTTCTCCGTGGAGACGACCTCGAGGTAGGTCACTACACCGCCCTTGTAGCGGTACAGGGCCTGCTCGAGCGCCCCCTGGGTGGCGGTGATCGCAGCCGCCTGGCTCACGTCCTCGAGCGCCAGCTGGCGCAGCGCCGCGAGGTTGTCCTCGACGTCCTGGTAGGCGCCGAGCACGGTGCCGCGGTAGTTGGCGACCTGCTCGTCGTAGGAGGCGTGCGCCGCGGCCGACTGGGCCGCGTGCAAGCCCGCGTCGAAGACGGTGAGCAAACCCTGCGGCCCGATGGACCAGAAGCGGCTCGGCGCGCTGAGCCAGTTGCCGACCTCGGTGCTCTCCTGCCCGGCGGAGCCCGCCAGGCTGAACACGGGAAAGTACGCCGCGCGCGCCACGCCGATCCCGGCGTTGGCGGCGGCGACGCGCCGCTCGGCGGCGGCGACGTCCGGCCGCCGCTCGAGGAGCTGCGAGGGCAGACCCGGGTCGACCGCCGGGATGGCGAGCTCGGGCGCGAGCGGCCGCGCCTCGAGATGGAAGCCGGTGGCCACGGCCCCCACCAGCACTGCGATCGCGTGCTCGGTCTGGGCGCGCCGCAAGCGCGTGTCCTCGGCCTGGGTGCGCGCGGTCTCGAGCTGTGCCTGCGCCTGCTGCACGTCGGAGAGCGCGGCGGCGCCGCCCTGGTAGAGATTGCGGGTGAGCTCGAGCGCCTTGGCGTAATCGGCGACGGTGTGGTCGAGGAGCTGCTGCTGGGCGTCGAGTCCGCGCAGCGCGAAGTAGTCCGTGGCGAGCTCCGCGTGCACGGAGAGGTCGAGCGCCGCGGTATCGCCCGCGGTCGCCTGTGCGGCGGCGCGCGCCCCGGCGACGGTGTTGCGGATGCGCCCGAAGAGATCGATCTCGTACGACAGGTCGCCGCCCACGACCAAGGTGTTGTAGACGGGCTCCGCGCCGGGTGGGAAGCCGGGAGCGTTCACCGAGTTGCGCTGCCGGGTCGCACTCGCATTCGCGGTGAGCGTCGGGAAATACGCCGAGCGGGCGATGCGGGTCGCCGCGCGGGCTTCCTCGAGACGCGCGAGGGCCGCCTGCAGGCTTTGGTTGGCCGCGCTGACGCGCGCCTCGAGCTCGTTCAGCTCCTCGTCATGGAACATCGTCCACCACGCACCGCGCGGTGCGTCGTCCGCCGGCGTGGCGATCTTCCAGCCACCGAGCTCCTGGTAGGAGGCCGCCGGCGCCGGCGTAGCCGGGCGCTCGTAGTGGGGGGCGAGCGAGCAGCCGCTGAGAGCGCAGCCGGCCGCGAACGCGAGGCGCGCGGCTCTCCGCATCAGCTCTTTCCAGGAGTCAGAACCCGCACCTGCATGCCGTCGGTGAGCGAGTCGGGCGGATTGACGATGAGAGTGTCGCCGGGCTCGAGGCCGGCGAGCACCTCGATCTCCTTGCCGAAGTCGCGGCCCTGGGTGATGGCCCGCAGGTGCGCGTGGCTCGTCGAGTCGACGGTCGCCACCAGCAGTCCCTGGGCGCGAAACAGCACGGCGTTGGCGGGGATGCGCAGCGTGCCGCTGCCGCCGCGCAGGTCGAACTCCACCTGCGTATAGGAGCCGGGCAGGAGCTCCCCGCTGCGGTTGTCGATCTGCAGCTCCACCTGCAGAGTGCGCGACCTGGCATCGAGCGCGCGCGCGGTGGAGGTGACCTCCGCTTCGTAGCGTTTGCCGGGCCGGTCGGCAAACTCGAGCCCGGCGACGAGCCCCGGATGGATGAGCCCGGCGTAGCTCTGCGGCACCGAGGTGTAGATGCGCAACCGGTGAGTGTCGGCCACCCGGAACAGGGCGCTCCCCGGGGCCTCGCCGGCGTTGATCAGGGCGCCGACGTCGGTGTTGCGCTGGGTGACCACGCCGTCGAAGGGCGCGAGCACGCGCTTGAAGGACTCGAGCTCCCGCAGGCGCTGGAGGTTGGCGGCGGCGGATTGCGTCACGGCGGCCTTGGCGGCCGCATCGCCGGCGCGCTCGTCGGCGTCCTGCTTGGAGACCGATTCCGTGGCGAGCAGGCCCTGCCAGCGCTCGTTGGTGGTGCGCGCCAGCTGGTAGTTCGCCTGCGCGGTGGCGAGGTCGGCCTCCGCCTGGCGCAGCTGCTGATCCACCTCCGGGGTCTCGATCTCCGCGAGCAGCCGCCCCTTCTTCACGCTCGCGCCGATGTCCGTGTACCAGATGCGCAGGTAGCCGTTGGTGCGCGCATAGATGGGCGCCTCGTAGAAGGCCTGCACGCTGCCGGGGAGCACCAGCAGGTCGGAGCCCGGTCCGCGGCTCGGGTGCGTCGTCGCCACGGTGAAGATGGCCGCATCCGCGGCGGCGCGCTCGAGCGCGATGCGGGCGCTCAGGCGGGTGACGATGCCCCAGGCGGCGAGCACCACCGCCGCGCCGATCGCGATCAGGACGTAGCGCCTGACCCGCGGATCGTGATCACGGGGGGGTGCAGGGGGGACTTCAGGCATCGGGGGCTCCGGGGGCGCGCGCCGCGGCGACCCGTCCGTGGATGAGTGTAAACACCGTCGGCACGAAAAACAGCGTCGCCACCGTCGCGAACACCAGGCCCCCGATCACCGCGCGGCCGAGGGGTGCGTTCTGCTCGCCACCCTCGCCGAGACCGAGCGCCATGGGCACCATGCCGATGATCATCGCGAGCGCAGTCATGAGCACCGGGCGAAAGCGCACCACGCCCGCCTGCAGCGCTGCGTGCCGCGCGTCGTCGCCCGCGTCCATGCGCTGCCGCGCGAAGCTCACCACCAGCACACTGTTGGCGGTCGCGACTCCCATGCACATGATGGCGCCGGTGAGCGCGGGCACGCTCACCGGCGTGTGCGTGAGGAACAGCATCCATACGATGCCGGCGAGCGCCGCGGGCAGCGCAGTGATGATGATGAAGGGGTCGAGCCACGACTGGAAATTGATCACGATGAGCAGGTACACCAGCACCACCGCTCCGGCGAGCCCGAGCAACAGGCCGTTGAAAGACTCCGTCATGGTGGTGACCTGCCCGCGCACCGTCACCGCGGCGCCGCGCGGCAGAGCCTCACGGGTCTCGGCGACCAGCCGGTTGATCTGCGCCGACATGAAGCCGAGGTCCGTCCCCTGCAACGAGCCGTAGATGTCGATGACCGGCATCGCGTCGTAGTGGCTGACGACCGCGGGCCCGACGCTGCGATGGAAGCTCGCCAGGTTGGCGAGCATCTGCGCGCTGCCGCCGGTGGCGGCGGGGCCGGTGATCGGCGTGGTCGCGAGATCCGGCAAGGACGCCAGGCGATACTGCGGCGTCTGCGCCGCGACGCTGTACTGCGTGCCGCTCTGCGGATCGATCCAGAACGAGGGGGTGGTCTGAAAGCTCCCCGAGAGCGAGACGAGGAGATTGGAGGCGACGTCCTGCTCGGTGAGGCCGAGGAGGGCCGCCTTGCTGCGGTCGACGACCACATTGATCTGCGGGTAGTCGTAGGCCTGCTGGATGCGCAGGTCGACCGCTCCGGGAATGGCGCGCATTTTCGCCAGCAGCGCGTCGGCGTATTCGCGGTTGCCGTCGACGTTGAAGCCCGCGACCTGCACGTCGATCGGCGCCGGGAGACCGAAATTCAGAATCTGGCTCACCATGTCCGCGGGAAGGAACGCGAAGGTGACTCCCGGGTACTTCTTCGGCAGCTGCGCGCGCAGCGCGCGCACGTACTGGTCCGTCGGGCGATGATCGGCCGTCAGGTTCACGAAGATGTCGGCATCCCCCGGCCCCACCGGCGCGGAGGTCGAGTAGGTGAGGTTGATGCCGCTGTAAGGCACGCCGATGTTGTCGACGAGGCTCGCGATCTGCGCCTTCGGGATGACCTCGCGGATGCTGGCCTCGACGCGGTCGCAAAGGGCGGCGGTCTCGTCGATGCGGATCCCGGTGGGCCCGCGCAGGTGGAGCAGGATCTGTCCCCCGTCGACGCTCGGGAAGAAGTCCTGGCCCAGGCCCGGCAGGAAGCGCCCGAACGGAAAGGCGAGCAGGGCGGTCGCCGCCATCGCCCCGAGGAAGGGCAGCGCGAAGCGCGTTCCCGCCCCCAGCGCCCGATCGAGCAGCTCGTGGTAGCGCTGCCGCACCCGCTCGAAGCGCTCGGCAAAGGCCGCCTGCAGCCGCGCCGGGAATCCCCGCGGGTTCGCCGCAGCGTGCGCGTCGTGTCGCTGGAGCCAGTACTTGGCGAGCGTCGGCACCAGAGTCCGCGACAGCAGGTACGAGGCCAGCATGGCAAACACCACGGCCTCGGCCAGCGGAATGAACAGGAAGCGCGCGATGCCGACCAGCATGAACATGGGCACGAACACGATGCAGATGGCGAGCGTCGACACCAGCGCCGGCAGCGCGATCTCGTGGGCGCCGGAGAGGATCGCGGGCTCGACGTCCTCGCCGTGCTCGAGGTGCCAGTTGATGTTCTCGATGGTGACGGTCGCATCGTCCACCAGGATCCCCACCGCGAGCGCGAGTCCCCCGAGGGTCATGATGTTGATCGTCTCCCCGAGCGCCGACAGGCAGATGATCGAGGCGAGGATCGACAGCGGAATCGAGACGGCGATCATCAGCGTGCTGCGCCAGCTGCCGAGGAACAGGAGGATCATGAGCGCGGTGAGCGCGGCGGCGATCACCGCCTCGCGCGCTACGCCCTCGATCGCGGCGCGCACGAACAGCGACTGGTCGCCCACCAGGTCGATGTGGAAGTCGGGCGGGAGCGCGGCGCGGATGCCCGGCAGCCGCTCCTTGATGCCCTTGATGATGTCCAGGGTCGACGCGGCGCCGGTCTTGAGCACGCTCATCAGCACGCCGCGATGGCCGTCGCGGCGCACGATGTTGGTCTGCGGCGGGTAGCCGTCGCGCACGTGCGCCACGTCGCGCACGTAGATCACGCTGCCGTTGCGGGTCGTCACCGGCAGATTATTGAGCTCGTCGATGGTCTGGGGACTCGCGTTCACCGCGACGAAGTACTCGCGGTCGCCGATCTTCTCCGTACCCGCGGGCAGGATCAGGTTCTGGTCGGCAATCGCGTTGGTGACGTCGTTGCCCGAGAGCCCCTGGGCGCGCAGCGCGTCGGGGTCGAGATCCACCTGGACCTGGCGCTGCAGCCCGCCATAGGGCCAGGGCATCGAGGCGCCGTACACGGTGGCGAGCCCGGTACGAATGATGTTGTTGCCGAGGTCGAAGAGCTCGGCCTCCGAGAGGCTCGGGCTCGAAAGCGCCAGCTGCAGGACCGGGACCGAGGAGGCGTTATAGGCGAGGATGAACGGCGGCGTGGTACCCGGGGGCGCCTGGCGCAGCGCGGTCTGCGACACGCCGGTGATCTGCGCGAACGACATCTCCTCCCGGGCCCGCGGCTGGAAGAAATACTTGACGACCGCGGTTCCCGACAGCGACTGCGATTCGGTGTGTGCGACGTCGTTGACGGTGGTCTGCGCGTTGCGCTCGGAGCCGAGCACCAGGCGCGTCGCCATCTCGTCCGGCGACAGCCCGCTGTAGCGCCAGATCACGCCGACCACCGGGATCCTGATCTCGGGGAAGATGTCGGTGGGCGTGCGCACGATCGCGAATACCCCGAGGAGGAGTATCACGATCGCGAGGACGATGAACGTGTAAGGGCGCCTCAGCGCCAGTCTGACGATCCACATCGGGCCGGCACACTAACCCACGGCGGTACGGGGACACCACCCCCCTGAGGATAGGCGGGCGGGCCCGTGGACACCGTGAGAAACACTAGCCTTTACAATCTCTTGCAGACGATACTTCACAATCCCCCGGCCTCCGCGGCAGGGGCAAGCCGCCGATCAGCGCCCTCGCCTGAGGCTCAGCCGGTCTCGCGCGCGATGCGCAGGATCGCGGCCAGGCTCTTCTCGACGTCGGCATCGGTCGTCGCAAAGCTGCTGACGCTGATTCGCATCGCGGTGCGGTCCTTCCAGACCGTGCCGCCGCACCAGCAGCTTCCCTCCTGCTGAACGGCGGCCACCACCCGCCGGGTACGTTCGGCATCACCGAAGGCCACCACGACCTGGTTGAGCACCACCTCGTTCAGCACCTCGTAGCCGGCCGTCTCGAGCCCGCCGGCGAAGCGGTGCGCCTGACGGCAGTTGCGCTCGATCAGCTCCGCAAGCCCCGCGCGCCCGAGTGAGCGCAGCGCCGCGTACAGCGGTACGGCGCGACCGCGGCGCGACTCCTCGGGCACGAACTCGTGCGGGTCGCGCAGCCGGGTGCTGGTGGCGAGGTAGGGAGCCGAGAGCGAGGGCGCGGCGAGCGTCATCGCGCTGCGATGCGCAGCCTCGTCCGCGCAGAGCACGATGCCGCAGTCGTACGGCACGTTCAGCCACTTGTGCCCATCGGTGGCGATCGAGTCCGCCCGCTCGACCCCGCGCACCAGATGGGCGCGGCCCGGCGCCGCCGCGGCCCACAGGCCGAAGGCGCCGTCGACGTGCAGCCACGCGTCCCGCTCGCGCGTCAGCGTGGCGATCTCCTCGAGCGGATCGAAGGCGCCGCTGTTCACGTTGCCGGCCTGCGCGCACACGATGCACGGTCCGGCCACCGACTCGAGCAGCGCGCCGAGGGATTCGGCGCGCATGCGCCCCTGGGCGTCGGTCGGCACGCGCTTGAGGCGGCTGCCGCCGAGGCCGAGAAGCCGCAACGCCATGAAGATGGTGTAGTGCGCCTCATCGCTCACCAGCACCTCGATCGCCGGAGCCCCGAACAGGCCCTGGGCCTCGACGTCCCAGCCGGCATTGCGCAGCACGCGGTGCCGGGCCGCCGCGAGCGCGGTGAAGCTCGCCATCTGGCAGCCGGTGACGAACCCCACGGTCATCGAAGGAGGAAGCCCGGCAAGCTCACGCAGCCAGCCGGCGGTGACCTCCTCGATCGCCGCAATGAGCGGCGAGGTCGCATAGAGGCCGCCGTTCTGGTCCCAGGTGGACACCAGCCAGTCCGCGGCGAGCGCCGCGGGCGTGCTGCCGCCGATGACGAAGCCGAAGTAGCGCGGCCCGGCGCTCGCCACCGAGCCGGCCGCCCCGGCGCGCGCCAGCGCCGCAATGACCTCAGCCGGGCTCTCGCCCCCATCCGTGAGCGGCACCTCGAGCGCGCGCGCGAGCTCCGCCGGGCTCATGAGCGCGCGCACCGGGCGCGTACTCAGGGATTCGCGGTAGTCGGCGGCGAGCCGTGCCGCGCTCTCGAGCAGCTCCCGCATCGATATCTCGCTCATTGCCGCACTCTCCCGTGCGCCGCGCAGGCCCGCCATGCACGCATCGCCGGTGCGCGCTCGGACTGTATGGCCGAAGCCCGGTACGGCAACACGCCGGACACCCGGCCGCTCGGTGCGCAGGGGAGGCCGCAACGGCGCCATCCGGCGCAGCCGCCGAAGCGGCTTGCGCGGCGCAGGGCGGCTCGGGAGTCCGACCCGCGCAGACCCTCGCCGCCTCTCCCCGCAGGCGCCCGCCTCAGGCGTGATAGTCGGCCGCCACCGTCGCGTCCGCCGCCGGCCTCCTGGCGCTCAGGGCATTGAGCACCAGCGTCAGAACGACGGCGATGGCCAAGTTGAGGATCAGCGTATAGAAGGCGGTGTACCCGGGCAGGGTCCAGTCGCCGAGCTTGAGCGGGTAGCCGGGCTTGAGGTCCTGGGAGATCGCCATGGCGGTGCCGGCGTAAGTGCCCACCGCCCAGCCGACGAGCAGCGCCCAGTCGTTGAGCCAGCGCGTGTAGGCGCCGATCACTACCGCCGGCAGTGTCTGGATGATCCAGATGCCGCCGAGCAGCTGCAGGTAGATCGCAAACTTGAGCGGCACGAACACGATGAAGACCAGCGCGCCGGCCTTGACGACCAGCGACGCCCATTTGGCCAGCTGTGCCTCCTCCCCCGGCGTGGGAGAGCGGTTGATGAACTCGCAGTGGATGTTGCGGGTGTAGAGATTCGCGGCGGCGATCGACATGATGGCCGCGGGCACCAGAGCACCGATGCCGATCGCCGCAAAGGCCACGCCGACGAACCAGTCCGGGAAGCTGTGCAGGAACAGCGCCGGGACCGCGAAGTTGTTGCCGAACTGCTTGAAGCCGGCGGCGAACTCCGGGAGCTTGGCGACGCCGGCGCCGAGCGCGAAGAAGCCCACCAGTGCGAGCAGGCCCAGCATGAACGAGTAACCCGGCAGCAGCGCGGCGTTACGGCGGATGGCGCGGCCGCTGCTCGCGCTGAAGATCGCGGTGAGCGAGTGCGGGTAGAGCAGCAGCGCCAGTGCCGAGCCGAGTGCGAGCGTCGCGTAGGCGCCGTAGGCACCGGTGGTGTTCGATCCCGGCACCGCCAGCAACAGCTTCTCGTGCGGCACCGCCGCGAAGATCTTGCCGAAGCCGCCGAGCTGGATGGGAATGACGATCACCGCGGCGAACGCCGTGATGTAGATGAGGATGTCCTTGACGATGGCGATCGAAGCCGGCGCGCGCAGGCCGCTCGAGTAGGTAAAGGCCGCGAGGATCAGGAAGGCGACGATGAGGGGCAGGTCGGCGACCCAGCCGGTGCCGGAGATGCCGAGTCCGCCGATCACCACCTGGAGTCCGACGAGCTGCAGCGCGATGTAGGGCATGGTCGCCACGATCCCCGTGACGGTGATCGCCAGCGCCAGCCAGCGATTGCCGTAGCGGCCGCGCACGAAGTCCCCGGCGGTGATGTAGCCGTGCTTGTGGCAGACGTGCCAGAGCCGCGGAAACACCAGGAACAGCAGCGGGTAGACCACGATGGTGTAGGGCACCGCGAAGAAGGCCACGGCGCCTGCGCCGAAGGCCAACGCCGGCACCGCGATGAAGGTGTAGGCGGTGTAGAGATCGCCGCCGACCAGGAACCAGGTGATGAGGGTCCCGAAGCGCCGGCCGGCGAGCCCCCACTCGTGCAGCTGGCCGAGATCCCCCTTGCGCCAGTGGGCCGCGGCGAAGCCGAGCCAGGTGATGAAGCCGAACAGCAGGACGAAAACGCTGAGCGCCACCCAGTTTACATTCTGCATCTCACACCCTCGGTGTTGTCTTCTTGGCGGCCGGCGGCCGCCCGCGGCGGCGCTACTTTTCGGTGATCACGTAGATGGAGGCCGTCATCACCGCGGCGACCACGACGCAGGCGAGCTGGTACCAGTAGAAGAAAGGCATGCCGAGCAGGGCGGGCTCTGCTTTGTTGTAGAACGGCGGCCACAGCACCGCCACGAACTGGATGAGAAACAGCAGGTACCACCAGCTCCAGGTGCTGCGCTCACCGCGCGTGTTCCCCGCATTGCTCATCGCTCGACCTCCCCGGGCTGCGATCTGGACCACTTCACGTTGCGCTCACGAGCGTCATCGAGCGCAGTGCTGCCGCTTGCCGATTGGCCGCGGAGTATTTCACGCATACCCGCCGGCAAGGAAGCCCTCGCAGGGCGCCGCGCGCGAGGGCAGTGAACGGCATGCCGGGGCGAGAAGCGTGGAAAGTGAGTCATCAAGTCATTGTTTGGACTGTGTTTTTTTGTTCAACCGCGTCGTTCTTCGAGCAGAGGTCGGCCCTGAGCCCGGGAGCCTGCGTCGGCACTCGATACGAAGCTCGGCGCTTCGCCCGCCCGCGAGGGCGCTAACCGGTGTCTCCCACGGGCGGCGGAGCGGGGCGGGTCGTACGGCCGCGCTGCCTTCGCGCCGCCGGTCGGCGCAATCCGCCGAGCCGCTTCCTTGCGGATGCGAATGACTTGGGTGGTCGCACCCAACACACCTGCTCGCGATTTCGCATTGCGGGGGCTTCAGCCCCGGGACACTGTCCGCTCGCCGCAATGTTGTATGATCAAACGTGGTGTACTAAAAGAAGCTAACCGCACCGAAGGGGAATGACATGGCCGAGATCCCAAAAAACTTCCGCCGTGTAGTAGTCGCTGCCGCCGCGGGGAATGTCATTGAATGGTACGACTTCTACATCTTCGGTAGTCTGGCCGCGATCCTCTCGGTCAAGTTTTTCGACAAGACCAACCCGGTGGCGGCGCTGCTGAGCACGATCGCCCTCTTTACCGCCGGCTTCCTGATCCGCCCGTTGGGCGCCTTTTTGTTCGGCTGGCTCGGTGACAAGGTGGGCCGCAAATACACCTTCATCGTGACTCTGACCGGAATGGGCCTGGGGACAGCCGCCATCGGCCTGATACCTACCTACGCCTCCATCGGTGTCACCGCTGCCTTCATTCTCTTCGGTCTGAGAATCCTGCAGGGGCTGTGCCTGGGCGGCGAATACGGCGGGGCGATCACTTACGTTGCCGAGCACGTCTCGGACGAGCGCCGCGGGTACTACACCGGCTGGCTGCAGACATCCCCGACGCTCGGCATCGTCGTTTCCCTGGCGGTGATCGTCGGTACCCGGAGCTATCTTGGAGAAGACGCTTTCAAGGCATGGGGGTGGCGGATTCCGTTCCTCATCTCCTTCGCGCTGGTGATGATGGCGATCTACATCCGGCTGCAACTGGGGGAAACGCCGATTTTCCACGAGATGAAGAGCAAGGGCGGGATGGTCAAGAATCCGTGGAAAGAGGCGTTCATCAGCCGCAACATCAGATTCATTCTGGTCGCTATCGTCGTTTTGCTCGGGCAGGGCGTCGTGTGGTACAGCGGCCAGTTCTGGGCCCTCTACTTCCTGCAGACGGTGAAGAAGCTCGACGTGCTCACTTCCAGCACCATCGTCGGCATTGCCTTGCTCATCGCGTCGCCGACGTTGATTCTGTTCGGCTGGCTCTCCGACATCATCGGCCGCAAGGTGGTCATCCTCGGGGGGATGCTGCTGGCTGCGGTGACGTACTACCCGCTGTATGTGTGGCTCGGTGGAGTCACCAACCCCGGCGCAGTCAATTATCCAACCGCCATCTTCATCATCTTCATCCTGGTGTGCTACGTCGGCATGGTCTACGGGCCGGTCGGCGCGTTCCTGGCAGAGTATTTTCCCAGCCGGATCCGCTACACGTCCGTTTCGGTGCCCTACCATATCGGCAACGGCTGGGGCGGGGGCCTGGTTCCTTTCATCACCTCGGCCGCGTTCCTTGCGACCGGCAGCGTGGGCCGCGCCCTGATCTATCCGATCGCGGTGCCGGCGGTGTGTTTCATCATCTGCCTGTTTGTAATGCCGGAAACGCGCCACAATCGCATCTGGGGTACCGATAAGCCCCATCCTCAGCCGGTGGGCTCCTTGATGTGATGGGCTAGCCTGCGGGCGGCAGGGGATCGAGGCGAGCGAATCGCCGCTCAGCGGCTTGAGCCCGTCAATCCTGACAGCTTGCTGTGCGTGCGCGCCGCCTCGTCTTCTTCGTTCGGCGGCTGATTGGCTCGCGATTGCTCCACCAGGGCCACGAACCTCTCGGCGGGGAGGGCGGGGCTGAAGTAGAAGCCCTGGTACTGATCGCAGCCGAGGTCGGCGAGGAGCGCCAGCTGCTCGGGCGTCTCGACGCCCTCGGCGATCACCTTGAGGCGCAGGCTGTGGGCCAGCGAGATGATCGCGCGCACGATTGAGGCATCCTCCGAGCGGCGCGTCATCTCCTCGACGAAGCAGCGGTCGATCTTCAGCTTGTCGATCGGGAAGCGGCGCAGGTAGCTCATGCTCGAGTAGCCGGTGCCGAAGTCATCGACCGACACCAGGACTCCCATGCTGCTGATCGCCTCGAGGATCAGGATCGACTCCTCGGCATCGCTCATGACCGCGCTCTCGGTGAGCTCGACTTCGAGCAGCTGCGGGTCGAGTTGGGCCGCATCGAGCGCGCGGCGGATCTGATCCACAAGGTTGGTCAGGCGGAACTGCGAGGGCGCGAGGTTCACCGCGACACGCAGCCGTGGCAGGCCGGCCTCCTGCCAGGCCTTGGCCTGGCGGCAGGCCTCGTGCAGCACCCACTCGCCGATCTCGTCGAGCAGGCCGCAGTCATCGGCGATGCCGATGAAGTCCGCCGGCGGCAGCAGCCCGCGCCCGGGATGGCGCCAGCGGATGAGCGCCTCGGCGCTGTTGATGCGCCCGGTAGCGGTATCGACCTTCGGCTGGTAATGCAGCTCGAACTGCCCGCCGTGCAGCGCCGCGTGCAGCTCGCTCTCGAGCCGGACGCGGTCCTGCGTGCCGGCGCTCATGCCCTCGGCGTAGCACTGCACGTTGTTGCGGCCGCGCTCCTTGGCGGTGTACATCGCGGCGTCCGCGTGCGCGAGCAGCGTGTCGGCGGTGCGGCCGTCATGGGGGTAGAACGCCACGCCGATGCTCGGCGAGATGTGCACGTCGATGCCGAGGAGGCGCATCGAGGGCTCCATCAGCTGGATCACGCGCCGCGCGACCGCCAGGGCCTCGGACTGCGTGATCGGCTGGCCGAGCAGGATCACGAACTCATCGCCCCCCAGGCGCGCGGTGGTGTCGACCGAGCGCACGGCGCTCTTCAGGCGCTGCGCGACCTCGCGCAGCAGCTCGTCACCGGCGCGGTGGCCGAGCGAGTCGTTGATGATCTTGAAGCGGTCGAGGTCGATCACCAGCACGGCGAACTCGTGCGACTGGCGGTCCGACTGGGCGATCGTCTGGGTGATGCGGTCATCGAGCAGCAGCCGGTTGGGGAGCCCGGTGAGCGCGTCGTGCGAGGCGAGGTGGCGGAGCTTGCGGTTGGCCGCCTCGAGTCCGCGGGTGCGGTCGGTCACCACGAGCTCGAGGCTTTCGACGTGCTGCCTGAGCGCGCGCGCGTTGGCCCATTTGCGGCTGAGCGCGCTCGCGCACTGCAGGATCTCGATCGGCTCGAAGGGCTTCTTGACGACGATCAGCTTGTCGGAGTGCCCGAGCCGCGAGAGCAGCTCGAGCCAGTCGTAGTCGGTATAGGCCGAGCAGACCACCACCTGGATCTCCGGGTCGACGGCCCACAGGTGCTCGATGGTCTCGAGCCCGTCCCAGCCGGGCGGCATGCGCATGTCGACGAAAGCGACCGAATAGGGGCGGCCCTCGGCGAGGGCTTCGCGCGCCAGCTCGACGCCGTCGCGGCCCTGCATGGCCGAGTCGACGTCGAAGCTCGGGCGCTCGATCGCGGGCCGCTGCTCGCCGAAGAGCGCCGCTTCCGCGGCCGACATCTTGCCCGCCTCCTGGCCGGCGAGAATCTTGCGGTAATCGTCGTGGATGGACGCGTTGTCGTCGATCACCAGGATGCGGTGGGTCAGAAGATCCGCTTCACCGGTCATTTGACCGGCTCCGGCTTGGCGAGCGGCAGCGTCAGAGTGAAGGTGGCGCCCATGCCGGGCCCGGGGCTCTCGGCGCGCAGCGTGCCGCCGAGCTCGCGGGCGGCGAGGGCGCTCGAGTGCAGGCCGAAGCCATGCCCCTCGGCGCGGGTCGTGAAGCCATAGCCGAAGATCCGGTCGAGGTTCTCGCGCGGGATCCCGACTCCGGTGTCGATCACCGAGATCAGCACCGCCGAGGTCGAGGCGCGCACCCGTACCGTGACGCGCCGCTCGCCGCCGCCCTTGGCCTCGGAGCAGGCGTACTTGGCGTTGCGGATCACGTTGACGAGGATCTGCAGCACCTTGTGCTTGTCGACCCGCACCATCGGCACGTCCTCGAAGTCGCGCACGATGGTCACGCCGTGGCGGTTGAAAGCGCCTTCGTTCATGCGCAGGCTGTCATCGACCAGGCCCCGCACGTCCACGGTGTCGGTGACGCCGCCGAGCCGCGCGTAGCCCTGCTGCATCGCCACGATTTCCTTGATGTGCTCGACGTTGCTGCGCAACGCGGTCAGCTCCGCCACCGCCGCGTCGCGCTCGGCGAGCAGCTCGCTCGCGAGCTCGGTGAGGTACGCCGGCAGGTGCTTGCCCTGCGGGCCGCCGACGAACGCGCCGAGGTCCGCCGCGTGCTCCTTGAAGAGCGAGGCCACCCGCCCCAGCCCGGCGCACTTCGAGCGCTTGATGCGCTCGGAGACCATGCTGGCGGAAACGTTGACGCTGTTGAGCACGTTGCCGACGTTGTGCAGCACGTTGGTGGCCACCTCGGCCATGCCCGCCTGCCGCGAGGCGGTGAGCAGCTGCTTGTGGACGCGCTCGAGCTCTTCCTCGGCCGCGCGGCGCTCGGTGATGTCCTGCACCATGGCGAGGGCACCGAGCGGTTGACCTTCCGGGCCAATCAGGCGCTGCGAGCTCGCCAGCGTAGTGCGCCGAACACCGTCCGGCCGCTCGATGACCACCTCGAGGTCCTTGACTACCTGCCCGCCCACCGCGCGTGCCAGCAGCCGCTTTTCACGGGGAATCGGCGTCTTGCCGTCGGCGCGAAAGACTTTCGACGTGAGAGGGTAGGGGTCGCGCGGCCCCGAGTCGCTCTGTGGGTGGATGCCAAAGAGCTCGGCGGCAGCGGGGTTGTAGTGTGTCAGCTGGCCGCGCACGTCGCAGGAGAGCAGCGCCAGCGGCAGCTCTCCGATCACGGTGGCGAGCAACGTCTGGTTCTGCAGCAGCGCCGCGGCCATTTCCTTGCGCGCCGAGATGTCGCGCAGGAACTCGACCGAACATTCGGGCTTGCCGCTCGCGCCCCCGACCAGCGAGGTCGTGACCCGCACCCACAACGGGCTGCCGTTCTTGCGGATGTAGCGTTTCTCGACGTCGAGATGGTTGACCTCGCGGCGCCACAGGCGCTCGAGGCCTGCCCTGGTGGACTCGAGGTCGGAGGCGTGCGTCAGATTCTCGATCGACTCATGGCGCAGCTCATCGGTCGTGTAGCCGAGCAGGGCGCAAAAGGCCAGGTTCGCGTGCCGAAAACCGCCGTCGCGGTTGGCGAATGCGATGCCGACCGGCGCGTGCTCGACGGTATTGCGGAACAGGGTTTCGACGGCCGGCCGCGCCGCGGCCGGGACGCGGAACAGCCCCGTGGCTGCGCCGTCCTCCATCTCCGGACCGCCCGCGGGCTTCGAGCTCACGTGCAATCACTCCGACGACGGGCTTTATGGCGGGATGTGGTGCGCATACGGACGCTATCGGCAGAGAGCGACATTGCCCAGCCAATCGACTTGACAAAAACCGGCGGAATTGCAACACGCGGCGCTGCATCACACAGCGAACCAGGTCGCACCTCGGGGGCGCCTCGAGCGTGAACGCGTTCGCGCTTCTCGTTGCGGCCGGGTGCGCGGTGCGGTACCGGCCGCAAGGGTCCGCGGCGCGGATGGCGGAGGAGGCACGGGCGGGAGGGGGCCTGCGAGAGCGGACCCTGATCCGCGCGGGGCGTCGACGCGCCCCCCTCGAGCCAGAAAGATATGTAATTTTACATAATATACATTATGCGCACTATGATTCAGAGCGCGTATCGGAGCGCGCTTACTCTGCGGGTGTGAACACCACGGGAGCGCGTCCCATCTCGCTGATATCTCCGACCATCAGGATCATCTCGTGGGGTACCCACAGGTCCATCGGCGGGGCTCCCTCCTCGAGGTTGATGGTCAGCTTCGCGAAGATGCGGTGGCTTAAGTCGATCCGCACGCACGCGAGGATGAGTCGGCCATCGCTCGGCGCTTTGCCGGACGGCGGCTTTTTCGCGAATGAGCGGAACTCGCTGGCCACCTGTGCTGACAGGTCTGGGCGCAGGCGGACGAAGTAGCTATTTACCGGAGCAGCCATTTGGCCATGCTACAGGCTGCGGAGGCTGCCTACTCGCGAAGTTGTACGTAGCTGGGGTTGGGCGGTGCTACTTCGGGCCCGAGTCTCCGTTTGGCGGCTGCCTTTCGGCTCCGGCGAGCCGCCCGCTCCAGGGTCCCGCGACGCGGTGTGAGGGTCCAGCGATCACCCTGCGGACTGCGGACGGGAGCCGCTCCTCGACGCTCAGGCCGCCGGCTTCACGTTGGCGTTGAGCCGGAACAGATTGTCCGGGTCATAGCGCTTCTTGAGCGCCGCCAGGCGCGGATAGTTGTCGCCGTAGGCCGCATGCACGCGCGCCTCGCGGTCGTCGGTGGCGGCGAGATTGACGTACTGACCGTGAGTCTGCGACTCGATCTGCGTCCACGCGCTTCGCACCCACTCGGTCCTGCGCCCGACGTCCTCAGCGGCCATGCTCCACGCCTCGAATATTCCGACGTTGTGGCTTGCCCGGCGATTGAAGTACGCCGTGGCGTCCGGCCGGATGCGGCTGATCGCACCGCCCTGATGCTGCAGCCACATGAACAGATTGTCGAACGGCGCGGTTTCGGCGGATCCGACCATGGACTCGATGAGCGCCGGCGTGATGCCGTCGACGAGCCCGCCCTTGCCGTAATTGCCGAGGGGACTCACGCCACGCAGGTCGCCGCTGTGCTGCAGCTCCGTATACAGCGACGGTTTCAGCTCATCCTTGATCGGCTTGCCCAGCTTGCGCAGCGGTCCGACGACGCGCTCGGCATCGCCGACCGGTCCGCTGTAGCACACGCCGAATGCGACAAACCTCTGGCTGGCCGTCGAGCCGGTGGCGAGCACCGTGTCGATGTACAGGTCGTCGGGCGCGCCCGCGTTGAAGTCCGCGAAGCTGCGCAGCAGCCGCCGCGCGCCCTCCATGGGATAGACGAGCGTGCCGCCGTACATCTGCGGCGACACCTCGTGCAGCCGGAATATAAATGTGGTGACGACGCCGAAGTTGCCGCCGCCGCCGCGCAGCGCCCACAGGAGGTCCGCATTCCCGCTCGTGCCGGCCTTCACCCAGCGGCCGTCGGCCGTGATGAGCTCGGCCGCGATGAGGTTGTCGCAGGTCAAGCCGAACCTGCGGCCGATGCGGCCCACTCCGCCGCCCAGGGTCAATCCCCCTACTCCCGTATCGGCGACGGTGCCGACGGGCGTCGCCAGCCCGAACGCCAGAGATTCGCGATCCAGCTGACCGAGGAGCGCGCCGCCCTCGACTCGCGCAGTGCGCGCGACCGGATCGACCTCGACCGCGCGCATGGGCGAAAGATCTATGACCAGCCCGCCGTCGCAACCGGACTGCCCCGAGACGCTGTGGCCGCCGCCGCGCACCGCGGTGAGAAGTCGGTGGGCTGCGGCAAAGGTGACGGCCCGCTGCACATCGGCCGCACCGACGCAGCGAGCGATGAGTGCGGGCTTCTTGTCGAACGCCGGATTCCACAACCGTCGCGCGGTGTCGTACTGCGGCTCGCCCGCGCTGATCAGCTCACCGCGGAGTCCCGCGCGCAGGTCATCGACGTCGGAAGCCTTGAGTGTCACCGCGCGTCCGTCGAGACCAACCGCGGGCATGTCGCCGGCCGGTGCGGCGGCAAACAGGCGACGGTGTGGGAAAGACGCGGCGCCCAGTGCAGCGAGGCTCGCTGCACAGAAAGTTCTTCTTCTCATGTTGGTTCCCCCCGAAAGTGCGCGAGGGTGCGCCGCATCCCGCAGCTGCGTCAAGCTTGCGCCTGCGTGCAGGCGCGCGGGGTCATCGCGTGCGGGGCTCTCAGCGCCGCAAGCCGCCGCCGCGCATGCCGGGGCCGCGCGGGCCGCTCGGGATCGATGGCGGCTCATGCATTGCCGGACCGCCGCCCCGGCCCGGGCCGCCGCCCAGCCCAGGGCCGCCGCCGCGCCCCCAGGCCGGCGGTCCGACGAAGTAACCGGGCCCCCAACCCCCGTACCCATATCCGCCATAGCCCCAGGGCTCGTCGAAGCCGAAGGGCGCGTCGAATTCCATGTCGTAGTCGAAGCTCGGGTCGCCCCAGTAGCCCTCATCGACCCCCACGCCGACCCCGCCGGCGACGCAGCCGCCGAGCAGCGCCAGTCCGAGCGCGAGCGACACCGCAAGCCGCGCGGCGCGCAAGCGTTGCGGTGCCCTGGAAGGCGCGCGCCGGCTCACTTCGCCGCTCCCGCGTCTGTTGCGGCATTCCACTCCATCACACCGATGAGTGCGCCGGCAGGATCTGCGAGCAGCGCCACGAGGCCGCCGTGACGGTCCGCGTGGGGTTCGACCAGCACCCGTCCGCCGACTGCGCCCGCGCGCGCCGCCGTGTCCGCGGCGCTCGCGACCCGGACGAAGTCGATCCAATGAGGACGGACGTTGCCGTCCCGCGGCAGCGGATTGACGCTCGCCCGGGCGTACTGCTCGCTCGCGAGAACCAGGTGCGCTCCGCGGGTACCGCTCGGGAGATCGAACACCTCGAAGCCGAACACGTCGCGGTAGAAGGCCGCGTCGGCCTGCGGATCCTTCGTGACGAGCGCGCTCCAGATCCACTCTCCGGGGGCCGCGAGGACATCGGGCGGATCGCCGCTATGCGAATTGCACACCGCGAACACCGCACCCTGGGGATCCGCGTACACCGCCTGCTGTCCGCGGTGCCGCACGGCACGCGGCGCCACGAGCTGCCGGCCGCCCTGCGCTGCGATCGCCTGCGCGGCCGCGTGCACGCTCGGGACCGAGAAGAACGGCACCCAGGCGGGCTGAGACTTGCCCGGCGGTCGCATGGTGCGCTGGACGAATCCCGCGATCGGTGCGCCATCGAGCAGGGCGACCGAATACTCGACGCTCGGCGCATGAATGTCCCGGAAGGTCCAGCCGAACAGGCCGCCGTAGAAGCGCTTGGCCGCCGCGACATCCGGCGTCATGAGCTCGGCCCAGATGAGCTTGCCGGGATGCTCCGCGGCAACCGGCGGCTGCATCAGCGGCGGCACCTCGAACGGCGCGGTTGCCGCGGGTGCGGCGCGCGCTGCCGCCATCACCACGACCCCGAGCAGCCACCATCTGCCTGTCCTCACGTGCGCCTCCTCAGCTTACGGCTCCGGCTGGCCCGAGCGTGTCAGATGCGCCGCACGCGGATCAAGCGGGCTCGCAAGCGCGGCCGTGCCCTGTCTAACATCTGACACAGCCCGTTACACAACTTGCGCGATCGCGATCCTTCGGCCGGCGGGCATCGCGACAGGCCGGGCAGCGGCGCCTGCGCAGACCGCAACCGGCTCGATGCCGCGTCCGCCCTACTCCGCTGCGGCGTACAGCTGCCGCGTGATCGTGGCGATCAGGCCCGAGCTCTCCTTCGGGTCGGCGATCCCGCGCGTGAGAATCACCAGCACGAAGGGCCGCGGCGCATAGACGATCGCGGCGTCGTGCTGAATCTTCGTGATCTCGCCGGTCTTGTGCGCCACGCGCGTCCCGGGCGGGAGACCCGCGGGGATCCCGTCGTTGAACGTCTGGCGCTCGAGGATCGCGCTCATCGCGCGCGAGGCCGCGCGATCCACGGCCCTGCCCCGGGCAATCGCCTCCATGAGTCGCTCGAGCGCGCGGGCCGTCGTCGTGTTGTTGAGTCCCTGCTGGAAGGCCTTCGAGTCCTCGACGCCGCGCAGCACCTGCATGCCATCGGCCCCGAGGGCGTGGACGCCGTGCCGGATGTTTCCGACGCCGAGCCGCTCGATCAGGAGGTTGGTCGCCAGGTTGCTGCTCACGGTGATCATGAGATCGGCGAGCTGCGCGAGCGTGCGCGTGCTGCCTACGGCGCGGTACAGGTCCGCTTCGGAATCGTCGGAGGGATCGAGGGCATAGGGAGAACCATCGACGAGACTCCGGAACTCGTTCCTGATCACCAGGGTGTCGTCGAGCCGCAGCTTTCCCTGATGGGCCTGGCGGTAGAGCTCGATCAGCACCGGCACCTTCATGGTGCTCGCCGCATGGAAGGGCTCGTCGGCCCGCAGCAGCAGGCTCGAGCGGCCATCGAGCGTGCGGAAGGCCACCGCGACATCCGCGCCGCTCCTGCCGATGGCGGCCTCGATCGCGGCAGTCGTCGCCCCGAGCCGCCGGGACTCGGGCATGGACGCAGGGTCGGCGAAGCACGGGCGCACCAGCAACGCGAGCCACAGGCAGGCGCGCGCAGACGTCAGCGGAAAGCTCCTCACCTGCGACCTCCCCCTCCGGCCGGACGTTATGTGCACTCTACCTGACCGCCCGTAGCCTGCCTGGAACCGCCCGTCGGACCGGCCGGCCGATGTGACGCAATACCGCTTTGCCGGCCGCTCTTCTCCATTAAATTGCCGTCCCATGAAAGGGCAAACCGGTTTCAACATCACCGAGCTCATGGTCGTGGTGGCCATCGTCGCCATCCTCCTCAGCATCGGTGTGCCCTCGTACCGCTACATCACGAACTCCTACCGCATGTCCTCCGAGGTGAACAGTCTGCTCGGCGACCTGATGTACGCGCGCGCCGAGGCCATCAAGGAGGGTGTGCCGGTGACCGTCTGCCCCTCGCCCGATGGCTTGAACTGCGCGGCAGGCGGTGCCTGGCAGGTCGGCTGGCTCGTGTACTCGAACCCACCTCCCAGCGTCGCGAACCCCCCGGCGGGGTCGGTCGTCAAGGTCCAGATGCCCTTCCCGGGCGCGAACCCCGACAGCTTCCTCGCTACCGGCGGCGTGAGCGCCATCACGTTCAACCGTGAGGGCTTTGCCAGCGGCACCGCGGGGCTGCCGACCACGATCCTGCTGCATGACCCGACCAACAATGCGGCCTGGACGCGCTGTCTGTACGTGACGCTGCAGGGACAGCTGACCACCGAGACCCCCGCCAACAATCCCTCGGGGACGTGTCTATGAGCGCCGTCCGTCGCATGCGCGCCGCCGCCGGTGGCTTCAGCCTGGTCGAGGTCATGGTGGCGGTGATCGTCATCTGCGTGGGACTCCTCGGCATCGCCAAGCTGCAGTCGCTCGCGATGTCCAACACCAGCGTCGCCCGCAACCGCTCGCTCGCTGCGATGCAGGCGGCGAGCTTTGCCTCGGCGATGCACTCCAACCGTGAGTACTGGGCGAGTTTCGCCGGCGGCCTGACGGTCACGATCTCGGGAACCCCCGGCGCCTATGTGGTTGGGTCCACCGACGGGGCCCTGCAGGCCGATACGGTCGCCGACCTCGGCAACCTCAATGCGTGCATCGTCGTTGCCGCGGGCGTGATCCCCGCCTGCACCAGCGTGCAGCTCGCGGCTTTCGACCTCGCCCGCTGGTGGGTCAACTCGCTCGCGCCGATGCTGCCGGGTCCCGCGAGCGCGACGGTCTCCTGTCCACCGCCGCCGCTCGGCAACCCCGCACCTCCGGCCTGCACGGTCCAGATCACCTGGACCGAGAAGACCGTTGCCGTGAATCAGCAGCAGGCCGCGCAGGAGACCGGAGTCGCGGGCGGCAGCAGTCTCTTCGAGCAACCGGTCTACACGCTCTACGTCGAACCATGAACCGCAAGCACATCTCGGTACCCCGGGCCGCGCGCCGTGCGCGCGGCTTCACACTGGTCGAGCTGATGGTGACGGTGGCCATCGCCCTCTTCCTGCTCGGCGGGCTGGTGACGATCGTGCAGAACGTCCGGCAGACGAACCTCAACCAGAGCGCGCTCGCGCAGCTTCAGGACCAGCAGCGCTTCACGCTCACCGCGATCACCGATACGGTGCAGGCGGCCGGCTACTTCGCCGACCCGACCGTGAACACGACCGCTACCTTCCCCAACGCGGCGCCCTTCGGCGCAGGCTGGGTATTTGCGGGCAGCCATGTCGGCGGCGCGGTGCCGGACACGCTCAGCACCCGCTTCCAGACCGCACCGAATTACGGTCCGATCCTCTGCGACGGCACCGACACTTCGCAGTTCGCGGCGCAGATCTGGACCATCACCTTCAGCGTCAACCCCGGCGCGCCGGGAGGCGGGCAGCTGCTCTGCCAGGTCAACAACAACGCGGCGGTGGCGATCGTGAGCGGCGTGCAGAACATGGTCGTGTACTACGGCGTGAAGCGCGACACGGCGGTGGTCGACTTCAACGTCGACACCTACGAGACCTTCGACGTGCTGCAGGCCTCCGGGACCGACTGGGCGAACATCAGCTCGGTGCGCATCGTGCTCACCTTCACCAACCCGCTCGCGAACCAGCCGGGGCAACCGCCCACGCTGCCGCTCGAGCGGGTCATCGAGGTCATGGGGCGCGCGGGCCTGCACACATGAGACGCATGCGCATGAGCTTCCGCCCCCTGCCGCCCCGCCAGCGTGGCATCGCGCTCGTGACGAGCCTGCTGCTGCTCATCATCATCACGATCCTGGCGCTCAGCATGTTCCGCAGCTTCGGTACGCAGGAGAAGATCGCGGGCAACGTGCGCGAGAAGGAGCGCGCTCTGCACGCGAGCGAGAGCGCGCAGCAGTACGCGGAGTGGTGGCTGCTGCAGAACAACAACACCGCGGTCGGCGCGACGCAGTGCGCCGCCGGGTCGCTGATCGCGAGCCCGACCCAGGGCCAGATCTGCAACCAGACCCCGCAGCAGGCAGCCATGAACCTGCTCACGGTGCCGTGGCCGATCCAGACCACCTATACGCCGCAGGGCATGGTGCTCCTCGGCCAGGCGGCGGTCGCAGGCAACCCGCCCTATTTCAATACCCCGGCTTACTACATTGCCGACCGGGGCGTCGCAGCCGACGGCTCCGGCGAGGCATACCAGATCGACGCCTATGGATACGGGAGCGCGGCCAACACGGTCGCGGTCGTGGAGAGTGTCTACGAGGTCGCACAGGGCGTCGTCAATCGAGGTGGTCTGTGATGAAGCGCAAGAATCTCATTGCCACGCTGTTCGCCCTTGCGGTGCTTGCTGCGCCGCTCGCCGCGCCGGCGCAGAGCAACATCGACGAGAACTTCACCGGCTCCAGCACGACCAACAGCTGGTGGTTCTTCAACGGCGCCTGCCTCACGGCGAGCGCCGCGGCCGGAGTGGAGCCCACCCCGAGCGGCGCCAACGGCGGCACGGGCGGGCGGATACCGGGCTGCATCACGATCGCCACCAGCTACTACAACAAGACCGCCGGCGAAGTACTGGTCGGGGGCCAGACGCTCTCCAACACGACTCCTGACCCCGCCGGCAACGCCACTACGCCCGGTCAGGGAGCCTTGCGCTTCACCAACGGCTCGCCCTACGGCTACAGCGAGAACGGCGGCATCGTCTCGACCACGCCGTTCCCGACCGGCCAGGGCGTCTCGGTCACCTTCAAGACCGTCACCTACCGCGGCAACTCGGGCGGCGCCGGCGCGGACGGTGCCGACGGCATCAGCTTCTACCTGATGGACGCGAGCCAGCTCAACACCAGCCTCATCACCGGTGTCGCGAGCGGTAACGGCAACGGCCTCGGCGCCTGGGGCGGCAGCCTCGGCTACAGCTGCTCGAACGCCAACCCGCCCTACAACGGCCTGATCGGCGGCTACCTCGGCGTCGGCATCGACGAGTACGGCAACTTCCTCAACGGCACGACCAACACGCTCGGCGAAACGGGAACCAGCGCAACGAGCGACAACACCGCGAGCGGCGGCGGCTACAAGCCCGGCCGCATCGGCCTGCGCGGCGCCGGCAACATCGCCTGGGCCGCGCTCACCGGCGCCTACGGCAGCAACCCGAACAGCGCGGCCAAGCCCTACTACCCGGCGACCCTTGCGCAGAGCTGCGTGAACGGCGGCGGCACGTACAACGCCGGCACGGGCGTGTGCGAGATCTGTACGACCGGCGTGAATTACGGCTACAACGCCGGCACCAACCAGTGCGAGAAGTGCGCCGCGGGCGTCACCTACAACGCCGCCAACAACACCTGCGAGGCCTGTCCGGCGGGACAGACCTGGGACCCGACCACGCTGACCTGCCAGAGCTGCGCCAGCGGCTCCTACGATGCGGCGAGCAACACCTGCACGAGTTGTCCGGCGGGTCAGACCTACGATGCGTCCACCAACACCTGCAACAGCTGCCCCACCGGGCAGACCTACGACCCGACCACCCAGACCTGTCAGAGCTGCGCGAGCGGCAGCTACGACGCGGGCAACAACACCTGCTCGGTGTGCGCGAGCGGCAGCTGGGACGCGAACACCGGCATGTGCGAGACCTGCGCGAGCGGCAGCTGGCTGAACACCGGGGGTGCCGGCATCTGCTCGGCCTGCGCAACGGGCAACTGGAACGGCAACACCGACAGCTGTCAGACCTGTGCTGCCGGCTATACGTGGGATAACACCCAGAACTCGGGCGGTGCGTGCTACCAGTGCGCCGCAGGCAACACCTATCAGATGGGTTATGGCGAGTGCTGCCCCACCGGCTACACCTGGAACAGTTCCTCGGGCCAGTGCGTTTCGGGCGGCTCCAACCACATCCCCAGCACGCCCACCACGGCGGGCGTCGGCTCAGGCACCGCCCTCACGCCGGTCGCGAGCGCGGGCGGAGCGCCCACGGTCAACCAGCCGACCCAGGGCCCGCCGAACCCGTCGATCACCAACCAGGCCGAGTCACCGACCGCCAGCAACCCCACCGCGGCTCGCCCGGACAGCTACTACGCCGTGCGGAACACCTGCAAGACCGGCAACCTGTGGAACTACCTGACTCCCAATGCGCCGACGCTGGCCGGCACGGCGAGCCTCGCCAACCCTTATAACATCGGCAACCTGACGGCCTCGCCGCCGGTTCCGCCGATCCTCGACTATGGCGCGCTGCCGGGCGGCTACGTGGTGCTGCCGGCCGGCACGCAGATCGCCAATGAAGCCGCCATGACGCGCAGCGCCGCGACGCCGATCTTCTACCAGCTGAAGATCTCGCAGAATGGGCTCCTCAGCCTCTCCTACAGCATCTGTCCCCCGGTAGGAGGCTGCGGCGCCTACCAGTCGATCATCAAGGGCCAGAACATCACCACCGCCAATGGACCGCTGCCGGCCAACTTCCTGTTCGGCTTCGCCGGCTCGACCGGCGGCAGCAGCAACATCCACGAGATCCTGTGCTTCAAGGCGGCGCCCAGCACCTCGGCGGCGAGCTCCGCGGGCGCGAGCGAGAAGCAGTCCGCCAAGCTCGAGACCGGCACCCAGGCCTACTTCGCCTATTTCAATCCGGCGAACGGCTGGACCGGCCGCGTGACGGCGAGCAGCCTCGAGTTCGACGTGTTCGGCAACGTCATCGTCGCCAACTCGCCGAACTGGGACGCTTCCTGCCTGCTCGCGGGCGTGGCCACGAGCTCCACCTGCAGCACCACCGGCCAGGCCGGTCCGATCGCCGCGGAGAATCCCTACGCGAGCGCCACCCCCTTCACCAGCCGCCAGATCCTCACCTGGAACGGCACGACGGGCGTCGCTTTCGAGTACGGCAACCTGACGCCGACTCAGCAGGCGACCATCGACGCGGGCGACGTCGCCACCACGCTGTGCAACGCCAGCACGAACTATTCGACCGCCGACCGCGTGAACTTCCTGCGCGGCGATCGCACCTGCGAGATCAGCACCACGGGGATCGGCGAATTTCGCCGCCGCTCGGGCGTGCTCGCCGACATCATGGACTCGAGCCCGATCTGGGTCGGCTCCCCGAGTGCTCCCTATCAGCAGGTGTGGAGCGACCGCATCAACGGCGCTGATCCGCTGCCTGAGAATGCCGGCGGCGCGCAGAGCTACCCGACTTTCGTAACGCAGGGGCTCTCGCGCACCCAGATGGTGTACGTCGGCGCCAACGACGGCATGGTGCACGGCTTCCGTTCCGGCACCTTCAACACCGCATCGAGCGCCTGCGTCAATCCGCCCGCCGGCACGGGACCGGCGGCGAGCTGCTGGACCTCCAACGACGGCCTCGAGCTGCTGGCTTACGTCCCCGGCGCGGTCGTGAACACGATCCACTCGACGACCGCCAATGTCGACTACTCGAACGCGCAGTACGGACACAACTACTTCGTCAATGCCCCTCCGGGCGCGGGCGATGTGTTCTTCAACCAGAAGTGGCACACCTGGCTCGTCGGCGGGCTGGGCGCGGGCGGCTCGGCCATCTACGCCCTCGACGTCACCAACCCCGGCACTACGGTGATCGGCAGCGGCAGCACCGCCGGCAACTTCGCCGAGGCCAATGCCGCCTCGCTCGTGGTCGGCGAATGGACCAATGCGACGATCACTTGCGCCGGCAACGCCAACTGCGGCAAGAGCCTGGGAAACACCTACGGCACCCCGCAGCTGCGCCGCCTGCACGATGGGCGCTGGGCGATGCTCTTCGGCAACGGCTTTGGCAGCACCAACGGCGACGCCGGGCTCTTCATCGGGGTGCTCGACCCCGCTACCGGCAAGCCCACTTTCTACTACCTGAGCGCCGGCCCGGGTCCCGGCAACGGCATTGCCTACGTGACGCCCGTGGATCTCGACGGCGATCACATCACCGACTACGTCTACGCCGGGGACCTCAAGGGCAACGTCTGGCGCTTCGATCTGACGAGCGCCACCGAGTCGAGCTGGACGGTGACGCCGGGGCCGCTGTTCACCACCGCGGCCGGCCAGCCGATCACGACGGCGATCGTCGCCGCCTCGGGCGCCCCGAGCCCCGGGATGCCGCAGCAGCTGATGCTGCTCTTTGGCACCGGGCAGAAGACCGGGCTCACCAATCTCGCCGGCAACATCTACGCGACCGCGCAGCAGAGCCTCTACGGCGTGTGGGACTGGAACATGAGCGCCTGGAACTCGACCTCGACGGCCACGTACGCGGCTCTCCCGACGGGCACCGCCGGTACGCTCGGCCAGGCCAATCTCGCCTTCCAGAATGCGACCATCGGCGCGAGCGGCGACGTCGAGATCCTCGCCAATGCCACGATCTGCTGGTCGGGCAGCGCGGGCTGCACCGGCGGCAACGCCCAGTACGGCTGGTATCTCAATCTGCCGAGCACGCAGGAGCAGGTCATCTACAGCCCCGAGCTCGTCGCGCAGGCGCTCACTGTCAACACGATCGTGCCGGCGCAGACCGCGCCTACCTCCTGCGCGGCCGGCACCGACGCGGGCTACACCTACGTGGTCTCGGCGCTCACCGGCGCGGCCTTCAACCAGGTGTTCCTGCCGCCGAGCGAGGCACAGAATGGCGTCGTCAACACCAACCCGGCGTATCTCGACGCGCACGCAATCGCCATGCTGACCAATGCGACCGGCAGCTCCTTCGTGACGAGCAACACGAGCGGCTACGAGTATCTGGTGTACGAGACCAACCAGACCCAGGGAGGCGTCGGCGGCAACGCAAACAACATCCAGGGCGGATCGCTCGGCCTGAACCTGCCGCCGAACACGATTGGCCGGCGCTTGAGCTGGATCGAGTTGCGCTGAGCGGGTTGGCGGGCGCAGCGGCATCGAACGAGAGGTACTATGGAACGTCGAGCATCGCAGGGCACCGGGCGGGGCTTTACCCTGATCGAGCTGATGGTGGTGGTGGTGATCGCCACCATTCTCCTCTCGATCGCGATCCCCTCCTACATGAGCCAGATCCGCCAGTCGCGCCGCACGGAAGCCAAGACCGCTCTGCTCGACCTCGCGGGGCGCGAGGAGTCCTTCTTCAGCACCAGCGCCCTCGGCGCCAACTACACGAATGTGCCCGCCAATCTCGGCTACGGCCCGGGGGGCTGGCCGGTCGTAGTGGGCAGCGGCTACTACCAGGTGATCGTGTGCGTAGTCCCGGCCGGCGGCGCGCCGTGCGGGCCGAGCGCCCAGCCCGGCCCTTCCTACACGATCATCGCGACGCCCGTGGCCGGGCAGAGTCAGGCGGCCGACACCCAGTGCACGGCCTTCGCCGTGGACTCCGTGGGACAGCAGTACGCGGCCGACCAGACGAGCGCCTACACGCCCGCAGCGCAGCAGTTCTGCTGGGCTAATTAGCCTCGTGCATCAGTCCTATACACGTACTATTTGACGTAAAGTCACAGCGGCACATGTCCCGCCCGCGCACCCTCCCCCGTTCCCGAACCGGGCCGTCGGTGAGCAGCGGACGAGAAGCCGGAACACACCTCACTCCTGCGGCTCCACTCGCTCTCCTCACTCGCCTGTGTGACCGCCGCGACGCCGGCGGTCATGAATTCACCATATTTTTTTCCTAGAGTCTGAGCTATATTTCGGGCGCAGCCGCTTGAGTGTGCTTGGATTCCAATACCGCATAACAAGAACTAACCGACGCCGACCCGCGCGCAGGCTCGCAGGATACGAACCGATAAGCGGGAGGCGTTCCACGAGGTAGTGATGAGCACTACATGGGAACAGCTTGAGGGAGCCGCTTTGTCGCTCGTGCGCTCGGGACCGATCAAGGATCGGCT
>DASYYF010000064.1:0-9678 GCA_035934055.1 Steroidobacteraceae bacterium | reverse complement strand
GCCATCGCCATGGCGCCGAGCGCCATGACCAGGATGATCGCAATGGGTGTGAGCCATGCCAGGATGTTGGTCTGCAGGGCGGTGGCGCCGGTCATGAAAGGCGATGCCGCCTGAGCGAGCGCCAGCGCCGGTGCCAGCGCGAGCAGCGCCGGAAGAGCGCCGCACGTCCGCCGCGTGAAGTTCGACCGACTTGGATCCATGATAGCTCTCCGCGCGTCGCAGCCCGGCCGTCAGCGCTCGTTCACGGCGTGCGCGCCCGCGCTGCGCGCGTCATCGCCGCGGCGCGCATCGAGCTCTTCTCTCTTCAGCTTCCCGGGTGCCCCGAGGCGGAAGCCCTGCACGATGAAGGAGTGGTCGTACTGCTTTTCGCCCTTCTCGTCCGTCCAGTTACTCGAGCGCACTTTCGCTTCGAGGATCAGCTGGTCGCCCTTGCGTGCATTGCGCGCGATCGACTCTCCCATGGGGCCGAAGGCTACGAACCAGAGGCTCGTCACCACTTCCTTCGCCGCGCCCTCCTCGTCCTTGCCGGCGTAGTCGTTGCCGACCAGACAAAGCCTGGCGTAGCTGCGCTCGCCCTTGGAGACGAGCTCGGGGTTGCGGGCAAGATTTCCAACCGCGGTCAGGGTGAAACTGTTCATCGTGTGTGCTCCTTTGCCGTGCCGTGTTGGTCAGGCGGCGTGGGGCACAGTCTAGTGAGCGCGCCTTTCTTTGGAATCGCGTTTGCGTGCCCGTTCGTGCAGAAACACGCTGCGGCGCTCGCGCAACTGCACCAGGGTCGCGCGAGTCGTGTATCGTCGCGGCGGCATCATCCGGAGCAATCTCATGTCATTCACGGATAGCGCGCAGGACGATGGCACGGTCGAAGAGTGTCTGGATGAGCTCAACGACTTCGTGGCCGGCCTGCAGCAGTACTCGCCCACGGTGCTTGCGATTGCCTTGCGCGTACACCTCGAGGGGCTGCTGCACGCGCTGCTCGAGGGAAAGATGTGTACGCCGGAAGAAGTTCGCGATTTCGTCAGGGAGCTGGAGCGCGGCGCCCTGCAGTACGAGGCGGACTGAGACCTATGAAGGTCCGAGGCCCATCGAAAAGCAAGCTTGGCCGCCCTACCGGTCCACCCTGTCGCGCGACCGTTCCGCCTTCGGACTCTCCTCGCGCGAATCGCTGCGCGAGTGCTCTTTCTGCGTCGACTGCGCCGCCGGATGCTGCTGCGGACTAGCCGGCGGCGGTGGGCTCGCTGCGGCGCGCGTCGTATGCGCGACCGGAGCCGTCGAAGTCTGTCCCCGGGTCGCGGGTTTCTCCGCCCGGTAGACCGGCTCGGCCGGCGGTGGCTCCTCCATGTGGGGCGCCTCGTAGGATGAGAACGTGCCCTGCGAAGCCCACGGGGGGCGGTCAGTGTGCACGGCCGGTGCCGGAGGCGCTGCGGAGGGGCTGGAGACGAACGTGCGCGTCGTGGTGGCCGGCGGGAGCGAGGGACCCTCGAGCGAGCGCGCACGGTCGCCGAGGCTCGGCTGCGCCGGCGCCTGCGCCGACTGCGGCCGCGGCGGCCGCGAGCCCTTGGTGGTCGCGAGCAAGTGCACCCGGGCGGTGGGCGTCCCGGGTTGCAGCCGACCGAGATCCGAGCGCGCGAGCGGCCGCCCGCCGTTCGCCCGAATGGCTGCGAGCTGCGTCTCGAAGGAAGCCGCACTGCGCGGCGGCGGCGCGTGCGCGATCACGGCGCGATTGGCGAGCGCGGGCGGCGGGCGCGCGCTCCTCGCACCCGTCGCCCCGAGCACGCTCAGGCGTTGCGGCGCGACCGGCGGCGCCGCCGCGGCCACGGTCGTGCCGGCGAGCATGCCAGAGGTCACGGGCAGCGTGTGTCCCGCGGCGCGCTGCGCCGAGGTGAAGACGCTTTGCGGCACGGCGCTGATCGCCGCCGCGGTGTGATTGAGGTAGCGGATGTTGCCGACGCGGTTCTGGTAGACGTCGGTGATGTAGCCGGTGCTCGCGATCGTCGTGTTGGCGGTGTTGACGTTCCGCAGGTAGGCATCGCTCACGCGGTTCGCGGGCGCGTAGACCTCGTGCGGGCCGAGCGGGAACCAGCCGACGTTGGGAGCAGCCGCGCCCGGACCCAAGAAGCCAGGCCCGCCCGTCCAGGCCACCAGCGCCGGCGCGTACACGGGCCGCAGGGGCCGCGGGCCCGGCACCCAGCACCACGAGCCGCGCAGGTACGCCCAGCGCCCATAGTGAAACGGTGCGTAGCCCCAGGGGGCATCATCCACCCAGGTCCAGCCCCAGGGCCCGATCCACGCCCAGTGGCCGAAGCGGTACGGCACCCAGTTCGCCACCACGACCACAGGGGTCCACACGTAGCCGTACTCGGGCGTGTCCTGCCAGCGGCCGTTATCGTCGAGCTCGTAGGCTCCCGGCGTGTCGTCGGCGACGTATTCCCGCGACGGCGACTCCTCCTCGCGGGCGTCGCGCGTGGCGGACCAGGTGTCGAGATCGTCCGGGGGGCCGAGCGAGGCTGCGCTGTAGGAGAGCGTGGTCCCCGAGGCCGAGCCGGCGAAGACCATCAGCCGATGGGCGTCGATCGGAATCGACTCGCCCGAGCCGAGGGCGAGCGCCTCGCCTTCCGAGACCTTGACGAGCGTCGTGTTGCCCGGCTCATCGACCTCGATGCGGTACGCGCCCGGCTGCGCGAGCTGCACGGCGAGCTGCGGCGTGTCGATCTCGTAGCTCTGACCGCTCGACGTGTCCCACACCCGCACGAGCAGGATCCCCGCGCTCAGCTGGATCTGCGCGAAGCGGTCGTCGAGGTTGAGGAAGGCGAATCCGGTCATGCCGCCCAGGCGCAGGACGGCATCGCCGAGGTCGAGCTCGGCCACGGACTCCTGGTCGGTCCAGAGCCGATCGCCGGTCGTGAGCGGCCGGTTGCGTTCCGCGGCGGTCCACTCCTCGATGCCCGCAGGCTCGAGCGAGACCGCGCCTTCGACGTAGCTCAGCCGCGCGACGCGGCCCGGGGGATCGCCCTCATCCGCGCGCGCGCTGCCGAGCGCTGCGAGCGCCAGCAGGGCGAAGCAGCCGAGCTTCGCGGGTGCGGTTGCGCGGGGGACTCTCATCGATTCAACGCTCCCTCCGGACACGCCTAGTGTAATGACTTGGATCTCATCCTTCGCGGCGCCGTTCGCGCGGGCGAGAGGCTCCCCGGTGCGCGCTCCGTTCCCCGTAAACGCGCGCCGGTCCCGCCCGTCCATTTAACTTAGAGCGTCGCCGGCAGCCGCTCGGCGAGAAAATCGATCAGGGCGCGCACCGCGGGCAGCATGCCGCGCCGCGTGGGGAAGACGACGTGCACGATGCCCTGGGGGCTGCGCCAGGCGGGCAGCACGCGCACCAGGGCGCCGCTCTCGAGGTCCTGCCGTACGACGCTCTCGGGGAGCCGCGCGACCCCTAAGCCCGCGAGCACGGCGGCGCGCAGCACCACGAAGTCGTGGCAGACGATGCGCGGGCGGTGCTCGACGGAGACGCTCTCGCCCTGTGGGCCTGAGAGCTCCCACGGGCGCCGGTCGAACTCGCCCCCGTAGTCGAGCGTCGTGTGGTGCTCGAGCTCGGCGGGCTCGGCAAGCGGGACGGCGCCCTTCAGGTACCCCGGGCTTGCCACCAGGAACTCGTCCACTTCGCGGAACGTGCGCATCACGAGACCGTCCTCGCCCGTCGGCCTGGTGCGCACCCGCAGTGCCACATCGAAGCTCTCGGCGAGCACGTCGACGCGGCGGTTGCTGACGCTGAGCTCGAGGCGGATCGCAGGGTAAGCCTCGAGAAAGGCCGGCAGGATCGGTGCGAGCGCGGACTGTGCGAGCGCCACGGGGCAGCTCGCCCGGATGGTGCCGCAGGGCTTGGCGCGGGCGAACTCCACCACTTCGAGCGCTGCGTCGGCTTCCGCCAGCATCGCGGTCGCGTGCCGGTAGACCTCGTGGCCGACGTCCGTCACCACGAAGCGCCGTGTCGAGCGGTTGACGAGCCGCACACCGAGCCGCGTCTCGAGCGAGGCGACGTGGCGAGAGAGGCGCGATTTCGGGATGTCGAGGGCCCGGGCGGCCTTGGCGAAGCCGGCGTGGTCGACCACCTGGGTGAAGTAGTAGAACCCTTCCAGAGGCTGCATCCCGACCTCCAATTGAACTCATATTTGGAACAATGTGTTCCATTCTAGCCGGATACTCCATGATTGTTCCAAGGACTAATCTCTCCATGAAGCCTTAAAGCTGCATTGGGAGATCAGCCATGAACATCCTGCACATCGATTCGAGCATCCTGGGCGAGGGGTCGGCGAGCCGCGCACTGACCCGCGAGATCGTCGCCCGCGTGAAGAGCGCGCACCCCGAAGCAACGCTTACCTACCTCGATCTCGCGGCCGAGCATCTGCCGCACCTCTCGCAGAGCTCGCTCGCGCGGAGCGACGAGACCGAGGCGGCCCGAAACGCCGCGGCGCTCGAGCAGTTCCTCGAAGCCGACGTGCTGGTGATCGGCGCGCCGATCTATAACTTCTCGATCCCGTCGCAGCTCAAGGCGTGGATCGACCGCATCGCGATCGCGGGCAAGACCTTCCGCTACACCGCCAACGGTCCGCAAGGGCTCGCGGGCGGCAAAGACGTGATCGTCGCCATGCCGCGCGGTGGAGTCGTGGGCGCGGACGCCCGCGGCGAGTTCGGCGAGTCGTATCTCAAGTTCCTGTTCGCATTCCTCGGCATCACGAACGTGCGCTTCGTACACGCCCAGGGTCTCGCGATCTCCCCCGAGCATCGGGAGAAGAGCCTGAGGGCGGCGCACGCGGCGATCGCCTCGCTCGCGGCGGCGCCGGCGGTCGACGCGCTGGCGGCCTGAAGGACGCGGGAGGAGCACACTTGAAAGCAGCGCACGAGAGCCCGATTGTTCGAGGATCCAACCGGAGGAGAATTTCCATGGTGAACGCGCAAGCGCAGGCCCGCACCGTGCGGCGTGTCGTCAAGGGCATGCCGACGTCCGATGGCGCCGGCGTCAAGCTCCGGCGCGTGATCGGGCAGCCGCAGCTTCCCGACCTCGATCCATTCCTCATGCTCGATGAGTTCGGCACCGACAAACCCGAGGACTACATCGCGGGCTTCCCGGACCATCCGCATCGGGGCTTCGAGACCGTCACCTACATGCTCGACGGCCGCATGCGTCATCGCGACAACCACGGGAACGAGGGCGTGCTGGTGCCCGGGAGCGTCCAGTGGATGACCGCGGGCCGCGGCCTCGTGCACTCGGAGATGCCCGAGCAGGAGGAAGGCCGCATGCGCGGATTTCAGCTCTGGCTCAACCTCCCGGCGCGCGACAAGATGACGGCGCCCAAATACCAGGAGTTCGGGCCCGAGCGGATCCCGCTCGCCAACCCCGCTGCGGGTGTGCGCGCCAAGGTGATCGCCGGGAGCGTGGCGGGAGTCGTGGGACCGATCCAGCAGCCGGCGACCGACCCCACCTACCTCGATCTCGCGATCGAGCCCGGCGCGACCTTTCATGAGCCGCTGCCGGCCGACTACGCCGCGTTCCTCTACGTCTACGAGGGAACGCTGAGCGTCGGCGGCGGGGCCGATGCCATCACGGTGCGTACGCACGAGCTCGCGGTGCTCGATGCGGGCAGCGAAGTCGAGCTCAAGGGCGTGACGGCCGGCGCCGACGGCAAGAGCGCACGTGCGATCCTGGTCGCGGGCCGGCCGCTCAAGGAGCCGGTGGCGAAGTACGGGCCGTTCGTCATGAACACCCGCGACGAGCTGCAGCAGGCCTTTATCGACTTCCAGAACGGGAAGTTCTGAGTAACCGCTCGAAGCCGTAGCGCACGAAGATCTGCCGGGCCGCCTCGCCTTCGAGGAACGCCTCGAAGGCCGCGGCCTCGGCGGAGGCGTGCGCGGTGAGCTCCACCGGATAGACGATCGGCGCGTGCGTCGAGGCGGGGAAGACGTCGACCAGGCGCACCCGCTTCTCCGCGAGCGCGTCCGTCCGGTAGACGATTCCGAGCGTCGCCTCCCCGCGCGCGACGTACTCGAGCGCCGCGCGCACGTTCTCGGCGCGCACCAGGCGCGGCGCGACTTTCTCCCACACCCCGAGCCGCGTGAGCGCCTGCTGCGCGTAGCGGCCGACGGGCACCGAGTCCGGGTCGCCGGTCGCGAGGCGCCCGCCGGCGAGCGCTGCGGTGAAATCGACCTCGGGTCCCAGGGTGAGCTGCACGCTGCTGCCGGCCGGCGCGATCAGCACGAGCGCGTTGCCGAGAAGATTCTCCCGCGTGCCCGGGCGCATCAGATGGCGCCGATCGAGATAGTCCATCCACGCGAGATCCGCGGAGACAAACACGTCGGCCGGAGCGCCCGCCTCGATCTGCCTGGCGAGGACCGAGCTCGCCGCGAACGAGGTGCGGACCGGGACGCGCAGCGGCGCACTCTGGCCCGGCGCCGCCTCGCGCGTCGCGAATGCCCGTGCGATCTCGTCCATGGGCTCGGCGAGCGAGGCGGCCGCGAAGACGAGGATGGCGGCGGGGGCGACATGCGCAGCGGCTGCCGCCTTTGCGTCGGGCGCGGCCGCGGCTGCACGCGCCACACTCGGGACGGCCCCGAGCAGCGCGCCCGCCGCGCAGATCATCACCCCTGCCGCGAGCGGCCGGAGCTTGCTCCCTGGTCTCATTCGCCCCCTTGGGAAACGGCCGCCGCCCCATCGGCAGTGAGTCACATTTTGGGCGATGCCCGGCTCGAACTGCTACCTCCGCCCCCCGCATCCGGCACCAACCGGGCACAATGCGCGGATGCAGAGGGTACGGTGGCTCAGTCGCCAGCGAGCTCGGTGCGCGGCGCGGCCACGCGCCGCAGCGCCGCTGTTGGCGCTGCTTCTCGTGCCGGCCCTCGCCGGCGCCGCGGATGCGGCCGCCATCGATAGCCCCGGCCTCCCGCCGTTGCCGGTCGGTGTCCCGCCGCCCGAGACGCCCGGGATTCCCTCGGATACGGAGCTCGAGGCCTCGAAGGCCGTGGTCGGCGAGATCCTCATCGACAACCAGAACATCTTCAACCTCGACGATCCGAAGGACAATTACGGGCTGTTCCGCCTGGCGGACCGCCTGCATCCGAAGACCCACGCGAGCGTGATCAGGAGTCAACTCCTCTTCAAGCCGGGCGACCCGTACGACCGCCGCCTGATCGATGAGACCGAGCGCATCCTGCGCGCCAACAACTACTTCTACGACGCCTGGATCCGTCCGGTGAAATATCACGACGGCAAGGTCGACCTGAAGGTCACGACCCGCGACGTCTGGACGCTCAACCCCGGCTTCAACTACTCGCGCAGCGGCGGCACCAACACCGAGGGCATACAGCTCGAGGACCTCAACTTCTTCGGCACCGGCACCGACATAAAAGTGCTGCACGAGATCAACGTCGATCGTACCGAGTCGGTGCTGCAGCTCAGCAACACCCACGCCTTCGGCACCTGGACCCAGGTCGGGCTCGCGTGGGCCAACAACAGCGACGGGTACCTGCACGATCTCTCGATCAATCATCCCTTCTACGCGCTCGACACCCGCTGGGCGGCCGGCGTGAGCGGCAACAACGACGAGCAGACCGACTCGCTCTACGACCGTGGCAACGTCATCGACCAGTTCCGCGACCACCATAACCTCATCTCCCTCTACGGCGGCTGGTCGCCGGGGCTGCAGAACGGCTGGGTGCAGCGCGTGAGTACCGGCTTCACCTACGACGAGCATCAATTCTCCCCGCTGAGCACCTGGACGGGGGCGACGCTCCTGCCCGCGGACCGCCGCTTCCTCTATCCGTGGGTGGAATACGACCTGGTCGCGGACGACTTCGTGCGGCTCTACAACCACGACCAGATCCTCAGGACCGAGGACTTCTATCTCGGCACCATCACGACCATGCGCGTCGGGTGGGCGGACTCGGCGCTCGGCTCGAGCCAGAGCGCACTCATGTTCCAGGGCACCGCCGGCCGGGGCTTTCGCGACGGCGGAACCTCGACCCTGCTGCTGGCGAGCGACTTCTCCGGCCGCCTCGAGAACGGCACGCTCTACAACGGCCTGGCCGATGCCTCGGTGCGCTACTACGCCGAGCAGAGCTCGAACTGGCTCTTCTTCACGACGCTGGTCGGCGCCAAGGCCTGGCGGCCCGATCTCGACAACCAGGTGCTGCTCGGCGGGGACAATGGGCTGCGCGGCTACCCGCTGCGCTATCAGGACGGCACGGCGCGGGCGCTCTTCACCATAGAGCAGCGCTACTTCACCAACTGGTTTCCGTTCCGCCTGTTCCGCGTGGGAGGCGCGATCTTCTTCGACGCCGGGCGCAGCTGGGGTCAGCCGCCCCTGGCGCAGCCCTCGCTCGGGACGCTCAAAGACGCGGGCTTTGGGCTGCGCTTCGGCAACGCGCGCTCAGGACTCGGCAACGTCATCCACGTGGACGTGGCGTTCCCGTTCGAGACCGCGGACGGCACCATCCGCCGGGTGCAGTTCCTCGTGACGACGCAGCAGAGCTTCTGAAGCGGCGCGAAACCCGCGAGCGTCAGCGCTTCGGGGGCGCCGTCGCACCCGGGAGCGGCTTGGCCGCGGCACCGGCCGGCGCCGCTGCGGGGCTCGGCTTCGCGGCGGGCGAAGCAGGCGGCCGCAGAGGCGGCGCCCTGGGCGCGGGGGCCCGCGGGGCGGGCGCGGGAGGCTGTGCCGCCACCGGCTTATTGGGCACGACCAGGGCCTGCTGCGGCAGGACCTCGACCGACAATGCGAAGGTGCGCTTCTCGGCGTTGCGAAGCACGCCGACGTTCACGACCTGCCGGGCGACCTCCTCGCCGCGCTCGTTACGCACCGCGATCACGACGAAGTACTCCCAGGGCTCCGTGGCCGCCGTGGGGTGCGTGATCACTCCCTCCACACGGAGCGCGGAGTTGGCCGCCACCTGCCGTTTCGCCGCCTGCTGGTCGAAACGCAGGTGGTGCAGGCATCCGGGGCAGATCGTCAGGCTCTCGAGGATCGTCGCCTTGCAGTGGGGACAGATGCGCGTCTTGCCCGCGGTGTCCGGGCGAGGCGCGCTCATGCGTTGCCGAAGCTCTTGCTTTCAGCTTTGGCGCGGGCCTCGCCCTCATAGCCGAACTCGACCTGGCCGCGCATGCGCGAGCCCGCGGCGACGGTGAGCGAGCCGGCCTTGACGTCGCCGTTGATGACGCCCGTCTCGAGGAGCTCGACCCGCTTGGCGTTCTCGATATTGCCGATGAGCTCGCCCCCGACGCTCACCACGGCCGCCTTGACGTGGCCTTCGAGGCGGGCGCCCGAATCGAGGCTCAGGTTCCCGTCGACCTGCACATCGCCCTTGAAGCGGCCGGCGATGCGCACGTGGCCCGTGCCGGCGATCTTGCCCTCGATGGTGAGATCGGCGGAGAGGAAAGATTCCTTCATCTCCTGACGGGGGGCCGGCCGGCGCTGCACGTCCGGGCTGAGCGGCGCTACGTTCGTCCTTTCGGGCTCCCGCGGCGGCGACGTGCCCGGCACGCCCGGCCCGGGAGATGCGGAAGCGGTTCCGGGAGTCGTCTCTTTCCAAAGCGCCATGAGGTAGCCCCCTTAAGTGATTGAGCGATGAAAGTTACCCGCCCAGTCGCAGAGCGACTAGTGTCTCCATGTGCAGACACGGGGCGGTCAAGGTAGAGTT
>DASYYF010000040.1:0-85950 GCA_035934055.1 Steroidobacteraceae bacterium | reverse complement strand
TCCTTGCCTTACGGCACGCGGCCAGTAACCGCTGCTCCTCGTCCCCCTGCAGGCGGCGACTTCGGGGTCGCCCTTGGGGCGGACGGCGCACGAGCGTGCAGGGATTCACGGGCAGATAGACGTCCCACTCGCGCCGTGCCGTGTCGATCGCGTGGGAGAGGACGCTGAACTCGCGGATTACGGTCGCCCCCGAGACTTCTTTCAGCCGCTCGTCGCGATAGGCAGCGAGGTGGGAGCTTGTGAGCGCGGACATCCGGATGCGCGCAAAAGGACGCTGCGCCATGGCCTGGAGCCGCAGGTTCTCATCCGCAGCCCCGCGCTTGGTAGCGGTGACTTCCCGGCGATAGCGCCCAAGGATGTCCGCGAGGGAGGTTCGCTGCGCGGTGCGCAGATCGACCGTGATGCCCTTATCGAGATCCGACTCGACGCTACGCGCCCAGTGCTGGGCTCGCGTTCTGTTGTTGAAAGTTCGGGTTTGCGCCGGGTGGCCGGCGCGCCGGATCTTCACTCGCCAGAATTCGCCGCGCTTCTCGATGGTCGCCATAGGACAGTTCTCCTGGTTGGCGTTTCACTCGGCGCGCCACCGGCACTGTCCCAAAACTGTCCCAAAATGCTCAAAAAGTGACCATTCAGGAAAAGGCAGCTTTCCCTGGGATTTTCTAGATGTTTGTTTTGCTGGTGCTTTTGCATGGTGGGCGGTACTGGGCTCGAACCAGTGACCTCTGCCGTGTGAAAGCAGCGCTCTACCAGCTGAGCTAACCGCCCACTTTTTAAGGGAGCGGAAGTCTATAGGCGGCCCCGCCCCAAGGCAAACCGCCACCCGCGGCCGGGCCCCACCGGGCGGCGCCCCGATATATAGCGCGCCGCGCGCGGTCGGCCTGCGCTTGGTAACATGCGCGCCCCCGACCCTCCGCATCCGACCCCATGACCGTCGTTACGCGCTTCGCCCCGAGCCCCACCGGCCTGCTGCACGTCGGTGGCGCCCGCACGGCGCTCTTTTGCTGGCTGTACGCCCGCCGGATGGGCGGCAAATTCATCCTGCGCGTCGAGGACACGGACCGCGAGCGGTCCACCGAGGAGGCGGTGCGCGTCATCCTCGAGGGGATGGCGTGGCTCGGGCTCGATGCGGACGAGGGTCCCTACTATCAGAGCGAGCGCTTCGATCGCTATCGGGAAGTCATCGCAGAGATGCTCAAGGCGGGCAGCGCCTACCATTGCTACTGCACCAAGGAAGAGCTCGATGCGCTGCGCGAGCAGCAGATCGCGCGCAAGGAGAAGCCGCGCTACACGGGCATCTGCCGCGAGCGCACCGCGCCGCGTCCGGGCGTCGAGCCGGTGGTGCGCTTCCGCAATCCGCTCTCGGGCACCGTGGTGGTCGAGGACCTGGTGCACGGGCCGGTGACGTTCCAGAACGCCGAGCTCGACGACCTCATCGTCGCGCGCTCCGACGGTACGCCGACCTACAACTTCTGCGTCGTAGTCGACGACATGGATATGGGGGTGACGCACGTCATCCGCGGCGACGATCACCTCAACAACACGCCGCGGCAGATGAACATGCTGCGCGCGCTCGGCGTGACGCCGCCTGTCTACGCGCACGTGCCCATGATCCTCGGGCCCGACGGCACCAAACTCTCCAAGCGCCACGGCGCGGTGAGCGTGCTGCAGTACGAGGCGGACGGCTACCTGCCGGATGCGCTGCTCAACTACCTGGTGCGGCTCGGCTGGTCGCATGGCGATCAGGAGGTGTTCACGCGCGACGAGATGATCGCCGCATTCGACATTCACGACGTGAACAAGGCGGCCTCGGCCTTCAACCCGGAGAAGCTGCTGTGGCTCAACCAGCAGCACATGGTGCGCTCGCCGCCGGCGGCGCTCATTCCACACCTGCGGGCGCAGCTGCGGCGGCTCGGCACCGACAGCGACGATGAGGAGCTGCTCGAGGGCGTGATCCTCGCGCAGCGCGAGCGCGCCAAGACACTGAAGGAGATGGCGGAGAACAGCCGCTTCTTCTTCTCCGACGACATCCGCCTCGATCCCAAGGCGGTCGCGAAGCACCTCACGGCGGATGGGCTTGCGGGCCTCGGCCAGGTCCGGGCGCGGCTGGCGGCGCTCGCGGAGTGGAACGCGGCCGCGATTCACGACGCACTGAACGCTCTCGCGACGGAGCTTCAGGTCGGTCTCGGCAAGATCGCCCAGCCGGTGCGCGTCGCCGTGACCGGCACCGCGGTGTCACCGCCCATCGATGCGACGCTGGCGCTTCTCGGCCGCGAGCGGGCGCTCGCGCGACTCGATGCGGTGCTGCGCGCGGCTGCTCCCGGCCCCGTGCGCTAGCGCCCGCGGGCGCGGGTGTCACACGAGCCCGGGTGGAGGGGCCCCGTAGTAGGTGCCGATGGCTTCGGTTGCGGCACGCACCACGTCGCGCTCGGCCGCGCTCAGGTTGGGGTTCCAGATATCGAAGATCAGGATGGCGCGCGGCGCGTCGGAGTCGTTCCAGGCCTCGTGCTCGATGGTGTCGTCGAACACCCACGCCCGCCCGGGTACCCATTCGCGGGTCTCGCCGCCCACGCGGAATCCGCAACCCGGCGGCACGATGAGCGGCAGATGCACGGTGAGCCGCGCGTTCGTCACCCCGGTGTGCGGCGGGATGCGCGTGCGCGGCTCGAGGATCGAGAAGAACACGTTGGGGCTGTGCTGCTCGATGTCGCAGCGCGGCGCGGCTTTCACCGCCTCCGCCGTGCGCGGACAGCGCGCCAGATGCTGCGGCTGCGCGGCTCCCTGGTTCCACAGGAAGTAAGCGCTCCAGCGGCGCGAGCGGTTGAGCTCGCGCCACTGATCGAGGGGCACGCCGTCCGGGTAGGCTACGTAAGGCTCGAGCCCGGCCTCATCGGAAGAGAGCACCGCGGCGAGCTCCGCGCGGATCGCCTCCGTCGCCGCCTCGAGCGCACCGAGCCAGGGGAACTCGCCATTCTCGAAGAACTCGAGTGCGGGAATTCCCGGGAAGTACAGGAAGGTCGGCTGCGGCAGGTAGCGGCTGCGCTGGCCGCTCAGCAGCTCGAGGCACTGCTCGGCGCGGCGAGAGACCGCGGAAGCATGCCGCGCGCGCACCGGCGCGAGCCGTTCCGCGATCGTGCGCGCGAGCGCAGCATCGTCCTGCCGTATGGCCTCGCGCGCGCGCTCGAGCGCCGCGCGCAGCTGCGGCGGCGGCGTACTCTCCGGCCCCACGGTCACGAGCGCTTCCCGATAGACCCGTGCGGCGTTGCGGGGATCGCCGCGCTGCTCGATGAGGGCCGCCTTCTGCAGCAGCGCCGGCGGGTGCCGCGGCTCGATCGCGAGCGCACGCTCGATGGCCGCCAGCGCCTCCTCCGCCAGTCCAAGCGCCTGCAGGCTCCCGGCCAGGTTGGACCAGAGCGCCGGGTGATGCGGGTCGGCCGAGGTCGCGCGCTGGAACATCTCGCGCGCCCCGCCGGCTTCCCCACGTTGCATCAGCTGCAGTCCGCGCTCATTCAGCACGGCGGGGTGGGCAGGCGCGAGCTGCACGGCGCGCGCCAGCAGCTCTTCCGCCTCGCGGCTGCGGCCGGCGGCGCTCGCGGATCTCGACGCCTGAATCATCCGCAGGACCGCGGACTGCTCAGCCGGTGCGGGATCGGCGCTGCTCAGGGAAGCTTCTCCGTCGGAGTGGGTGCCCCGCAAATCCTGGCCGCGGAGCGGGCCCCCCGGCGCAAGTGGATCCCGGCCGCGGTCGCTTGACAATGCCGACGCCCCTGCGTAGGTTGCGCCGGCTTCGCGTGGGGCCATAGCTCAGCTGGGAGAGCGCTTGCATGGCATGCAAGAGGTCGGCGGTTCGATCCCGCCTGGCTCCACCAGCTCGAGCCCCAGCCGGTGCTCCGGCCGCACCCTGGCGGATTCGTCCATCCGGGCACATCTTCTAAGCACTGCGCTCCCGGCACGCCGCCGCTCGCGCGACAGCAATACAAGCTCTGTTGCACGCTTACAACGATGCCTTAACTTTCGCCTGCGATCTTTGCGTCGAGCTGAAGCGTAAATGAGACATAAAATTGCGGCGGCTATTATTGCAATGTTACCCTGAAGTTACTCACGACGACACACTGTGACACGTGGTGGCGGCGGTCTTCGCTGCCACGGCTGCAGCCGCTTTATCAACTGAACAGAAATTTCGGGGAGACGTCTCATGGGAACGAATTCAGCAGGCCGGTCCAGACAAATCATTCGGGCGGTTCAGGGGGCGCTCGCGCTGTGCTGCGCGGCGGCACCCGTGCTCGCCCAGCAGGCACAGCCGGCCGCAGCGGAGCAGCCGGCAGTGACCGAGGTTGTCATCACCGGCTCGCGCATCCAGCAGAGCGTCGCGCAGAGCACCCAACCGCTCTCGGTCATCAGCTCCGCGGATATAGAGAAAACCGGAGTCGCCACCGTGGGCGACCTGCTGCAGCAGCTCACCACGGGCGGCGCGGCGCTCAACACCAAATTCAACTCCTCGGGCAACTTCGGCTACCCGCCGGACGGCGGCGGCATCGGCGCCGGCTCCGAGCAGGTGGACCTGCGCAACCTCGATTCCAAGCGGACGCTGGTGCTGGTCGATGGACTGCGCTGGGTGAACGAATCGTCGGCGTCGGGCGTCAGCGGCAGCGCCGATCTTGCCACCATTCCCATCGAGATCATCGACCGTATCGAGGTGCTGGAAGACGGCGCCTCATCGATCTACGGCTCGGATGCCATCGCCGGCGTCATCAACATCATTACCAAGAAGAAATTCGACGGCGTCGAGCTCACCGGCTACGAGGGCACCTTCAACAAGGGCGGGCAGACGACCCAGGCGAGCCTCACGGCGGGAGGCTCGAGCGGCAAGCTCTCGGGCATCTTCAGCGCAGACTTCTACAACCAGCAGCAGATCAGCTCCTCGAAATGGTGGGCGGCGTCCGAGCCCGAGCCGCGCGCCGGGATCGGCTCCGGCTCCTCGGCGACGCCGCAGGGTCGCGCGACCTTCTGCGATCCGAGCATCCCCGTGCCGAACTACGGCTCGTGCACGCCCGATCAATCGAATTTCTACGACGTGACGCTCAACAACGGCACCACGACGCCGGCGTGGAATCCGGCCAATCCGGTCGCCCCTCCGAGCACCTATCACAACTGGAGCGGCGCGGATCGCTTCAACTTCGCCCCGCTCAACCTGCTGCTGACGCCCTCGCAGCGCAAGGCGATCTGGACCAGCATCAACTATGACATCAACGACGATGTCCAGATGTACGCCAAGGGCATGTTCAACAACCGCACCTCGACCAACGAAGCCGCCCCGGAGCCGATCTTCGTCGGCCCGTACGCGGGCACCGGCGGCATCGCCGACAACATCAACGTCTCCAAGCTCAATCCCTACAATCCGTTCGGCATCGACCTCTGTGCCGTGCCGGAGGCGTCGACTTCCACGGTGTGCCCGGGCGGGCCGGGCTTCGTGCAGAACTTCGGCTGGCTCACGCGCCGCCCGATCGAGGCCGGACCGCGCATCTTCGACCAGGACGTCGACACCTGGTATTTCAGCGCCGGATTCAAGGGCACGCTGCACGTCATGGATGGCTTCAGCTGGGACCTCAACTTCGTCGACTCGGATAACAAGGCGACTCAGAAGTTCACCGGCGGCTACAACATCGCCAAGATCGGTCTGGCGCTCGGCGATCCCTCGGTCTGCGCCCAGATCCCCGGCTGCGTGCCGCTCGACATCTTCGGCGGCCAGGGACGTCCGATCACGCAGCAGATGCTCAACTACATCCTGGCGACGCAGATCGATTCGAGCGACCAGCAGCTCAAGGTGATCTCCGGGAACATCACCGGCACCATATTCCACATCCAGGATCGCCCCGCCGGCATCGCGGTCGGCGCCGAGCATCGCGAGTACGTGGGCGTGTTCGAGCCGGATCCGCTGCGTACCACCGGCGAGTCGCAGGACTCGCTCGCGTTCCCCGTCAATCAGAGCTACCACGTGAACGAGGCGTACGCGGAGTTCAGCCTGCCGCTGCTCAGCACACTCGGTGCCAGCGGCGCGGTGCGCTACTCGGATTACTCGACCTTCGGCAACCAGACGACCTACAAGGGAGGCTTGCGCTGGCAGCCGGTGCATGACTTCGCGCTGCGCGGCGACTACTCGACCGGCTTCCGCGCGCCGAACCTCGGCGAGCTCTACGGACTCACGCAATTCGGCGCGACGCTGGTCGACCCCTGCGGCCCGACCGGCGGCGGCATCGCCCCGCAATACGTGGCGGGCTGCGCGGCGCAGCACGTGCCGGCCGGATTCCAGCAGGCCAACACCCAGATCACGACGTTCACGGGGGGCAACCCGAACCTCAAGCCCGAGACCTCCGACAGCTACACGATCGGCACCTTGTACAACGCGAGTTGGGCGGAGGGGCATGCGGCGACCGCCAAGCTGAACTTCGAGGCCACCTACTACAACATCAAGGTGAAGGGTGCGATCCAGGCGGAGGACATCCAGGCGCTGCTCAACGCCTGCCTCTCGACCGGTGGCGGCACCAACCCCGCACTGTGCGCGCCCTTCACCCGCGGCGCGGGCAGCCAGCTGAACCCGCCGGAGAACCTCCTGGCGAACCTGGCGCAGATCACGACCGACGGCGAGGACATCAAGATCAACTGGGCCTCTGAGCCGCAGAGCTTCGGTCACCTGACCGCCTCGCTGCAGGCGACGCGCGTCAACGGCTACAAGGCCGTGGACGCCTTGGGACTCGTGGCGCAGCGTGCGGTCGGCATCGAGGTCGCCAACAGTGCGATCCCGGACTGGCGCGCCAACGCGGAGCTCGGCTGGGGGTTCGGGCCCGTGGATGTGAGTTGGATCGTGCGCTACCTCTCCTCCGTAAAGGAGCTGTGCGGCAACGCGGCGACCACCATTGCAGTGCCGGGATGCACCGACTCGACCGGCGCGTTCGATGCCAATGCGTACCACACCCTGGATGCGGTCGTTTACAACGACATCCAGGTCGCATGGAACGACGCGTTCAGCACCGCCGGCCTGCGGCTCGAGATCGGCGGCACCAACGTCTTCGGCGTCAACCCGCCGATCTGCTACACCTGCACGCTGAACGGCTACGATGCCGGCACCTACGACCTGCCGGGGCCGTTCTACTACGCCAGAGCGTCCTACAAGTTCTGACGGCGGTCAGGTCCTGACGGCGCACCTCACCGCGGGCGGTTCTCGCCCGCGGTGATGGCGTCCCCAAGGGGATTCGAACCCCTGTTACCGCCGTGAAAGGGCGATGTCCTGGGCCTCTAGACGATGGGGACGCGGACGAGCCACCGGGTGCGCCCGTGGGGGGCGCGGAAGATTACACGCCCCGCGGCCGCGGAACAACGTCCGCTGCCCGCGGGTGAGGCGCGCCGCGACCCGCCGCCGCTGCCTCGTCCGGCGAAGCGCTCAGAGCGCAAAGCGCCGCTTCTGCTTCCCTCCGGCGAGCGGCAGCTCGCTCTCGTCGATGATCCGGCCGCCCTTCATGACGAAGAGGATCGACTTGGCGTTGTTGATGTCGACCGTCGGGTCCTTGCTGAGGAGCACCAGGTCCGCGAGCTTGCCGGTGTCGATCGAGCCGAGCTGGTCGGCTTTGCCGAGGAAGACCGCACTCTGATAGGTGGCGATGCGGATCACGTCGAGCGGCGCGATGCCGGCCTCGGCGAGCAGCTCGAGCTCGCGCTGCGTCGCAGCTCCGCTGCTCTGATCCGTGCCGCAGGCCACCACGCCGCCGGCGGCGTGCACCTTGCGGACATTCTCCCCGGCGACGGGATTCATCACCTTCATCCACGCAGTCCAGGCGCGGCTCTGCCACTCCGCGCGCGTCTGCGTCTTGAGCCGGGTGCGCTCCGCGGCGCTGAAGGAGGCGACGTACAACGGCTGATCGAGGTACTCCGGGTGCTCGACGAGGCGGCTGTAGTTGTCGCCGATCGTGAGTGTGCTGGCGAACGGAGTCTTCTTCGCCGCCATGAGCTTGACGAACGAGTCGCTGACCGGGCCCTGGATGACGGGATGGGCGAGCGTGTCGCTGCCGGCGTAGATCGCCTCGAGCGAGCGCAACTCGCTCGAGACGTGCACGGTCGTGCGGATGCCGTGCAGGTTGTAGTAGCGGATGATCTTCGCGAGCAGCTCGACCGGCATGAGCGGGATCATCGGCCGCGAGCCCCAGCCTTCCTCCTCGAGCGTCAGCTTGAGGACGTCCGGCTGCTGCTCGGCGATGTGCCTGTCGAGCAGCGCCTTGTCTTTCTCGAAGTCGCTGATGCGCAGCGCCACCCGATCGCCGTGGCTGCCCGGGTAGGTGATGAGGTTGCCGGTCGCGAAGATGCGCGGAGCGAGTATGCGGCCGGCGCGCTCGTCGGCCCGCAGCGGCAGAATGTGCTCCGGGCGGTTGCCGAGGTCGAGCACGGTCGTGACGCCGGCGTAGAGGAAGCTCGCGAGCGCTTGCACGCCCTCCTGGCGGTTGGGCGGCCCCGGCTCGGCGTCCGGCGCCGCACCGGGGTCGAAGCCGCCGCGCAGGTGGATGTGCACGTCCATCAGACCCGGCATCAGATAGGCGCCGCGGCCGTCGATGCGGCGGCCCTCGAGGCCGTGCGCGAGCGCGCTCGGGGTGACGGCCGCGATGCGCTCGCCGTTGGTCGCCACCGTCATGTCGGCCTGCGGCGCGTGCGTGCCGTCGAGCAGCGTCACGTGCTCGATCACGACGCCCTCCGCGTGCGCCGCTCCAACCGAGATCAGCAGGCCGACTGCGGCGGCCGCGAGCAGGGAGTGCTGTTTCACTGGGTCCTCCGATATTCAGCAGACAGGCGCGTGCCGCGTGTGTCATATTGACACTCGCTCGAGTAGTCAAGCCTTGCGGCCGCATCGGTGCGCGCCGGCCTGAGGAAACGCGCGTGGCAGATCCCGGCGAGGGCAGCATCTGACTCCCGTCCCGATCAGCGAGCGTGAGAGCGGGCTGCGGCGCAGCCTCGGCAAAACGCAGATCGTCATGATCGGTCTCGGCGGGGCGATCGGCACCGGGCTCTTCATGGGCAGCGGGCTTGCCATCGGCTATGCGGGGCCGGCCGTGATCCTGAGCTACGTGCTCGCCGGATTCGTGGCGCTCGTCATGGTCTTCAGTCTGTCGGAAATGGCGGTGGTGCATCCGACGGCCGGATCCTTCGGCACCTACGCCGAGGCCTACCTCAACCCCTGGGCCGGGTTCGTGGTGCGCTATACGTACTGGATCGCGCAGGTGATCGCGATCGGCGGCGAGGCGGTGGCGGCGGGGCTCTACATGGGGCTGTGGTTTCCGGGTGTTCCGGTGTGGATGTGGGCACTGGGCTTCTGCGCGGTGCTGCTCTATCTCAACTCGCGCTCCGTAGGCAACTTCGGCACCCTTGAATCCTGGTTCGCGCTGATCAAGGTCGCGGCCATCGTGCTCTTCATCATCCTCGGTGCGGTGCGCATCTTCGGCGGCGCGAACCTCGCGGCCGGCCTGCACAATCTCACCGGGCTCCCGGGCGGGTTCTTTCCGAAGGGGTTTGCCGGGGTGTGGATGGGGGTGATCGTCGGCATCTTCTCCTTCAACGGCATCGAGGTGATCGCGGTGACCTCGGGCGAGGCGCGCAACCCGGAACGCGCCATCCCGGCTGCGCTGCGCAGCATGCTGCTGCGGCTGTTCGCGTTCTACGTGCTCGCGATTACCATCATCGTGGCCGCGACGCCGTGGACCGCCACCGGTGTCAGGGTCGTGGCGCAGAGTCCGTTCGTCAGCGTGTTCCAGCACGCGGGCATCGCGCACGCTGCCGGCGTCATGAACTTCGTGGTGGTGAGCGCGGCGCTCTCGAGCATGAACACCAACATCTACCTCTGTTCGCGCATGCTGTTCTCGCTGTCGCGCGGGCACTACGCTCCGCAGGGGCTCGGGACGCTGAGTGGCCGCGGCACCCCGGTCGCGGCGGTGCTGGTCTCGGGCGCGGGGATGCTGCTTTCGGCCGGCGTCTCGGTCTTCACGCCGAACGCCTACGGCTATCTGCTCGGCGTCGCGCTGTTCGCCGCCGTCCTCGTGTGGATCTTCATCCTGCTGAGCCATCTGAGCTTCCGCCGGCACCACCGCGCGAGCGAGCTGCCGGTGCGGATGCCGCTCTTTCCGTGGCTGCAGTACGCAGGCCTCGCGATGCTCGCCGCGATCCTCGTCAGCATGGGGATGGACGCCAATCTCTACGTCTCGTGGGTGTATGGGGTGCCGTGGCTGATCCTGATCTCGACGGCGTATTTTCTGTGGCGGGCGCGAGGGGACCTATGACCGACTTCAAGGCGCTGCGGCGCCGCTTCCCGGTGCTCGAGCGCAAGACCTACCTCAACAGCGGGTCTTACTGCGCGCTCGCCGACAGCGTGCGGGACGCGATCGAAGCCTACATGGACGACCGTCTGCAGGTCGGCGCCAATTGGGACGTATGGGTCGCGAAGAACGAGGCGGTGCGGCACGCCATGGCCGCGGTGCTCTCGGCCGATGCGGATGAGATCGCGGTCACCGCCTCGGCCTCCGCCGGGATCAACGCGCTCGCGAGCGCGCTCGACTTCAGCGGGCCGCGCAACAAGGTGGTGGTGAGCGACTTCGAGTTTCCGACCAGCGCGCAGATCTGGCACGCCCAGGAGCCGCGGGGCGCGCGCATCGTGCACGTACCGAAGACTCCCGGCGGCGACATCCCGCTCGAGAGTTTCGCCCGGGCGATCGACGAGCAGACGCAGCTCGTCGCCGTGACGCAGGTGTGCTTTCGCAACGGCGCGCGGCTCGACATTCCGGGAATCGTCCGCCTGGCGCATGAGCGCGGCGCACGCGTGCTGCTCGACTGCTACCAGGCGGTCGGCGCTCTCACGGTCGACGTGCAGCGGCTCGACGTCGATTTCGCCGTGGGCGGGATGCTCAAGTACCTGCTCGGCACGGCGGGCATCGGCTTTCTGTACGCGCGCGGGTCGCTGATACCCGCGCTCACGCCGACTCATTCGGGATGGTTTGCCCAGGAAGACATCTTTGCCATGGACATCACGGCCAACCGGCCATCATCGAGCGCGCGCCGCTTCGAGGCGGGAACCCCGGCGGTGGTCAACTGCTATGCGGCCGAAGCGGGCCTCAAGATCATCCTCGAGGTCGGCACCGGCATCATCGAGGAGCGGGTGCGCGCGCTCACCCGCCGCTGCCTCGCGGCGCTCGAGAGCATCGGCTGGGCGAGTGTCACGCCGAGCGCGGATGAGCGGCGCGGCCCGATGGTATGCGTGCCGGCTCGCGACCCCGCGCGCCTCGTGGCGACGCTCCTCGAGCAGGATATCGTGACCTCGTTCCGCGATCACAACCTCCGGGCCGGAGTGCATTTCTACAATTCCGAGGACGACATCGACCGGTTCGTCGCGGCGCTCGAGGCGAGCCGCGCCCGGCACTGTCCCGGCTAGTGCGTGCTCGAGGTGAGGCGCACGAGGTCCTCGACCGAGACGCTCCCCCCGCAGCACAGCAGCACTACGGTGCGGCTGGCGAACTCCTCGCGGCGCTCGAGCGCTGCGGCGAGTGCGATCGCACCGCTTGGCTCGAGGACGATCTTGAATTCCTCGAATGCGACGCGCATGGCGCGGCGCACCGCGGCGTCGTCGACGGCGATGCCGCGGGATATCAGATGCTCCGCCGCCTCGAACGGGACCGCGCCGGGACTCACGGCCTGCATCGCGTCGCAGATGGTCTGCGGCGTGCCGACGTTCCTTTCGCGCCGGTGCGAGATCAGCGAGCGGCGCATGTCGTCGCACGCCTCGGGCTCGACCGCGATCACCTCCGCGCCCGCGCCGAAGTACTTCTCGGCGAGCGCCGTGCCGGCGATGAGCCCGCCGCCGCCGACCGGGCAGAGGATGGCGTCGATCCGCACCTGTTCGCGGCGGGCGTCGGCCAGGACCTCGCGCATCAGGGTGGATTGCCCGGCGACGACCAGCGGGTCGTCGAACGGATGCAGCAGCGCGCACTCGCGCTCCGCGGCGATCGCACGGGCACGCTCGCTGGCGACTTCCTCGCGGTTGCGCTCGCCATGCTCGGTGAGCACCACCGTCGCCCCGGCGCGGCGCGTGAGCTCGATCTTGCGCTGCGGCGCATCGCCCGGCATGACGATGGTGACCGGGACGCCGGCACGGCGGCCGGCGAGCGCCAGCGCCTGGGCGAAGTTGCCGGAAGAGAAGGCGACCACGCCGCGGCTGCGCTGCCCGGGCGACAGACGGCTGACGCGAAAGCAGGCGCCGCGCATCTTGAACGAGCCGCCGATCTGCAGCGACTCGGCCTTGAGGAACACCCGCGCTCCGATCACGGAGTCGAGATAGTCGGAGTGCAGCAGCGGCGTCCAGCGCACCGCGCCGCGCACGGTCTCCCAGGCCTGATCCAGTAGCGCCTTGTCGATCACCGGGCGAAACCCTCGCACGCCGGGGTGGGCGGTTCAAGCTATTTGTGGGTGTCCGCTTCGGCGATCTCCGCCCGCAGCGCGAGCGCGCAGACGCCGAGCACGGGCAGCAGGGAGAAGCACCATTTGCCCGCATGCGTGTAGATGAGCGCGGCGAGGCCGCAGCCGGCCGCGAACACCGTGACACTCAGCGTGAGCCGCTCGAGGCGTGCCCTGGTGATCGCGGCGACCTCCGGCCGCACTCCGTGCAGTATCTCGGCGAGGTCGAGCATGATCTGCGTGGTGCTGCCCGTCATGACGGTCGAGGGCGGCGTGTGGGCGAGGTGCACGCGGTGCGCGGCGTTCTGCATGGCCATCGCCGCCACGAGCGTCATGCCGACGAGCAGCGCCCAGCCCCGGTCCGGATCATCGAACGGGCCTTGCCACGCCGCGAGTCCCGCGACCACGGCGAAGAGCAGCAGCTGCAGCTTGAGGAGGCTGCGCAACGGCGGCCGGCCGGCGGCCTTCAGGCGGAAGGCGAGCAGCCTGCACAAGAGCACCGCGAGGCAGAAGATCGGCAAGGCGAGGGTCTTCGCCAGAGCGCCGCTGCTGCCGAAGACGAGCGCCGCGCCGAGCGTCACGAAGTTGCCGGTCACGTGCGAGGTGAAGAGGCCCTTCAACGCCAGGAAGCCGCCGGTGTCGGCATATCCGGCCGTGAGGCTCTGAATCGCGGAAAGCGACCATCGCATGGTTTTCTCCTGACAGGACCAGGGCGCGCGGAATGCCCCGCGCAATTGTGACAGACTGCGGGCCTCGCCCCGTTGACCCGGCCGGACCCGCGCGCGCAATGAGCCAACCGCCCGTCGAGACCCGCGCACCCCGCGATCGCTGGTACGTGCTGGCGGTGCTGACCGCGGTCTACGCCATGAACATCGCCGACCGCTTCTCGATCGCGACGCTCCTCGAGCCGATCCGCCGGGAGCTGCACCTGTCCGACAGCGGCATCGCCTTCCTCACCGGCTTCGCGCTCGCCCTGTTCTACGTGACGGTCGGAATCCCGATCGCGGCACTGGCCGACCGCGGCAACCGCCGCAACATCCTCGCCGTATCCCTCGCGCTCTGGTCCTCGATGACCGCGCTTTGCGGGCTGGCGCGCAATTACGGGGAGCTGCTGCTCGCGCGCTTCGCGGTGGGCATCGGCGAGGCCGGCGGCACGCCTCCTTCCACCTCCATCCTCGCCGACAAGTTTCCGCCGGCGGCGCGGCCGATGGCGCTCACGATCTTCGCGCTGGGCGCCTGCCTCGGCTCGTGGCTCGGCTCATCGGTCGCGGGCGCCGCGGCCGAGCGCGGCGGCTGGCGCCTCGCCTTTCTGGTCCTCGGGATCCCCGGTGCGGCGCTGGCGCTCCTCGTGGCCGCCACGGTGCGCGAGCCACGGCGCGGTCAGCTCGACTCCCACGCGGCGGCTGCCGCACCCGGCGCGGCGCGCCTCGGCCTGCTTGCCATCTTCCGGCAGCTCGCCGACACCGCGCGCTACATGGCGAGGCAGCGCGCCGCGGTCCATCTGGTCGTCGGCGGGTCGGTCGCCACCTTCTGGAGCTGGGGACTCATGTGGTGGACCCCCACGTTCCTGCAGCGCTCGCACCAGCTCTCGGTGGGGGAGGCGGGCGGGCTTCTCGGGCCGATGCACCTCATCGCCGGCACCGCCGGGACCTTGTTCGCGAGCGTCGTGATGGGGTTGCCGGCCGCGCGCGACCCGCGGTTCGTGACGCGCTTTCTCAGCTGGCTGACCGTGCTCGGCACCGTGCCGTCGTTCCTCGCCTACGAGGTCGCGTCGCTGCGCACGGCGACGGTGCTCTTGTGGATCTTCGTGCCTGCGGTGTACTTCTACATCGGTCCGATCCTCGGACTGCTGCAGAACGTGATGCCGGCCAACATGCGCGCCGGCGCCGTCGCGATCCTCCTCTTCACCGCCAACGTCGCGAATCTCATCCTCGCGCCGCAGCTGATCGGGGTCTTGAGCGACTGGTTCGCGGGCTCCTTCGGCGCCGGGCGGGAGTCGCTGCGCTGGGCGCTGCTGCTGCTCGCCACGACGGGCTTGTGGGCGGCGTGGCACCTGTGGGTGGCGGGTAAGACCGTCCGCGAGGACGAGGCGCGCGCGACCTAGCGGCGTCCTAGTGCGGCGGCGGCGGCGGGTAGAGGCCGCGCACCTGCCCGAAGAGCCTCGTCAGGCCAAAGAGCGCATCGATCATCGGCGTCGCCACCCCGACGCGCTGGCCGATCTCGCGCACCGCTCCCACCAGCGCGTCGAGCTCGATCGTGCGGCTCGCCTCGACGTCCTGGAGCATCGAGGTCTTGAAGACGCCGAGCCTGCGGGTCACCGCCTGGCGGTCGTCGGCCGACTCGCGCACCTCGCAGCCGATGCGCGCACCGACCGCGGCGGCCTCGCGCATGGCGGCCGCGCAGAAGGCGCGCACCAGCTCATCGTCGAGCAGCCGGTCGGCCGTCGCGCCCGTGAGCGCCGAGACCGGGTTCATGGTCATGTTGCCCCAGAGCTTGTACCAGATGTCGTAGCGGATGCGCGGCGAGCACGTGACTTCGAAGCCGGCGCGACCGAGGATCTCGCCGAGGCGCGTGACGCGTGCCGAGTCCCCGCCCGCGGGCTCGCCCACGATGAGACCGCGGCCCATGCGGTGCGCGGCGACGCCGGGCTCGCTCGTGGCGGCGCTCGCATGCACCACGCAGCCGACCACGCTCTTCAGCGGAATGGCCGCTGCGATCCCCCCGCCCGGATCGACGCTCTCGAGCGGCCGCGTCCCGAGCGCGGCGACTCCCGCTGCGAACCACCACGGCACGCCGTTCATGGCGGGCATGACGAGGGTGTCGGGGGAGAGCAGCGGAGCGAGCGCGGAGGCGAGCGCCGGCAGCGCCTGCGCCTTGAGCGCGAGGATGACGAGGTCCTGTGCGCCCAGGTCGCGCGGATCGTCCGAGGCCGCGGCCGCGGGCGCCTGCAGCAGCGCGCCGTCCTGGTGCAGCCGCCAGCCGTGATCGCGCAGCGACACGAGCGTCGCGCCGCGTGCCAGCGCGGCGACGGCATTACCGGGATCGAGCGCGAGGCGCGTACCGAGGAAGCCGCCGATGGCGCCGGCGCCTACCACGCAGATCTTCACGTGCGGGCTCCGTGCGGGGCTCAGGCTGGCGGGGAGGGCGGCGGGCGCCGCTCAGCCCATGTGCAGGCCGCCGTTGAGCGAGAAGTCGGCGCCGGTCGCGAAGGCGGACTCATCCCCCGCAAGCCAGGCGACGATGGAGGCGATCTCCTCGGGCGTTCCGAGCCGCTTGACCGGAATGCCGGCCACGATCTTCTCGAGCCGCTCGGGCTTGATGGCCTTCACCATGTCGGTGCCGATGTAGCCCGGGGAGACGGTGTTGACCGTGACGCCGCGCCCGGCGACTTCCTGAGCGAGCGCCATGGTGAAGCCGTGGATGCCGGCCTTGGCGGTCGAGTAGTTGGTCTGGCCGAATTGGCCGCGCTGGCCGTTCACGGAGGAGATGTTCACGATACGGCCGAAGCCGCGCTCGATCATGCCGTCGATCACCTGCTTGGTGACGTTGAAGAGCGAATTGAGATTGGTGTCGATCACCGCGCGCCAGGCCTCGAGCGACATTTTCTGGAAGACGCCGTCGCGGGTGATGCCCGCGTTGTTCACCAGAACGTCGATCGGGCCGATCTCGGCGCGTGCCACCTCGAAGGCGCGCCGGGTGGACTCCCAGTCGGAGACGTTGCCTTCGGAGGCGTGGATGGTCCAGCCCTCGGCGCGCATGTCGGCGAGCCAGCGGTCCTTCCTCTGCGAGCCGGGTCCGCACCCGGCGATGACCGTATGGCCTTCCTGCGCCAGGCGCCGGCAGATCGCCGTGCCGATGCCGCCCATGCCGCCGGTGACATAAGCAATTCGTGCTTTTTGCGCGCTCATGGCCCGTCCCCCAGTTCCAAACATTAGTACGCCGATTTTCTTCGTGCGTCCATCGCCGTCCCGGCAGGCCTGGGCTCAGCCGCGCACGTAGCTTCCCGGCGCATCCGCGAGCGCGCCGTCTCCCGGAGTCCCGTGCGCGGCGAGCGCGCGCGCCGGCAGCCGCTCGGCCGAGGAATGCGCGGTGAGCCAGCGCTCCCAGGCGGGCCACCACGATCCCTCGTGCAGGTGCGCGCGTCTCAGCCATTCGTCCGGCGGGAGAGTGGTGGTCGCATCGGACCAGGTGAGGATCCTGTGCCGGCGCTTCGGATGTGCCGGGCCGCTCACGATGCCGGCGTTGTGGCCGCCGCTCGTCAGGAGGAACGTGTAGTCGGAGCTGCGCGTCAGCCCGCGGAGCTTGTAGACCGAGTGCCACGGCGCCACGTGGTCGGTCTCGGTGCCGACCACGAACATCGGCAGGTGGAGCTTCCTGAGATCCACCTTGTCGCCGCCGAGCGTGAATTCCCCGGTGGCGAGCTCGTTCTTGAGATACAGCCGCTCGAGGTACTCGTTGTGCATCCGGTGCGGCATGCGCGTGCCGTCGGCGTTCCAGGCCATGAGGTCGTTCACCTGGGGGCGCTCGCCGCGCACGTACTGATGGACCGCGGGGCCCCACATCAGGTCGCGCGAGCGCAGCAGCGCGAACGCCGCGCCCATGCGCTCGCTCTCGAGCACGCCCGTCTTGCTCATCATGGCCTCGAGCATCGCGATCTGGCTCGGCGTGATGAACACCGAGAGCTCACCGGGCTCGCTGAAGTCGGCCTGGGCGGCGAAGAGCGAAACGCTCGCGAGCGAGCGATCTTGCCGCGCGGCCAGCAGCGCCGCCGCGATCGTGAGCAGCGTGCCGCCGATGCAGTAACCGACCGCGTGCACCTTCTGCTGCGGCACGAGGCGGCGCACCTCGGCGAGCGCATCGAGGAAGCCGAGCTGCACGTAGTCCTCGAGGGCGAGCTCGCGGTCGGCGGCGTCGGGATTCTTCCAGGAGATCATGAAGACGGTGTGCCCCTTCTCGACGAGGTAGCGCACCATGGAATTGCGCGGCGAGAGATCGAGGATGTAGTACTTCATGATCCACGCCGGCGTGATGAGGATCGGCTCGGCGCAGACGCTCTCGCTCTGCGGCGAATACTGCAGCAGCTCGATCAGGCGGTTGCGGAAAACGACCTTGCCCGGCGTGATGGCGACGTCCTTGCCGACCTCGAACTGCTCGCTCGCGCTCGTGCGGCTGCGGCCGCTCACGGTGCGCTCGACGTCCTCGAGCCAGTGCTTCATTCCGCGGATGAGGTTCTGGCCGGATTCCGTGACGGTGTGCTTCAGGAGCTCCGGATTCGTATGCAGGAAATTCGCAGGCGATGCCGCATCGAGCAGCAGCCGGCCGGCGAAGTGCGCGCGCGAGCCGTGCGAGGCGCCGGGATGAGGCGCGAGCGCCTGATGCCACCAGCTCGCCCAGTTGTTGTAGGCGCGCGCGTACACGTTGAAGGGCCAGACATTCCAGGCGGGATCGCCGAAGCCCTTGTCCTCGTGTCCGGGCGCGAGCGGCTCGCCGGAGGCGGCGCGGGTGGCGAAATGCCAGCTGTCGAGCATCTTCTCGTAGGCGCTTTGTGCGAGTGCGGCCTGCCGCGGGGGGTGGCTGGCGACGTTCAGGTACCACTCGAGCCAGGCCTTGGCGTAGTCGTCGGGGGCGAGGCCGCCGGTGAGGGCCGCGATCTGCGCCCGCAGCGAGCGGGCGACGTCGGCTTTCGAATCAGCGTCCGGCCCGACGGCCGGCGCCTCGTGCTTCCTCTTCGTGCGTGCGGTCAAGGACGGCCTCCCAAAAGAATCGCGCCCGGGGATGTCGCCATCCCCGGGTGCGGAATAACCGCCAAGATATCAGGCCGCCTTTTTGGCGTGCACTGCCTTCGCGGCGAGCTCGTTGCCAATCTGGCTGAACTTCGCCTGGATGTCCGACGTGACCGTCGAAAACTCCTGCATGCGGTCGCGCAGCTTCTCGACCAGCTGGCTCTGGAGCTCCGTCTGCTTGTTCATCAGCTCGCTGGCCGTGTGGGCCGCGAAAGTGGCCTCCACGCGGGCGAGGCTCGACTCGAGGACGTCGCCGGCCACGGCATACTGCAGGCGGGCCAGACGCTCGAGGGTCTTGAAGCCTTCCTGCTGTGCCTTGAGCACCGGGGCGAAAGCTTCACGGGTTGCGGTGATCAGACTATCGGGGTTGAAAGTGCGCTCGATCATGTTCGTGCTCCTGTAGGGGGTTCCCATCTCAGGAGGCCATTCTACTCAATTTTGTATGCAGTGCAATAGGAATTATACGGATAGTAATATTCTAATTAAGTACTTGAAATTCTTACAGTTTATACCACACACACTGGCGCTATCTAACAAATTATCCTGCACTGCAATCAGATTCGAAGTCCCGCGTCGACCTCTACGCAGCGCCCGGTGAAGAGGTCGTTCTCGAAGATGAAGCCCACGGCGTGCGCGATCTCGTCGGGCTCGCCGAGACGTCCGAGCGGGATCGGGGCGGTCATCCGCTTCAGCGCATCGGGCTTCATGCCCTCGACCATCGGCGTGCGCACGAAGCCCGGCGCCACGGCGCCCACGCGGATGCCGTAGCGCGCGAGCTCCTTGGCCCACACCACGGTCATCGCCATGACGCCCGCCTTGGCGGCGCTGTAGTTGCTCTGCCCCGCATTGCCCGCGCGGCAGATGCTCGAGATGTTGACGATCACCCCGGGGCTGGTGGCGGAGATCATGCGCTCGGCCGCCTCGCGCGCGCACAGGAAGACGCCGGTGAGGTTGACGTCGATCACCGACTGCCACTGGGCCAGGGTCATCTTGCCGACCACCTGGCCGTCCTTGACCTTGACCAGCATGCCATCGCGCACGATCCCGGCGTTGTTGATGAGGCCATCGAGGCGGCCGAAGTCGCTCACCACGGAATCGAGTGCGCCGACCACGCTGTCCTCGTTGGCGGCGTTGGCGACGTACTTGCGGGCCACCGCGCCGAGCTGCACACAGCTCTCGCGCGTTTCCTCGACGTCCGGCTCGTTCATGTCGAGCAGCGCGAGGCTGGCGCCCTTTCTGGCGAAGTGCTGCGAGAGCGAGCGGCCGATGCCGCGGCCCGCGCCGGTCACGAGAATGGTCTTGCCACGAACGTCCACGTTGCGATCACTCCTTCGGTGTTTAGCGCCGCTTCCCCGGCGGGGGGGTGGCGGGTTTGCCGGCTTCCGTTGCCGACGGAGCGGGGGAGAATGCCGAGAGCATCTGTGCCTGCATCTTCGCCCACATCTCCATGTTCTGACGGGTCATCTCGGCGAGCGGCGCCATCGGCGTCTCGAGCACTTTCGCCATCTCGGCCTGCATGACGTTCTGCTGGCGCAGGAGCCCCCCGATGCTGCGCTCGAGGTAGGTCGTCAGCATCTGTTGGATGGGATTGCCGTAGAAGCGGATGATGGCTTCGAGGAGCTGCGTGCTTAAGACCGGGGTGCCGAACTGTTCCTGGCTCGCGATGATCTGCAGCAGGATGCTGCGCGTCAGGTCCTCACCGCTTTTGTCGTCGACGACCTTGATGCGCTCGCCGCCGGCGATGAGCTTGCGCAGGTCGTCCAGCGTGACGTGCCGGCTGTCGTGCGCGTCGTAGAGACGCCGGTTGGCGTATTTGCGTATCAGACGCTCTTCGGCCATGGTGACTCGAGGTCCGCTGCGTGCGATAAGGCCCGCCACGGCGGGCGTTGGCGGCGGATACTAACTCGGGTGTATGCGGCGCACAATGACCTGCCTCACGGTCGCACGAACGGGGGCCGGCCCCTTCCGAAAGCGATTTTTTGCGATCAAAATCACGAATTCGAGAACCGGATCCTCTCGTTAGCCAGAATTTTCTGCCGCAACGCATACATGACCGATAACCCCTTTTTCGCGGGCTCGCCCGGATCCGATGCCTTCTCAGGCGCGGCGGCGCGCTTTTTTGAGCTTCTGAAGACCTTCGCGGCGCAGCCCTCGGGTGCCGCCCGCGGACCTACCGACTGGGCCCCGCTCGGATCGCTCCTTGCCGGGCAGTTCGAGCAGTGGCTGAAGAGCTCGCCCGCCGCCGGCGCTGCATTCGCCACGGCGGCTGGATTTCCGGGGGTGCCCGGGAGCTGGTCGCCCGGTGCGCCGCCGCTCGGGCCGGCAGCCGTTCGGAGGGCGGAGGCGCAGAGCACCTGGGAGCTTCTCATGAGGTTCGGGCAGCTGCAGAGCGAGCTCGCCGCGCACTGGGGCGAGGTTGCGCAGAGCTCCGCGCAACGCTTCATTGCGCGCGTGAGCGCCGGCGGCGGCACGGATCTCACGCCCGAGGGTTCGCTCGCGCTCTACGAGACGTGGGTCGAGTGCGCCGAGGAGGCGTACGCCGCCACCGTGCACAAGGAGGACTTCTGCCGGCTGCAGGCGCAGCTCCTCAACACCGCGATGGCCCTGCTCCTCGCGCAGCGGCGGCAGGCGGAGGCGCTGGCGCGCGCCTCGGGATTGCCCACCCGCGAGGAGGCGGACGCCCTGCAGCGCCAGATCCGCGAGCTGCAAGTGCAGCTCGCGGCCCGCGAGGCGGACCCGCGCGCGCAGCGCGCGCCGCGACCGCCGGTGGCACGGCGTCCTGAAGCGGCCCGCCGCGGCGGCGGGCGGAAGCGGCGCGGGACTGCCAGGAGAGGGCGCACTTGAGCGAGCGCGTCGCCGACGCCGGGCGGCTCTTCCTCGAGCTCGGCGGCCGCGTGGCGCAGACGCTCGCGCGGCTGCAGCAGGCGCGCGACGTGCGGGTCGGCTGCTCGGAGCGGCGCGCCGTCTGGACCCGTCACAAGACGACTCTTTACGAATACTCGCCGCTCGAGCATGAGAGCGCTCCCGCCGGGCGGCGGGGAGCGCGCGCGGCCCCGAGCGCACGCGCGCGCCGCCGCGGGCGGCCGCTCCTCATCTGCTTTGCGCTCGTCAACCGTCCCTACGTCCTCGACCTGCAGCCGGAGTTCTCCCTCGTGCGCCGGCTCCTCGGCGCCGGCTTCAACGTCTACATGCTCGAGTGGGGAGACCCGGACGACGGTGACCGCCTGCGCGAGCTCAACGACTATCTCGAGGAGGGCCTCGGGGGCTCGGTGCGGCACATCCTCGCCTCGCACGGGGTCGAGACCCTCGATCTCCTCGGGGTGTGCCAGGGGGGCTTCTTCAGCCTGTGCTACACGGCGCTCCATCCCGGCGAGATCGCGAATCTCGTCACGCTCACGACGGCGGTGGACTACCAGACGCCCGACGACCTGTTGTCGAAATGGGTGCGCGGGATCGATACCGAGCTGCTCGCGCGCACCGGCAACCTGTCGGGGGACCTCCTCAATGCGCTGTTCCTGTCGCTCATGCCCTTCAGGCTGATGCAGCAGAAGTACGTGCGGCTGCTGACGGGACCCGCGGATCAGCAGGCGATCGACAACTTCGTGCGCATGGAGCGCTGGATCTTCGACAGTCCGCCGCAGGCGGCGGTGGCGCTCACGCAGTTCGTGCGCTGGCTCTACCAGGAGAACCGCCTGATGCAGGGCACGCTCGAGCTCGGCGGCCGCGTCGTGGACCTGAAGAGCATCCGCCAGCCGCTCCTCAATCTCTACGCCAAGGCCGATCACCTCGTGCCCCCGGCCGCCTGCGCAGTCATGAGCCGCTGCGTCGGCAGCACCGACTACACCGCCTGTGCCATCGACACGGGCCACATCGGCATGTACGTGAGCCGCAAGGCGCGCGAGGAGATCCCGGAGCGCATCATCTCCTGGCTCAAGGCGCGCGGCGCAGGTGCGCCGAAGCGCCGCTCGAAGGCTCAATAGCCCTTGGAGATGTCGACCACCGACAGCATCGGCTCGCCGGCGACGTAGCGGCGCAGATTCTCGACGAGCACTGCATCGCGCATCTGGGTTGAGACCGCGGTGTTGGCGGAGATATGCGGCGTGATGATGAGGTGCGGCGCGTGCCACAGCGGGCTGTCGGGCGGCAGCGGCTCCGGGTCGACGACGTCGAGTCCCGCGCCCGCGATGGTGCCCTGCGTGAGCGCGGCGGTGAGGTCGGCGGTCACCGTGCTCCTGCCGCGCCCGATGCTGATGAAGTAGGCGGAGTGCTTCATGGTTGCGAAGAACTCCTTGTTGAAGATGCCGGTCGTCTCCGGGGTGAGCGGCAGACAGTTGACGACGAAATCCGCGTCCTTAGCCAGCTTCGGCAGCTCGTCGGGAAGCCCGACGTAGCTCACGAAGTCGGGACCCTCGTGACCGCTGGCGCGCGTCGCCACGACGCGCATCCCGAGCGCGTGGGCGCGCCGTGCCACTTCGGTGCCGATGCCGCCGAGTCCGGCCACGAGCACGGTCTTGCCGGCGACATCCTCGAGCTCGGGAGCTGAGTCATCGGACTCCCAGTGGCCCTGGCTCTGCTGGCGGAAGAACTCATCGAAATGGCGGCTCAAGGCCAGCAGCAGCGCGATCACGTGCTCGGCGATGCTCGGACCCATGGTGCGCTGCAGGTTGGTGACGAGCGGCGCGCGCTCCTTGAGCAGCGGCTGCTGTACGCAGCGCTCGACGCCCGCCGCCGGCCACTGGATCCACCCGAGATGCTGCGCCGCCTTCAGCACCTCCGCGGTGCACACGCCAAAGGTAGCGTCGGCCGCGGCGAGGTCGCGCGGCGTCGCCTGGTCGATCTCGACGAAGCGTGCGCCGGGGGCCGCCTGTTTGAGCTGCGGCAGGAGGTCGTGCAGCGAGCGGTTGACCAGGATGACCCGGGGCGGGTGCCAGCCGCTTCGCTCGCGCACCGGAGTCGGCGCGACGCGCAGGCCGAGCGTCTCGATCAGGCGCGCCGCGGAGGCGGGCGCCGCCACCGGGGCGTCGGCGGCCGCAGCGGCCGGGAGCGCGGCCGCGCTGAGGAGGGCGAGAAAGACAACGACCGGCCCGACGGTAGCGCGCGACGACATGAGACCCCCGGCGGCAGAGCGATTCTGCCGGCGAGTCTACAACAGCCTGCCAGCCGCCTCGGGGCGGCCCGGGCCCGAGCTCAGGCGCGCGAAGAGCTGCCTGCTTCCTCTCGGGCGAGGAGCGTGAGGATCCGGCCGAAGCCGTGTCGCCGGGCCGTGTCCTCGATGTCGCGGCGCAGCGCCCGTGCGCGGTCCGCGTTCCGGGCGCGCAGCAGCTCCCAGGCGGCGAGCTTCGCTTCCAGCGACCAGCCGAGCCAGTGGCGGCGCTCGGCGTCCGCCGCGAGCGCGAGCAGCCGATCGGCGGACTCGGGGTCGGGGCGTGCCGCGTCGCCGAGGCGCGCAAGCACGATGTCGACCAGGTAGACCTCCTGGCGGGAAGTTATCGACTGGCGCAGCGTGCGGGCCCGCCGCAGCGCCTGGTCCCGGGCCGCAGCATCGCCGAGTGCCTGCGCACAGAGCGCCCGCATGGCTTCGGCGTCCGCTTCGCCGGTGCGCTCCTCGGCGGCGGCGAATCCGCGGCTCGCCTGCTGCAGGCGCTCGCGCGCGGCGCTCCAGCGCCCCTCGTCCATGTCGAGCTGCGCCAGCATCATCAGCGAGTTGTTGCGATAGCTGTCGTCGCCGCCGCTGCCGACCCGGCGGATGACCTCCTCAAAGCCGGCGCGAGCTCCGGCCGCGTTGCCGCGGTCGCTCTCGATCAGCGCGCAGGTGAAGCCGGCGAACACGGCGAACTGGGAATCGGTCAGCGGCGCCGCTTCCGCCTGCGCGCGGGAGCAGGTCTCGCGCGCCGCGTCGAGCTCGCCGCGCATTCTCTGTACGTCCGCGATGTTGGTGAGCGTCCAGGAGGTCTGATGACCCGCGCGTGCAGTGAGCGCCACGACCTCGCGGTACTCGGCCAGCACCTCATCGCTCGCCGCCTCGTCGGCAGCGATGGTGGCGAGGCCCTGGATCGTCCAGGCCTGCAGCCCGAGATCGCCGGTCTCGCGGGCGAGGGCGAGTGAGTTGCGCGCGGCGGCCTGCGCACCGTCGCGATCGCCCGCCGTCCACAACATGCTGCAGAGGTTCCGGTAGACGGCGGCGATGCCTGCAAGATCCCCGATGCTGCGATCGAGCTCCATGGCCCGCTGGTACTCTTCGCGCGCCTCCTGGTGGCGGTTGAGGTTCGAGAGCGCCTGCGCCAGAGCGATGCGCGCCGCCGCTTCGCCACGCGGGTTGCGGATCGAGCGGTAAGCGGCAATCGCCGCGAGGAGGCTCGCGCGTGCCTCCTCGTTCTTATTGAGATGAGTGCGCGCGCCCGCCAGAGCGAGCTGTGCGTCGGCCACCAGTCCGGCCGCATCGCGCTGTTCGGCGAGCCGCAGGGCGGTCGCGGCGTGCTGCTCGCCGCCGCGGGCATCATCGAGCTCTCCGGAGATACGCACCGCCGCGAGCTCCACGCGCGGGTCGTTCGCGGCGTCCGGCAGCCGCTCGAGCTCGCGCAGCGTCGCCTGGGCGGCCGGTGTCGAGCCGGCCGCGAGCTGCGCGTCGATCGCCCGCAGACGGTATTCGATACTCGCGGGCCGCAGGCGGATCAGCGCGCCCCAGGCCGCAGCGGCCTTGCTCCACTGCGCGTGTGCGGAGTCGGCGACCGCTTCGGCCTCGAGGCGCTGCTCCGGCGGCAGGTTCACCGATTTCTGCGCCGCCTGCTCGGCGGCCGCGAGCGCCTTATCGCGAAAACCGAGCGCCGACCACGCCTGGGCGAGGTAGGTATAGGCGGGGGCGTAGCCGGGCGCCTCGGCTACCGCTTCGAGGAGCTCGTCGCGCGCGCGCGCCGCGTCGTAGTGCTCGAGGGCATCGAGCGCAAAACCGATGCGGCGCGTCACATCGAGGCTCGGCGGGCGGGTGTTGGCGATCAGCCCGAGCGTCTCGGCGTCTGGCGTCTGTGCGCCGAGCTTGCTGCGCAGCGTCGCGCCGGCTTGCGTTGCGAGGGCGATCAGGCCCGAGACCGCCGACTGATCCGAAACAGACGCCACCAGGGCGCCGGTGCGGGTGTCCTGCAGCGCGATGTCGACCCGCAGGGGCGCATCGTCCGCGGAGCCGCCGACCAGATAGCTGCCGCTCACCGCGTAATCGGCATCGAGCCGCTGGCGCAGCTGCGCGAGCGTCGCGGGCGAGTAGCCCCCGGCCGCCGGCGCGGAGAGATCGGAGCTCGCATCGCGCACCAGCTCGTCCGGGACCACCTGAACGCTGTCGGCGACGCTCAGCTCCGCTCCCAGCATCTCACTCAGGGCGGGTGCGAGCCAGGCATCCTTGGGGTTGCGCGAGAGATTGGAGAAGCCGACCAGGGCGATCGTGCGCCCGAGGTGGCCCGGCGGCGTCCCCGCCGCCGGGGGGCTGCGCGCGAGCCGCCAGCCGATGGCAAGGGCGAGCAGCACGGCGATGAGCGTCACGACGAGCATCGCGGGGCGTCGCAGGAACGCGTACCTGGCTGCCGTCCCGGCCGCGGTCGCTGCGGGCGCCCGTGGCATCGCCGTCGCCGCGGCGTCGCCAGCAGGCGGTGACGATACGGACGGCGCGGCGGGCAGCGCGGCGGACGATGGAGCGGGCGCCGACGGCGCCTCGATCACGGTCAGCGGCGCGACGAAGCGGTAGCCGGCTTTCGGCACCGTCTCGATGAAGCGCGAGTCTTCCTCCCCGTCGCCCAGCGCGCGGCGGATCAGCCAGATGTGCTTGGTGAGATTGGACTCGTCCACGTAGCCGCGCGGCCACAGCGCCTTCATGAGCTCGTCCTTGCTGACCACGTGGCCGGCGCGCTCGACGAGCAATACCAGCGTGTCGAACACCTTGGGCGTGAGCGCGATGGCGGCGCCGCCGGCCTCGGACAACCGCCGCTCGGCGGGCTCGAGCTCGAAGCGCCCGAATCGATAGACCGGTTTTGCTAGCGGAGACATGGAGTTATTGGTTCTACGCGGGCGGCAATAAGTTTGCCAGAAAAATGCCAGCGCAACGGCAGCGACACGCCGTGCCTCTGCGCGCGAGCTTTCCCACGCGTCGGATTGGTCTACGTGCTTGCCTCGCGCAAGCGGGCGAGCTGGGGGATCGGCCATGGTGCAGAAGCGGTGTCGGGTTCGCGCCCTCGGGCTGCTGGCTGCGCTCCTCGCGCCCGCACTGCCCGCGGCCGCATCCGCGGGCACGCCGCTCACGCCGGTGCCCGCGGTCCACGAAGTCGACTGGCGCACGAGTCCCCTCGATCTGAACCTGCGCGGCCTGAACGGCGAGCGCTTCCGCTTCCACTGTCCGCCGGGCAAGCCCGGGCCGGGTCAGGTGATCGGCAGCGACCCTTACACCGACGGCTCCTCGATCTGCGCCGCGGCGGTGCACGCGGGCGTCATCCGCGCCGCGAGCGGCGGGCTCGTGACCATCGAGGTGCGGCCCGGCCAGACGCATTACCCGGGCTCACTCAGCCACTACGTGCAGAGCGAGCCCTTCGAGGAGTTCTGGAGCGGCAGCTTTCTGGTCATCGCACCGGAGCCTGTCGGCTCACCCCCCTGATCGCGCCGGGGCATGCGAGCGCGCGCGCCACACCAACATACTGGGAGTCATGTCATGAAAGCGAAGTGGATCATCTGCTCACTGCTGGCACTGCCTGCCGGCGCGGCCTATGCCGCCGACAGCCCCTGGAACGGCACCTGGAAGCTCGATGCTGCGAAGAGTCACCTCACCGGCCAGACCTTCACCCTCTCCGAGCGGCCCGGCGGAATGCTGCATCTGGACGATGGCAGCAGCGTCAGCTTCGACTTCGGTCTCGACGGCAAGGAATACCCGACCTTGCCCGACCGGACGGTGAGCTGGACGGCGGCGGGCAAGAACAGCTGGGAGCGCGTCGGCCGTATCGACGGCAAGGTGATCTACAAGGCACGGGTGGTGCTGTCCGACGACGGCAAGACGCTCACCGAGACGTTCACCGGCACGCGTCCCGACGGACAGGAATTTCACGAGGAGGACGTGTTCAACCGCGTCAGCGGCACGGACGGTCTGGCCGGCACGTGGCGCACCGCGAAAGTGACCGGTCCCACCGGGCCGCAAACCTTCGTCATCTCCTCGCCGGCCGCCGGCGTCCTGCACTACGAGATTCCGGACCAGCAGATCTCGGTCGAGGGCCGCACGGACGGCACGGACTACGCACTCACCGGACCCACGATGCCGCCGGGCGCGACCATCAGCTTCAAGAGCCTCAGCCCGACGAAGATCAGATACACCATGAAGATCAACGGCAAGTCCGACAACACGGGAGTGCAGACGATCGCCCCGGATGGGCGCTCCTTCACCGATACCAACTGGAACGCCGACCGGGAGAGCGAGAAGACGACGGGCGTCTACGTGAAGCAATAGCGGGTCCTGGTCAGCCGGCCGGGCCGCGCGGCCCGGCCGGCGCAGCAACGACCCCGGGGCAGGCCGGTACGAGCGGTGTTCGGGGGCTAGCGGCGCGGCCTGCCGGCGACCTTAAGGAGCCATCATGAGAAAGCGATATCTGCATGCAACCCTCGCGCTGCTCGCAGCGCTCTCGGCCTGCACGAGCCCGCCCATGGTCAAGCCCGACGCGGCCCGGGAGGAGGCGGCCATCCGCGCCGCCGATGCGCGCTGGCTCGCAGCCGCCCAGGCCCACGACCTCGAGCGGACGGTTTCGTACTGGACCGACGACGTTTACCTGATGCCGCCGGGCGGATCCGCGATCGTGGGTAAGGGGGCATTGCGGCAGTACGTCGCCGGAGCCTTCGCGATCCCCGGCTTCTCGATCAGCTGGGTCACGGATCGGGTGTGGCTCGCGAAGTCCGGCGATCTCGGCTACGCGGTCGGCACGGACACGATCCAGTCGACCTCGCCCGAGGGCAAGCGGGTCGTCGAGCACAACAAGGCCGTGGCCGTGTGGAGAAAGGAGCCGGACGGCTCCTGGAAGTGCGCCGTCGACATCTGGAATGCGGCAGGGGAGAGCGCGGCGGGCGCGCAACCTTGAGCGCGCTCGTCGCGCGGGTGAGCGCACCCAGCCGACTGTACGGGTGTGCGGCGCTGGCCGTTGCGGCGCTGGCGTTCGCCGGCTTTGCGCGCAGCTACTACCTACGCGCGTTCGTGAGCGCCCGCCTCCTGAGGCCACTCGCGCATTTCCACGGCATCCTGATGAGCGGCTGGGTCGTGCTGTTCATCACGCAGGCGCGGCTGATCGCGAGACGGCACGTGAGCTCGCATCGGCGTCTGGGTGCGCTCGGCGCCGTGCTCGCGGGAGTGATCGTGATCGTCGGCTCGCTCACCGTCGCCGCCGCCATCGAGCGGCGCTTCCCCGGCGTCAGCCTGGCGCGCTTCGCGCGGATCTTCGTCGAGTTCGATGGCTTGAGCCTCTGGGTGTTTGGCGCTCTGGTGCTCGCGGCGGTCCTCGCGCGCCGGCGCAGCGACATCCACAAGCGCCTGATGCTGTGCGCCACGGTGGCGCTCCTGCCGCCCGCCGTCGGTCGGATCGCCGAGCAGCTCCTGCCAGGAAGCGACTGGCATCTCGCGATCGCCGCTGCCACGACGAGCGCGTTCGTCCTGACCTGCGCGCTCGCCGACACGCTGCAACTGAAGCGGCTGCATCCGGCGATGGCCTGCGGAGCCGCGGCCGTGCTCGCGGCGAACCTCCTGACACGGCTCGCGCAGGCCGGCGACTGACGGCTACGCCATGCCGCCGCTTACCGAGAGCACCTGACCCGTCAGGTAAGCGGCGTCGGGGGAGGTGAGGAAGGCGACGACCGCCGCCACCTCCTCAGGGAGCCCGAGGCGATTCATCGGCACCAGCCGCTCGATGGCGGCGGCATCGAAGAGGCCGTCGGTCATGGGAGTGGCGATGATCCCGGGGGCCACCGCATTCACCGTCACGCCGCGCGTTGCGACCTCGAGCGCGAGCGCGCGGGTCGCGGAGTTGAGCGCGCCCTTGGCCGCCGCATAGTTGACCTGCCCCTTGTTGCCGATGAGCGCCGCGACGGACGAGACGCTCACGATCCGGCCCCAGCGCGCGCGGATCATGGGCAGGAGGAGCGGCTGCGTGGCATTGAAGAAGCCGTTGACCGAGACGTCGATCACCCGCCGCCACTGCGCGGCGCTCATCCCGGGAAGCACGGCGTCGTCGTGCACCCCGGCGTTGTTGACCAGGATCTGGATGGGCCCCGCCTCGAGCGCGCCCTCGAGCGCCGCGCGGGTCGCGTCCGTGTCGGTGATGTCGAAGCTGATGACTTCGGCGCGGCCGCCTCCGGCCGCGATCCCGCGCACCACCTCGCCCGCGGCGTCCACGCTCCGATGGCAGTGGACGTACACAAGGTGACCCTCGCGCGCCAGGCGGCGGCAGATCGCCCCGCCGAGGGCGCCGCTCCCGCCGGTGACCAGGGCGCGCTTGCCGGCGCTGCTCATGCGTGGGTCCCGGTGCTCGCCGGCTGCGCGCCGAAGGCGGCGTCGAATACGATGCTGGCGCGGCCGGAGAGCAGCACCCGCCCGCCGCCGCTCGAGACGCTGAACTCGTAGAGCACGGTGCGCCCGTCGCCGGTGATGCGCTCGGCCGCGGCGATGAGCTCCTCCTCGAGATCGTCGAGCCGGCTCACCTGCAGCGCGACGTTGCGCACGCTGGCGAGATAGCCGACGGTGGCGCCGATGCTGCCGCGCAGGTGGCTCGAGACGGTGCTGGCGAGCGGGGCGCTGGCGGCGATGAGCGCCCCGTGCACGGCCATGGCCTGCGCGGCGTACTCGATACCGCAGGCGGCGCCGAGGCGCCCGTGGGCGCGCAACGGATTGTCGGCCGAGCGATGCGTGTTGCTGCGGCAGCGGATGTGCGCCGCATCCCAGGCGAGCACCTCATCGAGCAGGCACATGCGTCCCTTGTGAGGGATGTGCTGCTCGATCCACTGCCGGTCTAGGGGCACGGGCTCACCTCGATGCGAAGGCGCAGCTTCTCCAGGTAATCGATCACCACCGCGCCGCCCTCGCCGCGCGCGATCCGGCGCAGCAGCGGGAGGCTCCGGGCCGCGGGCACCCGGGCGCGCAGCGCCTCGAGCGGCGGCTCGGACAGGACTTCCGCGCCCGCCGCGCTCAGCTCCACCGTGAGACGCGCGAGCGACCCCCGCCGTGCCGCGGGCGTCAGGAGCAGCGCCACCGCGAACGCATGCGGAATCGGGCGCACCGAGCGCATCGGCTCCGGATAGTCCGCATCATAGGCAATGAGCAGCACCGCCGTCTCATCGATGGTGAGCTGCGCCAGCGCCTCGAGGAGCCCCGCCCCGAAGCTCGCATCGTGGGCGCACAGGGCGTTCGAGGCGGCGGTCGCCCCGGTGGCGATCCCCCAGTAGCCGGAGGCGGCGTTGTGCACGGAGTTGTGAAAGCGCGTCGGCGAGATCTGCCGGTCGGGGCCGGCGAGCACAGAGCAGATCTCGTGGCAGTTCTCGCCGTCACCCCCCGAGGAGGAGAACACCGCGGGGAGCGTTGCCGTCTCGGCACCGGCGCGTGAGACGGCCTCGAGCCCGGCGGTGAGAGCGAGCCGCACGACCTTTCCCGTACGGCGCCGCTCGGCGGGCGGCAGGCGCTCGAGGGGCGGGATCACGGTCGGCTGCGGCGTGTAAGGCGCGCGGCCGGCGAGAACTTCCGCCGCTCCCGGCCAGTCCGGGAGTCCGGGACCCAGGAGCCCCAGGCCCTCGACCCACGCCGTGAGGGGAGCGCTCATCCCGCCCTCCCGAAGATCAAGCTGCAGTTCGAGCCGCCGAAGCCGAAGGAATTGCTCATGACCGCTTTGAGAGGCGCGCGGCGGCTCTCGAGCAGGTAGCTCACGTGGAGCTCCGGATCGATGGCGCGCGTGTTGACGCCGCCCGGCATCAGGCCGTGGCGGAGCGCCAGCGCGCAGATGACCGCCTCGAGGCCCCCGGCGGCGCCGAGGGTGTGCCCGGTGGCCCCCTTGGTCGAGCTGCCCGGGAGGCGCGTGCCGAGCACTGCGGCGACGGCGCGGGCCTCGGCGGCGTCGTTGCTCGGCGTGCCGGTGCCGTGGAAGTTGATGTAGTCGATGTCACCGGGAGCCAGGCGCGCCGCCTCGAGCGCCTCGGTCATGGCGGCGCTCGCGCCGCGTCCCTCGGGATGGGGCGCGGACATGTGCCAGGCGTCGCTCGACTCCCCGGTGCCAAGGAGCAGCACGGCGTCCGCGGCGAGACGCTCGTCCGGGCGCTCGAGCAGCGCGAAGGCCGCCGCCTCGCCGATCGAGAGACCGTCGCGCCCGGCATCGAACGGCCGGCAGGCGGTGCGCGCCACGAGCTGCAGGGAATGAAAGCCGTAGAGCGTCGTGAGGCAGAGTGTATCGACGCCGCCCACGACCGCGGCGTCGACGAGCCCCGCCTCGATCGCGCGCCGCGCGGAGGCGAAAACCTTGGCGCTGGACGAGCAGGCCGAGGAGATGACGGCCGCGGGGCCTTCGAGGGCGAGCGCGCGCCGCACGAAGGCCGCAACGGAGAAGGTGTTGTGCGCGCCGCGATAACGAAAGTCAGCGGGCAGCGCGCCGGTCGCCGGATCGCGCCGCCGGTAGGCGAGCTCTGTCTCGAGGATTCCGGAGGTGCTGGTGCCGAGCCACACGCCGACGCGCGCACTTCCGAGGCGACTCGCCGCCGCCTGCACGGCCGCCTCGAAGCCGTCCTGCCGCAGCCCCAGGCGCGCCAGGCGATTGTTGCGGCACTCGAATTCGTCCAGCTCCCGGGGCAGCCGCTCCTCATCGACGCCCGCCACCTCGCCGACCCAGGTGGCGAGCTGGACGGTCTCGAAGGCGCAGGGGGCGAGCCCGCTGCGCCCCGCGGCGAGCGCGGCGAGCGTCGCATCGAGCCCGCGGCCGAGACAGCTCGTCGCCGTGAAGGCCGTCAACGCGAGCGGCTTCACGGCAGCTTTCCGACGAGCAGCACGTTGGCGAAGGGGGTCCCCCGGCTCATCGGCAGCGCCTCGGTGGCGAAGCCGAGCCGCTCGAGGAGCGTGCGCCACTCGCGCGCCGGGCGGCAGGCGAGCGGCAGCAGCCGGCGGCGCCGCACGAGCGCCACGACGCGATCGACGAGCGTGCCCAGGGCGAAGCGCGCGCCCCCCTCGGCATCCCCGACCCGCAGCAGCAGGACGCCGCGCGGTGCGAGGGACGCCCGCGCCCGCTCAAGCACCGCCTCCTGGGAGGCGTAGTCGGTGTAGTGGAGCACGTCGAGCAGGACGATCGCATTGGCCGGGCCGTAGTCTACGTGACGGATGTCGCCCTCGACGATGCGCGCGCGCCCGCCGAGCGCCGCCCGCGCCCGCGCCACGTCGCGCGGGTTGATCTCGATGCCCGTCAGCTCCTCCGGGACGGGCGGGCGCGGCCACTCGTGCGGGTAGCTTCCCGCGCGGTGCGCGGCCTGTGCCGCGAGGAGCCACGATGCGAGCAGTCCCTGGCCGCAACCCAGGTCGAGGATCCGCTTGCGCTCTGCCAGCAGGCCGCGCGCGAGGATCGCCGCGAAGACCGGGTCACGGGCGAGCTTGCCGCGCGCGAAATGCCAGGCGAAGCGCCCGGCGGCGCGGTAGGGGGCGCTCGCGGGCTCGACGAGCGCCGCGCCCGGCATCTCGCTCATGAGCGGCAGGCCTCCCGCAGCGTCACGGGATTGAGACCGGCCGCCCGCACCGCGGCGAGGAGCGGCGGCAGCACCTCGAGAATCACGGGTGTGCCGCCTGCGGTGCGCCCCGCGTGCCCGTCGTGCAGAAGCAGGATGTCGCCCGCCTCGAGGCCGCGCGCGAGGCGCCCGAGCACCCGGGCGGGGCTCCTCGAGACGGTATCGAAGGCGCGGCGCGTCCAGCTGACGAGCTCGAGATCCGCGCGCGCGAGCTCTCGCTCGAGGAACGGGTTGCGCAGGCCCGCGGGCGCGCGAAAGAAGCGCGGCGCTGAGCCGGTGGCGACGGCGATCGCTTCCTGGGCAGCGTCGATCTCCGCGCGCAGTCCGCGGGGACCCAAGAGCGAGAAGCGGTGGAGGTGACGCTGACTGTGGTTCTCGACACTGTGGCCGCGGGCGACGATCTCGCGCGCGAGCTGCGGAGCGCCTGCGATGCGCTCCCCGACGCAGAAGAAGCTCGCGCGAGCCTTGAACCTGTCGAGGAGCGCGAGCACCGCCGGCGTCACTTCGGGATCCGGGCCATCGTCGATCGTGAGGGCAACCTCGCCGCGCGCCGCCGCGACGGGCGGCAGGCGGGTGAGGTTCGGACCCAAGAGCGCAGCCCGCGGCCAGAGCCCCGCGGCGGTGAGTGCGAGGTGATTGGCCGCCACCGCGGAGAGCGCCCACGGCCAGACCTGCGGGCGTACGAGGAGAGCCGCGGCCGCGGCGAGGTGCAGCGCGACCGAGCCCCGGATGAAAGCCGAGGGGCGGTAGGCGCGCCCCGTCCGCTCAGCCGCTCGATCGGGCGATCCGGGCATCGAGAAATCTCTCCCACAGCCTCCGCCAGACGGGCCACTCGTGACCGCCGGGCACGACGTCGACGTTCTTCTCATCGAGCGCGGCGGCCAGCGTCCGGTGGCGGGCGCCGAAGCGGTCCTCCCTCCCCAATCCTAAGTGAATCGGCAGCGGTCCGCGGGAGTGCCTCTTGATGAAGCGCCAGATGCGCCGCTCCTCGTCCTCCTCGGCGAGCTCGCCCGGCTCCCAGCCGCCGAGGCCCCCCGCGCGCTCGATCTCCCCGGTGACGATGTGGCTGCCGAGGTAAGGGGCGAAGAGGAGGAGGCCGTCGAGCTCGCGCAGGTGACGCTCCGCGCAGGCGAGGGCGATGAAGGCGCCGAGCGAGATCCCGCCGAGCCAGAGGGTGTCGCAGCCGGCGCTGCGCGCCGCGGCGATGAGCTCTGCGAGCTCGGTGAGGACGCTCCGGTCGGTGACCGCCTGCAGCCGCAGCTCGACCAGCACCAGGTCGAGGTCGAGCCCGCGCGCGTGCACGGCGTCGGCGAAGCCCTCACGCAGAAAATCCTCAGGTCGCGAGTATGCCGGCGGCAGGAGCAGCGCCCGCTGCGAAGCGCTGCGGCCGGCGCGGGCCGGCGCAAGGAGCGCGCCGCTCATGAGGCGGCCTCGAGCGCTGTCCGCGGCGCCAGCAGCGCCGTGAACACGAGCGCGAGCAGCGCCCCCGGGGCGGTCGTGCGCCCGAGAGCTGCGAGCACCGGGACGCTCGAGAACGCAAGCACGCCGAAGCCGATCACGGTCGCGAGGTTGGCCACGGCGAGCGAGGCCAGCGTGCGCGGCACCTCGCCGCGTTCGTGCTGCGCCAGGCGATCGAAGAAGAGCGCGTAGTTCGAGCCCACGGCGACGATCAGCAGCATGCCGACGACATGCAGGATCCCGAGGCGCTGACCCGCCGCCGCGAGGGCGGCAGCCACGATGAGCACCGCGAGGGCGAGCGGCGCCACCATGCGCAGCGCCCTGGCCGGCGAGCGCGTCACGGCGAGGAGCACGAGGATGGCCGCGAGCCCGGCGAGCGACAGAGACACCGCCTGCGTCAGGTAATGAGCGTAGAGCGCGTCCGCCTCGGCCTTGAGATCGAGAAGGCGGGCGGTGACCGGCGGGGAGCTCGTTTGCGGGCGCGCGCCCGCGGGCGCCGCGGGCGGCGGAGCGCCCATCGCGGCGGCGACCGCACTGCGCACCTCGGCGATCGCGGCCTCCGGGAGATCGCTGCCGGAGGGCGGCGAGATCGGCAGGAACGCGGTCGTCGTCGAGCCGCCCACCGCGAGCAGCGCCTCGAGCGCGCTCCCGAGCGCCGTGCGGGCGAGCTCCCGCGGCGTGAGCGCGGGCGCGGTGCGCGCGGCTTCGACGTCCTTCACGAAGGGCGCGAGGCGCGCCGCGCTCACCGGGAGCCCCGCGAGCGCCTCCTCGAGGTGCGCGGCGAGCTCGGCGGGCGGCGGGAGGCTCGCCTGGCGCGCGCGTTGCGTGGCGAGGCTCGGCAGATAGTGCGTCGGGGACTCGAAGGCGCCGATCACGCCGGCCGCGGTGAGGGCCTCGAGGCGTACCGCGATTGCCTCCGCCGCGCGAAGCGCGGCGTCCGTGTCGGGAGAGGAGACGACGACGAGGTAGCGGGGGTCCGGAGCCCCGAGATCGGCGCGCAGCCTCGCATCGAGCTCGAGGTCCGCCGCGGGCAGGGGGGAGAGGTCGTTCAGCTCGCGGCTGAGGAGTACGGTGCGATGCTCGAGAAGCACGAAGGCGGCGAGGAGCGCGAGGACCGCGAGCGCGGCGCGCGCCGGCCGCAGCTTCGTGAGGGCCCGCGCCAGAGCGGCACCGAGCGCCGTCAAGTCCCGGGTACGGAGGATCCGCGGGCGCCACTCCGGCAGCACGAAGCGCGTCACCAGCGCCGCCGCGACGAGACCCGCGATGGAATAGAGGCCGAGCTGCGCGAGCCCCTGAAAGCCGGACGGCACGAGCGCGGCGAAGCCGCACACCGAAGTCAGCATGCCGAGCCGTATCGTCGGCCAGAAGTCCCGCCGCCAGCCTTCCGCGGCCGGCGCGGCATCGGGGCCGGTGGATCCGCCGGCCCCGGACTGGATGAAAAGGTAGATCGCGTAGTCGACGGCCTCGCCGATCAGCGTGACCCCGAAGCCGAGCGTGATGCCGTGCACCACGCCGAAGCCCACCGCGACCGCCGCCACCCCGGCGAGCGCACCGGAGGCGACCGGGAGGAAGGTGAGAAGCAGCGCGGGCAGCGAGCGGTAGGCGGTGAGCAGCAGCACTGCGATGAGGATCGCGCTCAAGGTCGAGAGGCGGATCACCTGCCCGCGGATCACGGCGCGCGAGGCGACGGCGAACACCCCGGGGCCCGAGAGACGCAGCGTCAGCGGCGCGCTTGGCGGGGCGAGGCCCGCGGTTGCCGCGGCAAAGGCACTGCGGATCGCGGCTGAGGCCGCTTCCTGGCCATCGGTATCGGAGCCGGCGGCGGCGGTCTGGGCGATGAGAAGCGCCCGGCGGCCGTCGCGCGAGCTCCAGACGCCATCGAGGGAGGCGATGCGCGGCGCGTCGAGCCCATCGAGGATGTGCAGCGTCTCGCCGGTGGGGTCGCTCGTGAAGAGCGGCTTGGCGAGGAGGCCCTCGGGCGAGGCGAGGCGGTCGAGGTTGTCGGCGATCGCAGCGTGCAGCCCTGCCGCGCTGAAGCGCCCCGGCGTCACCGCATCGCTCAGCTGGTAGCGATGCGCGAGGAGAAAGCCCGCCGTGCGCGCGAAGCCCGCGGCGTCCCCGTCGCTCACCTCGATGAACGCGGGGTCGGCGCGCAGCCGCTGCGCGAGGCCGGCGGCGACGCGGGCCCGGGTGCGCCCATCGGCGCCTTCGATGGCCACCATGACGAACCGTGAGGCGAAGCCGGCGCGCAGCTCTTCGGTGAGGAGCCGCTGGCCCTCGGTCGGCGCGCGCGGCAGGAACGCCGAGAGATCCGCCGTATAACGGGCCCGCGCCACGATCACCGCGGCCACCGCCACGAGCACCGCGAAGACGAGCGTGCCGGTCCATCCGGCGCGCGTCACGGCGACAGTTCCCGCCCGATGGTGAGGAGGGAGTGGTCGCCGTCGGCCTCGAGAATCTCCACCGTCTTCAGGTCCGAGCGCTCGCCGCTGATCGCCACCTCGCTCACGAGCCGCGCGGCGGCGGGATCGCGCGGCGTGAGATGCAGCGTCCAGTGCGGCGGATCGGTATCGAGGCGCACGCTGAAGACACTCTCGAGCGCCGACCGATCGCCGGCGAGCGTCGCACGCAGGCTCTCGAGGAGCGGAGCGAGCTGCGGGGCGGCGGCGAGCGCGAGCGTGCGGGTGTGCTCACCACGCGTGGCGCTCAAGGTCCCGTGCGCGAGCACGAGCGTTTCGGGCCGCGGGCGCAGGGTGCGCTTCTCGAGGCGGTCGGGTGCATCGTAGAGGAGCTCCCCCGAGGACTCGAGCGGGCGCTCGAGCACGGCGAGGTATCGAACCTCGGTGAAGCTCACATGGCCGTGGTGGCGCTGGGCGAGCCCGGCGAGGAGCGTATCGAGCGGATCGGATGGGGCGGACGCGGCGGACGCGGCGGACGGGGCGGACGGGGCGGACGGGGCGGCGCCGAGCGGCGTGGCGAGCGCGAGCAGCACCCACGGCGCGCTCCGGGCGCGCGGCGCGCTCACGCGGCGGCTCCTGCGGCCCGGTGCGCGGCGTCGTGCCAGAAGTCGTAGAAGTTGAACCAGTTGTAGGGATCGGAGCGGCAGCATTCCTCGAGCAGCGCCGCGTAGCGGCGGATCGCCTGGCTCACCTGCGCTTCGCGCTCGCCGCGCGGCAGCGCGGAGAAGTCTGCGATCTCGCGGAACACCACGTGGTAGCGGTTGGCGCCGCGGTACAGTCCCGCCATGAAGAACACCGGGCGCCGGAGCGCTGCGGCGGCGCGCATGGGACCCGAGGGAAAGAGCGCCGGCGCACCCAGAAAGCTCACGCGCTGCGCCGGCGCCTCGCCAATCGTGCGGTCGGCGAGCATGCCGACGAAGCTGCCCGCTTCGAGGCAGTCGCGGATCCGCAGCATCGCATCGAGGTGACCGAGCGGGATGATCTCCGGTGCCGAGGCGGCATTCGGTCCAGCCAAGGCGTTGAGCTTCGTGGCGGTGTCCTCGTACATGGCCATCGCCACGCGCAGTCCCGGCTGGCGGCGCCCGATGGCGCTCATGGCCTCGAAGCTCCCGAGGTGCGCGCCCAGGAGAAACGCGCCGGTTCCCCGGGCCACCATCGAGCGCAGCAGCGGCTCGTTCTCGACCGTGATGTCGAAGAGCTCAAAGCGCTCCCTCGCCAGGTACAAGCGGTCGAGGATGGTCGAGGCGAAGGTGAACACCTGCCGGAAGACATCGCTCGCGGCCGGCTCGCGCCCGAGCGCGCGCCTCAGGTACTCCCGTGCGCAGCGCCGCGCCCGCGGTGCAAACAGGAAGTAATAGACCGCGATGCTGTAGAGGAGGCCGCGAGCGATCCTCCGTCCGAGAGTGAGGGAGAGAAAGACCATGACCTTCAGGAGCGTCGCGCTGCCGCGCTCGCGCGCGAGCGCCCAGTGGGCATCGCTGGTGCGCGGGGCGGCCCCGGGGTCCCCGGCCGCCGGGCGCGTGGGCGCGGTCCGCGCCGTCGCGGCGGGGCGCAGCACGCCGTTCGCCACCGGCTGGCCGGCGCTCGAGACGGCAAAGCGCATCGAACCGTTCGGCAGCGGCTCGTACTCGAGAGCGAGGGTCTCGCCGGGCTGAACCGGCTTCAGGAACTTGGCGACGCCGACGGTCCAGCGCAGGGCCGCGCCGCCCTGTGCCTGCTCGAGCGCCCGCACCGTCTCATCGAGCAGGACCACGCCGGGCAGCACCGGAGCGCCGGGAAAGTGGCCGGCGAGCGCGGCGTGCGCGGCATCGATTCGGAGTGTGGCGAGGAGAGTCATGTCTCAGGGGGAGCCCGGCTTCAGCTGCCCGGCGGCCAGCATGCGCAGCGCCTCCTGGGGGAGCTTGCCGGTGCTGGTGCGCGGCAGGCTCTCGACGAGCAGCAGCGGGCGCGGCAGGAACACCGGGTCGATGCGCCGGCGCAGCTCCGCGGCGATCGCCGCCGCGTCGAGCCCCGGAGCCACCGCCACGGCCCCGACCCGGGCCACGCACATCTCGGCGGCCCCGGTATCGCCGTGGAAGAAGGCGCCATCGAGGACTCCGGGGATGGAGGTGAGCTGATGGTTGAGATAGGCGAGGGAGCTGCGCTTGCCGGCGATGTTGACGAGGTCCGCCGCGCGGCCGTGCAGCAGGAAGCGATCGCTGCCGGTTGGCTCGATCACATCGCAGAGGCGGGTCGGCGGCCCGACGTGTCCGCCGTGTGCCCAGATCTCGCCGTCGCGCGGCTCGAACACGACTCCCGGCCACAGGTGCCACTCGGGCGTCGTCGTCGTGCGGCGCGTCGCGATCGACCCGGTCTCGGTCGAGCCGTAGATCTCGAGGAGGCGCGTTCGGGCCCGCTCCTCAACCTGGGCGGCGAGCTGCACGGAAAGCGGCGCGGTCGCCGACACGATGAGGTCGGTGTCGGGAATGGCGATATCCGCGGCCATGAGCGCCCGCAGGTGAATGGGTGTCGTAACGAGCACGCGCGGCCGCGGGACGCGGGCGAGCGCTGCGCAGATGTCCGCCGGGTAGAAGGGCCGCTCGGCGGTGAGTGCATTGCCGCTCGCGAGCGGCAGCAGCACGCTCGCCTCGAAACCGTACATGTGCTGGGGGGGCACCGTGGCGACGATGGCGTGCGACACGCCGCCGTCGAGGCCGAGCCGCTGCGCCTCGACGCGCATGCATTCGAGGAGCCTCCCGAAGGTCTTCTCGTGCGGGACCGGAGTCCCGGTCGAGCCCGAAGTGAACACCCAGGCCGCCCGGCGGCCGGGATCGATGCGCGGCAGCTCGACGGCGGGAGCGGCCGCCGCGGCGGAATGCGCCGCGGCGGCTTCGGGCAAGTGCACGCGCGGCAGCTCGACATCGCAATCGTCCTCGTCCGTCAGGCAGACGGCGTCCGGGGCGAAGCTTTTGAGGTGCGCGATGACTTCCGGAGTGCGCGTCGAGGGCAGGAGGCTCACCTTGCCGGCGACGAGGGTCGCGGCGAAGCCCACCGCGAAGCGGTAGCGGTCGGTGCAGACGTTGAGCACGTGGCTCGCCGCGCCCAGCGCCGCGCCGACGCGGGCGGCGTCGCTCAGGAACTCCCTGACGCGGATCGGCGTCCCGGCGCGGTAGGCGAGCACCGCGTCGGCCGATGCATGCGCGATCAGCGGCAGGGCGGCCAGTGGATTACTTCGTCCTGTGTGCGTTGACGTATTCGGCCAGCTGGCGGAGCGAGGCGAAGATGCGCTCGTTGTCCTCGCTGTCGGCGCGCAGCTGCACGCCGTACTGCTTGGAGACCACGAGCGCGATCTCCAGGATGTCGATCGAGTCGAGTCCGAGACCCTCGCCGTAGAGCGGCTCGTCCGGACCGATGTCGGCCGCCGGGACCTCGAGGTTCAGCGCCGCGACGATCAGGCCGGCGAGCTCGCGGCTGAGAGCGGCGATTTCGGCGGAGCCGGCGGGTAATCTGAGCGGAGACAGGTTGTCGGACATTGCTGACTTAAAGGAGCTGAAACTGTTGGCGCATTATACAAGGGCCGCTCGCGCGGCAACCAGCAACAGAAAACCGCGCCCGAGGCGCCGCAGCACGGTGCTGCGGGCGGCCTTCAGCGTGCGATGCGGCGCGCCACCAACAGCGGCAGCCGGATGAGGAACCCGAAGAACAGCCGCGTGTACATCCAGGTGAGGAGCACGTTGTCCCGCCAGTAATGGAAGTGCGACACGCCGCCTTGCGCGGCGGTGAAGTAGCGGCAGGGCGCCGGGAGATTCCGTACCGGGACACCTCGCCAGCTGAGGCGCACCACCGCCTCGGCGTCGAAGTCGAAGCGGCGCATCCAGCGCGTGCGCTGCATCACCTCGAGGAGCGGCCCGATCGGGTAGACACGAAAGCCGAACAGCGTATCCGCGATCCCCGCCCACAGCGTCTCGAGATCGGTCCACCAGTTGGCGATGCGGCGCCCGCGCAGCCGCACGCGCGGCGCGCTCGCGTCGAACACCGGCGCACCGAGGATCATCGCCCCGGGCGCCGCCGCGGATGCGCTCATGAAGCCCTCGATGCACTCCGCCGGATGCTGGCCGTCGGAGTCCATCGTGAGGGCGTGCGTGTAGCCCGCGGCGCGCGCGGCGGCCAGCCCGTCGAGGAGCGCCGCGCCCTTGCCGCCGTTCTCCGGGCGGACCAGCAGCCGCAGCCCCGGGTCCCCGAGCGCGAGCTTCTCGAGCAGCGCCGCCGAGCCGTCCGTGCTCCCGTCAACGACGACCCATACGGGATCCCAATGCGCACGGGCCGCGCGCACCGTCTCCGCCAACCGCGGACCCGGGTTGTAGCTCGGGATCAGCACCAGATGAGTGTCGGAGCGCTTCAACCCTTAAGCGTCGGCCCTCAAGGGGCGCGTGCCGGTCGCCTCGATCTCGACCAATAGGTCCTGGCGGCAGATGTCGGCCTGCAGATAGATGACTTTTGAACCGGGCTCGAGCGCCGCGGCGAGCTCGGCGCGGATGACGGGGAGATCCGCCGGGCGGCGCACGTAGACTTTGCAGGCGAGCGAGCCGAGCGAGAAGCGCGCCGCGCGCTCGACCCGGTTGGCCTCCTCCAGAAGCGCTGCGATGTTGGCGAGCGTCTCGCGGGTCTGGGCCGCGGTGTCGCCGACGTGAATGGAGCGGTGCCCGACGATGCTCGCGGTTCCCGAGATGAAGAGTGTCAGGGCAGCGCGCTGGCGGAGCAGCGTCGCCCGCGAGAACACCGGCGGATGGCTGCCGTACTGGCGCGGGTAGCGGTAGGCGCTCCTCTGGCGCGGGTTCTCGAGGAAGGCCGGCGCCTCGCGCCCGGCGAGGAAGTACACGACCAGGGGGCTTCCGCTCGCCGCTCCGAGCGCCGAGGCGGCCGGCACGTTGCCGCGGACCGCGCGGCCGCAGGCGCTCAAGGCGTGCTGGCGCGCGCGGTTGAACTGGCGGTAGCGCTCGGTGCCGTCGCTGTCGCGGTTGATGTCCGGCAGGTAGTTCCACACCCGCAGGAGGTGCGGGTAGCCGAGCGCATCGAGGGTGGCGCAGATCTCGCGGTAGGCCTCCTCGGTGGCCGCGTGCAGGGCCGAGGGGGCGGCAGACGTATCGGGTGTGGCGGGGCCGATCTCCGACTCCGCGAGCGCGATGCAGCCGAACAGGAGGTTATCGCTGCGGCGGAAGCGCACGCGGTTGCGCCGGCCGGATTGGGCCGGCGCTCCCGAGCGCCATACCTCGTACACGTCGGCGGTGCCGAGGAGGAGCGGCGTGTTGACCTCGGCGACCGGGATCTCGCCCGCCCCGGGCGCCGGGGCGGGCGGTCCGCCAAAGGTCGCGATCCCGAGCACCTCGGCGCACTCGGCCGCCCGGTACTCGGCCGGCGACAGGTAATCCAGGCGCAGCCCGGCTGGGGCCTGCATCAAGGGCACGATCGGATCGTCACTTGCCCGGCTTGGAGTCGTCGCTCTTGGACGTCACGGCATCCTTGGTCTTCTCGGCGCCGTGCTCCACGCTCTTGCCGACCGCCTTGGCGCTGTGCGCGATCGCCGCCCCGGCTTTCTTCGAGTCCGTGCGCACCGTCTCGCGCGCCGGTGCGGTCTTCTCGGCGATCTCGTGTCCGACCTTCTTCGAGGTGTCGGCGATCTCGTGCCCGACCTTCCGGGAGGCGTCGGCGACCGCATGGCCGACGGTCCTGGCATCCTCCTTGATCGTCTCCTTGACGCCCGGATTCTCGCTCTGCTGAGCGCGAGCCTGGGTCCCCGCCGTGAGGCTGACAGCGGCCATGACGGCCGCAGCAAACAGAGTGACTTTCATGGCCGGTATCCTACGACAGTCACCGCGCGGCCGCACGGTCGAGGGCTGACTTGCGGTGCCAATCGTCAAGGCATTCGGGCAAACTGGGCGGATGCGTTTCGAGCGTCTGCCGATCGCGGTATTGCGCACCCGCTACGTCCCGGGCGGCTGGGACGTGCTCGCCTTCATCCTGGTGTTTGCTGTCTTCCTGTACTGCGCGCAGGCGGCCCACGGGCTCACGGGATCGCTGTCGCGGCTCGAGGCGACGCCCATCTCGCTCGACCCGGGCGCGCTCTTCGGCTACTCGGCGCGCACGGCGCTGCGCATGCTGCTCGCGATGCTCGCCTCGCTTCTCTTCACGTTCACGTACGCGACGCTCGCCGCCAAGAGCCACCGTGCCGAGATCATCCTGGTGCCGCTCCTGGATTTCCTGCAGTCGGTGCCGATCCTGAGCTTCTCCTCGATCACGATCCTGTTCTTCCTGCAGCTCACCCCCGGGCGCGTGGCGGGAGCCGAGCTCGCCTCCATCTTCCTGGTCTTCACCAGCCAGGCCTGGAACATGGCCTTCAGCTTCTACCACTCGCTGCGCAGCATCCCGGACGAGCTGGTGGAGGCGGCGCGCAACTTCCAGCTCGGCCCCTGGGTGCGCTTCTGGCGGCTCGAGGTGCCGTTCGCCATGCCGGCGCTCATCTGGAACATGATGATGTCGATGTCGGGCGGCTGGTTCTTCGTCACGGTGTCGGAGGCCATCAGCGTCGGCCACACGACCGTGACGCTCCCGGGCGTGGGCTCCTACATCGCACTCGCCATCGAGCAGAAGAACCTCGGTGCGATCGGCTGGGCGATCCTGGCGATGCTGATCGTGATCCTCGCGTTCGATCAGCTCCTCTTCCGGCCGCTGATCGCGAGCGCCGACTGGTTCCGCCTCGAGCAGGAGGCGGGATTCTCCGCGAGCCACACCTGGGCGCTCACCATGATGCGCCGCTCGCACCTGCTGCGCTTCGTCGCCTCGGGCTTCCACGCCCTGCTGCGTGCGGGAGTCAAGCCCGTCGCGTTCTGGGGCGCAGCTCCCCCACGGCCCCCGAGCCTGTGGCGCTCGCGCGCCCTGGATTACGTCTGGTATGCGGTGCTGATCCTCATCGGGCTCGCGGCGCTGCGCAGGACGACGCTGTTCGTGCTCGGCGAGGTGCGCCCGGCAGAGATCGGGCGGGTGCTGCTCTATGGCGTGTTCACGATGCTGCGGGTCGCAGTGCTGATCGCGCTCGCGAGCCTCATCTGGGTGCCGATCGGCGTGTGGGTGGGCTTGAGGCCGCGCGTGGCGAGCATCGCGCAGCCGATCGCTCAGTTCCTGGCCGCCTTCCCGGCGAACCTGTTCTTCCCGCTGGTGTTCTCGGCCATCGTGCTCTTCAAGCTGAGCCCCGACATCTGGCTGAGCCCGCTCATGATCCTCGGCACCCAGTGGTACATTCTTTTCAACGTGATCGTCGGCGCCTCGGCGATCGCGCCGGACCTGCGCTACGCGAGCGAGAACCTCGGCGTGCACGGGTGGCTCTGGTGGCGCCGGGTGGCGCTGCCGGCGGTGTTCCCGTTCTACGTGACGGGTGCGATCACGGCCTCGGGTGGCTCCTGGAACGCCAGCATCGTCGCGGAGGTCGCGAGCTGGGGCAACGAGACGCTCACCGCGCACGGGCTCGGCGCCTATATCGCCCAGGCGACCGATGCCGGGGACTTTCAGCGCATCGTGCTCGGGACGGTGGTCTTGAGCCTCTTCGTGGTGATACTGAACCGCACCTTCTGGCGGCCTTTGTACGCGCGCGCCGAGCGCAAGTTCCGCATCAGTTGAGGAGACGCCCGTGAATGCCACCGCTCCCGCGCTCAATCTCGCGCCTCTCCTCGACGTGCAGGGGGTATGCAAGTCCTTCCGCAAGCCCGACGGCGATCAGCTCGTCGTGCTCGAGCAGGTGAATCTGAAGCTCCGCCCCGGCGAGATCGTCGGGCTCCTCGGGCGCTCGGGCTCGGGCAAGTCGACGCTGCTCAGGCAAATCGCCGGGCTCGATGCCCCGAGCGGCGGCGTGGTCAACTACCTCGGCCACCCGGTGCTCGGCCCCGCCTCGGGGATCGCCATGGTGTTCCAGAGCTTCGCGCTCTTCCCGTGGCTCACGGTGCTCGAGAATGTGCAGCTCGGGCTCGAGGCGCAGGGGGTCGCGGAGGACGAGATGCGCAAGCGCTCGCTCCAGGCGATCGACCTGATCGGCCTCGACGGCTTCGAGTCGGCCTATCCGCGCGAGCTCTCGGGCGGCATGCGCCAGCGGGTGGGCTTCGCGCGCGCGCTCGTCGTGCACCCCAACATCCTTCTCATGGACGAGCCGTTCTCGGCGCTCGACGTGCTCACCGCCGAGACGCTGCGCGGCGACTTTCTCAACCTCTGGGGCGAGGGGCAGCTGCCGATCAAGGCGGTGCTGCTCGTGACCCACAACATCGAGGAGGCGGTGCAGATGTGCGACCGCCTGCTCATCTTCTCCAGCAACCCGGGCCGGGTGATCGGCGAGATCAACATCGATCTGCCGCAGCCGCGCCACGCGCAGGACCCGCGCTTCCGCGCGCTCATCGACCGGGTGTACGTGGAGATGACGGCGCGGCCGCGCGGCGAGGTGCGCACCGGCCCCAAGGAGCGCTTTCCCGGCACCGGCATCGGCACGGTGCTCACCCACGTCTCCTCGAACGTCCTCACCGGCCTCATCGAGGCGGTGAGCGCGCCGCCCTACAACGGCAAGGCAGACCTGCCGGTGATCGCCGAAGAGCAGCACCTCGAGGTGGACGAGCTCTTCCCCGCGGCCGAGGCGCTGCAGCTGCTGCGCCTGGCCGAGGTGGAAGGCGGCGACATCCGCCTGACGGACGCGGGACTCGAGTTCGCGCGCGGCGAGACGGATGAGCGCAAGAAGCTCTTCGCGCGGCACCTGATCACCTACGTGCCGCTGGCCGCGCACGTGCGGCGGGTGCTGGATGAGCGCGCCAGCCATACGGCGCCCAAGAGCCGCTTCTTCGACGAGCTCGAGGACTACATGGCCGAGGACGCCGCCGAGCAGACGATGCGCACCATCGTGAGCTGGGGACGGTACGCCGAGGTCTTTGCCTACGACGACCACGCCCAGGTCTTCAGCCTGGAGAATCCGGCGTAAGCTGCGCTCGTTCAGAAGTGCAGCGCGAGCGTGTAATACAAGGTGCGACGCGGGCCGTAGGCTGACTGGAAGATGCCGATGCCGTTCTCCGGCCGGATGAAGTTCACCCGGTCGAGCACGTTGAGGACCGCGAGGCGCTGGGTGAGGAGCCCGAGGCCCGGAACTTCCCACGAGCGCTCCGCGCTCAGGTCGACCTGCCACACCTGCGGCAGCCGCTCGAGGTCCGCAAAGCCGCTGCGCATGCCGCTGCTGTAGAGGACGCTGCCCGCCAGAGACCAGCGACCGGCCCGCCAGCTCGCCCCGGCGGAGGCGCCGGTGAGCGGCTGGTGATCGAGGACGATCGACCGGCTGTCGATGTAGGCGAGCTCCCCGGCGTCGAAGTTGAACTGACCGGTGACCACGCCGCGCTGCCAGTTGCGCCCCAGCGTGAGGTTGGCGTGGGCGGCCAGGCCGCCGTGTTGATAGCGCGAGGCGAGCTCGGCTCCCCAGATGTGCCCGGTGCCGTAGTTGAACGGCGCGAAGATCGGCACCACGCCGAACTGGCCGGTGTCGAGATAACGCGTGGTCCACTCGTAGTACGCATCCGCCGAGACGGTAAGCCCCGCGGCGAGCTCGCGCACCGCGCCCACGTCCGCCTCGCGGTCGTCCTCGGTGAGGGGCGCCGGGATCCCGGGCGGGCCGGCGGCGGTGGTGCCCGCGAAGGCGGCCTGTGCGGTGGGGGAGATGCCGAGGAGCGAGGGCACCTGGAAGTAGCGCGCGAAGCCTGCGTGCAGCGTGGTGGCCTCGTCGGGGCGGTACACGAGGCTCAGCGTGGGGCTCAACTGATGCCCCGTGGTGAAGCCGCTCAGGGAGTCCCAGCGCAGGCCGAGCGAGGCGGTGAGGGGCGCCGCGATGCGCCACAGGTCGCTGACATAGACTCCCGCGACCACGTTGTCGGCATGATCGTTGTTGACGACCGTGACCGGCACGTTGCTCAGCGGGTTGCCCGCCTCGTCCGCGGGAAAGACCAGCGACGAGTCGTTGGCGGTGACGCGGTACTGTCCGAGATAGAAGCCGCTGGCGAGAGTGTGCGGGCCGAGGGAGAAGGAGAGGTCGCCCTCGAGCGTGTAGTCGTGATCCTCGTGGCTCGCGGTCGAGGCGACGCCCTGGTAGACGAGCTCGCCGATCGGGTCGGGCTCGAAGCGCTGCGAGATGGCGTGCTGCGCGGCGGCGAGCTGGTAGGAGACGCCGCTGCCGAGCGAGCCGCTCAGGGAGAGCACCGTGAGCACGTCGCTGAAGTTGAGATACGAGTCGATCGCGCTCGAGGCGGGCGGCACCGGGACGCCTGCCAGATCGAACTGAGGGGCGAGGCCGGGAACATTCGGCAGCTCATTGCTGCTCTTGGCCCCCGAGATGAGGAGGCTCAGCGTGTCGGTGGGATCCAAGGGGTAGGAGAAGAAGCCGAACACCTGCCCCTGGCGGGTAAAGTCGTGAATCGGGGTCGGTCCCGGCGTCGCCGAGCTGAAGGCGGTGTTGCTCTGCTCATAAAGCGCGCTCACGTAGCTCGAGAGCGCGCCGTAGCAGCCCGCGTACTCGAGGGCGGGCTCGATCGTGTCGCGCTGCCCGACACGGAGAGTCGCATCGCCCCCCGGAGGGTCGTGGCAGCCATCTTTCGTCTCGATGCTGACCACGCCGCCGGTGGCGTAGCTGTAGCGCGCCGGCAGGACGCCGTCGAGGAGATCGAGGCGCTTCACGAAGGTCGGGTTGATCATCGAGAGGAACGGCGGATTGGTGTTGATGTCGAGCGGGATCAGCACGCCGTTGATCTGGTACTGGAACTGCGGCCCCTCGGTGTTGCGGATGTGGATCTGCTGGTTCTGATCGATCGAGACCCCGGGCATTTGCGCGAGCACGTCGGTGATGGGCGCGGTCTTGCCCTTGGGGGCGGCGGCGATGTCCTCGGCGCTCGCCCCGTATTCGTTGGCGCCGGAAGGGGAGACGGCGGGCCCCGCCGTCGAGGTGGCTTCGATGACCACCGTGTCGAGGTCGCCCGCACCGGCCTCCGCCTCGAGGGCCGTCGCCGCCTCTGCGGTCGCGGCCGTCGGGCTCGCCGCGGCCGCCGGCACGGCGAGGCATACGGCGAGCAGCGCCGCGGCCCCGGGGCCCCCGTTATGTATGCAGATGCGAATCATTCTCATTCGCATCATAAACAGCGAGACCCGGGCCGGTCAATGCCGGACGAGAGCAATCTCGGCGAGGCTACGAGAGTGGTTCTGCGGGCTCAGCGCCCGCGGGAGGCGGCTTCCTGCGCGGCGAGCTCCGCCCCCGTGCCGGCCGATGTGCCGAGCGAGGAGGCGTCCCAGCCGCCGCCGAGCGCTTCGATCAGGTTGACGCTCGCGACCAGGCGGTTCTGGCGAATGGTGAGGAGCGTCTGCGCGTCCGCGAGCGCTATCGTCTGCGCCGTGATCACCGCGGTATAGGCGACGGTGCCCGCCTTGTATTGATTGAGCGTCAGCTGCACGGCGAGGTTCGCGTCCTTGACGGTCTGCTCCTGCACCTCGACCTGGCGCTCGAGGATCCTCAAGGTCGCGAGCTCGTCCTCGACCTGCTGGAAGGCGGCGAGCACCGCCTGACGGTAGCTGGCGACCGCGGCGTCGTAGGCGGCGCGGGCCTGGCGCACCGCCGCCGGGCGCGCCCCGAAGTCGAGCAGCGTGTCGGTCGCGCTGCCGCCGAAGGACCAGAGATTGTTCGGCGCCTTGATGAGACCCGGGACCACCTGGCTCGCGTAGCCGAAGGTGCCGTTCAGGGTGAGATTGGGGAAGTAGGCCGAAACCGCGATGCCGATCCCGGCGTTCGCCGCGGCCATGCGGCGCTCGGCCCCGGCGATATCAGGCCGCCGCTCGAGGAGCGAGGAGGGCACGCCGGTCGGGACCACCGGCACCACGGTGCCGAGCGTCGCGGGCGGGAGCGAGAAGTCGCCCGGCGGCTTGCCGATCAGCACCGCAATCGCGTGCTCGAGCGTCGCGCGGGTGACGCCGATCGCGATCTGCTGGGACTCGGCGCCCTCGAGCTGCGTCTCCGCGGTGATGACGTCCGCCTTGGCGACCACGCCGACGTGGTACTGGTTCTCGGTGATCTCGAGCGAGCGCTTGTAGGCCTCGACCGTCGCATCGAGCAGGTGCTGCTGCTCGTCGGCGACGCGCAGCCCGATGTAATCGCTGGCGAGCGCGGCCTGCGCCGAGAGCCGCGCGCCCGCGAGGTCCGCTTCGGTCGCCCGGGCATTGGCGACGTCGCTCTCGATGGTGCGGCGGATCCGGCCCCAGAGGTCGATGTCCCAGGAGCCCGTGCCGGCGAGCTCGAACTGATTCTTCGGATGCGACACGGGCGCCGCGGCGGCGCCGGCGCCGACGTTCTGCGCGCCGGCGCCCGGACCGCCCGAGCGCGTGCCGTTCGCGGTCACGCCGATCACCGGGAAGAGACCCGCGCGCGCCTCGGTGACGAGCGCCACGGCCTCGCGCCACGCGGCCTCGGAGGCCTTGAGCGTCTGGTTCGAGACGTCGATCTGTCTCTCGAGCGAGTCGAGCGTCGCATCGTCGTATACCGACCACCAGTCCATGCCGCTCGCCGCCTCGCGCGGCTCGGCCGGCTTCCAGCCCTCCGCTTCCTTGAAGCGCTGCGGGACCGGGGCCGAGGGGCGGTGATAGTTCGGGCCGACGGCGCAGCCGGCGACGACGGTCGCGGTCAGTACAGCTGCGGCCCCCACGCTGAGCAGGCGCGAGCGCAAGATTTGTTTTCCGGAGGCGTGCGCGCCAGGGATGGCGCGCCCGCAGCCTCCAGGGATGGATTCACGGCGGCTCCGTAAAAAAAATTTTGCACTCGCGCCTGCCGAGTCACGTGGTGGCTTCATGTTCATACCTGTGCCGCTTCGGCCTGCGCTGCCGGGGGTGTCTGGGGATGGATCCGCGCCCACATCCGGCTGCACCATGCGCCGAAGCGATCGAGATAGAGATACATGACCGGCGTCGTATAGAGCGTCAGCACCTGGCTCACGGCGAGGCCGCCGACGATGGCGATGCCGAGCGGCTGGCGCGTCTCGGCGCCGTCGCCCGAGCCGAACGCGAGCGGCAGCGCGCCGAGCATCGCCGCCATGGTCGTCATCATGATCGGCCGGAAGCGCAGGAGCGAGGCGGTGTAGATCGCATCCGCCGCCGAGCGGCCCTCGCGCTGCGCCTCGAGGGCGAAGTCGATCATCATGATCGCGTTCTTCTTCACGATGCCGATGAGGAGGAACACGGCGATGAGCGCGATGATGCCGAATTCCAGCCCGAAGAGGCGCAGCGCCAGCACCGCGCCGGCGCCCGCCGAGGGCAGGGTCGAGAGGATCGTGATGGGGTGGATGTAGCTCTCGTAGAGGACCCCGAGGACGATGTAGACGGTCGCGAGAGCGGTGAGGATCAGCACCGGCTCGCTCGCGAAGGACTGCTCGGCCGAGCGCGCCGTCCCCTGGAAGCTGCCGTGGATCGTCGCCGGCATGTGGATCTCGTCGACGGCCCGGCTGATCGCCGCAGAGGCCTGGCTGAGCGAGGCGTTCGGCGCCAGGTTGAAGGAGATCGTGGTTGCGACGAAGGTGCCCTGGTGGTTGACGGCGAGCGGGGTGCTGCCCGGGGCGTACTGCGCGAAGGAAGCGAGCGGGATCGTCGGCTCCGCCGCGATCGTCACGGCCGAGCCGGTCGAGACCGCGCCGCGCCCGGTGTTGGCGAGGCTGTTGGTGGCGAGATTGCGCGCCGTGTCGGCGGCGATGGTCGCCGCCGTATGGCTCGCGGCGGTCTGAGTCGAGGTCACGGTGCCGGCGACCGCGTTGGTCGACTGGCTGCCGTTCACGGTGCCGCCGGCGGTGCTGATCCACAGGTCCTTCAGCGTGTCGGGGCTCTGCCAGTACTTCGGCTCCACCTCCATGACGACGTGGTACTGGTTCAGGGCGCTGTAGATCGTCGAGACGTCGCGCTGCCCGAAGGCGTCGTAGAGGTTGTTGTCGATGGTGGCGGGATTCAGGTTCAGCCGCGAGGCCGTGTCGCGGTCGATGGTGAGATCGATCTCCTGACCGTTCTGCTGCTGATCGGAGTTGACGTCGGTGAGCACCGGCTCGTGCTGCAGGGCCTCGGCGAGCTTCGGCGCCCATTTATAGATGTCCGCCACGCTGTCGCCCTGGAGCGTGTACTGATACTGGGCGTTGCTCTGCCGCCCGCCGACGCGGATGTCCTGCGCCGCCTGGAGGAAGAGCCGGGCGCCCGCCACCTGGTTGAGCCTGGGGCGCAGCCGCCCGATGATCTGATCGGCGCTGTGCTTGCGGTCCGCCTTGGGCTTGAGGGATACAAAGATGAAGCCGCTGTTCACCTGCCCGCCGCCCTGCGAGCCGCCGCCGGTGAAGCCGACCACGGTATTGACGGCGGGGTCGGACTGCACGATGGAGATGAACTGGCGGAGCTTGCCTTCCATCGACTGGAAGGAGATGGCCTGGTCGGCCTGGATGCCGCCGATGAGGCGCCCGGTGTCCTGCTGCGGGAAGAATCCCTTCGGGATCACGATGTAGAGGTAGACGTTGAAGACCACGGTCGCCCCGAGGAGCACCAGCACGACGCCGCGGTTATCGAGCGCCCAGCGGAGCGAGCGCGTGTAGCCCCGCAGCGCCCTGTCAAAGAGCCCTTCCACGCCGCGCAGAAAGGCCCGGTAGGCGCGCCGCAGCCGCTCGGGCAGCGGGCCGAGGCTCCGCTCCCGGCGCGACTGGTTCGGCTCGGTGATGAAGCGCGAGCACATCATGGGCGTCGTGGTGAGCGAGACGACCAGCGAGACGAGCACCGCGACCGAGAGCGTGATCGAGAACTCGCGGAACAGCCGCCCGACGATGCCGCCCATCATGAGGATCGGAATGAAGACCGCGACCAGCGAGAGGCTCATCGAGAGCACGGTGAAGCCGACCTCGCGGGCGCCCTGGATCGCGGCCTGAAAGCGCGGCATGCCGGCCTCGACGTGGCGCGTGACGTTCTCGAGCACGACGATCGCATCGTCCACGACGAAGCCGGTGGCGATGATGAGCGCCATGAGCGAGAGGTTGTCGAGCGAGTAGCCGAAGAGATACATCGCGCCGCAGGTGCCGAGGAGCGAGATCGGCACCGCGACCGCCGGCACCGCGGTGGCGCGCAGGTTGCGCAGGAACAGGAACACCACGAGGATCACCAGCGCAATCGCGATCCCGAGCGTGCGCTGCACGGCGCTGAGCGAGGCGCGGATGGTGGTGGTCCGATCCATGGCGACCTTCATGTCGATGTCGGTGGGAATCGAGGCCTTGAGCGCGGGGATCATGCCGACGACCCGGTCGACCGTCTCGATGATGTTGGCGCCCGGCTGGCGGTAGAGGATGACCAGCACCGCCGGCTGGCCGTTGGCGAGTCCCAGGTTGCGCACGTTCTCGACCGAGTCGAGCACCTCGGCGACGTCGGAGAGCCGCACCGCCGCGCCGTTCCGGTAGGCGACCACCAGGTTCCGGTACTCGGCCGCCTTGCCCGCCTGGTCGTTGGTGTAGATCTGGTAGCGCCGCCCGCCGACGTCGATCGAACCCTTCGGCGTGTTGGCATTGGCGGAAGCGAGCGCCGCCCGCACGTCCTCCATGCCGATGCCGTACTTGAAGAGCGCGTTGGGGTTCAACTCGACGCGCACCGCGGGCAGCGAGCTGCCGCCCACCTGCACCTGACCCACGCCGCTCACCTGCGAGAGCTTCTGCGACAGGATGGTCTCGGCGGCGTCGTACACCTGCCCGGCGGTCAGGGTCCTGGAGGTGAGCGCCAGGATCAGGACCGGCGCATCGGCGGGATTCACCTTGCGGTAGGTGGGGTTGCTGCGCAGTGCGGTCGGCAGATCCGCACGCGCCGCGTTGATGGCCGCCTCGACGTCGCGCGCGGCGCCGTCGATGTCGCGGTCGAGTCCGAACTGCAGCACGACGTGCGCAGCGCCGGTCGAGCTCGAGGAGGTCATCTCCGTGACGTCGGCGATCTGTCCGAGATGCCGTTCGAGCGGCGTGGCGACGGTCGCCGCCATGACGTCGGGACTCGCGCCCGCCATGATGGCGTTCACCGAGATGGTCGGGAAATCCACCTGCGGGAGCGGCGCCACCGGCAGCTGGAAGTAGGCGATGGCTCCCGCGAGCGCGATGCCCGCCGTGAGGAGCGTCGTCGCGACGGGCCGGCGGATGAAGGGTTCCGAGAGAGAGCTCATCGGACGCCGCTCATTCGGCGGAGGAGCCGCTCGCCGGCGGCCGGCCCCAGGCGGCCACACGGCGCTCGAGGCGGTCGAAGTAGAGGTAGATCACCGGTGTCGTGAAGAGCGTCAGCAGCTGCGAGAGGATCAGTCCCCCGACGATGGTGATGCCGAGCGGGTGGCGGAGCTCCGAGCCCGTGCCGGTGCCGAGCATGAGCGGCAGCGCGCCAAGGAGCGCGGCCATCGTGGTCATGAGGATCGGCCGGAAGCGCAGGAGCGAGGCGTGGTAGATCGCATCGCGCGCCGGCATGCCCTGCTCGCGCTCGGCGACGAGGGCGAAGTCGATCATCATGATCGCGTTCTTCTTCACGATGCCGATGAGAAGAATGATGCCGATGATGCCGATCACGCCGAGGTCGCTCCTCGCCATGAGGAGCGCGAGCAGCGCGCCGACGCCCGCCGACGGCAGCGTGGAGAGGATGGTGATCGGGTGGATGAAGCTCTCGTAGAGGACGCCCAACACGATGTAGACGGTGACGATCGCGGCGATGATGAGGAACAGCTCGTTGCCGAGCGTCGCCTGGAAGGCAAGCGCCGCACCCTGGAAGGTCGTCATCAGGCTCGGCGGCAGGCTGATCTCGGCCTCGGCCTTCTTGATGGCATCGACCGCGTCCCCGAGAGCGGCCCCCTGCGCCAGGTTGAAGGAGACGGTGGTGGAGGGGAACTGCCCGAGGTGGTCGATCGAGAGCGGCGCGCTGCGCGTCGAGACCTTCACCAGCGCCGAGAGCGGCACCTCCCCGCCCACCGCGGTCGCCGACGGGATATAGAGAGTCCCGAGCGAATCGAGCGAAGCCATGAGGGAGCTGTCGGCCTCGAGGATCACGCGGTACTGGTTCGATTGCGTGAAGATGGTCGAGACGATGCGCTGGCCGAAGGCGTCATAGAGCGCGTTGTCGACGGTCGCCGGCGTGATGCCGAAGCGTCCGGCGGTGTCGCGGTCGATCGTCAGGTACGCCGACAGCCCCTGATTCTCCTGATCGCTCGCGACGTCCTCGATCTCGGGCACCTGTTGCAGGCGGTCGACGAGCTTCGGCACCCAGGTGTCGAACTCCGCGGGGTTCGAGTCCTCGAGCACGAACTGGTACTGCGTGCGGCTCACCGCGGTGTCGATCGTCAGGTCCTGCACCGGCTGCATGTAGATCGAGATGCCGGGGACGTCGGCCGTCTCGCCCTCGAGGCGCCGGATGATCTCGCTCGCGGACAGGTGGCGGTCGTTGACGGGCTTGAGATTGATGAGCATGCGGCCGCTGTTGAGCGTGATGTTGCTGCCGTCGACGCCGATGAAAGAGGAGAGGCTCACCACGTCCGGATCCTTGAGGATCGCGGCCGCCATGGCCGCCTGGCGGCGCGCCATGTCGCCGTAGGAGACCGATTGCGGCGCCTCGGTGATCGCCTGGATGACGCCCGTGTCCTGCACCGGGAAGAAGCCCTTGGGGATGAAGACGTAGAGGAGGATCGTCACCGCGAGCGTGCCGAGCGCGACCGCCAGGGTGAGCGGCTGACGCTCGAGCACCCAGCGGAGGGCGACCGCATAGCGGTCGATGAGCGCCTGGAATTTCTCATTCGCCCACCGCACGAGCCCCGATTCGTCCTCGGGATTGTGGTGGACGAGGAGCTTCGCGCACATCATCGGCACCAGGGTGAGCGACACGACCGCCGAGATCACGATGGTGACGGCGAGCGTGATCGCGAACTCGTGGAACAGCCGCCCGACCACATCGCCCATGAAGAGGAGCGGAATCAGCACCGCGATGAGCGACACGGTGAGCGAGACGATGGTGAAGCCGATCTCGCCCGCGCCCTTCAAGGCCGCATCGAGCGGCGCCATGCCCTCCTCGATGTAGCGCGAGATGTTCTCGATCATCACGATCGCATCGTCGACCACGAAGCCGGTGGCGATGGTGAGCGCCATCAGCGACAGGTTGTTCAGGCTATAGCCGACGAGATACATGACCGCGAGCGTTCCGACGAGCGAGAGCGGCACCGACAGGCTCGGGATGACGGTCGCCGGGATGCTGCGCAGGAAGAGGAAGATCACCAGCACTACGAGAATCACGGCGAGCGAGAGCTCGAACTCGACGTCGTGCACCGAGGCGCGGATCGTCGTGGTGCGGTCGGTGAGGATGGTCACCTCCGCGGCCGCGGGGAGCGAGGCTGAGAGCGACGGCAGGAGCTTCTTGATCCGGTCGACCACCTGGATGACATTGGCGCCCGGCTGGCGCTGGATGTTCAGGATGATCCCCGGCGTGTTGTTCACCCAGCCGGCGAGGTAGGCGTTCTCGGCGCCGTTGACGACCTGCGCGACATCCGAGAGCCGCACCGGGTTGCCGTTCTTGTAGGCGACGATGATGCCGAGGTACGCCTCCGGGCTCTGGATCTGATCGTTCGCATTCAGCGTCCAGGAGCGCGCGGGTCCATCGAGCGTGCCCTTGGGGGAGTTGACGTTGGCGTTGGCGATCGTGGTGCGCAGGTCGTCGATGTTGAGGCCGTAGCCGGCGAGCGCGCGGACGTTGGCGATGATGCGCACCGCGGGACGCTGTCCGCCGCTCACGCTGACTAAGCCCACGCCCTCGATCTGCGAGATCTTCTGCGCGAGGCGCGTGTCGGCGAGATCCTCGAGCTGCGTGAGCGGCAATGTCCTCGAGGTGATGCCGAGCGTCAGAATCGGCGCATCGGCCGGATTCACCTTGGCGTAGATCGGCGGCGCCGGCAGGTCGGACGGGAGGAGATTGCCGGCGGCGTTGATCGCGGCCTGCACTTCCTGCTCGGCGATGTCGAGGCTCAAGTTCAGGCTGAACTGGAGCGTGATGACCGAGGCTCCGCCTGAGCTCGTCGAGGACATCTGGTTGAGCCCCGGCATCTGCCCGAACTGCACCTCGAGCGGGGCGGTCACGGAGGAGGTCATCACCTCGGGGCTGGCGCCGGGATAAAAGGTCTGGACCTGAATGGTCGGGTAGTCGACCTCGGGGAGCGCCGAGAGCGGCAGGAATCCGAAGGCCACCATTCCGGCCAGCATGATCGCGACCATGAGGAGCGACGTGCCGACCGGCCGCAGTATGAAGATGCGGGACGGGTTCATCGGTGAGCCGTGGAGGTGGGGGAGCGGCCTGAGCTCAGCCGCCGCCCTGGCCGCTTTGATTATTCTGTTGCTGCGGGTGGTGCGTACCCTGGCCACGCCCCGACGGCCCCTGGCCCGACTGACCCTGACCGGAACGCGGGTGCTGACCCGCGCCCGGAGCCTGACCCGAAGCGGTGGCGCCGCCGCCCGTGCCCTGGTGCAGCAGCACCTTGGCGCCGTCTTTCAGCTTGTCGGCGCCGTCCACGACGACCGTCTCGCCGGGCGCGAGCCCCTGCGCGATCGAGATGTTCATGGCATCGCCCGGGCCGAGCGTCACCTTGCGGACGCTCACCGTCTGCGCCGCCTTGTCGACGACGTAGACGTAGGTGCCCGGCGCGCCGCGCTGGACCCCCGCCTGGGGAATGAGGGTCGCTCCGTGGAGCGTATCGAGCAGCAGCACGACGTTGACGAACTGCTGCGGGAAGAGCGCCTGGTCGGCGTTGGCGAAGATCGCCTTCAGGCGGATCGTTCCGGTGGTGGTGTCGATCTGGCTGTCGATCGACTGCAGTGTGCCGGTCGCGAGCTGCTGCGTGTTGGTCTTGTCCCAGGCGGTCACCGGCAGCGTCGCCCCGGCGCGCATCTGCTTCAGGATCGGCGGGATGTCATCCTCCGGCAGCGTGAAAACGACCGTGATCGGCTGCAGCTGGGTCACGACCACGAGTCCGTTCGGCTCCGCCGGCGTCACGTAGTTGCCGACGTTCACCTGCTGCAGTCCCACGCGGCCGTTGATCGGCGAGACGATGTGGCAGTAGGTGAGGTTGAGCTTCGCCGCATCGATCTGGCCCTGATCGGTGCGCACGTTGCCTTCGTCCTGCGCCACGAGCGATTTCTGGGTGGCGAGCTGCTGCTCGGCGATGGAGTCCTGCGAGAAGAGGGTCTGGTAGCGATCGAGGTCGACCCTGGCGTTGGCGAGCAGCGCCTTGTCGCGGGCCAGCGCCCCTTCCGCCTGCTCGAGTGCCACCTGGTACGGCCGCGCATCGATCAGGATCAGCGGGTCGCCCTCCTTGACGGTCTGACCTTCCTTGAACGCGATCTTCATGATCTGGCCGCTGATCTGGCTCTGCACCGTCACGGTCGCGAGCGGGGTCACGGTGCCGAGCCCGATGAGCGTAATGGGCATGTCCCCGGTGCGGGCGTTCGCCACGACGACCGGCATGGGGCCGCCCCCGGCGAATCGTCCCGCCGGGGGCATGCGCGCGCCCTTCGAGGGGGTGAGGAGCCAGGCGAGGAGCGCAAACAGGGCGAGGACCCCGAGGATCAGCGCCCAGCGCGGGGCGGTGCGGACCGCTTCCCACAGCAGGGCGGGCCTCGAGCCCGGCGTGACCACGGGCGAGGGGTCGCGATCAATGTCGTTCATGAGCCTCTGACGGGCGTTTTTCCGGCGTTCGGGTGGTCAACCGTCAATTCTAGCGCCTTGCGGTGAAGTCCAAAAAAATGGGGTGGCGCGGGACTGCCCGCCCACCCCGTTCAGGAGGATGAGGCAAGCAAAGCACACGGCGCGGCCGGTTGCAGCAGGGGTCCGGTAAGGAAGTGCAAGGAAGTATGCGGTTGCGAGGAAGTTTGCGACGCGGCGAGGGCTACGGACGTCGAGCGGTGGAGGGGTCCGGGGCTGCGTGTTGGTGATCGACGACGATCGGCTCCGCTCCGGCGCGCTCGATCTCGCGGTGCCGGACGTCGTGTCGCCTGAGTTGTCGGGATTCGAGGTGTTGCGGGGAGTCGATCGCGTGAGACAGATGCCGGCCATCATCGCGAGCGCGTGCGACGATGAGGCGCAGCGCGGTGCCGTGCTGCGGCGCACGACGCGCGAGGAGCGCTCGCGCAATGTCTGCTCTTTCGTCGGCGCTTGGCGACGCGCGATCTCGGCGCCTGTCGCTGCGCACCGACGCGTTGCGCCAAACACAAGAACAACGTCTCATAAGTGTTAACTGCGTTTAGGCGGTGGCGAGTCCACTTAACTTAGGATTCGCGCCGCATAAGGGCAAACCCGCCGCAAGGCGGGGACGCAAAGCCTCCGGTCTCAAGCTCTGATGCGCGAGATAGCGGGGTTGCCGGCGAGATCAGTGCTGTTCGGTTCGCGCATCTCGTCGTCATTCCCCTCTCATTCGGCCGATCAGGTTGAGTCCGGAGTCCTAAGGGACATCTGGATGTTGACGCGAGGCCAAATGCATATTTCGATCCGCCGCCACTCACCGCTCGTCGGTGCCCTCAAGCTCTCCGCTCTGTGCACACTCGCAGTCGCCGCTCTTGCCGCCTGCGGTGGCGGCGGCAGTGCGTCCACCAGCCAGGTCACATCGAGCGGGCCGGTGGCTCCGCAAATCTCGTCGCAGCCGCAAAACACCACGGTTGCCGCCGGGCAGACCGCGTCGTTCTCGGTCGCCGCCACCGGCACCGCGCCGTTCACTTACCAGTGGATGAAGAACTCAACGGCCATCAGCGGCGCGACCTCGGCCAGCTATACGACGCCGGCTACGTCCTCATCCGACAATGGCACCTCGTTTACCGTGTCGGTCAGCAACGCCGCGGGCAGCATGACCAGCAGTGCCGCTACTCTGACCGTCACTTCTTCCTCGCAAAACGTGGCGGCAACGCCGACATTCGCGGTGCCGGGCGGGGTATATGCATCGGCGCAGTCGGTGGCGCTCTCGTGCAGCACCGCCTCCAGCACCATCTATTACACGACCAACGGCACGACGCCGACCACTTCGTCCAGCGCCTACTCGTCGGCGATCTCGGTTTCCGCGACGGAGACCCTCAAAGCGGTTTGCACCGCGACGGGTTACACCAACAGTGCGGTGGCTTCAGCCACGTATACGATCAACACATCCGGTACCTACGCGTTGCCCGCCGACCGGAGCACGCAATGGAGCGACGCCGGCATGCTGACAAAAGGCGGCATCCCGTCTGCGACCTGGCCGGTCTGCAATTCGACGCCGCTGACACCGAGCGGTACCAGCGACGACAGCGCTCAGATCAATAGCAAGATCAGCCAGTGTGCCGCGGGAACGGTCGTACAGCTCGGAGCAGGCACCTTTCTCATGGGGCAGGGCAATTACATTGCCATCAATAAAGGCGTGGTACTGCGCGGAGCCGGCGCAGGCACGACCATCCTGAAGAATCCCAGGAACGTATTCGCCACGACGTCCATTCAGGCGCCCGCCGATGCCACTCCGATCGTCATCCTCGGGCCCGGACGGTGGGTGAATCCCGACGGAGACGCGCGCTGCGCGGGTCCGACGGCCTACCAGACCGCGTACATGCAATTGCTTTCCGCCGACGGCGCGCAAGGATCGAATTCGGTCACGGTAGCCAACGGGTCGATCTTTAAAGCGGGGCAGATGGTTTTGCTGGATGAGGCCTCGGGGGCCAGCTGGCAGCCGGACGTGTCCAAGATTTCAACCTCCGTGTGGGCTTCCCCGGATTATGCGGTGCAATGGCCGCTGCACAACCCGGCCTTTTCGGGCGATGACCCGATCCAATCCGGGGTGACGCCTGCGGCATCGAACAACTACGCAGGTGCGGGCAGCGGGAGCGATGCCGGGTGCTGGTTCTCGCGTCAGGATCGCCCGCAGAACGAGATCAAGGAAATTGCCAGCGTCAGCGGCAATACGATCACCTTCACATCACCGCTGACCAAGGTTTACCGCACGAGCCAACACGCCGAGTTGACGACCTACACCGGCTCGAACGCGCCGGTCGTGAATGGGGGCCTCGAACAGGTGACCTTGGTAGGCGGCGGCGATGGGGCGCTGCGCTTCCAGAACGCAGAGTACTCCTGGGCCAAGAACATCGAGGTGACGGAATGGTACGGCGAAGGAGTCGCCATCGAGAACGGCTTCCGGGACGAGCTGCGCGATTCCTACATTCACGATGCAGCCTGGCCCGAGCCGGGCGGCGCCGGTTACGCCCTCAGCTTTGCCTTCGCCACCTCCGAGGCTCTGATCGAGAACGACATCATGGTCAAGGCGAACAAGGTGATGGTCGTTCGCTCGTCGGGCGCGGGATCCGCGGTCGGCTACAACTACATGGACGACGGATACATCGCCACCGACGAAGGATGGATAGAGATCGGGTTGAACGCCTCGCACATGGTGGGCTCGCACATGGTGCTCTTTGAGGGCAACCAGAGCTTCAACATCGACAGCGATGACACTCACGGGAATTCGACCTACATGGTCTATTTCCGGAACTACACGACCAGCGTGCGCGGCACGTTCCAGAGCGACTACACCAGCAACACGATCAACGATGCCGGCAGCATCCCGGGCAGCAATGGCCCGAAGCGGGCGGTCGGCGCCATGCGCTATGGCTATTGGATGACGTACGTGGGGAACGTGCTGGGGAAGCAGGGAGTCACAACCGCCGCCAACGGCTACGTGGACTCCGATACCGGAACGACTTGGACTCCGACCATATGGATGCTCGGGTGGAATGACATCTCCCCCTACACCGTGGATACCAACGTCGCCACTACGGCGATCCGAGACGGGAACTGGGACTGGTTCCTTTCACAGCAAACCTGGCTCAGCAATGCATCGGCACCGCTGCCCAATTCTCTGTATCTGTCGTGCAAACCCGCGTTCATGGGTTCGAACACATGGCCGTGGGTGGATCCGACGACTGGAACCACGTACACGCTTCCCGCCCAGGCCAGATACACCGCCGGCACGCCGAACACCGTGCCAGCCACCGGAGACGCGTGTAGCCCGTAGATAGGCGAGTTACGGGCATTCGCCGCGCGGGGACCGGAAACGGAGCCTGATCAAGGGCTTATCGAGCCGGTCCCCGATTTTACATAGGCCGCTCCTGGCGGCCTCGAGCCCGCAGGAAAGCTCGTGCGGGCGCGCGCTACACTGTGTCGACCTTGATGCCCCCGGTGGTCGGGCGCCAGCTCGTTCTTCGCAAACTCAGAAACAACAAACAGCGGGGAGTCGCATGCCACTCGATACGCCGTTTCGAGCCGCCGCAATTGCGCTACTGGCTGAAGTCGCAGTCGCCTGTACGACTATGTGCCCTCGCCTGGCGCGGGCCGCGGCACCGGGTTACCAAATCCAGGTGGGAGTCATCGAGTCGGACAACATCGAGCGACTGCCGACCGGCGGCACCAATCAAACCATCGGCATCGAGGAGCTGGGACTCACCTGGCATGAGGATCGTCCGTGGCTGGACGTGGGCATCGATGGGGACCTGAGCCATCTCAATTATTTCCAGCACGCCTACAGCGACGAGTACATCGGCAATTTTCTCGGCCAGTTAAAGCTCAACCTGGTTCCGGAGCTGCTGTCCTGGAATGTCAACGACAATTTCGGGCAGGCTCCGATTGAGCCGCTTGCCCCCATCACCCCTGCCAATCGCGAGAGCATCAACTACTTCAGCACCGGTCCGGCGCTGATCCTGCCTGTCGGACGGGCGACGTATCTCGATATAACCGGGGCGTACGGCAGAGTGAACTTCCAGGTGAGCCCTCTCGACAGCACCCGCCTGTTGGGCACCGTCGGCCTCCTGCACGAGCTGTCTCCCGCGACCAGCGTGTCGATCAACGCCAGCGACGACAGTATTCGCTTTGCCAATGTGCAGGAGAATCCCGATTACCGGAGGCAGGACGCCTTTGGGCGCTTCGATGCCAAGGGGGGTCGCACCGAGCTTGGAGTCGATCTGGGATACAGCCGCCTGCTCATGCCCGGCGGCGTTCACTATGACACCCCGCTCGTGCGCCTGGATCTCTCCCGCCATGTATCGCCCGACTCGATCATCGGTGTGGCATTCGGGCACGACTACTCCGACGCCGCAGACGCTTTCCAGATCGTACAGGCTGTGGGAGGGGCGACGCTCAATACCCAGCCGGTCGTCGCTGCCGCTGCCCCCTTCGTGGACAACTACGCAACGCTCGCGTGGAACTTCAAGTACCTCCGGACCACGCTGGACCTCACGGTGGAGTACTACCGGGATCGTTACCCGACGGATGCCACTCTCAACAACGAGAGAACAGTGCTCGGCGCACTCGCGGCGCGGCAGCTCACTCCCGTGGTGCAATTGGCGCTGACGGAGTATCTGGTGCGCTGGCAGTTCGATAGCACGAACGACAGTGCGACGGAGAGCGACACCGGCCTGCAGCTCACCTGGCGTGCCGGCAGAAACCTTTCGGTCTTTGTTTCCTACTATCTCGCCAAGGGCAATAGCAACGTCGCGGCATTTCAATACACCGAGAACCGCGTTTGGCTTTCTATCGGCTACGGCCGTGCCGCGGAGGCTCCGCCGGGGCCGGCGCCGCTGAAACTGCCCGGAAGGGAGTGATGGAGATCGGCGCTGCGACCTGGTTCGCTCGGCTAGCGCGGGCTGCTGCGTGGCGCGAGCGGCCGCGGGGTGCCGGACGAGGGCCAGAAACGCTTCAGTTGCAGGAAGAACTTCTCGAAGTACTCGTAACTCAGCCACGCGATGGCCATCGAGGCGGCCATTCCGCCGACAGTCTGAATTACCAACGCGGCCAGGTGGGAACCGATCGCCGAAGCAAGAGCGAGCTCGGTGCCGTGTTTGGCGAAGTAGTACGAGAAGAAATGATGATAGACATAAAGTCCATAGCTGTACTTGCCGAGGATGATCATCGGACCGCTGCGGAAGAAGCGCGACCAGCCGGACGAGGCTGGTGCGACTAGAGCCTGGAGCAGCAGAGCAGCGAGCAGCAGACGGAACGCTCCGCTGCGCAGCGACTGCAGGGCGCTGCCGTATTCGGTGAAGTGGCGGACACCGAATTGCAGGAGCAGCAGACCGATTCCCGTCAACGTCATCGGAACGATGAGGCGCCGGGTCCGGGCCTCTCCGTGCGGTTGCCGCAGGTAAATGGCGAGAAATCCGCCGATCGCCAGCGAATCGAGCTGGAAAGGCGTGAGCACCGTGGTCGCGACAAGGTTCACACCCAGCAAGGACGCGACGACCCGACTGCCGAACGACGCAAGCGCGGCCGCGAGCGGGAAGCTGAGCAAGAGCCGCGGCTTGGCGGCCAGCAGCCAGACTATCAGGGGCCAGACGAGGTAAAACTGTTCCTCGACCGCCAGCGACCAGAAGTGTGTCAGATAGGACAGCACCCAGCCGCCGTGGATTGCGAGGTAGACGTTGACGCCATAGAGCCAGGCCCATGCCTGTTCGTTTCTCAGCCCCGCGATTTCGGAGCCTTGGAGAGCAGGGATTGCGGGAACAACGAAGAAGACGACGACGAGGACACCGTAATACAGCGGGAAGATCCGCAGCACCCGGCGCATGTAGAAGTTGCGGAAGTAAGCAGGGTCGGCGCGCGAATCGTAGAGAATCCCGGTTATCAAGAAGCCGGACAGGACGAAGAAGAGATCGACTCCAAGAGCGCCGTAGGCGAACAGCCACGTTATGGCAGCGTCGACGGGGCCTTTCGGGTTCGGCGGCGTGACAAAGTGAAACAGAAGGACGGCGAGTATCGCGAGGCCGCGCACGCCGTCGAGCGCCGGCAGGTGACCGCTGAAGACCGGCCCCGGCCGTTGCTTTCCGGCACCGCTCGCGACGACGACGGGCTCTGGTGTCGAGTTACTAGTCGAAGTCAAGGTTGCACGAACGGGGTGCCGGCATCGTAGCGGGCCTTCGCCGGCAGCACGTGGACTTTCGTCGTCCCGACGGGGTCGACCCACGGCCAGGTGTACCCTCTGCCTGCGTTGAAGAATGGTGGTTTCTGCTTCAGGTACAGGGACGCGGGCAGATCGTGCTCGGCGATGTTCGGATCCCACACGACCGAATTTGTCACGTAGTCGTAGTTCCCATGGCGCAGCGTGGTGGCGGCGACATTCGGATCGTTCGGGTAGGGTGACCAGTCGTCCCATCCCAGCAGCCAGATCGTCGGGATGCCGCCCCGTCCTGACTCGTACGTCCAGCCCTTCATCTTCCCCGGTACTCCGAGCACGTTGCCCGCAAACGTATGCCAGTACGAATAGGCGGCGGCGCCCGCGGCCCGGCGCGGCGCGTTATTCGGCTGGTTGGCGTCGTCAATGAGCGCGCCGCCCAGCTGGTTGTTGAACGGTGCGCGTATGCCGGTCAGGTAGTTGCGGAAGACAGTGTGGTAAATGGCGTTGCCATGCGTCTTGTCAGAGTCAAAGTTGAAACCGTAGTTTCCCTCAAAGAGCATATGGTGCGACCCGACCATGTGCGATCCGTTGAGGCCGATTTCGATCCAGGCACCGTTCGTGTTGATGTACCCGTCGTCGACATAGTTGTAGCCGAAGACTGACCCGGCGCCCGCGGAGCGCGCGACCATGACCTTGTTGGCCTTGACGATGATTGAGTTCTCTATCAGCACCTCGGACGACCCGTGGGAGAGACTGATCGCGTAGCCCGCACCGCTGGGCTGCGCCCAGGCGGCGTCGTGCACGTAGGAGTCGCGTATCTCGACGCGGAACGAATGGACCACCGCGAAGCCCTCATCGTGCCAGGCGGTGTTGTCGATCGACTTCGCCCAGCAGGCGTCGCACCACTGAAAGCGGATGTTCCCGTTGTCGCCGCCGATTACCTTGAGGTCCTCGATGCCGGCGTTCACGACGCGCGCCGTGTTGTAGCTCGAGAGCTGCGCCGTGTGTGAGGTCCGATAGGAGATGTGGATCGGCGTGGAGAAGGTGATGACCTTACCCGTCACGCTGGCGATCTGCTTGATCTCCGCGGTGGGGCGGTCGAGGCGACTGAACCAGCCGAAGGCGTCCTGATTGGCTGCGTTGGCGGGGATCTTGAGCGGATCGTCGGTCGGTTGGGGAGGATTGTGCCGTTGCCACACGACCCGGAAATCCGGTGCGGCCCAGATCTGGCCGCGTCCGCACGGATCGGTCTGCCACGAGGCGCCCGATAGCTCGTCCAGCAGCACGGTCTGGCCCGGCTTGAAGCCGGCCGCGCTCGCCACGGCGATCGAGTCGGCACCCTTCACTGCATCCACAGTGAGGTCGGTGGAGCTGGTAAAACCGGTGTCGATCGCCCATCGCATCGGTCCGAGTATCGCGATGGGGGAGGGTTTGGCTCCAGTTGCCTCGACGCCTGGTTTTGCTCCGTCGGTCTTCTGCAGCGTGGTCTGCCCGGGTCCCGCGCCGCGCAGCGTGATGCCTTTGTCGATGAGCAGGAGGTTGCCGTTGTTGATTGTGAAGGTGCCCGCGGACAGCAGTACGACCTCGCCGGCTGGGCAAGCTTCTATCGCCGCCTGGATGCCCGCTGTCGCATCCTTGGCGCCGTTGCCGTAGGTCGCCGCAGAGACGTTCGCGCAAACCTTGGAACGCGCGGGCACCCCGCCGGGAACCCCCGGGTTCCACGTGGTGATCCGCTCGGGTGGGAACAGCGTGGTCGACGAAGAGGCCGCACCGCTGCCGATGGGGGGCGCTCGCATCGTTCCGCTCTGTGATACCGAGCACGTTGGCGTGACCAAACTGCCGAAGTGCCTGCCATGGCAGCCCGCCAGGGCGCTGACCAGCAAGGTGTAGATCAGTGCATCGGTTCGTTTGCTTCGTTCCACTCGCCGCTCCGTACGTACTTCGTGCCGCTCGGCCTCTCTTGCGCGCACCGCGCATCGATGCGCGTGCGCGGGCAGAATCGACCGCGGGCATAACGTGGTTCCAGGAAAAGACTCTAAGTAAACAGGTTTCGCCTGCAACCTGGGATGCGCGGGCCTGCAAACCGGGATACGCGGGCCTGCGACCTGATGCGCCATCTGTGGTAAAGTCCCCGCGCCACAATCATCCGCCAGGGATTGTAGAAATGTCGAGATTTATTCGGCGGTTGGTCACGCTTCCTTAATCTGCCGACATGATTCGATCGATCTCGGGTTATACCCTGTTCGCTGCATTGGCGGTTGCAACCGCATCCTTGTCCGCCGAGGTCGCTCCTGTCGCGGCGCCGGCCGCCGCTGTGGCCGTCGGTCCCGACTATCGGATTGGTCCCGGTGACAGTCTGCAGATCTACGTCTGGCAGAACCCGGACCTGAGCGTCACGGTGCCCGTCCGGCAGGACGGAAGGGTTTCCACGCCGCTGGTGGAAGACATGCTGGCCGCTGGCAAAACGGCTTCGGAGCTGGCGCGCGATATCGAGAAGGTGCTCGCCGAGTACGTCCGGTCACCGAAGGTGAACGTCTTCGTGATGATTGCGGTCAGTGCCCTCAGCCAGGTCAAAGTCACCGGTCAGGTGAAAACTCCCGAGGCGCTGCCGTATCACGAAGGCATGACGGTGCTGGATGCGGTGCTCGCCGTCGGCGGGCTCACTGAATTCGCCGCGGGCAACCGCGCCAGGGTGGTTCGGATGGTGGACGGCAAGCAGCAGGAGATCAAGATCCGTCTGGACAAGCTGCTCGAAAAGGGGGACATGACCCAGAACATCACGCTGCGTCCCGGTGATGTGCTGCTGGTTCCCCAGTCACGCTTCTGAAGGAAGCCATTCCCGCCATGATGCAACAGCTGGAAAACGTGTTGGAGCAGCTGCGCGGACTGTGGCGGTTCCGCTGGGTCGGGATGATCGTGGCCTGGGCGGTCCTGCTGTTTGGGCTCGTCGTCATCACCGTGCTGCCGAACCGCTACGAGGCCTCCGCCACGGTCTTTGTCAATACGCAGACCGCCGTGGGCGCCGCCACCCGCACTCTCACGCTCGATGAGAACACGGACCAGCAGATCCAGCTGGTGCGCGAGGCGCTGTTGGGCGGTCCGCAGCTCGGAAAGATCGCCGACGAGACGGGTCTCACCGCGCGCGCCCGGACCCCCGAGCAACGGCAGAAGGTGGCGGATAAGCTGGGCAAGCAGATCCAGATTGCCGCCCGAGGACTCGGCGGGCCGGCCGGAGGGGGCACTTATGTCATCTCCTACACGAATAAGGATCGCCAGACGAGCCTGAACGTGGTCGACCGCTTCGTGAACACCTTCGTCGGGGAAGCACTAGGCGGCAAGCTCAAAGGCTCCGAGCAGGCGCAGCAGTTTCTCACTCAGCAGATCGCCGAGCTCGAGCAGCGCTTGCGCAATGCCGAAGAGGCGCTGGCAACGTTCAAGAAGCAGCATGTGGGCCTGCTGCCAGCCGACCAGCCCGATTATTTCAGGCGCCTGGACACCGAGTTGGCGGACCTCGACGCGGCGCAAACCAAGCTCACCGTTGCCACGATGCGGCGCGGCGAGCTGGAGCGTCAGTTGCGCGGTGAAGATCCGCTGGTGCCGGGCGGTGCGGCAAAAGGGGCAGCTGGCCTTGTACCCGCCAGCGACACCGCCACACGCCTGCAGCAGAGCCAGCAGCAGCTGGACGAGCTGTTGCTCAACTATACCGAGAAGCATCCGAGAGTCATCGAGCTGCGAAACACCATCGCAGAGCTGCAGAAGCGCCTGAACGACGAGATCGAGGCGGCGCGCAGGGGCGACGCGAGTGCTGCGGCGCGCACCGGGCTTGCCGCGAGCCCGGTGTACCAGAATCTGAAGTTGCAGTACGACCAGGTCGGCGTGGAGATCGCGGGACTGCAGGCCGACATCGCCAATCACCGCCAGCGCGTCGCGTCGTTGCGCAGCTTGATGAATACGGCTCCCGAGGTGGAGGCGGAGTTTTCGCGGCTGAATCGCGACTACACCGTGGTCAAGGCGCAGTACGAAGCGTTGGTCGAGCAGCTCGGGCGCGCGCGGCTCGGCGAGCAGGCAGCGCAGACCGGTCTCGTTCGCTTCGATGTCGTCGATCCACCACGCGCGGGGTTCGACCCGGTCTTTCCCAATCGGCCGCTGCTCGCCGTCGGCGCATTGGCGGCCGCCATCGCGGCGGGCATCGGCGTGGCTTTCCTTCTCAACCTGCTGCGGCCCTCGTTCGGGAGCGTGCAGCGCCTCCACGAGATAACGGGATTGCCGGTGCTGGGCGCCGTGAGCATGACGTGGATCGAGCGGTATGAGGCGCAGATGCGGCGGTCGGCGCTGCGGCTCGCCGGGGCGGCCCTGGGCATGGTGCTGCTGTGCGGGGCGTTCATCGCGACCCAGAGGCACCTGGCGAACGCCGTCAGAACCTGGGTGACCTTCACATGAGCATCGTCGAAAGGGCGCTCAAGCGGCTCCAGGCCGACGCGTCCGCTTCGCGAACCCGGCGCGTATTCGGCAAGTTCGTCGAGACTGAGGCGTCGCAGGCCGCAAGCGGACGCGTGATATCCATCGACCAGGAGGCGTTGCGTGCGGCGGGTCTGCTGGCGCCCAAGCACCAGGAGCGGCAGATCGGAAGCCAGTACCGTCACATCAAACGCCCGCTTGTCGCTGCAGCAATGGGCAAGGGGCAGGAGCCTGTGCCGAACGGACGTCTTGTCATGGTGGCCAGCGCGTTGCCGGGCGAAGGCAAGACCTTCACGGCCATCAATCTGGCCTTCAGCATGGCGATGGAGAGGGATCTGCATGTTGTGCTCGTCGACGGTGACGTTGCCAAGCCGCAGATCAGCAAGATGTTCGGCGTCGGCGCCGAACGGGGCCTGCTCGATGCGGTGATCGATCCGGCCATCGAGCTGGAGCGGCTGATCCTCGCCACGGACGTGCCCGACCTATTCCTGTTGCCGGCCGGGACGCACAGTGAGCGAGCCACCGAGCTGCTGGCGAGCGAGCGGATGGTCGACGCCCTGAGCTGGCTGTTGACCCAGGACGAAAGGCGAATCTTCATCTTCGACTCCTCCCCGTTGTTGCTGTCCACCGAAGCACCTGCTCTCGCGGAGGTGGCAGGCCAGATCGTGGTGGTGGTACGCGCGGAGTTCACCGAGCATCACGCTCTCCAGGATGCGTTGCGCCGGCTGCCCGAGGGCTGCTCCCCGTCGCTCGTGCTGAATCAGAGCACGCAGAAGAGTAGCGGCTACTACTACTATGGATACGGAGCGCAGGAAGGTTCCGTCGCCACCAACAGCGACAGATGACGGCGTCGCGGGCACCTTGTGCTCGCGTGCCCATTCGAGTCCCGCGCCTCCTACCGGTTGGCCCGCAGTCGACCCCGCACGATCGAACGGGCGACCCTCAGCGGCTCGGTGAGCCGAAACAGGCCGACGACCACAAGGAGGTATAGGCAGGCACAGAAGATCGCGGACGACGCAATACGCATGAGGCTCGACCAGTGAGCGAGCACCGTCGCTTGCAGCCACCAGCCTCCAGCCGCGGCGCTGATTGCGCCGACCAGCTGTGGTCCCGTGGCGCGGATCACGAGTGCCGAGCCGATGCCGATAGGGCGGCCCGCATAATTGATCGAGGGGATCGCAATCAGGACGCTGGCAATTACGCCTGCGGCAGCCACCCCGGTTGCGCCAAAGGGCAGGCCCGCGAGAACTGCTGCGATCTGGACGGCGAGTGAAACGATTCCCCAGTTCCGCCAGCGGTCCGCTCGCCCGATGGAAAGATGGAGCCATCCTTGTGACGTTTCGATGACCTGGAAAATGCCGCGCAGGGCGATCACCCTCAGGAGCAACCCGGCGGCCCGCCACCTCTCCCCCAACAACAGGACCGTCACATCCTCTCCTGTCACCGACAGAATCGCTGCCACCGGCGTGACGAAGAACGCCATCGCCGACAACGCCGCTTCGTATTTTTCCCGAAGCGCAATTGGATTGGATTGAAGCTTGCTGAGGGCTGCGCTTCCGACGGTGTGCACCTGCGCAAACACCTGGAAGATCGAACTCTCGTACAGCGTGATCGCGTTCTGGTAATAGCCCACCTGCTCGGGTTTGTAGAACAAGCCGAGCGCGATCCGATCCACCGCCTTGGCCACCGTGTAGGTGACCGAGAAACCCACCACGTGCAGCCCGAAGCGGACCATCGATTTCACTTCGTCGTCGAAGGCGGGCAATCCGGGCCTCCACCGACATCCTAGCCAGGCACCGACCACTACGCAGAGCGCGTTCGCAATCGGGCGCGCCACCAGCGCCCAGTAGCCGTATCCGCGGACCGCGAGCACGATGGCGGTGGCGATCCCCACCAGACTACCGAGCAGCTGTATTCTGGCGATTCGGCCAAATTGCATCGTCCGCCGCAGCAGCGCCAAGTGCTGATTGGAAGCGCCCCACAGCACGAAGGTGACTGCCGTGCAGAGTGCGATAGGCTCGAGCTCGGGCTGACGATAGATCGCCGCAATCAGCGGACTGCAGGCGGCGACCACGACCGCGACCCCCAACCCGATCCCGGTGGCGAGCCAAAACAGGCTGCTGATCTGGCTGGGAGTTATCTTTTTTCTTTGTGTTGTAGCGTCTCCAAGGCCAAAGTCGATCAGCAGCGGCGCAAAGCTCGTTAGAACCGTGATGATCGCCACCAGCCCAAAATCTGCCGGCGTCAGGAGCCGCGCCAGGACAACCGCTGCAATTATCTGCAGGACACCGTTGCCGTACTGCATGGCGACCGAGACGATGCCGCCGCGCAGAGCCCGACGTCCGAGATCGTCCGACTCCTGGTGGTCCTCGAAATAGACGTCCACGCCTTGGCTCATATTCGGTCAATCACTCTCATTCAGGCGGAGCGCCACGCACCCGCCAAGGCCGCCCAGCATTACCCTCACGGAATTCCCTCGAGACCGAACGCCGCCGATCGTCGATCAGGAAATGGGATGCAGCAGAATATCGGCCAGCAGTTTTTCGGATTCGATGATCTCTGTCCGGACACCAGTTCGGGATTTCCACCAGGCATCTGGATCGAAATCCGAATACCGTGACCCACGCACACTAAACTTGAGGCCGCGGTCGCGGGTCGCTCGCGCCAGGATTCGCGCGCTCCGGCGCGAATGATCGATGGTGCTGATGAAGACCACCGAGCTGTAGCGGTGTTCAGAGCACCATGCAGCAAGATCGTTTGACTCATCAACAGTGCCCGCAACAGTACGCGGTATCACCTCGACGGCATCGACTCCCAGCTCGTGCAGTTGCCTGACGGAAACGGTTGCCGCGTTGTGATAGAAGACGCCGCGCCGCAGGAATTCGCGATCGGCAGCATCAGGCGGATCGGCGAAGAGGGCGACGCGATCCGCGACGTGCTCGTGTATGAGATCAGTGGCCTCGAGCACGCCGGCACCGTCCGAATCGACAGACAGCACGATGACATCCGCGTGCTGTAGTTGACCCGTCGCAACCAGAAACCGGCCCATGGCGCGCAGCATTGAAATGCGCAATGGCACTATGAGAATGGCACAGGCCAGAGCCACGATCATTGTGACAAGTGTCAGCGTATAACTTCTGAAACGCATAGCGGAAAATCGCCAGCCTGCAGCCATGGCATGTCTTGGTCGACGCGAAGCCGCGTCCGCGCCATCAGATACAGCACGCATGTGCAAATGGCAAGGCAAGGCGGGGCAGCGCGACTTCAGGCTGACGCACTCGATTCCGCCGAGCAGTTCACAATATGTCCGACCGTGATTGACGCGCTTGGTGGCCTCTGGCAGCTTGTCGGATGGCCTGAAAAAGCTCGCTCGATGCGGCGAGCCATAAAGGAATGAGGCCGAGCCAGGGGGAGCATTTCCGAGTGTTAAAACGCAGGTACGCACTGGTTTCGCCCTGTCGTGACGAGGCGGAACACATGCGCCGCACGCTCGACAGCGTTATGGCGCAGAGCGTTCCTCCGGCGCTTTGGGTTGTTGTCGACGATGGATCCACCGACGACACGCCCGCGATCCTGGAGAGCTACCGCTCACGCATGTCGTACCTGAGGATAGTGCGCCGAGCCGACCGTGGCGGTCGCAGCGTCGGGCCCGGGGTGATCGAGGCCTTTTACGCGGGCTTGGAGACGGTCGCGCTCGAGGAGTTCGACTACCTCTGCAAGCTCGATCTCGACCTCGATCTTCCTCCCCGGTATTTCGAGCTGCTGATGATGCGTATGGAGGCGAATCCCCGGCTCGGTACTACGTCGGGAAAGCCCTATTTCGTTGCCCCCGGCAACGGGAGATTGGTTGCCGAGGTCTGCGGCGATGAGATGTCGGTGGGCATGACGAAGTTTTATCGAGTTCAGTGCTTCCGTGAGATAGGCGGATTCGTTCGCCAGGTCATGTGGGACGGCATCGACTGTCATCGGTGCCGGATGCTGGGCTGGGTCGCCGAGAGCGTGGACGACGAGCCGCTGAGATTCGTCCACCTGCGCCCGATGGGATCAAGCCAGAAAGGCATTTGGACCGGGCGGGTTCGTTCCGGCTACGGACAGTACTTCATGGGCACCGCGCCCGTGTACTTCTTGGCCAGCACAATGTTCCGTCTTGCGAAACACCCGATGGTCATAGGCAGCATCGCGATGCTATGGGGCTACGTTTCGAGCGCATTGCGCGGGCGGCCGCGCTACGAGGACCTCGAGTTTCGCAGGTTCCTGCGCAGCTACCAGTACGCCTGCCTGCGGCTGGGAAAGAGCAGGGCGACGCGGAAATTCAACGACGCACAGGAAGCGGTTTGGCGAACGAGGCTAACGCCACAAGGCGACGGGTTCCGTTCGTGAATACCGGTCGCATCGAGTTTCTCGGCAGCCCGTTCGATCGGGTCGGCATGCAGTCGACGGTCGACCAGTGCATCGCGTGGTGCCATGGCCCCCGGGTTTCCCACACCGTCATCACGCTGAACGCGGCCCTGCTCTGTATGATGAGGCGCGACGAGGAGCTGCGCGCAGCGTGTCGCAGCGGAGACCTGATCGTCGCGGATGGTGTGCCGGTCGTCTGGACCTCGCGGCTCGCCGGCGTGCCTTTGCCCGAACGCGTCGCCGGAGTGGATCTTACCGCGCGGCTCCTGGCCGAAGGGGCATCACGGGGTCTCAGCGCCTACTTTCTCGGTGCGCGCCCGGAGGTGGTGCGCAGCCTCGTGGACTACTGCCGGCGCAACCACCCGGGACTCAATGTGGTGGGGTACCGGGACGGATATTTCGGCGCCGCCGACCACGCGGGCATAGTGGCCGAGATCGCGCGTCTCGCCCCGCACATGCTGTTCGTGGGCATGCCGAGCCCATTCAAGGAGACCTGGTGTCAGCGCCACCGTGAGGCCCTCGGAGTGCCGGTGATTGTGGGTGTAGGCGGCACGTTCGACGTACTGACCGGGTACGTACGCCGGGCGCCCCGCCTGCTTCAGGCCGTCGGTATGGAGTGGTCGTGGCGACTGGCGATGGAGCCGCGAAAGATGTGGAAGCGCTACCTGCACACGAACACCGAGTTCCTGGGACTCGCCGCACGCGAGATTTTCCGGTTGCGCTCCGGGCCCCGGATCTCGTGACGTAAAGATGCCGGTGCTGACACCTATGGACAAACCCAAAACCGTCGATGTCTTCATGGGGACGCGTCCGGAAGCCATCAAGATGGCTCCGGTCGTGGCGGCGCTGAAGCAGCAGAGCGCCATACGCTGCAGGGTCATCGGCACCGGTCAGCACCGCGAGATGTTTCATCAGGTCGCCGGCGAGCTCGGGTTCACCGTGGACGTCGACCTCGACGCGATGCAGCCGAACCAGACGCTTGCAGGACTGACTGCCAGGCTGATGCAGAAGATCGACGGATGGCTCGAAGGCAGCCATCCCGACCTGGCTCTGGTTCAAGGTGATACCACTACGGTTCTGGTTGCCGCCCTGGCATGTTTCTACCGCGGCATCCCGATCGGACACGTAGAGGCGGGGCTGCGCACGCCGAGCATCCTTGCCCCGTTCCCGGAAGAGCTCAATCGCCGACTGGCTTCGCGGATGGTGTCGCTCCATTTCGCTCCAACGCGCTCGGCTCAAGCCGCATTGCTGCGAGAAGGCGTCGCGGAAGAGACCATCGAGGTGACGGGGAATACGGTTGTGGATGCGCTGTTCATGGAGCTCTCCCGCCAGGCGGAGCCGAGCATGCGCGCCTCTGTCGAGGCCTCTCTGGCCGCGGTGATTGCACCTGACTGGGCAACGCGGCCTTTCGTGCTCATCACCGGCCATCGCCGCGAGAGTTTCGGGGAAGGTTTTGAGCAGATCTGCCGCGCCATCCGAGCGCTTGCGCTGCGTTATCCCGAATATCGGTTTATCTATCCTGTGCACCTCAATCCCAATGTGCAGCGACCCGTCAATCGTCTGCTCAACGGCGTCGCAAACATCGCCCTGATTCCCCCGCAGGGCTATCGGAACTTCGTCGCGCTGATGAGCCGCTGCAAGCTCATTCTGACGGACTCCGGAGGGGTGCAGGAGGAGGCCCCTTCCCTCGGCAAACCCGTGCTGGTGATGCGCGAAACCACAGAGCGTCCGGAGGGCATCGAGGCGGGCACGGCAATATTGGTGGGGGCGGCCGAAACCAGCATCGTAGGCAACACGAGCCGGTTGCTCGACGATTCGCGCGCCTACGATGCGATGGCCAATGCAGTCAACCCCTACGGGGACGGACGCGCGGCGGAACGGATCGTACGTCGAATCGGGCTGTTTTTCGGGCTACAGAGCAGCCTCGAGCCGGGGCGCGCGTGTTCAAGTACCTCCTGATCTCGATCGCGATCGCTCCCTTGCTCGTGGGGGTCAGCGCGGCGAAACAACGCGATGGCGGGCGGAGCCGTTCGGCGCTGAGAGTCGGCTGGATCGTGTACGCTCTTTTCTGGTTCGGCGTGCTCTACTACCTGAGGTATCGATGGAGTTGACGCCCCGCATGGCGGAGCGAACCGAGAAGAGAGGCGTGATCATGCTGATCATGTTCGGCCTCCTCTTCGTGGGCTGGGTTGGGGAATGGCCTCTCGAGATCGATACGGTCCTATATTTGGGGAAGTGGCGGAGCGTCTTTGGCGTATTCGCCCCGCTCTTTGCTCCGGTTCCAGGGATCTCGCTGTTTCCCTGGCAGCTTCTGCTGTTCGCTCTCGTACCGTTCTGCCTTGCCACCTCCGGCACGCGGCGGCATGCCCGCGAACTGGACCGGGCGATCCTCATAAGCATCGCGTCCGTCGGCATTACATTTCTGTGGGGGTTGGTCCGCGGCGGATCGGCGTATTTCGCCTACTACCAGATCTGGCGCTTCCTGGCGGCGCTGCTCATCGCATACATGCTCATGTCGCTGGTGCGTAGCGAGCGTGACCTCGTTGCTCTCGGCAAGATCGTTATTATCGCCGCGCTGATCCGGGCGACGCTCTGCATCTATTTCTTCTGGACGTATGTCTACGGCAAGATTGACCCGCTTCCGGAATACGTCACCAACCACGACGACTCGATGCTGTGGGTGGCGGCGACGCTGATTACCTTGATCTGGGCCTGTTTCAAAGGGGGGAGGGCGACGTGGATCATCGCGGCCCTCGTCGTATCGTGTCTCCTCTACGCTATCGTGTTGAATGCCCGGCGCATTGCCTGGGTCGAGCTGGGATTGTCACTGCCGCTGATTTACGTGCTGATCGGCCCGGGGTCGTTGCGGAGCCGGATCAACAAGTGGGCGCTGTGGGCCGCGCCCCTGGCGGTCATTTACTTCGTCGCGGGTTTGGGAAGTGACAGCGGGGTGTTCGCGCCGGTCCACGCGCTGGTAACGACGGGAAGCAACTATGATCCATCTTCCCTCACGCGGCAGGAAGAAGCTCGCAATCTCCTGCATACGCTGGTCGATATCGGTAATCCGATTTTCGGCACCGGCTTGGGCCGTCCGTACGACAAAGCCGAGAGCTACTGGTCCAATTACGATGCCGCCTGGGTGCTGACGTTGTATACACCGCACAACGCCCTTCTCGGCCTGGCTGCGTTCACCGGCCTTGTGGGAATCATCGGCATATGGGGAGTGGTGCCGATGGGCGCTTACCTCGCTGCGCGAGGCTGGTGGGGCTCGAGCGACCCGGTGCCGCGAGCTGCCGCGATGGTCGCGCTCAGCGCCCTCACTGCCTATAGCGTGCACTGCTACGGCGACATCGGCTTGCAATCCTTCGCAGGCTCCCTGATCTTCGGTGCGGCTCTCGCGACGGCAGGCAAGGTCGCAGTTTGGAGCGAGGCGCTGACTTCGGCGGGTACGGGAACTAAGCGAGCGGCAGGTGCACGCCCGGCGGCTGAGCCGCGGCCGGCAGTCCGCAAGACTGGAGTGCCCCGGCAGCGGTTCGTGTCCTCATCGCAGCGGCCTGGATCGTCAGACGGGCGTGGCGTCGGGGCCACACCAAGGCGGAGGCCCGGGAAGCGGCCGCCGCCCTAGCCAGAGGTCACTAAGCAGCAATGTGTGGAATCGCCGGTGCCGCAGGCAACCTTGCGCCTGCCGCGTTCAATGCAACGCAGAATCGCAGCGCCGTAACCGCCTGCGTCGAACGCATCAGCGCGGCGCAACGGCACCGGGGACCCGACGGCGCCGGACTTTGGGCGGCGGAATCCGGCGAGGTGGTGTTCGGTCACCGACGCCTCGCGATCATCGACCTGAGCGAGGCCGGCGCTCAACCGATGGTGGACGCAGCGTCCGGGTGCGCCATCACCTTTAATGGTGAGATATACAACTTCAGGGAGCTCAGGCGCGAGCTGGAGGCGCTCGGGGAGCAGTTCCATTCGTCTTCCGACACGGAGGTGATACTCAAAGCGTACAGCCGTTGGGGACTTGGCATCGTACCGCGACTGCGCGGCATCTTCGCGATGGCGATCTGGGACCCGCGCTCGCGCTCGGTGCACCTGGTGCGTGATCACCTCGGGATCAAGCCGCTCTACTGGACGCGGGTGCGCAGCGCCCTGCTCGGGGGGGACATTCTGCTGTTCGCGTCCGAAGTGCGGGCGTTGCTTGCCAGCGGCGTCATCGAACGCCGGCTGGACCCGGCCGGTATCGCCTCCTACCTGTCGCAGGGCTTCGTGGTGGGGCCTACGACCATGGTCCAGGGGATCGAGCTGCTGCCGGCGGCAGGTATTCTGACCATCGCCCCCGGCAAGAGCGCGCAAGACCTCAACCACTACACACTGGGATGCTACTGGCGTCCGCCCTCGTCCGACATAGGCCGCACGACCGAGGATGAGCTTCGTCATGAACTCGCAAACACGGTGCGGATGCAGCTGGTCTCGGACGCGCCGCTGGGAATTTTTCTTTCGGGTGGGATCGATTCGAGCGCCGTGGCGGCGCTTGCCAGCGAGGCCGAGCCAGGCGCCGTGCACACCTTCACGATCGGCTTCGACGAGGCCGGTCTCGACGAGTCGCAATACGCTGCGCGCGTAGCGGCGGCGATCGGCAGCCGTCATAGCAACGTGACCTTGCGCGAAGAGGATTTCCTGCGGCAGCTCCCGGATGCGCTGACGGCGATCGATCAACCGACGTTCGATGCGCTCAATACGTACTTCGTAAGCCGGGCCGCACGAGAGGCCGGTATGACCGTCGCACTGGCCGGTACGGGTGGCGACGAGTTGTTCGGCGGTTACCCCAGCTACGTCGAGTTGCCGAGGATGCTGCGTGCCGGGGCGTGGGTGCCATGGCCGCTTGCTGGCGCCATAGGAGGGGCCTATCGCGTTGCCGGTGCACTCTACTGGAATCTTTTAGAGCAGGCGCCGCCGCAAACCCGGTGGGGAAAGATCGCCGACGTGGTATGCGCTGGCGCTGATCTGCTCGGCCTGTATCAAACCGCCTACGCGCTGTTTACGCGCGAGGCTCAGGCGCGCCTCGCCTCGGCGCGCGTTCACGCCGCACAGAAAAGCCAGGACTTCGGGCTACCCTCCGAGGTCGCCCGCGCATGGCGGGACCGGACTGAGGGCAGTGAGATCCTCCACGCGATCTCCCTGCTGGAGTTGTCGAGCTTCGTGGGTGAGCGGCTGCTGCGCGACACGGACGCCGCTAGCATGGCCGTCTCGCTCGAGGTGCGAGTGCCGCTGCTGGATTGGGCTCTCTGCGAGAAGGTGGCGGGCGTGGATCCGGCACGGCGGTTCTCGCCGCTGGGAAAGAAGCGCCTCTTACGGGACCTCGCGCTCGAGCGGCTCGACCCGGCCATATTCGATAGGCGCAAGTCCGGCTTCGTACTGCCAATTGGCGAGTGGGCGAGGCGGCGGCTGCAACCGGAGCTGGAAGGCCTGCTGTCCGACGCTTCATTGGTCAGCCGCGCCGGGCTGCGGCCGGAAACCGTGCGAACGTTGTGGAAGTCCTACGTGGCGGGCAGGCCCGGCCTGTACTGGTCCCGGGTCTGGTCGATCTACGCGCTTCTCTCCTGGTGCCAGAACCACGACATGACACTTGCCGCATGAACGCCGGCCAGCCAGCCACGCGTACGTCCTGCGGCTGATTCTCGCGACGATTTCTCACGGTCAATGCGTGCGTCGTGCCGGTGGCCTCGGCGCTGTGTCCTTGGCTTCACGCTGCGACGGCAGGGCGAAGGTGATGAGGTCGTGGCCCGCCACCACGGCGATGACCTGCCTGTCCCCGATGCGAAATGTCATGGGCGGGGCGCTGATGTGCGCGCCCGCGTTGAATGACCACAGCTCGCGGCCGCTGGAGGCATCCAGCGCGTACAAACGGCTTCCGTCGGAACCAAACAGCAGGCCTCCCGCGGTGGCGAGCAATCCGCCGCGCGGTGCGCTCGTCACGGTGGAATTCTTCCGCTCCCACCGTACGTTGGCGGTTGCAGGATCGATAGCTCTCACCGTGTCTTTGGCTGGGTCGTTGTAACTCGCGGTCCCGCCGAGGTACATGTGCCCGGGCTTGGAGCCGGTCTCGTCCTTGGCAATGAAGAGCGCGCCGGCTTCCTCGACGTTAACGTAATAAAGATGAGTGAACGGGCTATACGCGGAAGGCCACCAATTGGTCGCGCCGTTTGCGCTCGGATAGACATATACACCCTGTGTGCTCGGAGTCGAGTCAGGCGCCCGGATCGGCCGTCCCGACGAGGAGAGGCCGACCGCCCAGGTTTGCCTGGCGAATGGCGCGCCGCGAATAAAGCGCCCTGTTTGTCGATCCAGTACGTAGAAGAAGCCGCCGCGATTGGCGACGGCCAGCAGCCGCTCGGTGCGCCCGTCCTGCTCCAGGTCGATCAGCGAAGGTGTCTGGGTGGAGTCCCAGTCGTGATCTTCCCCGGGCAGGAACTGGAAATACCACACCAGCTTGCCGGTGGCCGGGTTGAGGGCGAGTAGACAATTTGCGTACAAGTTGTCGCCCGGACGGAGCGCGGCGTTGAAGTCAGGCGCCGCGGTTGCGACGCCCCAGTACAGCAAGCCGAGGTCCGGATCGTACGCACCGATCCCCCAGGTGGCCGCTCCGCCGGTTTTCAACGAGTCTCGACTCCAGGTCTTGCTGGCCGGGTCAGCCGGGTCGGGGACCGTGTCAAAGCGCCACCGCAGCACCCCCGTGCCCGCGTCGTAAGCATTGATGAAGCCCCGGATGGGGAACTCCGAGCCCGCGACTCCCGTGATGACGAGGTCGCCGACCGGTAACGGTGCCGAGGTGATGCTGTACCCCGTCCTGTAATCGGCGACGCTTTGATCCCACACCGGTTGACCGGAGGTCGCGTCCAGGGCGATCAGATGCGCATCGAGCGTGCCGAAGTAAACATGCCGCCCCAGCACGGCAACGCCGCGGTTCGTGGCCAGACAGCACACGTGAAAATCAGGCGGCACCGTGCGCGTGTACTGCCAGACTTTCGCGCCGGACTCGGCGTCGAGAGCGATCACCGTTCCGGGCGGCACCGTCACGTAGAGGTATCGTCCCGATACGACGGGACCGGACTCGTTGGGCGCGTCGCTAGGGGGTAGCTGATATACCCACTGAACCGACAGCCCTGAGACATTGCCGCTGTTGATCTCGGCATCGCGCGAGAAGCGCTTGCCGTCGTAGGACCCTCCCGGCAGCAGCCACTCGCCGATTGCGCCGGAGGACTCCAGGAGCTTCGCAGACGTCACGTCCGGAGCGGGGCCGAGCGTTATGGCATCGGGACCAGAGGCTCCCGTTCTGAGTGCGCCGCTGCTTCCAAGCTCGCGGAGATATGCGATCACGCGCCAGACGTCTCTGCGGTCAATCAAGCCGCCGACCATCGCTGTGCCGGGTACACCGCGCGTGATCGTCCGGTAGAGCGCCCAATCACTGTCGCCGTGCCGAAATGCCCGCCCCACGAGGGCCGGGGCGAAGCCGCCTCCGGCCTCCGCTCCGTGGCACTTCACACAGTTCAAAGCAAACAACTCGCGGCCGCGTGCGCGGTCCGAAGCCGCCGTGTACGGATCTTCGATGGTGGAATAGGGATCGCCCCAGCGCGCCAGGTGGCGGAGCTCGAAGCCCGACCCGGGATGCGCGATATCGCCGAGATCGGCCCAGGTCACATCGTTGAGCAACCCCGTCAGCTTGCGCGCGAAAACTATGGCGCGCCACCGATAACCCGGTACGACTGCAATCGCCAGCAGCACTGCCAGGAGTACGAGGAGGGAGGTGATTTTCGCGATGGCCCGCTTCACTGGCGCAATAATGGCATCGCGCGCGGGCAAATGCGCTTCGATGTGTCAGTAATGTGAGGGAGCGCCGCTGGAGTCTCGGCGCTTTACAATTCGCAGCCCGAGAGGCCGTCAGTATGCCTTATCGTCGCGCACCACCAGCATCACGGTACGGAGGAGGATCTTGAGGTCCAGCCATGGCGACCAGCTGTTCAGGTAGTCGATGTCGAATTTTACTCGAGCGCTCATCTTCTCAACTGTGTCGGTCTCGCCACGCAGGCCGTTGACCTGCGCCCAGCCGGTGATGCCGGGGCGCACCTTGTGACGGATCATGTAGCCGCTGATCAGCTTGCGGTACATCTCGTTATGCGCGATGGCGTGCGGTCGCGGTCCGACCAGGCTCATCTTGCCCTGAAGTACGTTGAGGAGCTGCGGCAGCTCATCGAGCGAAGAGCGCCGCAGGAACTTGCCGAGGGTAGTGATGCGGGTGTCTTCGCGCGTCGCCTGTGTCACCACGGCGCCGTCCTCGCAAACGGTCATGCTGCGGAACTTGTAGACGTTGATCAGCTCGCCATTGAGCCCATAACGGCGCTGCCGAAACAGCACGGGGCCGCGCGAGGTGACCTTCACGGCGATGGCGATCGCCGCCATCAGGGGCGCCGCCACCAGCAGGGCGAGGCCCGTCAGGACAATATCCATCGTTCGCTTGAGAACCGCATCCATGCCGTGAAACGGCGTGTCGCACACCGAGATCGCGGGCATGCCGTTGAGGTCCACCAACCGGCCCTGGATCATGTCGAAGGCGAACACGTCGGGCAGGAAGTAGATGGAGGCGGTCGTATCGCGCAGCTCGCGGATCATCACCCCGATGCGAGGCACGTTGCTGAGGGGCAACGCGATGTAGATCGCCGTTACGCCGTGCGTGCGCGCGTAGCTCGCGATGTCCCTGCAGTGCCCGGCCAGTTTGTCGGGATCGATGACCTGCGAGACGCGGTCGGCGCTGCGGAAATCGAAGAAGCCGAGAAAGCCCTTCTGCGGCAGGCGCCGGAAGAGCTCGAAGCCGACGTTGTTGGCGCCGACGATGATGTAGCGCGGGCCGTGGTGCGCCGCCAACATGGAATGCGCGCGCAGTCTCAGGCCGTGAACGGCGAGGAGCGCGACCGGCGTCGCCACGAACCAGATCACCAGGACGAGCCGCGAGAACTCGTCGGTGACCTTGAACGCAAAGCCGAGGAACAGCAGGATCGCGGCTACCAGGGCCCATTCGACCACGATGCGAGAGTAGGTCGCATACAGGCGCGATCCCGGAATGCCATTGTGCCGCGGCGAGCGCGCGAAGATCGGACTGGCGATAAGAAACGTGAGCAGGCCCAATCCCAGCGTTCGATCGCTGAGCGATTGGCCGTAGGCGAGGACGCACGCGAATAGCGAGAGCACCGCGACGAGCGGGTCAAGCTGCTTGAGCAGGGTGAAAGCCGCTGGCTCGACACTTCCTAATCGCACCCGCTTGGGGCTAGTCGAACGCGTGAGCGAGTCGCTGACCGACCCGGAGAACGCTGCCACTGATTAGATCCTTCTCTATGTTTTCGTTCTTGACGCTTGGATTGTAGGTTCTTTAGCCGTGCATTATGCGCCCGAACCGTGACCGGGCCGGGTCCGTCGCGAGCGAATGCCCAAACTGTGACGGATTTCGCAATCCTCGGGCAAGTACGGAAGATACCGATAGACGCGTTGGTAAAGAGCAACATCATTCCAGGTGCCCGCCATCTAAGGCTTTTCTTGCGGCCCGGCGACCCGGACCTCGCCTTATGTGAATTCAGCGGGTAGCAGGGTGCCCGCAGTTTCTTTGTGTCCGCCTGTCAGGCCCATGCCGCTCAGCCGGACTGACGTTCTGGAGCTCCCTGCGGGGTCGGTGCAGATCGTGTCGGGTCAGCCGGGCTCGGCGGGAGATCCGGTGAGTCCGGCTGGAATTCCCGCAAGCGAGCGACCGCCTCGGAAACCAAAAGCTGGATGTCGCAGCTGTGCCGGTGCCGTGTCCACACATCCTCGGCATACGCGCGCCAGCGGTCGCGTGTGCCGCCGTCGAGAAGCCGCTGGATCGCGGGGCGCAGCCGCGGCGAGTCGTACGACAGGTAGTCCTTGTCAGGCTCGAGCCCACTGCCGCGAGCACCAAACTCTGTGGAAATCACGGGCAGCCGGGCGGCGAGGTACTCGAACAGCTTCACGTTCGATCCCGAGCCCCAGGTGACGGCGTTGACTCCAGCATCGGCGGCAGCCAGGTAGGACGCGACCTCCGGAACTCGACCGGTCGCCATGAATGCGCCCTCGCGGCGCGGGCCCGGCAGAACTGAGCCAAGAACAAGGATGCGAACGCGGTGCGAGGCCAGAAAAGACGCTTCCGCTTGGCAGAATTTGCGCAGTTCCGCGGCCGCATCGTCGTTGGGTGGGTAACGACTGGCGCTGAAAACCAGCAGATGGTCCTCTTCCGCCAGCCCCAACTCCGAGCGCACCCGCTCACGGGTGCCTGGCGCCACCTTGTAGGCGGCGGGATCAACCCCGCAGCGAATGATCGGGAGGAACAGCTGCCCGGTAGGGTCGTGCTGTCGGAAAAAATCGCGGTCCTCTTCCGTGCAGGCAAAAATATCCCGGTAGCGGCGCGGTGCCCGTGCTTCGACGGCGCGCATCCACGGCGCAGCCCGGCGATGGTGCCCACTCGACTGCGCGAGGAGCCGGTGATCGAGGTTATGGCTGATCATGAACCACGGCTTGCCGGACCAGGGGCCCGGCACCGGGGGACACCAAGGCATGTCGCAAATGACAACATCGGACTCGCGCAGTAATTCCCCGAGCCGTCGCGGAATGATCCCCCGCTCAAGGAGCGCGTATTGCCAGACACGAGGGTAATCGAGGCGACGTCCGATCGTCTGCAACAATCCCATCAGCAGACCGAGATGAATTTCCTCCGTGAGATTCGGCTCGATTTGCGCAACATAAGAAGTGCGTCGCCGCGAGCCGAACAGCAGATAGTCGTCTTTACGGCCGGCAAGACTGAAGATTCTCACCCGGTGACCCATGCGCGCCAGTGCGCGCGCGATGCCCCCCGTTCGCACGTGACAACCCATGTTCGCCGGGAAGATCCGGAACCCGCTGAGAATCAGGATCGATTTGTCTCGAGGCCGCGACGCGATCACGCGGAAAATACTAGCACGAAGGGCAAGGACTTCCGGGCGCGCCGTGCCCTTCGGGCTCTGAACGACTGCTGCGGCGTTACGCGAGCTACCTGAGGCGCTACCGACCCGGCATGCTCGCGTAGACCTTCGCGTACTGCTCATCGACTAAGTGACGGTATTTCTCCACCGCATCTCTTATGTAAGGCTTCAAGTTGCCGGCATCGCTCTGTAATTGCGCGAAGCGCGCTGTGAGCTCCTCGGCCTTCAGATTCTCCAGTGGCAGGCAGAAACTCTCCAGCCCGAGATCGGCGAGGAGTGCATCGACCTTTGGAAGATCCGACAGGGCGACGACGGGCTTGTTCAGCATGAGAGCAAGCACGAGGTTGTGAAATCTCGGCGAGACGACCGCGTCAGTCTCGCGCAGCTGCCGGAGCAGCTCGTCTACCGTGGGCACGGGATCCGATAGCAGGAGCGGCGCTTTGGTGTGGGGCCCGCGCGCCTCGAGAAGGGCTATCAGGTCTTCCCTTACCCGCGTGTCGTATTGGGCATCGCCAATGATGAGCCGGACTGCGTGGCCCCGTGCCTGCAACCACACGACGAAATCTGCCATGACGCCCAGGTAGTCGCGGTAGCTCTGCGCATCCGCATCGTCAACCGGCGTCGCGTAATCCTTCAGTCCCAGTCCGACGATTCCCGGGGACTCGGTTTTCGTTCGACCGGTGAGCTGATCGTGCGCCAGTCCGAAAACCAAATCCGGGTACACGGCATCGTGAGCCGCGTTGAATCCGATATCCTCGAGACGGCGCCTGGAGTCGACATCACGGTAGCTGCGGTAGTGAGCGAGCCCCAGGCTTCGCTTGATGAACCAGGAACCGAGCCGGTGGCGAAATGGACCCGCGCCGACGCTGAGGAAGACGACCTGCTTGCGGCAGAGTCTGGCAAGCAGGGTCAGCTTGAACATGTCATAAGGCCAGCCGAGCGATCCACACGAGGCGTCGGTGACGATTCCCGTTCCCGGCACCAGGAGCACGTCGCAGCGTGTTATCAGCCGCAGCATTTGGTACCAGTGCGCGAGCTCCCGCGGTGCGCGGCGGAGCGCGATGCGGCCGAGCCGTGCCAGTTGCGCGCCGAAGCCGCGGTGCGCGGGCGCGCCGCCGCCATCTCGGCCAGCCTGCCCCATCTCCAGATCGGACCAGGACCAGCCAGAGTCACGCGACAGCGAGGGAGCGGCCTCTATGCCGTGGCGAGTCCGGACATCTTCCGGATTGGTGCAAACGCAGAGCAGTCTGGCATCGGGCAGGCGGCTCAGAGTCTGCCGGATAGCGGTCTGCAGAGTGACCTCATTGCCGAGATTGCCCGCGCCGAAATTTCCATAGAAGACGATTCTGATTGGTCGCATTCACTACTCGTCATTCGATTCAATCCCGGATGTGTGACCCGGCTCTCATTTTTCGGCCGGCTTCCGTGCGATTCGGGCGACGGCATCGCCATTATGTTGCTCGCATTCTCGGCCATGTGAGGACGGGCCATCCGATGGCTGAGATCCCGCGCGCAATGCTATGATTTGAAAAGATTAAAAGATAGCAGCGGCAGTGCTATGATCGCCGCGCTAAGAAGCTCGCACGCTGCGGCGATTCCCAGATCAATAATACCAGCGTTGCAATGAGCTGCTGTGACTCGGCCACATCATAAGAACGGATTCCTAACCAGCCCACATGAAGATTCTCATCACCGGAACTGAAGGCTACATCGGCTCCCGGCTCGCGCCGCTGCTCGTGGCGGCGGGCCATGACGTCGTCGGTCTCGATACGGGTTTCTACCGCGAGGGTACGCTGTACGTGGACCCGAAGCGGATGCCGGTCGTCCCGTTTACCCGCATCCTGGATCTCCGGAATGCCGAGGCGAAGGATTTCGAGGGCATGGATGCGGTCGTGCACCTCGCGGAGCTGTCGAACGATCCGCTCGGGCAGAACAAGCCCGAGGTCACCTACAAGATCAATCACGAGGGATCGGTCCACCTCGCGCAGTTGGCGCGGGCCGCGGGGGTCCGCCGCTTCGTGTACGCATCCTCCTGCAGTGTCTACGGCCTGGGGAGTGGCGAATTTCTCAGTGAGGAGAGCCCCGTCAATCCGCAGACGGCGTATGCAGTCTGCAAGACACTGGTCGAGCGCGACGTGCGTCCGATGGCGAGCAGGGATTTCTGCGTCACCTTCCTGCGCAACGCC
>DASYYF010000093.1:0-47827 GCA_035934055.1 Steroidobacteraceae bacterium | reverse complement strand
GGGAGCCGCCGCCGCGACGGCCGCGGCCGGCACGCCCGGAACCGCGGCGGCGTGCGCCGCAGCGCCGGTCCCGGCCGCGCGCGCCTCGGTCTCGAAGACGATCAGCTCCGCTCCGACCGCCACCATGTCGCCCGGCTCGCCGGCGGTCGATACGACGCGCCCGCTCACCGGTGCCGGCACTTCGACCGCCGCCTTCTCGGTCATCACCTCGACGACCACATCGTCCTCGGCCACCGTGTCGCCGGGCTTGACGCGCCAGCCGACGATCTCGGCCTCGACCGTGCCCTCGCCGAGATCCGGCAGCTTGAACACGTACCTGCTCATGCGGCCTCCATAACCTGTTTGAGCGCCGCGGCGATCCGCGCCTGGCCGGGAAAGTAGTCCCACTCGAAGGCATGGGGATAGGGAGTGTCCCAGCCGGCGACCCGCAGCACCGGCGCCTCGAGATTCCAGAAGCAGTGCTCCTGAACGCTCGCGACCAGCTCCGCGCCGTAGCCGCTGAAGCGCGTGGCCTCGTGCACCACGACGCAGCGGCCGGTCTTGCACACCGACTCGCACAGCGTGTCGACATCGAGCGGCGCCATGGTGCGCACGTCGACGATCTCGGCATCGAGACCCGAGGCGCGCACCGCGGCCTCGGCGACGTGCACCATGGTGCCGTAGGTGAGCACGCTCACATCCTTCCCCGCCCGCACCACCTCGGCACGCCCGAGCGGCACGGTGTAGTGGCCCTCGGGCACCTCGCCGCGCGGATGCGCGCTCCAGGGTATCGCGGGCTTGTGCGGGTCGCCGTCGAAGGGCCCGTTGTAGAGGCGCTTCGGCTCGAAGAACACCACCGGATCCTCGCCCTCGATCGAGGCGATGAGCAGGCCCTTGGCATCGTAGGGATTCGAGGGCATCACGACCTTGATGCCGCAGACGTGGGTGAAGATCGCCTCCGGGCTCTGCGAGTGGGTCTGGCCGCCGCGGATGCCGCCGCCGCAGGGCGTGCGGATCGTGACCGGCGCGGAGAAATCCCCCGCCGACCGATAGCGCAGCCGCGCAAGCTCGCTCACCACCTGGTCGTAGCCGGGATAGATGTAGTCGGCGAACTGGATCTCGGCGACCGGCTTCAGGCCGTTCACTCCCATGCCGATGGCGGTGGCGATGATCCCGCCCTCGGCGATCGGGGTGTCGAGCACGCGATGCTCGCCGTGCTTGCGCTGCAGCCCGTCGGTGGCACGGAACACGCCGCCGAAGTAGCCGACGTCCTCGCCGAGGACGACCACCCGCGGATCGCGCTCGAGCATCACGTCCATGGCGGAGTTGAGCGCCTGGACCATGTTCATGCGGGCCATCGGCTCACCCCTTGCCGGCGGCGGACGGCGACGCTGCCGCGCTGCGCGCCTCGCCCTGCGCCTCGCGCAGTGCGCGCAGCTCGCGCTGCTGCTCCTTCAGGTTCGGCGGCATCTCCCTGAAGACGTCCTCAAACATGGTGAGCGGATCGAGCGACGGGCCGCTGGTGAGCGTTCCGTAGCTCTCCGCGTCCTTCCACGAGGCGTTGACGTGGGCCTCGAGCTCCTTCTCGAGCCGCGCGTGCCGCTCCTCGGACCACTCGCCGAGCGCGATCAGGTGCTGCTTCAGGCGCGTGATCGGATCGCCGAGCGGCCAGGCGCGCCATTCCTCCTTGGGCCGGTAGCGCGAGGGATCGTCACTGGTGGAGTGCGCGCCCGCCCGGTAGGTGACGAGCTCGATGAGCGTCGGGCCGCCGCTCTGGCGGGCGCGTTGCGCGGCCCATTGCGTCACCGCGTACACGGCGAGAAAGTCGTTGCCGTCGACGCGGATGCCGGGGATGCCGTAGCCCGGTCCGCGCTGTGCGAAGGTCTGGTGCTCGCCGCCGGCGAAGCCCTGGAAGGTGGAGATGGCCCACTGATTGTTGACGAGGTTGAGAATCACCGGCGCCTGGTACACGGCGGCGAAGGTCATGGCGTAGTGGAAGTCGGCCTCGGCGCTCGAGCCTTCGCCGAGCCAGCTCGCCGCGATGCGGTCTTCGCCCTTGATGGCCGCCGCCATCGCCCAGCCGACCGCCTGCGGGAACTGGGTGGCGAGATTGCCCGAGATCGTGAAGATATTGCCGCTGCCCCAGTGATACATAATGGGCATCTGGCGGCCCTTGCACATGTCGTGTGTGTTGGAGAGGCACTGACACATGAGGTCGACCAGATTGCGGCCGCGCACCACCTGCAGGCCCTGCTGCCGGTAGGACGGGAACAGCATGTCCGTGGGCTGCAGCGCCATGCCGGCGGCGACCGCCACCGCCTCCTCGCCCGTGGACTTGATATAGAAGGAGATGCGCCCCTGGCGCTGGATTTTCTGCATGCGGTCGTCGAACAGGCGCGTCAGCAGCATGTGCCGCAGGCCCACCTGCAGCTCCTCGGGCTCGAGGTGCGGGTTCCACGGTCCGACCGCGCGATGATCCTCGCCGAGCACGCGCACCATCTCGAGCGACAGCTTCTCGATGTCGCCCACGGCGACGGTGACATCCGGGCGGATCACCGCGCCGGCGGGCGAGATGTGCAGGTAGCTGAAGTCCGGTTCCTGACCGGGACGTGCCGGCGGGTGGGGAACATGCAGGCGCGAGCGTGGGGTCATAGGGCCGGGGCGGCTCAGGTTGCAGTTGCGTTAATTGCTTCGGCAGGATTGTAATCGCCTCACACCGGTAACACACGCGCGTGAAGCCCAGAGCCACATTCCGGGGTGCCGTGCTGCGCACCACGGGTCCGAGGTCCGCGCCGCGGCCCGCGGCCGCGGCCACGGGCTCACCCCGCGTGCGCATCTCGCGCGAGGTGGCCGGACGCGGCGGCAAGGCCGTGTCGGTGATCCGCGGGCTGCCGCTCGACAGGGAAGCGCTCGAGGAGCTGGCCGCGCGGCTGAAGCGCCTGTGCGGCGCGGGCGGCGCGGTCAAGGACGGCGCGATCGAGATCCAGGGCGAGCACCGCGACCGGCTGGCCGCAGAGCTCGCCAGGCTCGGTTACGAAGCGAAACGCGCCGGGGGCTGAGCGGTCGAATGAAGAAAGGGCGGCGACAGGTGCGCGCAGCAACCCCGCCGGCACTTGCGGTAGAGTATTCAACCTGCAACGGAGCGGGGGCGTAACGTGAACAACAACCCGGCGACGGCACCTGCCACCAGAGACGGCCGCGTCCTGCTCTTTGCGCGCAACTTCTTTCGCCATCCGCGCATGCTCGGCTCGATCGTGCCGAGCTCGCGTTTCCTCATCCGCGAGCTGCTCTCTCCGGTCGACTGGAGCCGCGCGCACGTGATCGTCGAGTACGGACCCGGGGTCGGCGGCATCACCGCGGAAGTGCTGCGCCGCATGCGTTCCGACGCGCTGTTGATCGCGATCGAGATGAACCCCGACTTCGTGAGCTATCTGCGCGGCGCGCTCACCGATCAGCGGCTGCGCGTCGTCGAGGGATCGGCGGAGTCGGTCGATGAGATCCTGCGCCGCTTCGGCCAGCGCCAGGCGGACTACATCATCTCCGGTATTCCCTTCAGCACCATTCCCGCGCCGCTGCGCGAGCGCATCCTGCGCAAGACCCGGGCGATGCTGGCGCCGGGCGGTGCGTTTCTCGTCTATCAGTTCTCGACGCGCGTGCTCGAGGACCTCAAGCGCATCTTCGGCTACGTCGGGCGCAAGTTCGAGCCGCTCAACGTGCTGCCGGCGCACCTGTTCTTCTGCCGGTCTGCGGCCGCCTGAGCGCGCCCCGATCCGGCGCTTCATGACTAACGCGCGCGCAGCGTATGCAGCAGCTCCTCGCCGAAATAGCCCGGCGGGATCGTCCCCTCCTTCATGAGCTCGAGGTGAAAGCGCTGTGGCGCGTAGCGCGCTCCGAGCTCGAGCTGCGCGCGGCGGCGCAGTGAGAGGATCTGCTCCCTGCCGGTGCGGTAGGTGATCGCCTGCGTCGGCCAGCGCGCGTAGCGCGTGATCGCCGCACGCGCCGCGTTGCAGCTCGCCTGCTTCACGTCGGCCTTGAGACGCGCCGTGTCCTGACACGAGCCCGGCAGGAAATCGACCACCTCGGAAAAGAGCGTCACCGCCTCCTCGAAGCGCATGCGCCCGGTATGGATACCGGTGTCGATGCGCACGCGCAGATCGCGCAGCAGCTTGCCGCGCAGCTGGTAGAGGCGCTCCTCCGGGGCGTAGAAGCCGTGCGGCGCGCCGCGAGCTGCCTCCGCCAGCAGCGCTTCGGAGTACAGCGCCCAGCCCTCGGTGGCCATCGAGTCCTGCCACATCGAGGAGGAGTCCTCGACCGCCCCGGGCAGGAGCCAGCGTATCGGCGCGATCTCGTCCCGGTACTGCGTCATCACCCTGAAATGCCAGTCGTGCCCCGGGAAGCCCTCGTGCGCGGCGGTGTCGGGCATCGAGGCGTAGTTGTGCCGGCCGCGCAGCGCCGCCGCGTCGTCTCCGGTAGGCGTGATGTAGAAGCGGCCGACGCCGGTCTTCTTGAACGGCGGCGCCGGGTAATAACCGCCTTCCGCAAGCGAGGCGCGCAGCGGCGGGGGCGTCGCGAGCACGTCGAGGCGGTAGTCGGCGGGCACGTCGAAGAGCCCGGTGGCGCGGGCGTAGGCGATGAGCCGCGCTCCGGTGCGGCGGTAGCCTTCGAGCATCTCGGCATCGCTCTGCGGCGCGTTGCGGCTCAGCTGCTCAAACACCGCGCGCACCGCGGCCGGTCCGTCGCCCGTGAGCGGCCACTGGTGGCTCGCGGCGATCGCGCGCGCGAGCGTCACCATCTCCGCGCGCGTCGCCTCCACCGCCGGCCACGCTTGTGCGTAGAGCTCGGCGGCGGTGCTCGTGAGGCGCAGATTGTTGCGCAGCGCCCAGTCGTACTCGCTCTCGCCGAAAGCGAAGCGAGCGGGGCGAAATTCGGCCTTGAGAACCGGCTCGCCGCGCCCGGCCTCCTCGAAGAAGATGCCGGCGATCGTCGCGGTGAGATGCCGGTAGGCGGCCGCGGCGGCCTCACCCGCGTCCGCCAGATCGTGCTGCAGCGCCGCGCGCTGCGCCGAAGCGATGGCGTCCGCCGCCAGCTGCGGCAGCGTAGTCCCGAAGTACTCGGCATCGGCGGCGGCGCTCCTCATCCCGAAGTCGACGAGCACCCGGCCGTCGGGTGCGTTGTGCGCGGCGACGCCCGCGGCGAGCTGCCGCTCCGCGGTCGCGAGATAGGCCGGCACCGCCCGCACGCGGGCGATGACCGCCTGCCACTCGGTCTCCGTGCCGTAAGCCGCGCCGCTCCCCGCCGTCATGCCCTGGATCTGCCAGTCGACGCCGCGCGCCGGCTCATCCACGTAGGAGTCGAGCGACTTCTGCTGGTGGCGGCGCACGTTGTGCTCGTGCTCGAGGAAGGCGATCTCGGCGAGCGCGACCGAGCGGTCGATGCGCCGCCGCGGCGACAGGCCCGCCGGCGCGAGGTGCGCGAAGCGCGCCCGGAATTCCGCGAGCTGCGCGTCCTCCGCGCGGATCGCCTCGGGCGAGTAATCGCGCAGCCGGCCGTCGACGCCGGCAAGCTGCGGGTCGAATGCGGCGCCGCCCAGGTAGGTTGCGACCACCGGAAAGCGTCCGAGGAAATAGAGCACATAGTCGTGCTCGACCTGCGCGAAGCGCGCATCCGCCCAGGGACGCTTCTGCAGGGGCTGTGCCACCGGCGCGCGGGGTCGAGTCGCCGCCGGATGGGCGGGGGACGCGACCTGCGCGGCAGGAGCTGCGGCAGCGGCAGCGGACTGCGGCGCCGGCGCCTGGGCAGGCGCGCTGCCCGGCACGCCTGCAGCCAGGAGCGGCGCGACCGCGATGACGAGGCGGATGCGAGCCACGATGGGTCTTTCACTCCGTAAGCGCGCCGCGCGGTGAGCCGGCGGCGAAGCATACCCTTACGGCCTCAGGAGCGCCGATGGCGCGGGGCCGTTGACAGCCTCGTCGCCGGGCGAGGATGCTCGCTCCATGGGCACATTGTGGTTGGGGACTCGTAAGGGATTGTTCGCGTTGCGCGCCGACGCGCGACGGCGGACCTGGAAGCTCGCCGGCCCGCAGTTCCTCGGGCACATCATCCATCACGTCGTACAGGATCCGCGTGCGCCGCGCACCATGCTGATGGCGGCCAAGACCGGGCACCTCGGGCCGACGGTCTTCCGCTCGGGCGATCGCGGCCGCACCTGGCGCGAGGCCGCGCAGCCGCCCGCGTTCCGCAAGGCCGCCGACGGCGAGCCGCCGCGAGCCGTCGAGCGTGTCTTCTGGCTGACGCCGGGCCACGCCCGCGAGCCCGGTGTCTGGTATGCGGGCAGCACTCCCGCGGGACTATTCCGCTCGGCGGACGGCGGCGAGCGCTGGGAGCCGGTCGCCGGCTTCAATGACCATCCGATGCGCTCGAAATGGGTGTTGAACGGCACGCCCGACGGCGAGTTCGTGCATTCGATCCTGGTCGATCCGCGCGACCCGCGCCATCTTTACATCGGCATCTCGGTCGGCGGCGTGTTCGAGTCCACCGACGGCGGGGCGGACTGGACGGCGCTCAACGAGGGCGTCGCGGCGGACTTTCTGCCCGACCCCAGCGCGCCCTTCGGCCACGACCCGCACTGCATCGCGCAGCATCCGGCGAAGCCCGACCGCCTCTACCAGCAGAATCACTGCGGCATCTACCGGCTCGACCGTCCGGGCCGGCGCTGGCAGCGCATCGGCGCTGCCATGCCGAAGAAGATCGGCGACGTCGGCTTCCCCATCGTGCTGCATCCCGCCGATCCCGATACCGCCTGGGTGCTGCCCATGGACGGCCAGACCGTCTGGCCGCGGACCTCCGTCGGCGGCAAGCCCGCCGTGTACCGCACCCGCGATGCCGGCAGCAGCTGGCAGCGGCTCGATCGCGGGCTGCCGCGCACGCAGGCATGGTTCACGGTGCTGCGCCAGGCCATGTGCTCCGACGGCCACGCGCGCACCGGGCTGTACTTCGGCACCACCGGCGGCGATGTCTGGGCGAGCACCAACGCCGGCGACAGCTGGCGCTGCCTCGCGCGCCACCTCCCGGAGATCTACTCCGTCACGCACGCGAGCTGAGGGGCCGATGGGCTGCACCGTGCGCATCGCAAGTCCCCTGCAGTCCTACACCGCGGGCGCCGCGCGCATCGACGGGCGCGGCAACACGCTCGCCGAGGTGCTCGGTGATCTCGAGCAGCGCTTCCCCGGCATCCGTTTCCGCATGATCGACGAGCAGGGTCGCATCCGCCCGCACATGCGGCTGTTCGTCAACACGGACGAGGCGCGGGATCTCGCGGCAGCGGTACGCGGCGGGGACACCGTGCACGTGATCTGCGCACTGTCGGGAGGGTGAGTGCGGTGACGCTCTCGGCGCTCGAGCGAGCGCGCTACCAGCGCCACCTCTCTCTCAGGGAGATCGGTGCCGCGGGCCAGGAGAAGCTCAAGGCGGCGCGGGTCGTGATCGTGGGTGCGGGCGGGCTCGGCTCGCCGGCCGCGCTGTATCTCGCGGCCGCCGGCTGCGGCACGCTCGGGCTCGTGGATTTCGACCGCGTCGATGTCTCGAACCTCCAGCGCCAGGTGCTGTTCGACACCGCCGCGCTCGAGCAGATGAAGGCCGAGGCCGGACGCGCGCGCCTCGCGGCCCTGAACCCCGGGATCCGCGTGGTGAGCCACGCGCTCGAGCTCAAGGCGGCCAACGTGCGCGCGGTGCTCGCCGACTACGACCTGGTCGTCGACGGCAGCGACCGCCTCTCCACCCGCTACCTCGTAAACGATGCCTGTGTGCTGCTCGGGCGGCCGCTGATCTCCGCGGCGATTCACCGCTTCGAGGGACAGGTCACGACCTACGTGCCCGGGCGCGGGCCGTGCTACCGGTGCCTGTTCCCGCAGGCCTCCGACGGCGTGGTTGCCAACTGCGCCGAGGCGGGTGTGCTCGGCGTGCTCCCCGGCGTGCTCGGCACGCTGCAGGCCACCGAGGCCATCAAGCTCATCACCGGCATCGGCACACTGCTCACCGGAAGGCTGCTCACCTACGATGCGCTCGAGCTGCGCTTCAACGAGTTCCGCGTCGAGCGGCGGCGCGACTGCGCCGTCTGCGGCGATGCCCCGACGATCACCGAGCCACGCGATCCGCCGCCGGACGCTGCGGCCTCGGCGGACGGCGTGCGCCGTCTCACGGCACGCGCGCTCCACGCGCTGCTCGATGCGGGCGCCGCGGCGGCCCCGCCGCTCATCGACGTGCGCGAGCGCTGGGAATACGACACCGGCCATCTGCCGGACGCCGTCAACATTCCGATGAGCGAGCTGCCGCAGCGGATTGCCGAGATCCCGCGCGCTTCCCAGCCGGTGTTCATCTGCCGCAGCGGCGGCCGCAGCATGCGTGCCTGCGCGATGGCGCTCAGGTCGGGTGTCGCAACACCGGCGAACCTCGAAGGCGGGCTGCTCGCCTGGGCGGCCGACGTCGACCCGACGCTGCCGGTGGCGTAGAGCTTCGCGTTCGGCCAGTCAACCGGGAGTTCGCGACTTGGCGAAGCACGGCGCGCTCGGCGGCTCGGGCGCGAGCACGATGCGCCGTTTGAGCACCGCGAGCGCCGCCTGCGGGTCGTCGACGAAGGAGAAAAGGTCGAGATCGCTCGCTGCGATGGTGCCGTGGCGCACCAGCGCCTCGAAGTTGATCACTTCCTTCCAGTAGGCCGACCCGTACAGCAGCACGGGAATCGAGCGGTCGAGCTTGCGCGTCTGCGCCAGCGTCAGAATCTCGAACAGCTCGTCGAGCGTGCCGAAGCCGCCGGGGAACGTCACCAGGGCGTGCGCGAGATGGGCGAACCAGAGCTTGCGCATGAAGAAGTAGTGGAACTCGAAGGACAGCGCGGGCGTGATGAACGGATTGGGGCGCTGCTCCTGCGGCAGGCCGATGTTGAGCCCGATGCTGCGCCCTCCGGCGAGCGCCGCGCCGCGGTTGGCCGCCTCCATGATCCCGGGACCGCCGCCCGAGCACACGATGAGGCGCTCGCCGCCGGGGAGGCTGCGGCCCCATTCGGTCACGAGCCGCGCGAGCTCGGTCGCCTGGTCGACATAAGCGCCCAGCACTCCGGCGCTGCGGGCGCGCGCCGAGCCGAAGAACACCACGGTGGCGGTGACGGCGTATTCGCTGAAGGTGCGCAGCGGCGCCAGGTACTCGGACACGATCCGTATCGGGCGCCCCTCGTCCGAGTCGATGAATTTCGGATCGTGGTACGCGAGCCTGGGGCTGTACGCCATGAGTGTTGCGTCCCAAGGAACGCGGCACCTGCCGCGGGGGCTGCTAGTCTCGCAATTCCCCGCGGGCCCGTCATCCGCGCCCCCCGGAGCGGGCGCTCCTTCGCGCCGCTCCGGGCCAACAGGGTCTACCCGCACACGACTACATCCGTGAGTGCGCTAGGCTACGATGCTCGTGTTGCGCCCTCATGGCAGAAGCTTTGCCTGGCTCCCCGCGCTGCTCGCGGCGGTGTGCGCCGCGGCGGCCGAGCCCGGCCCGCAGGCAGAGGCGGCGGCCCCGGTCGCCGCCGCCGGCGCACCCGCGCTGCCGCCGCTCGATGCCGCGACCTCGCTGCTCGTCGTCGCGCCGCATCCCGACGATGAGACGCTGTGCTGTGCGGGCGTCATCCAGCGCGTCGTTCGCGCCGGCGGGCGCGCGAGCGTCGTGTGGATCACGAGCGGCGACGCCTCGTTCCTCGACCTGCTGCTCATCGAGAGGAGTCTCACCAGCAGCGCGTCCAGGCAGCGCGATCTCGCCGCGCGCCGCATGCGCGAGGCGCGCGCGGCGGCGGCGCTCCTCGGCGTGGCGCCCGAGCGGCAGCTGTTCCTCGGTTATCCGGACCGCGGGGTGCTCGAGCTCCTCGGCGGTCACCACGACGCGGTCTACACCTCGCGCTTCACGGCGGCCGCCGCCGTGCCCTACCCGGACGCGCTCTTCCCCGGCCACCCCTACACCGGCGCGGGCCTCGAGCGCGACTTCGCCGCCGTGCTCGAGCGCGTCCATCCGACGCTGGTACTGGCGCCGAGCCCGCGCGATTCGCATCCCGATCACCGTGCGGCGGCGCTCCTCTCACTGCGCGCCATGGCGCGCCGCGGCGAGCTGTCGGCGGTGCGCTGCTGGATCGTGCACGGCGGCGAAGGCTGGCCGAGCCCGCGCGAGCTGTCGCCGGGTCTGCCGCTGACGCGCGCACCGCTCCTCGGCGACGCGCCGCTCGCGCCCTTCGAGCTCACACCCGCGGAGGAGGATCTGAAGCTCGCCGCGGTGCGCGCCTACCCGACGCAGCTCACGACGCTGGCGCCGTTCCTGCTGGCGTTCGTGCGCACTACGGAGTCGTTCTCCGCCGCGCCGTGATGCGTGCGTGCGCGGCTGTCTCACGGCGGACGCCGCCAGCCCTCGAGCCAGCGATCGAGCGCGCCCGCGATCCGCTCGCGCAGCCGGTCGAGCCAGGCGCGCTGCGGCCACTGGCGGCGGCTGATCGGGCTCGCGACGGCGAGGTCGGCGCTGAACAGGGCCGCCGCGGCGTCCGCCACGCGTGCGTCGGCCACCTCCTGGTTCGCCTCGAGGTTCCACTTGAAGCTCCAGCGATCGAGGTTGCTCGAGCCGAGCGACACCCAGTCGTCGCACACGATCATCTTGGCGTGCAGCACGCGCGGCTGGTACTCGAAAACCCGCACGCCGGCGCGCAGCATCCTGCCGTAGAAGCGCCGCGCCGCCTGACGCACCCACGGATGGTCGGTGCGCGCGCTCGGCATCAGCAGCCGCACGTCCACGCCGCGGCGCGCCGCGCGGCGCAGGGCCTTGCGAAAGCGGAGCGAAGGAACGAAGTAGGCGCTCATGATCCAGGCGCGCGTGCGTGCCGCGTCGATGCGGCGCACGACGCCGTTGGCGAGCACCGAGTGTTGCCGCGCCTCGCTCAGCGCCAGGCGGCCGAGAGCGCCGCCGGCGAGCGCTGCGGCCGGCGGCTCGGGCAGCGCGAGCTCGGGACCGAGGCGCCGCCAGGTGCGGGCAAAGGCACGCTGCCAATCGGCCACGACGGGGCCTGTGATCTCGACCATCAGCTCGCGCCACGCATCGGGCCCGGCGAACTCGTCGGCGAGCCCGGCGCCGCCGACGAACGCCACCCGGCCGTCGACCGCGAGGAGCTTGCGATGATCGCGCCGGAAGTTGCGCAGCCGGTTGCGCCAGCGCAGCGGGTTGAAGAAGCGCAGCTCCACGCCCGCCTCCTCGAGCCACCAGCGGTCGCCGCCCGAGAGCCCGAGCGCGCCGAAGCTGTCGAACATCACGCAGCAGCGCACGCCCCGGGCGCGCGCGCCGGTGAGCGCCTCGATGAACCGCCCCGCCACGCGCCCGGAGCTCACCAGGTACATCTCGAGCAGCACGTGCATCCGGGCCGCCTCGATGGCGGCCAGCATGCGCCCGAAGAACACCTCGCCGCCGTCGAGCAGCCTGAACTCGTTCCCGGCCCGCCAGGGCCAGCCGGTGGTGGTGGATTGCAGCGCGCCCGGACCGGCAAGCATGGAGAGCCGCGCTAGTGCTGGCGCACCGCGCCCGTGCGGTGCTCGAGCGCGACGACCGCGCCGGCGAACAGGTACAGCAGCGCGAACCAGGCGAGGCCGCGTGTGAGGAGCACGTCGAGCGTCTGGTAGACCGCGCCCTCCGAGCGCGTGTAGTAGCGCAGCGCTTCGACGCCGCCGATGAGCAGCGCCGCGCCGGCGATCAGGAGCAGCGCCGGGCCGGCATGCGCGCGGCGGCTGTCGTGACCGGCCAGCGCGCCCGGCGGAACGGGCAACCGCGCGTACCACAGGGCGAGGATGGTGAGCCCGATGGCGGAGCTCAGGTACTGCAGGATGTGGAATATCTCGCCCGTGTACCAGCCGAGTGCGACGGTGTCGCTGAGAGCGGGAATGTGCCGCACCGCCCAGCCGTCGACATGGGTGAACGAATCCCACAGCAGATGCGTCCACACGCCGATCAGGATGGCGAGCGGCGCGAGGAGCCACTCGGCGGCCTGGCGTCTGAAGGGCTCGAGCGCCGCGAGGCACAGCCAGCGGGCGCGCCTCGGCAGCAGCACCGTGAGCGGCTCGCGCAGCAGCACTACGCCCACGAGTAAGGCCATTCCGAGCGCCGGATCGGCCGTGTACGAGCCGAGGACGCTGTGCGTGTCGAGCCCGAGCCGCAGCGGACGGCCGCTCGCGCCGAGCGGCAGATAGTAAGGCAGGTCCGGCGTCACGGCGCCGACGATGAGCGGCGCCGCGCGCAGGAACCAGACATGCCGGAACGGCAGGATCGCGGCCGGATGGGCCAGGGTGAAGGGCATCGCGGTGCTACCCGGACGGCGCCGGCCGCGGAATCACCCGGATGCGGAAGTCCCGGCCCACCCAGGCGTCGCTCGCGGCGTGGCGGAAGGTGACATCGATGCGCCGCCCGGCCGCGAGGCGCGCGGTGTCGAGCTCGATGAGATGCAGACCGAGCGCGTGGGCTGTGGTTTGCTGCTCGCGGGCGTCCTGCCAGCCGTCGAATCCGACGCGGACCGTGCCCGGCTCGCGCAGCGCGAGCGTGAGCGAGCAGCCCTCCGGCAGCGTGCTCGCCGGCGCGTGCTCGCACCAGATCACCCGCTTCAGCGCCGGCCGCGCGCCGCCATAGCGTTGCCACACGAGCTGCGGCCGATCGAACGGGCGCTTGAGCCCCCGGGAGATGACCAGCTTGATGTACTCGGCGTGGGCCCACGCGAGCGGCATCGCTCCCCCCGTGGGGCGTCCGGGCTCGAGCCCGCGGGCGGGGATCGGCGCGGCATCCCACACCTGCTCGGGCAGCATCCCGCCCGCGGAAGCCATGCGCACCATAGCCGTGATGAGAGGGAGCGGGTCGCGTCCCGCGGCGACCTCGTAGTGACCGCGCTCGCCGGTGAGCAGCGGCCAGGCGCGCCCGCGCCCGGTGCCGTCGTAGGCGCTGCCGTCCTCGTGCTCGCCGTAGCCGTCGCCGCTGTAGCGGTGCCAGGAGGGGCCCGAGGGCGTGTCCACCTTGAGCAGCCCATCCGCGACGCGCACGCTCGCGAGGATCAGCGGATCGTCGGCGCGGCGCAGTCCGAAGCGCACCAGCTGCAGGAAATCGACGCCGACCTGCTCGGACACCGGGAGCGCCGGGTCGGTTGCCCGGTTCTTGATCGCGAGGACCAGGTCCGCCGGGCAGCAGCGGTCGCTGAGTGCCTGGGGCGGCGCGACCCGCACGTAGTAGCCGGGGACGCCGAAGCGCCGCGCGAGCGGCGTATCGGCCACCGCGGTCCAGTCCTCGAGCCGTGCGTTCCAGTAGTCGGCGAAGGCAAACGCGAGATCGCGCGCGTCCGCGGGCAGATACGGGGCGCCCGCAACGAGCGCAGCGATGCACACCGCGAGCGTGAAGGTGTTGAGACCCGCGTCCTCCTCCCAGCGGTCCTGGTCGCTCACCGGCCCGGTGCGCACCACGAACGCGAGCGCCCGCCGCACCATGTCGCCGACCTCGGTGCCTCCGAGCGCGTCGCGCTCACCGAGCGCCGCCGCGAGCAGCACCGGAAATGCGGCCTCATCGAGCTGGATCCCGGACCAGTAGCCCTTGCCTCCGAGCCACTGGTTCTGATTCCAGTGTCCGTCGCCATTCTGCGTGGCGAGCAGGTAGCGCAGCGTATTGTGCGGCTCGGCGGTAGCGCCGACCGCGAGCAGCGCGCCCGCACACTCCACCAGGTCTCGCGGCCACACCAGGTGGTAGCCCTCGCGCTCCTCGTGCGTGTTGCCCCAGGGCACACTGAGCGAAGCCACCATGGCGCCGGGATAGGTCTTGTCGCGGTGGCTGCGCAGCACCATGGTCGAGGTGCGCAGCTGCGTGAGGATCTCGACCGGCAGGTCCGCGGGCAGCCTGTCGACGGGCGTGCCGGTCAGGTGCCAGCGCTCCCAGGCCGCCTGCTGGCGTGCCCAGCTCGCCTCGAAGGGCTCGCCGAGCGCGGTGAGCGCGAGCGTGGCCGCGGATTCGGCGCTGCTGCCGAATCCGAGAGCCAGCACCGCCTGCCGCGGCAGCTCGCCGATCAGCGCCACGTTGCCGGGGCCCGCCTCATCGAACTCCCAGGTCATCGCGCCGTGATGGGAGAAATCCTGCCAGCCGTCGTTCTCGCCGACGTAGCCGGCGGCGCCGCGTGAGAAGGCTTGCGCCTGCAGCGGGGTGGCCGCGGCGAGCGCCAGGCCGAAGGGACCCTGCTCGGCCCACAGCACCCTGCGGCCGCGATAGCTCACCACCGCGGCGCGGTTGCCGTGGCCCGTGCCGCCGAGGTGCGGCGCGAGCAGCGCATACAGCCGCAGCGTCGGATCACCGCTCAGCGTCGCCTCGATGAGGAGCACCTCGCGGTCTTCACACGGCGTGACGCGCAGCAGGAGCTCGAAGCGCGCGTGATGGTGGGCGATCTTCACGGCCGGCGCGCCCGCGTCCGCGAGCTCGACGTCGTGCTTCCACATGCGCTTCACCTCGACCCAGAACCCGGCGCCGTCGCCGACGATGAAGCCGAGATCGCGGATCTGCGGAATGTCGACCCGCGGGTAGTAGACCTCGTTGACGATGCCGCCGCCGATGGTGAACCACAGGCGCGCCGGCCCGAGCGGGCACCCGACCATCTCCTTGTCGCTGCTCGACCAGGTGGGAGAGATTCCGGGGCCACCGGGCGCCGCGCTCATGCGCGGCCCGCCGGGGCGCCGCGCAGCCGGAGGGATCCGCCGCCCGGCCGCCAGAGGCGCACGCCGCCGACGAAGGCGTTGCGGTTGTCGCCGTGCCGCGCGCCGGGCGGCAGCCTCTTCAGCCGTGCGGCATTACCGCCCCCGAGCACCACATAGTCGGCCTCGAGCGCGGTCTTCAGGTGCGCGACCACGTCGCCGACCGCGGCGCGCCACTTGCGCGTGCCGAGCCGGCGGCGGCCCCGCTCGCCGAGGTAGTCCTCGAAAGTGCGCCCCTTGAGGTAGGGCATGTGGCCGATTTCGGTGGGCTCGACCACGCCGTCGATGATCAGCGTTGCGCCGAGTCCGGTGCCGAGCCCGAGGAACAGCATGCGTCCGCCCCGGTAGCTGCCGATCGCCTGCATGGCGGCATCGTTCACGATGCGCACCGGCTTGCCGAACGCCGCCGCGAAATCGAAGCCCACCCAGCCCTTGCCGAGATTGTGCGGCTCCGCCGCGATGCGTCCGTGAAACACCAGTCCCGGGTAGCCGATCGAGATGGCATCGTACGCGAGACCGCGGGCGCGCTTGAGCACCTTGCGCGCCATGCGCCCGGGTCCGAGCTCGGGTCCGGAGCGGAACTTGAAGATCCGCCCGCGCCCGTCGAGGCGGAACTTGATGTGGGTGCCGCCGACGTCGATGACGAGGATGCGGCGGGGCGCGCGCCGCCCTTGGGTGGTCCTGTTCCCTGACATTCGGGAGATTCTGCGGTGCCCCGGACGCACGTGTAAACCGCCGGCCGCCGCAACGCATCTACAGTGGTACGGAGCGAAACGGGAGGAATCCTATGACTCGGCTATGTGTCTTCCGCGCCGCCATGGCGGCGCTCGCACTCGCCACCACCGGCACCGCGCTGGCGGGCGGCGATGAGGTCTCGACGGTCAACCGCTCGATCACCGTGAGCGCGGGCGAGCACCGCGGAGACCTCTCCACGGTCAACGGCTCGGTTCACGTCGGTGAGAACGCCGTCGTCGGCGAGGCGCGCACGGTCAACGGCAGCATCACCCTCGAGGCGCACGCCGCCGCCGCCGAGGTGAAAACGGTCAACGGCTCCGTACGGCTCGACGACGGCGCCCGGGCCAGCGGGCCGGTGCGTACCGTCAACGGCTCGCTGACGCTCGCGAGCGGCGCCGATGTCGCCGGTGCGCTCGCCAACGTCAACGGCAGCATCCGCGTCAACGCCGCCCATGTCGGCGGCGACGTGGGGACCGTCACCGGCAGCATCGAGATCGGGCCGGACGCGCGCGTGGACGGCGGCGTGATAGTCCACGAGGGACACTCGAGCGACCACGGGTCGCGCAGCCCGCAACGCATCGTCATCGGCCCGCGCTCGGTGGTGAAAGGCACTCTCAAGTTCGAGCGGCCGGTGGAGCTCTATGTGAGCGACCGGGCGACGATCGGACCGGTGGAAGGCGCCACCGCGATCAAGTTCAGCGGCGACCATCCGCCCGGATGAGCAGCCGGCGAAGGTCACAGCCTTCGCCGGCGGCCCGCTCGACAGCGCATCCGTGCTCGGTCGGTTAACGAGAGCTCTGGGCTGAAGTGCCCGCGGATGCATTACCGGACATGCTCGCCCCGGCGTCGTTCGAGCCGGTCCCCGCGTTTGCACCGAAGGACCCGCCGAACCCGGCCCGGGCACCGGACTCCATGCTCCCGGGCGGCGAGTTGTTGGTGGCTGCCGGCTGACGGGTGCCCGACGGCTTGGCCGGCGTTGACGGCTTGGCCGGCGATGACGGCTTGCCGGTCGATGACGGCTGGCTGCCCGTCTCGCTCACGCCCGTCGCTTGGGCGCCTGCCGAGCCAGCAGCCCCTGCGGCGAGATGGCCAGCGCCCGCGGTCGTGCCGGCAACCGTCGAACCCTCGCTCAGGGCCGTACCGGCCGCGGCGCGTCCGCCGGCCGTCCCAGCAGCCAGGGCGCCGCCCGCCTCGCCCGCCGTCGTGCTGGCGGCACTGCGGCCATCGGCGGCCACACGCGAGCCGGCCTGCGTACCCGCCCGCGAGCCCGCCTTCACCGCTCCCGCCGCAGAGGGCCGGGCCGCGTCGCTGTCGCGGGTCACCGAGCCCGTGCGGGCGGCCGCGTGCGCACGCCCGAATCCGCCTGCCTGAGCGCCGCCGAAAGGGCTGCCGAACCCGCCGGCCGCGCCACCGCGAAAACCACCGCCCAGCAACTGCGCGTGGGCCGGCAGGGCCGCGGCAGACAGCAGCAGGATCGCGGCACTCGCGAAAAGATGATGGGTCCTCATGGTCGTCTCCTCTCGAGGCCGCGGTCCGTCCGCGACCTTTCATCGAGTACTACGACGGAGTGCCGCGGATTCTTCCCTCCGCGGCGGGAAGATTGGTTTTACTTATTCCGGCCGGGCGCGAGCCAGCGCCGGCGCCGGTGCGAGCTCGGCCCCCACCAGCCCGTAGCCGTAGGCGGGATCGAGACCCGGGGAGCCGAGATGGAGCGCCTGCCGCTCGAGCCCGGCGAGCGCCGCATCGGCTGAAGCCTTGTCCGGAGAATGCAGCGCCTGCGCGAGCAGGCCCGCGACGATCGGCGCGGCGAACGAAGTCCCGCGCACCAGCGCATAGCCCCGCGGTGTCAGCGCCGCCGTCATGTCGGCCCCCGGGGCCGCGAATTTCACCTGCGGACCGCGCTCGGCCTCGGGCAGCACCCGGCGCCGCGCGTCGACCGCGGTGACGCCCACCACTCCGGGCCAGGCGGCGGGATAGAGAGGCGGGGCGGCCGGCCCGTCGTTGCCGACAGCGGCGACGATCAGATAGCCGCGCGAGACCGCACCGGCGACGACGCTCTCGAGGGTCCGGTTCGCAGGCCCCACCAGGCTCACGTTGATCACCGGCACCTGCTCGCGCACCAGCCAGGCGAAGGCCTCGGCGACCTCGTCGACCGCGCCGCCCGTGGGACGGCCGCAGAAAACGTCCGCGGCATAGAGCTCCGCACCCGGCGCTGCGCCCCGGAAGCGGCCCGCGTGTCCTGCCAGGAGCGAGGCGATCGCAGTGCCGTGAATGGCCGGCAGCGCCGCTCCCGCGCAGCCGTGGGCGTGAATCGTCACATCGCTGAGCGCCGCGTGGTGCTCATCGACCCCATCGTCGATCAGCCCCACCCGGACCGCGGCGCCGGGCGGCCGGGCGGATGCCGCCGCACCGGCCGCAGCCGCCGGCTGGACCGGGTCCGCCGCGCGCGCGGACAGACCGCTCGGGAGATAGACGTGATTGAAGTCGTAGCTGCCGGCGGCATCGATGGCCTCGAGCTGCGTGAGTGCGCGCGCGGTGTCACCCGGCGCGTGCAGCACGACGATGCGGGCGTCGAGGCCCGTGAGCTCGCGTTCGCGCAGCACGCTGTAACCCGCGGCGAGCGCCGCCTCGAGCGCGCCCGGCTGCGGCGAGAAAGCCAGCAGCTCGCCGCGCACGATGGGCGCACCGTGCGGGTCCGCCTCGAGAACGTCGCGATGCCGCCGCAGCAGGTCGCGGATGCGCAGCTGCCGCAGCTCGCGGAGGCTGCGCGAGTCGAGCTGGCCGAGCGCCGCAGCCGTGTCGCCCGTCAGCGGCAGCAGTCCCTGCCCCGGCAGGGCCGGCACGGTCGCGGCCGGCAGGTTGGGAAGGCGCACGGCAGGCAGCCCCACCTGCGCGGCGGCCGGCGCAGCCGCACACAACAGCAGTCCGGTCAGCAGCAGGTCGCGCACAGCGGCACCTTAATTGAATGTGGCCGCGCGGGGAACAAATGGAAGAAAATCGCCTCCGTGATCGTAGTGCCGGCATAGAGAGCGCGCGCGTGGGCGAGCTGCGCACGGAGTTGGTCGAGCTGTTGCCGCGGCTGCGCCGTTTCGCGCGCGTGCTCGCGCGCAATCCTCACGATGCCGACGACCTGGTGCAGACCGCCATCGAGCGTGCGCTCGCGCACGCGCGGCAGCTGCGCGCGGACGCGCCGCTCGCCGGCTGGTTGTTCGGCATCGTGCGCCATGCCTGGATCGACGAGCAGCGCTCCCGTGGCCGGCGCGGGCGGCTGTTCGCTGCGGCGGAAGCGGCCGATGAGGTCGCCGACCCCGCACACGGCGCGCCGCTGGATGCGATCGCGGTGCAGGACGCCGTGGCACGACTGCCGGATGAGCAGCGCCTGGCGGTGGCGCTGGTGCTGGTGGAGGGACTCTCGTACAAGGAGGCGGCGCACATCATGGAGGTGCCGATCGGGACACTGACGAGCCGCCTGGCGCGCGCCCGCGATGCGCTGCAGGCGCTGCTCGGCGAGCGCGACGGAGCATAGGATGACCTTCAGCGAAGAGACTCTCGGCGCGTACGCGGACGGCGAGCTCGACGCCGCGACGCGCGCGGCGCTCGAGGCCGCGATGTCGGCCGACCCGCGGCTCGCGGAGCGCGTCGCGCGCCAGCGCGCGCTGCGGGCGCGGGTGCAGGACGCGTTCGCCCCGGTCCTCGCGGAGCCGCTGCCCGAGCGGCTGCTCGCGAGTGCGCGCGGCGCCGCCGCCGGGCAGCGCCCGGACAACGTGATCCGGCTCGAACCCCGGCCGCGCGCCCGCTGGAGCTGGCCTCAGTGGAGTGCGATCGCTGCCAGTCTGGTCCTCGGTGCTCTGCTCGGCCCGCTGCTGCTCGGCCCGCTGCTGCCCGGTCCGCCGGCGGGCAACGCTCCGGTCGACACGCGCGCAGGGCGGATGCTCGCGAGCGGCGTGCTCTCGCGCGCCCTGTCGGATCAGCTGGCGAGTGCTCAGCCGCCGGGCGCGCCGGTGCAGATCGGCGTCAGCTTCCGGGAACGGAACGGCACCTATTGCCGTACGTTCATCGTGCAGGGGGCGAGCCCGCTCGCGGGCCTGGCATGCCGCGAGCAGAGTGCATGGCGCGTCGAGGCGCTGGCGCGCGGCGCGCCCGCGCCCGGCGGCACGGCTTACCGGCAGGCCGCCTCCGCGCTGCCCCGCGCGGTGGCCGGAACGCTCGATGAGCTGATCGCGGGCGAGCCGCTCGACGCCGCCGGTGAAGCTGCCGCGCGCGAGCGCGGCTGGCATCCCTGAGCCCTCGGGGCGCCGACGCGAGCCTTCAGATTCCCCAGAAGGCGGCGAGGCGCGCGCGCGCCGTCAGACCCGCTTCCAGATCGGTGCAGTTGACCACCGCGAGGCGAAATCCTCCCGGCGGCATGGAGTGGGCCCGGGCGGGACGATCCTCATGAAAGGTGATCTGCACGCTCATCACATGCGGCATGCGCCGCACCTCATCGACCAGGTACGGGGGTGGATGGCGGTACTCACGGCCGTGGGGACCGAAGAGCGCCACGCTGTAGCCTGTGCGCCGCTCGCCGTCCGTGAGCGACCAGCGGCCGTCGCGGTAGAGCCCGACCACCGCCGCGAGCCAGCCCCGCTCGTACAGATCCGGCCACTGGTCGGCGACCCGCAGGTGCACCTCGATGATGCGATCGCCGATCGTCTCGGCGTTGAACATGCCGGTGTAGCCGGCGAGGCTCCGCGCGACCCACTCATCCAGGTACGCGCTGAGAGACTCGCGCCGGCCCGCCTCGATGGTCCAGTAATCGAACGTGCCGCCTACGCCCGGCACGCCGTGGCAGTGGCGAATCCACCGCACCCGCCCGCGCTGCACCGCCAGGTCGCTGCTCACGTGATCGCCCTCGAGCAGCGGCATCCAGAAGTGCCCGGCGGTCTCATGGCGCTCGTAGTGCGCGCGGTCGGGCAGCACGCGGCTGCCGACGCCCATGCCGTGCAGGTTGATGATCGGCTTGCTGAACACCGGAAAAGACCGCGGCGTAACGCCGTGCGGAGCGCACACCAGGCCTTGTGACTCGGCCACGGCGAGCTTGTTGTAGACCCAGCGATACGCCGGGTTCCACTGGTACGCGTCCGGATCCTCGGTGGGGATGCGCACCTCGGGCGGGCAGGCGACCGCCTCGAAGTACTGCTTCCTCCAGGGATCGGCCTCGCAGAAGGGCACGGCCCCTCCTGACCTCAAAACAGCCCGGTGATGCGGCCGTTCTCGTCGACGTCGATGCTGTTGGCCGCCGGCACCTTCGGCAGTCCCGGCATGGTCATGACGTCGCCGCAGATCATGACGATGAACTCGGCCCCCGCGGCGAGCCGCACCTCGCGGATGTTGACCACGTGGTTCACGGGCGCCGCCCGCAGCTTCGGGTCGGTGGAGAAGGAGTACTGTGTCTTGGCGACGCAGACCGGATAGTGGCCGTAGCCGGCGTCCTGCAGCTGCTTGATCTGCGTCCGTATCTTGCTGTCGGCGGTGATGTCGCTGGCGTGGTAGATCCTGGTGGCGATCGCCTTCATCTTGTCCCAGAGCGGCGCGCTGTCCTCGTAGACGAAGTGGAACTTGTTGGGCTGTTCGCACAGCCGCACCACTTCGCGCGCCAGCTCGAGCGCGCCCTTGCCGCCTTCGGCAAAGTGGGTCGCGCCGATGACGCGCACGCCGTGCGCCGCGCCCCGCTCGGTGAGCAGGCGGACCTCGGCGTCGGTGTCCTCGGCGCGGCGGTTGATGGCGACCGCGCACGGCAGTCCGTAGTGGTTGACCACGTTGTCGATGTGGCGCTCGAGGTTCACCGCACCCTGCTCCAGCGCCGCCAGGTTCTCGGTCTTGAGATCGGCGAGCTCGACGCCGCCGTGGTACTTGAGGGCGCGCACCGTGGTGACGATGACCGCGGCGCTCGGCCGCAGGCCCGACTTGCGGCACTTGATGTCGACGAACTTCTCCGCCCCGAGGTCGGCGCCGAAACCGGCCTCGGTGACCACGTAATCGGCGAGCTTGAGGGCCGTGCGGGTCGCGACCACCGAGTTGCAGCCGTGGGCGATGTTGGCGAACGGTCCGCCGTGGATGAAGGCCGGATTGTTGGCGAGCGTCTGCACCAGATTCGGCGCGAGCGCGCCCTTGAGGAGCGCCGCCATGGCGCCGTGCGCCTTGACGTCGCGGGCGCGGATCGGCTGCTGGTCGGCGCGGTAGCCGACCACGATGTTGCCGAGGCGCTCCTTCAGGTCGGCGAGGCTGCTGGCGAGACACAGGATCGCCATCACCTCGGAAGCGACCACGATGTCGAAGCCGTCCTCGCGCGGCACGCCGTTGGCCGTGCCGCCGAGTCCCACCACGATCTGGCGCAGCGCGCGATCGTTCATGTCGACCACGCGCCGCCAGGCGACGCGCCGCACGTCGAAGCCGAGCGGATTGCCCTGGTAGATGTGATTGTCGACCATTGCCGCGAGCAGGTTGTTGGCGGCGGCGATGGCGGCGAAGTCGCCGGTGAAGTGCAGGTTGATGTCCTCCATGGGCACCACCTGCGAGTAGCCGCCGCCGGCGGCGCCGCCCTTGACGCCGAACACCGGGCCGAGCGCGGGTTCGCGCAGGCACAGCATGGCGCGCTTGCCGAGCAGGTTGAGCGCGTCCCCGAGCCCGACCGTGGTCGTGGTCTTGCCCTCGCCCGCCGGCGTCGGCGAGATCGCGGTCACGAGGATCAGCTTGCCGTCGGGCCTGGCGCCGAGCTGCGCGACATAATCGAGCGACACCTTCGCCTTGTAGTGACCGTAGGGCTCGAGGCTCTCCGGCGGGATGCCGAGCCGCTCGCGCGCCAGCTCGACTATGGGACGCATGCGGGCGCGTTGCGCGATCTCGATGTTGCTCAGGAACGGGGCCGAGGCGGCGGGCGTGCTGGACATGGTGTGGGGCAGTTTCGGGCGATTAAGGGCCCGTGATGCTACCAGAGCCGCGCGCCGCGTTCGCCATCCGCGCGCCTGCCTGGCTACAATCGCTCACAGGGCAGCGCGGGAAGTGCGGCGATGCTGTGGCTCAAAGCTTTCCACGTTGTCTTCGTGGTCACCTGGTTCGCGGGGCTGTTCTACCTGCCGCGCCTCTTCGTCTATCACGTCGCGACCATGGACGCGGACGGCCGCGCCCGCTTCGAGCTCATGGAGCGGCGGCTGTTCGCGATCATGACGATCGGCGCCGTCGGCACGGTGCTGTTCGGCGTCGCGATGATCGCCGCCGCCCCCCTGTATCTCGCCTTCGGGTGGCTGCGCCTGAAGCTGCTCCTGGTGACGGCGCTCATCGGCTACCACCTGTGGTGTTACCGGCTGATCGGTGAGCTCGCCGCAGGCCGCGGACGCTCAGAGCGCTGGTATCGCTTCTTCAACGAGGTGCCGGGGCTGCTGCTCATCGCGATCGTGATACTCGCGGTGGTCAAGCCCTGAACAGTACCCCCGCGACCGTAAAACAATTACTTTCGGCGACGCCGTAAATCCGTCCCTCTACCAGATGCGCACCCGATCCTCGGGTTTGATGTAGAGCTTGTCGCCCGGCCGCACGTCGAAGGCCTGGTACCACGCGTCGATGTTGGGCAGCGGCCCGTTGACGCGGAAGCGGTCCGGGCTGTGCACGTCGGACAGCACCAGCTCGCGCAGCGCGCCGTCGCGGTACTTGCTGCGCCATACCTGCGCGTAGGCGAGGAAGAAGCGCTGCGCGCCGGTCAGGCCGTCGATCACCGGCGCCGGCGCGCCGCGCAGCGAGATGCGGTAGGCCTCGTAGGCCATGTTGAGCCCGCCCAGATCGCCGATGTTCTCGCCGACGGTGTTGGCGCCGTTGACCCTGAGTCCCGGCAGCGCCTCGAAGCGCGAATACTCCTCGATGAGGCGCGCGCTGCGCGCGGTGAACACCCGCTCGTCCTGCGGCGTCCACCAATCCTCGAGCCCGCCGTCGGGGCCGAACTTGCGGCCCTGATCGTCGAAGCCGTGGCCGATCTCGTGACCGATCACCGCGCCGATGGCGCCGAAGTTCACGGCGGCATCGGCGTTCGGGTCGAAGAACGGCGGCTGGAGTATCGCCGCCGGGAACACGATCTCGTTGTTCGAGGGGTTGTAGTAGGCGTTGATGTCCTGCGGATTCATCTGCCACTCGGCGCGGTCCACCGGCTTGTCGAGGCGCGCCACCTGGTAGTTCCAGTGCCACTCGGCCGCGCGCCGCACGTTGCCAAGCAGGTCGTCGCGGCGGATCACGAGCGCCGAGTAATCCTTCCACTCGTCCGGATAGCCGATTTTGAGCGTGAAGGTCGCGAGCTTCTCGTGCGCCCGCGACCTGGTTTCGGTCGTCATCCAGTCGAGCTCGTCGATGCGCTCGTTGAGCGCCGCCAGCAGGTCAGCGACGAGCGCGAGCATCTTGGCCTTCGACTCCGGCGGGAAGTACTGCGCCACGTACAGCCTGCCGACCGGCTCGCCGAGCGCCGCATTCACTTCGTCGACCGCGCGCTTCCAGCGCTCACGCTGCTCGGGCTGCCCGCGCAGTGCCTGGCCGTAGAAGGCGAAATGCGCCGTATCGAAGCGCTGCGGCAGATAGGGCGCGTGACCGCTCAGGTACTGGAAGGTGAGCCACGCCTGCAGCGTCGTCACCGGGGTGCGGCTGAAGAGCTGGGCGAGATCGCGGATGGCGGTGATCTCGGCCAGCACCAGGTCCTGCCGCGAGCCGAGCTGCGCGGATTCGAGGAAGGCCGCCCATGGAAAGCCCGGCGCGAGGCCGAGCAGCTGCCCGCGCGTGCGCGGGTTGTAGGTGGCGTCCACGTCGCGCCGCTTCTCGATCGGCCACTGGACCTTCGCCGCCTCCGTCTCGAACGCCATGACGTCGCGCGCCCGGGCGGCGGCGTCGGCGCTGCCGCCGAGCCGGAGCATCTGGGCGATGTACGCCACGTACTTCTCGCGCAGCGCGCGCAGCTGCGGATCGTCCCTGAGGTAGTAGTCGCGGTCCGGGAGTCCCAGGCTCGACTCGCTGATCACCACGGCGTAGCGATCGGGGTTCCTGAAGTCCGGCGGCAGGTCGATGTCGAACAGCGAGGCGAAGCCCGGCAGGGCGAACAGGCGCGCCAGCGCCTCGCGCGTCGTCGCGGCGGCGATGCGCTCGAGATCCGCCTGCGCCGGCGCGAGCCCGCCGGCCTCGACGCCCCCGGTGTCCATGAAGCTCGCGTAGTAGTCGCCGATCTGCTGCTCGGGCGTGCCGGCGGCGGGATGCGCGGCGGCGGCGGCCTCGATGATGGCGCGCACGCGCTGCGCGGAGAGCTCCTCGAGCGTGTTGAAAGGCCCGTAACTCGAGTGATCGGCGGGAATCACGAAGCTCTGGTACCAGCCGCCGTTGGCGTAGGCGAAAAAGTCATCGCCCGGGTGCACGCTGCGGTCGCCCGCCGAAAGATCCAGGCCGCAATCACCGATCGCCGGCCGCGGCGCGGACTGCGCGGCGGAGGCGGGGGGACGGGCAAGCCCGGCCTGGTCCGCACCGGGGACGGGAACGGCCGCGGCGGCAGCGGGAGCGGCGGCGACGGGCATCGGGTTCTCCCTGGCAGGCTTGGCAGCGCACGCTGCGAGGGCGGCGAGCGCCGCCGCCCCTAACAATGATCTCATCGGATACGGGCCTTCAGCGGGGGAAGGTCGGCATCATACGGCAGCGCCGCCCCACTCACGCACCAGGTCGCGCCATTCACCGCGCGCGACGCCCGGCTTGCCGGCTTCCGCGCCGATGTAGAGAAACCCGACGATCGCATCGCTCGAGCCGAGGCCGAGGGACTGCCGCACCTCGGCGTCGTACGCTGCCCCGCCGGTCTTCCACATCGCGTTGTAACCGAGTGCCAGCGCGGCGAGCATGATGTTTCCGGCCGCGACTCCCGCCGATAAGGTCTGCTCGATCGGCGGGATCTTCGCCGCCTCGTTCACGTGAGCCGCGACCACGATGATCATGGGCGCGCGGAACGCCTTGTCACGCTCGCGCCGCAGCGACTCGGCGCTGGCCGTGGGTTGGGTGCGTGCCAGGTGGCGGGCGAGCAGCTCCCCGAAGCGGGCGCGCGCCGCGCCGCGCACTACCACAAAGCGCCACGGCCTCAGCCGCCCGTGATCGGGAGCGCGCACGGCGCTCGCGAAGATGAGCTCGAGGGCGCCCGCGTCCGGCGCGGGCTCAGCGAGAGTGGTGGCCGAGCGGCGGCTCAGCAGGGCGTCTATGGCTTGCATGGAGCCATTGTCGCAGACTCGGCCGCGTGCTGACCGTCTCCGAAGCCTGTGAGCGCAACAAGGGCCCGATCCTCGCGGTGCTCGGCGGCGAGCTCGCCGCCAGCCGCTCGGTCCTCGAGGTCGGCAGCGGCACGGGCCAGCATGCGGTGCATTTCGCGCGCCACCTCCCCCACTTGAGCTGGCAGCCGAGCGAGCTCGGGGAGGGGCTCGGCCCGCTCGCGGAGCGTATTCGCCTCGAGGGCCCGCCGAACCTGCGGCCCGCGATCGCGCTCGACGTGCGCACGCACCCCTGGCCGGTGGGACGCGTGGATGCGGTGTTCAGCGCCAACACGCTCCACATCATGGCGTGGGACGCGGTGGAGCATTTCTTTCGCGGGGTCGGCGCCGCGCTGGCCACGCCGGGGGTGCTGTGCGTCTACGGTCCGTTCCGCTATCGCGGCGGGTATACGAGCGCGAGCAACGCCCGGTTCGACGGGTACCTGCGCCAGCGGGACCCGCTGAGCGGCATTCGTGACTTCGAGGCACTCGAGCGCCTCGCCGCCGCCCAAGGGCTCGCACTCGCCGCCGACCACGCCATGCCGGCCAACAACCAGACCCTCGTGTGGCGGCGCGGGGCCGGGGAGTAGAGTTGCGCGCCATGGAGCTGTTGACTTGCGACGAGCTGCGCGCCGCGATCCGCACCATCGCGGACTATCCCAGACCCGGCGTCATGTTTCGCGACATCACGACGCTCCTGGGAGATGCGCGCGCCTTTCACAGCGTGGTCGAGCTGCTCGCGCGGCCGTGGCTGGCAAGCGGCGTCAGCCGCGTCGCCGGCATCGAAGCGCGCGGCTTCATTCTCGGCGGCGCGCTCGCCGCGCGCCTCGGCGCGGGCTTCGTGCCGATCCGCAAGAAAGGCAAGCTGCCGCACGCGACGGTGCGCGTGGCGTATTCGCTCGAGTACGGACTCGACGAGATGGAGATGCACCGCGACGCCGTCGGTGCCGGGGAAGACATCATTCTGGTGGACGATCTCATCGCCACCGGCGGAACGGCCGCCGGGGCGGTACAGCTGCTGCGCTCGCTCGGTGCGCGAGTCCTCGCTGCGTGCTTCATCGTGGACCTTCCCGATCTCGGCGGATCGGGGAAGCTGACGGCGCTCGGCGTACCTGTGACAGCGCTCGTCTCCTTTCCCGGACACTGAGGATTTTCAGGTGCCGTTCAGCTAAGATTATCTCTTCAATATCAATGTGTTACGTGCACACAGACCCCCAACATTACGTTGCGGTCATATGGCTCTTGCGGGCGGGAAATCCTGTGATAATACGCCCGCCTCGCGCACGCTGCGCACACACAAATCCTTTTGGAGACCACATGTTCAAGAAGCTTGTCCCTGTCATCGCGCTTGCCCTGATTGCCGGCCCGGCGTTCGCCCAGTCGACCCCGCCGGCCTCGACTCCGGCCGCTTCCTCTTCGTCCAGCCCGGAGGCGAAGGACACCATGAAGAAGGAGCATAAGAAGAAGCACCACAAGAAGACCGAGAAGAGCGGCGAGAAGAGCGAGTCGTCCTCGACCACTCCGCCGAAGTAAACATCTTCCGGTGAACTTGAGGAGCCCCGCCGCGAAAACGGCGGGGCTCCTTGCTTTCAGGGGGACGGCGCGGTGAGTCCCGCCCGGCGGGGCTTGCAGCCCGGCGCAAACGGGTTCAAATTCTGTCCCATGGACGGGGAGCAACAGGCCGCAATACATCAGGCGCTGGTGTCCGTACAGTGTGCCGTCACGAGCATGACGTTCCCGATCTGCGATCAGGAAGACCTGATCGAGGCCATCGATAGTGTCGAGGCGCAGCTGCACACGATCCACCCGAACCTCGCGATCATGTGCCGCTTCCTCAACTCCATCGCGCGCAGCCTGCGGGCGCAGCCGGAGGCGCGCGACGCGTGTCTCCTGATCGAGGATGCCATCGGCAAGGCCGGCATGCCGAGCACCTGGCAGTCGGGCATCTGACCAAGCCTATCGCCGCCACGCCTCGCACCACGCTCGTGCGCCACCGCGAGCGCGGAACCTACGAGCGCGCAACCGTCAACGCCATCCTCGACGAGGCGCTCATCTGTCACGTCGGCTTCGCGGCCGGCGGCCAGCCGTACGTGCTGCCGACCACCCACGCGCGCATCGACTCGCAGCTCTACCTGCACGGCGCCGCGACCAATCACATGCTGAGCTCGCTCGCGAACGGCGCGCCGCTGTGCGTGACCGTCACGCTGATCGACGCGCTGGTGCTGGCGCGCTCGTACTTCCGCCACTCGATGAATTACCGCTCCGTAGTGGTGCTCGGCGCGGCGCGCGCGGTCGCCGACCCGCAGGAGAAGGGCCGCGCCATGCACGCCCTCATCGAGCGGGTGCATCCGGGACGCAGCGCGCTGATCCGCCCGCCGACACCGCAGGAGCTCGAGGTCACCACGGTGCTGGCGCTGCCGATCGAGGAAGCATCCGCCAAGATCCGCACCGGCCCGCCGATCGACCTCGAGGCGGACTATGCGCGGCCCTGCTGGGCGGGCGTGCTGCCGCTCGAGCTGAAGGGTGGCACACCGATCCCCGATGGGCGGGTCCCGGCCGGGCTCGCGCCCCCGCGGGAGATCGCGGCCTGGTCGCGTAGGCCGCGTACCCGCGGCTGAGGCAGCCGCGCGCGCGAAGCCGCGGGGCCGGTGCGCCCCGTTGCGTTTGCCGCGCGGTGCAGTCTAAGTTGGGGGGCGATGATCGCCCCGCTCTCCCAGGTCCTGCTGCTCCTCGCCGGCTCCGTTTTCCTGGTGACGCTCACGCGGCGTCTCGGCTTGCCGACCACCCTCGCCTACCTGGTCCTCGGGCTGCTGCTCGGCCCGCACGCGCTCGGCGTGGTGTCGGACTCGGGCACGACGCGCCTGCTGGCCGAGCTCGGCGTGGCGTTCCTGCTGTTCACGCTCGGCCTCGAGTTCTCGCTGCCGCGCATGCTGGCGATGCGCCGCGAAGTGTTCGGCCTGGGGGCGCTGCAGGTCGCAGCCACCGCGAGCGTGTGCGCGCTCATCGCCCATCAGCTCGGCGTCGGCTGGCTGCCGGCGATCGTGCTCGGCGGCGCGGTGTCGATGAGCTCGACCGCGATCCTGCTGCACCAGCTCACCGAGCGCGCCGAGCTCAACCGCACGCACGGCCGGCTCGCCTTCAGCATGCTGCTGTTTCAGGACCTGGCGTTCGTGCCGTTCCTGGCGCTCGCAGCGGCGCTCGCCGAAGGCGCCGACCACTTCAACCTCAGCCAGAGCCTGGTGGCGGTGTTCGGCGGCGTGCTGGCGATCGTGGCGGTGCTGGCCGCCGGCCGCTGGCTGCTGCGGCCGCTGTTTCACGAGATCGCCCACAGCCGGCTGCGCGAGCTCTTCACGCTCACGGTGCTGCTGGTGGCGCTCGGCTCCGCCTGGGTATCGTACGTGGCGGGGCTGTCGTTCGCGCTCGGCGCGTTCCTCTCGGGCATGATGCTGGCCGAGACGGAGTACCGGCATCAGATCGAGGCGGTGATCCGCCCGTTCCGCGACATCCTGCTCGGCCTGTTCTTCATCTCGGTCGGCATGCTGCTCGATCTGCACCTGCTGGTGCGCGAGCTGCCGCTCATATCGCTGCTGCTGGTGACGCTGGTGCCGCTCAAGGCGGTGATCGCGGCGCTCACGGCGCGCCCCTTCACCAGCTCGCGCTTCAAGGCGTTGCGCACCGGCATCGTCATCTCGATCGGCGGCGAGTTCGGGGTCGCGCTGTGCACCATACTGCTGCAGGCGGGGCTGCTGCCCGAGAAGCTCGGCGAGCCGCTCGTGGTGGCGATCGTCCTGTCGATGCTGCTCTCGCCCCTGATCCTCAACAACAACAAGCGCGTGGCGCGTGCGCTGCTGCGCGAGCACGCGCCGGTCGCCACCGCGAGCGAGCGCGAGGATGCCGCCACCGGCAGGATCGCCCAGCGCGAGCACGTGATCCTGTGCGGCTTCGGCCGCGTCGGCCAGAACGTGGCCCGCGTGCTCGAGTCGCAGGGCTTCGAGTACATCGCGCTCGACCTCGATCCGGCGCGCATCCGTGCCGCGCGCCAGGCGGGCGACCCGGTGATGTACGGCGACTCTTCCGACGAGGAGCTGCTCGCCAAGGCGGGACTCGCCGCGGCCAGCACCGTGGTCATCAGTTTCTCGGATCCTGCAACCTCGATCGGCATCCTGCACAGCGTCCGCCGGCTGCGCCCCGAGGTGCCGGTGCTGGTGCGCACCGCGGACGATGCACGGCTCAAGGAGCTGCAGGAGGCGGGCGCCACCGACGTCGTGCCCGAGACCTTCGAAGCGAGCCTCATGCTGGTATCGCACGTGCTGATGCTGCTGCACGTGCCGGTGCCGCGCGTGGTGCGTACGCTCGGCGACATCCGCAGCAGCCGCTACGCGGTGCTGCGCAACATCGTGCGCCGCGGCGACCCGCACCCGGTCGACGCGCTGAGCGATCATCGCGAGGAGCTCAAATCCGTGGTGGTGCCGCCGGGCGCCTGGGCGGTGGGGCGTACCCTCGGCGAGGTGCGCGGCCGCGGCGTCGGAGTGACCTTTTCGGGGGTGCGGCGCCAGGGGATTCTCGGCCGCGAGCCCGCCGAGGGCACCGTGCTGCACGAGGGGGACATCGTGGTCATCTACGGCCGGCCCGAGGAGCTCGAGCGCGCCGAGTCGGTGCTGCTGGCGGGATAATGACCATAAAGGAGTCCTCGATGCACAAAAGCCGTCTCGCGGGTTACATCATCGACTGCCGTACCGACGACCTGGAAGCCGCGGCGCGCTTCTGGAGCGAGGCGCTCGGGCTCGAGGCGCGCCGGCCGGGCGAGCCGGGCGAGGCGCGCTACCGCATCCTCGCCACCGCGCCCGACCAGCCGCATCTCGAGGTGCAGCAGGTCGGGCATGCAAGCCGCGTGCACCTCGACATCGAGGCCGACGATATCGAGGCCGAGGTGGCGCGCCTCGAGCGCCTCGGCGCGAAACGCGTCGGAGCGGTGCGCACCTGGTACGTGATGGAGGCGCCCACGGGGCAGCGCTTCTGCGTGGTGCGCCCGCAGCGCCCGGACTTCGCCGCCCGCGCCAATACCTGGGACTGAGGGTGAACCGCGGCGACATCCAGTTCCCCGCCAAGCACGAGCCGCTGCGCGACGACGTGCATGCGCTCGGCGCCCTCCTCGGCGAGATCCTGCGCGAGCAGGGTGGCGAGGAGCTGTTCAAGCTGGTCGAGCTCGACCGCGTGGCTGCGATCCGCAGCCGCGCCGGTGAGAGCGACGCGCGCATCGAGCTCGCGGCCTGCGTGCGCGACCGGCCGCCGGCCCTGGCGCGCGACCTGGTGCGCGCCTTCTCCACCTGGTTCCAGGCGGTCAATCTCGCGGAGAAAGTGCACCGCATCCGCCGCCGCCGCGATTATTTCCTCAAGGACAGTCAGCGGCCGCAGCCCGGCGGGGTCGAGGATGCGATCGCCGGCCTCAAACAGGACGGCTGGGCTCCGGCGCAGGTGCTCGAGCTCATCGGGAGCCTGTCCATCGAGGCGGTATTTGCCGCTCATTCCACCGACTCGAGCCGCCGCACGCTGCTGCGCAAGGAGCAGCGCATTGCGCACCGCCTGCTCGAGCGGCTCGACCCGGCGCTCACGCCGAGCGAGCTGCGCAACATCTGGAACAGCATCCGCATGGAGATGACCGCGGCCTGGCAGACCGAGGAGCTGCCGCGCGAGCGGCTCACGGTCGCCGACGAACGCGAGCAGATCCTCTTCTATCTGCTCGAGATCGTCTACCAGGTGGTGCCGGCCTTCTACGAGGAGATCGCCCAGGCGTTGGCCAAGGTCTACGGCGCGGACGCGGCCGCGGTGCGCGTTCCGGGCATCCTGCATTTCGGCAGCTGGGCGGGCGGCGATACCGACGGCAATCCCGACGTGCACGCCAAGACGATCCGCGAGAGCCTGGCGCGGCAGCAGCAGGTGCTGGTCAACAGCTACTTCGCCGAGTGCCAGAGCCTCGGGCAGCGCCTGTCGCAGAGCGCGAGCCGCGTCGGCGTCTCCGCCGAGCTCGGCAAGCGCATCGAGCGCTACACGGCGCTGCTGCCGGCGGCGAGCGCCACCACCCGGGTGCACCACGAGCGCATGCCCTACCGGCTCTTCCTCGCGCAGGTGGGCGAGCGGCTGCGTCATGCATACGACGGGCGCGCCTTCGGCTACGAGGGGCCGCAGCAGTTTCGCGCCGACATCGCGCTGATCGCCGCGAGCCTCAGGGCCAACAAGGGCGCGAACGCCGGACTCTTCTACGTCGAGCGGCTGCTGCGGCGCATCGACACCTTCGGCTTCCACCTCGCGGCGCTCGATGTGCGCGTGCACGCGAGCGTGCTGCACGAGGTGATTGCGCGCGGCTTCGACGACCCCGCCTGGCGCACGCGCAGCGGCCGCGAGCGCCGCGAGCTCCTCACGACGGCCCTCGAGAAGGACCGCGGCCCGGCGCGCGAGCTCGATGCCCTCGGCAAGCGCTCGCTGGCGGTGTTCGAGGCCATCGTGCAGAGCCGCCACCGCTACGGCGCCGATGCGATCGGCTATTTCATCGTGAGCGGCGCGAGCGGCGCCGACGATGTGCTCGCGGCGCTGCTGCTGGCGCGCTGGGCATCCGCCTACGACAAGCGCACCGGCGAGGTGGCGCTCGACATCGCGCCGCAGTTCGAGTCCGAGGAGGCCCTCGCCGCGTGCGGCGCGACGATGCAGGAGCTGCTCGCCGACCCGCTCTACCGGCGGCACGTCCAGGCGCGCGGGCGCCGGCAGTGCGTCGTGGTGGGATACTCCGACAGCAACAAGCAGGCCGGCGCCTGCGCCTCGCGGGTCATCACCCACGAGGCGCAGCGCGAGCTGGCGCGGGTGCTCGGCTCCGCCGGCGAGCAGACGGTCGTGTTCCATGCGCGCGGCAGCAGCATCGCGCGCGGCGGCGGGCGCATCGAGTCGCTGGTGAAGGCGGCCCCGAGCGGCGCCGTGGACGGCGTGCTGCGCATCCGCGAGCAGGGCGCGACGGTGAAGCAGGGATACGGGCTGCGGCCGATCGCGATGCGCACGCTCGAGCGGGCCTTCAACGCGCTCATCGGCGCCACCGCCGCACAGCGGCGCGGCACGCTCAAGCCCGACGACCCGGGCCACCTCGAGTGCGCCGCGTTGCTCGGCGCCGAGAGCCGTGCCGCCTACCGGCGGCTCGTGTACCAGAATGCCGACTTCTACGAATACTTCCGCGCCGTCACGCCGATCGACGTGATCGAGCGCATGCAGATAGGCTCGCGCTCGATCCATCGCGCCGGGGAGGCCGGAATCGACAGCCTGCTGCCCGTGCCGTGGGTATTCGCCTGGTCGCAGACGCGCTACATGCTGCCCGAGTGGTACGGCGCCGGCGCGGGCCTCGGTGCCGCTCTCGATCGCTTCGGGCTGCCCCGGCTGCGGGAGATTTACGCCGGGTGGTTCTTCATGCGCAACCTCCTCGACGACCTCGAGACCATGCTGGCGCGCGTCGACCTCGACATTGCGCAGCACTACGATGCGCTCGCGCCCGAGGGGCTGCGGCGCTTCGCCGGCAGCATCCGCGTGGAATACCTCGCGGCCCGCCAGCGGATCCTCGCCATCAAGGACAGCCGCGCGCTGCTCGACTCCGATCCGACGATGCAACGCTCGATCCAGCTGCGCAACCCTTACGTCGATCCGATGAACCTGATGCAGATAGACCTGCTCAAGCGCTGGCGCGCGCGCGGACGCGAGGACCGCGACCTCTTCGAGGCGCTGCTGGCGAGCGTCGGCGGCATCGCCCAGGGACTGCAGACGAGCGGCTGATGCACGTGAGCCCGCCAGATACCCGAGGCACCCTCACCGTCCGGCGCGCCGCCGCGGCGGACGTGCCGCTCGTCCTGGCCTTCATCCGCGAGCTCGCCATCTATGAGCACCTCGAGCACGAGGTGGTCGCCACGGAGGCGGACCTGCACGCGGCGCTCTTCGGGCCGCGGCCTCATGCGGAGGTCGCCCTCGCCTGCCTCGACGGGCAGCCGGTCGGGTTTGCCCTCTACTTCCACAACTTCTCGACCTTCGTCGGCAAGCCCGGAATCTATCTCGAGGACCTGTTCGTGCGGCCCGAGGCGCGCGGCCTCGGTGCCGGCAGGCGCCTGTTCGCTTTTCTGGCAAAGACCGCACTCGAGCGCGGCTGCGCACGGCTCGATTGGGCGGTGCTCGACTGGAACGAGCCGTCGATCGGCTTCTACCGCAGCCTCGGAGCCGTCGATCAGAGTGAGTGGACCACCTACCGCCTGGATGGCCCGGCACTCGCGCGGCTCGCGGAGGAGTACCACTGATGGCGAGGGTCCTGGTCAGAAGCTTCGCGATCTCCCTCGACGGCTTCGGGGCCGGCCCGAGCCAGGACCTCGCCAATCCGCTCGGCGTGCGCGGCCCCGAGCTGATGGAGTGGTTCTTCGCGACGCGGTCCTGGCGGCGCATGCACGGTGAGGACGGCGGTGAGGTCGGGCTCGACGACGCGCTGGCCGCGCAGGGCTTCGGGAATGTCGGCGCCTGGATCCTCGGGCGCAACATGTTCGGGCCCGTGCGCGGGCCGTGGCCGGACGAGAGCTGGCGCGGCTGGTGGGGCGAGGAGCCGCCGTATCACACCCCCGTTTTCGTGCTGACGCACCATGCCCGGGCACCGCTCGTGATGGCGGGCGGCACCGAGTTCCGCTTCGTGACGGAGGGCATCCACGCGGCGCTCGAGCAGGCGCGTGCCGCGGCCGGCGGCCGCGACGTACGCGTGGGAGGAGGCGTCGCCACCATCCGGCAGTATCTGCGCGAGGGCCTCATCGATGAGCTGCATCTGGCGGTCCGGCCGGTGCTGCTCGGCTCGGGCGAGCCTCTGTTCCGGGACCTCGACCTGCGCGCGCTCGGCTACGAATGCACCAGCCACTTGCCGGGTGAGCGCGCCATTCACGTCTTTCTCCAGCGCCGCCAGGGCGCCGGATGAGCACCCGACAGGCAGGAGAGCTGAGTGGGATCGTTGGCCCGGCACAAGCGCGGGCGCGAACGTGACGGTGTCGTGGCCATATCCCATGCTGTCGCAGCCCGGAGACAGCCTCTCCCACGCACCCGCAGTGCGGTATCGTTACGCCGTCCCTTGACAAGCGCTCATGTCCAGCCAGGGAGATTCATATGTGGCGGCAACCCAGGTCTCTGAGATTTCTCGCGTCGCTCGTTGCGACGAGCCTCGCTCTGGCTGCTTGTGGTGGAAGCGGAGTCTCCGGCACGTCGATGATGACGTCATCGCAGATGCGATTGTCGGTAGCAGACGCGCCGCCGGCCGATGGCGCGCCGCATGTGGTCGTCCAGTTCACGGGAGTCGAGCTCACCGGCAACAGCGGCAATCCGGTCACGATCACTTTTCCCGCGCCGAAAACCATCGACCTCGTGACGCAAAGCGGCACTGCGTCGGCGGAGTTGTTCAATCAGCCGATTCCGCCCGGGTCCTACGGACAGGTGCGGCTGATGGTGAATGCAGACGGGAACGCCAACGATTCCTATATCGTCCTCGCCGATGGGTCGATGCACGGCCTCATCATTCCGAGCGGGGCGCAGACGGGACTGAAGCTCGTCTCGGGCTTCACCGTCCCGAGCAGCGGCGTGGTCGACTACACGATCGACTTCGATCTTCGCCAGGCGATCACCTGCCCGCCCGGTCAGGGTCCGGCGTGCATCCTGAAGCCCGCGCTGCGGCTCGTCGACAATACTACCGTCGGAAACATCCAGGGGCAGATCACCAGCACCCTGCCGAGCAGCTGTACGCCGGGCGTGTATCTGTACGCAGGCACGGTGACGCGGCCCGAGGACATGAACAGCAGCGCGCCTTCTACCGATACCAGCCAGCCAATAGCCTCCAAGGCGCCGGTCGCGACCTCGACGCCGCCCTACTACTACCAGTTCACCTTCCTGGCGCCCGGCACCTACACGCTCGCGTTCACCTGCCAGGCAGCGCAGGACAATCCCGACCAGGCCGATGCGTCGGTGATCCTGATCCCGGTCGCGACGACGACGGTGACGGCGAACGCGACCCAGACGGCCGACATCTCCCTGGGCGCGATCCAGGGCGCGGTGGCGAGCTCTCTGGTCACCAGCACGTGCTCGCCGGGCGTCTATCTCTACAGCGGCAACGTCACGAGTCCCGAGGACATCAATCACTCGGCCCCGGACACCGACACGAATCAGCCGATTACTGCGCAGCAGCCGGTGGCGAGCTCGAGTCCACCGTACTCTTATTTGTTCTCCGCGCTGCCGCCGGGGACCTACACGCTGGCCTTCACCTGCCAGGCCGCGAGCGACAACCCTGCGCAAGCTGATGCAAGCGTGACGTTCAACCCGGTGAAGACCGGCATCGTGGTCGCCGCCGATCAGACTACGGCGGCCGACCTGCCTTAGCGCGCGGGCGTCGATCCGGGCGGCGAATCGTCGTCGCCGCCCGGATCAGCAACTCTCCGCGGCCGCCCGCCCGGCAGAGCGCTCACGGATGGCGGTACACCACGCCGCCCTTCATGACCAGGACCACGTGCTCGAGCGCAGCGATGTCCGCGGTCGGATCGCCGCTCACCGCGACCATGTCCGCCAGCATCCCCGCGCGCAAGCGGCCGAGGTCGGCTTCGCGCCTGAGGATCTTCGCATCGGTGGCGGTCGCGGCCGTGAGCGCCTCGATGGGCGTCAGCCCCAAGCGCACCATCCATTCGAGCTCGCGGTAGTTGGTGCCGTGAGCGAACACGCCTACATCGCTCCCGCAGCCGATGGTGACGTGCGCCTCGCGGGCGTAGCTGAAGGCCTGGGCGGCGCGCGCCATGCCCGGCGTCGGCGGGCTCGTGCCGCGCACATAATGCTCGAAATACTCCCCGTAGGCTTCCTCGGCGGTGAGCGTCGGCAGGTAGGCGACGCCGCGCGCGGCCATGAGGCGGAAGATCTCGGGCGTGCCGGAGAAACCGTGCTCGATGGTGTCGACGCCGGCAAGGGTGGCGCGCCGCATTCCTTCCGCCGTGGTCGCGTGCGCCGCCACCGGCCGGCCCGATGAGTGCGCGGTCTCGGTCAGCGCCCGCAGCTCCTCCTCGCTGAAGGTCGGCCGCTGCGCGCCGCCCGGACCCCAGCGGTAGTCGGCGTACACCTTGATCCAGTCGGCGCCGCGCCCGGCCTGCTCGCGCACCGCGCGGATCACGTCGGGAATGCCGCTCGCCTCCTCGGCCCCCTGCGGCGTGCAGCACACGTCCGGCCGCAGTCCGCGCGGCGCCGGGCCGTAGCTCCCCGTCGCGACGATGGCGCGCGTGGCGACAAACAGGCGCGGGCCATCGATCAAGCCGTCCTCGATCGCCTGGCGCAATGAGACGTCGGCGTACTCCGCACCCTCGGTGCCGAGGTCGCGCAGCGTGGTGAAGCCGGCCATGAGCGTGGCGCGCGCCTGAATCCCGGCGCGCAGCGTGCGGTAAGGCACCGGCTCCTTCAGCACCTGGTCGTTCCACAGAGTCTCGTTGTAGGGATGCAGGAACAGGTGCGAGTGAAGGTCCATGAGACCGGGCAGGAGCGTCGCGCCCGGTAGCTCGATCACCTGCGCTCCTGCGGGCGCGTGCACGTCGGCCGCGGGACCGACTGCCGCGATGTGCTCGCCGTCGGTGAGCACCGCGAAGCCCCGATGCGGCGGCTCGCCGGCGCTCCACACCTGCCCGGGCAGCAGCAGCACGGCCCCGGCGGGCGCGGCGGCCCCGGCGGGCGCGGCGGGCGCGGCGGCGCCCAAGGCACAAAGCGCGGCGGCGGCAAGGGCACGCCGGGCGTGAGCGCTCATCGTTATCTCCCCCGGTGCCGCTTCGGGCGGCGGCTCGATCGCCCCGGTGCGTCAGCGGTCCGGGCCCATCAGCACGGTCGTGTCGTAGCTCTCGAAGCCCTGGATGGCGCGGCCGTAGGCGTTGAACACCAGACGCTCCGCGACCTTGTCGGCGCGCGGAGTCAGCAGCATCCGCAGCACCACGTCGTCGGCCGGCCGCGTCGCATCGTCGGCGAGCAGCTGCTCGACCACGCGCGTCAGGCGGAACACCAGCTCGTTGACGAAGCGCAGGTGCGCACCGTCCTGCACCTGCTCGGCGCCCGGACCGTAGGTGGCGCGGGCCTCCTCCGCGAGCTCGTGCAGGAACAGATTGAGCAGCCGCGCCTTGTCGACGACGCGCAGATCGCCGAAGAACTCGATCTCGGAATTGAGGTTCATGGCCGCCTCATGCGAGAAATGCCCGAGCGAGGTTAAGCCGAGGTCGGGAAAAAGTCGATCGGTTTGGTGGCGGTGACGGCGTCGACGTCTTCGGGCTGGAACTGGAACAGCCGCACCAAGGCGATGATTTTTTGCTCGAGCTCGGGGTCCTTGAGCTCGCTCGACACCACGCGGCACATGGTCACCGTGCCGTTGGGGGCGATGGTGAACTCGAGCACGAGTTTCCCCTGCAGCTCCGCATTCTCACGCAGGGCGCGCGCGTACAGGTTGTAGATACGCCCCTTGTTGCGGTCGAAGACCAGCGCGATCTCCTCGGGCGAGCGCGCCGGCTTGCCGCCGCCGCCCGAATGGACGTTGCGGTTTGCGGCGCTTGCGAGCGCGACCGAGGAGGTGACCGCGGTCGCCGTGTGGCCGGTGAGCGAGCCGGCGCCCGTGCCGAAGCCGCGGCTGGCGTTGGCGGAGGTGATGCCGCCCGAGCCCGCCCCAACCTTCGAGGTGATGAGCGAGCGCTCGGCATGCGAGTCGGCACCGACCGCGGCTGTGAGGTTCTTGGTCTGCAGCGGCGTCAGATCCATCTGCTCGCGCAGGTCGGCGAGCTCGTCCCGCACCTTATTCAGCTGGCGCTCGGCCTTGCGGCGCGCGAGCTCCTTGAGGTCGACCGGCGGCGGCGGCTGTTTCACCATCGCCACTTTGGGCTCGATCTTCGGCTGCTCCGCCGGCTTCGGCGGCGGCGGCGGCGGCGGCTTCGGCTTGTTCTCGAGCATCACCTTCGCGAGGCGTGTCGGGATGTCCTGCGCCACCTCGCGCTGCGGCGTCGGCAGCAGCGGAAAGAGGATGCCGAGCACTACCAGGATGACGAGCAGCACCCGCAGTATCTTGCGGAAGCGCTCGCTCGACTCCGGGTCGCCTTCCCAGGGCAGCTCGTATTCGCGGTAATAGGGGGCGATGATCATGTGCGCGCTAACCCGGCTTCACCTGGCCGGCCGCAACCGGCTTTTCCTTCTGGATCACGGCGAGGGAAATCCTGCCGTAATCGGCGTCGGTGCAGGTCTGCATGACGCGCTTCAGGACCCCGTAGGGCAGCGCCTTGTCCGCCATGATGGTGATCTCGCGCTGCGCGATGTCCTGCTCGCCGACGGTCTGTCCCACCAGCATCGGGCGCTTGAGAGCGGCGGTGAGCGGCGCGATCAGCGGGCCCGGTGCGGTCTCGATCTCCTTCACCGTCGCGATGTACTCGCCCTGCACGAACAGGTCGTCGCGGGTGATCATCACGACCACCGACTGCTTGGGCGCCGTCTGCGCGATCGACTGCGGGATCTCGATGCCCTTGGAGTTCTGAATCACCTCGACCTCGGTCGAGTACACCAGCAGGAACGCCACCATCACCGAGAGGATGTCGATGAGCGGGATGAGGTTGAGCTGCGCGTCCGCCTTGTGCCGCAGGTGATGCTGCGCCATGCGCCGGGCGCGGTTCGACATGCTCATGAGCGGCCTCCGCCGCTCACGGCGGCTCGCGGTGCGGCAGCCGCGGGCGCTGCGGCGACCGGAGCGGCGGCTCCGGGCGCCTCGGTGGTCGAGGGCGCATCGCCGATCGAGATGTCGGGGAACAGCTCCGCCTGCACGGTGTTCATGCCCTGCCCCGCCTCGAAGACGCGCACGCGGTCCATGACCTGCACCAGCGTGTCATAGGGCGTATCGGACTCGAGCAGGATGCTGGCGTCGGTCTTGTCGGGAAACCTGGCCTTCACGCGCTTGAGGTACTCGGTCAGGTCGTCGTAGTCGTAGCCGGCCGTGGTGTTGGGGAAGGTGGCGAGCGGACCGGTGTTGCGGTCGGCAACCTGCAGCAGGTCCTTGCGCACCATCACCTCGAGCTGCAGTCCCGGCGGCGGCTCCTTCCACGACGTGTTGGGCGGCGGCAGGTTGAGCTGCAGGATCACGGTGCGGGAGAACACCGCGGTCATCAGCAGGAACGTAACCAACACCGTGAAGATATCGATCATCGGGACGAGCAGCAGCTCGGCGGGCTTGCGCGCGTGGCGCTCCAGCTTGCGGATCTGATAAGAGCGGCGCATGCGGTTCCTTCGGCCTTTGGGTGCGCGGGGGCGCCCGGGCTCAGGCGGCGGCGGGCGCCGTCTGCCGCTCGGTGATGGCGTTCAGGAACTTCACCGACGCCATCTCCAGGCTGTCGATCACGTCGGTGGTCTTGGTCTGCAGCCACGCGTGAATGAACAGCAGCGGTACCGCGGTCATCAGGCCGAAGGCGGTGCAGTTCATCGCCACCGAGATGCTGGCCGAGAGCAGGTTGGCCTTCTCCGCCGGGTTCACGGTCGCCACCGCGGCGAAGGCGCGGATCAGGCCCATCACGGTGCCGAGCAGTCCGAGCAGCGTCGCGAGGTTGGCGAAGGTGGCCAGATAGTGCGTGCGCTTCTCGAGCTTGGGCACGACCTCCATCAGGCTCTCCTCCATCGCCTTCTCGATGTCGTCGCGCCGGCGGGCCGAGGTAATGCGCGCCAGGCCGTAATTGAGGATGTGCCCGATGGCCGACGAGGACTTCGAGGTCAGCTGCGCGACGCCGCGGAAGTTGCCCTGCGAGAGCAGCGGCACGATCTCGTTCCACAGGCCGCGGTTGCGTGCCGCGGTGGCCGCCAGATAGACCCAGCGCTCGATGGCGATCGCGAGCCCGATCACGAACACGAAGGCGATCGGGTACATGAAGTCCCCGCCGCCCTGAAAGAAACGCACAATCAGATTCCAGATCTGCATCTGACTCTCCCGGTCAAGAAACCCTCACACATGGGGACGCAAGCATGTGAAAACTGAATGACATAAGCCTAAAAAGCTGCGACCCAGCTCTCATCCTCAAACGGCTGCGGCGGCGCTCTCAGCGCCTGTCGCCGGAACCCGCCACCGTGCCCGCCTTGGGGCCCGCCGCATCGGGCTTCACGGCCTCGTAATAACGATTCTCCCGCATGAACACATCGCGATCTATCGGCTGCAGCACCTCGTCGAGCAGGCTGTTGGCGGGCTTGCCGACGATATCCCCGAGATCGGAGCGCTTCCACGGCACGATGTACAGCACCTTCGGCAGCTCGCGGTTGCCGGTGATCTCGGTCGTCTCGAGCTCCACCCGGTCGGGCCCTTTCGGACCGCGCGTGCCGGCCTTGGCAGATCCCGCCGCATCGCTCGCAGCCGGCGCCGGCTTGCCGCCCGCGGCGCCGGCGGCTGCCGCGGCCTTGTCGCCCTTCGGCGTCAGGCGCGCTGCAGGCGCAGGCGCCGCCTCCGGCGTCGTGGCGGCGGTCGTGTCCACGGCGGGCTCGAGCTGGTCCGGGGTGGGCGCTGCGGCGGGCGGCCTGCCGGCGGGCGCGGGGGCGGACTGCTGGGCGTGCGCGCTTGCGACGGCCATCGCGGCGAGCAGCATGAGGAGGGTGCGCATGATCAGACTCCTGCTCCGGGGCTCACGTCTGTTCCCTTGGGCGGCGCCATGGCTGGTGTGGTTCCCGTTGGCGAGGCCGGTGCGGCCGCGGGCGCCTCGCCCGGCGCCGTCGCGGGTGCCGCACCCGGTTCAGCCGCCGGCTTCTCCGGCGCCGCCTCGGGGCGCTTCACGGGCGGCAGTCCGAGCCGCTGGCGCAGCTCCGCGATCCAGCTGCTGACCGGCTTCTCCTCGTGCGTCAGCTCCTGGTAGTGCGTGAGCGCGGCGAGTGCCCGTCCGGGATCTCCGAGATAGAGGTCCGACACCACGCCGAGGTTGCGGTACGCGGGCGCAAACTGCGGGTCGGCCGCGATGGCCTGCTCGTAGGAAGCGGCCGCATCCTTGAACTCGCCGCGCATCCTCTGCGTGACGCCGAGCTCGCTCCAGGCGGCCGGGTTGCCGGGCTGGCGTTCGACCGCGCTCTTCAGCGCCTGCTCGGAATCATCGAGCCGCCCGGCCTTGCGATAGAGGAGGCCGAGATTCACGAACGGGGCCGCGAACTGCGGGTACTGGAGCGCGATCTGCTTGAAGCCGAGCTCGGCCTCGGTCGCGTTGCCGGCGCGCATATAGCCCACCGCGCGCGCAAAGTCCGCGCTCGCCGCGGGCGGCACCGCCGGAAGCGGCGGCGCGGGCGCAGCCGCACCGGCAGCTGCGGTCGCTCCGGCCGCGCCAGGAGCCGCGGGGGGCGCGTTGCCGGCGCTCCTGGCGGCGGCACCCGCCGGAGCATTGGCGGGTGTCGCGGGCGCACCGTGTGTTGCGGGTGCGGCGGCCGCGACCGCGGGTGCGGGCGGCACCGCCGCCGGCGGCGCGGGACGCTCGGGCTTGCGCGGCGCCGAGTGGCAGCCAGCGAGCAACAGCGCGGCCAACGCGGGTCGCGACAGCCGCACCAGAACGCGGAAGCGCGCGGCGCCGCGCTTAATCGAGTTTTGCGACCACATCCTCGGTCAGCTCCGTCTTGCCGTAGCGGGAGGGCTTGAGCTCGGCGAGCGCCGCGAAGCTCTTGCGCACCCATTCATCGTACAGGCCGTCCTTGGCGCGCGCGGCGTTGAGCTCGTGCGCCTTGATCGCCTGCTCCTCGAACGGAAACACCTGCTCCTCCAGCAGCGAGTTGTACTCCTCGAGCGCGTCGCCCTTGAGGTTCGACGGACGCTCGGAATTCATGATGTCGTGCGCGAGGGTGCGGTAGAGCTCGGCCATCTCGTAGGTCGCCGCCGTGGTCACCTCGGCGACCTGGTAGTCGGCCGCCGCCTTGTAGCCGTCCATCGCCGCTTCCAGCGCCCGGCGTTTCTCCACCAGGCTCTTCTTCAGCGGCGCGGTGAGGCGCACCGCGCGGAAGGCGTCGCGCGCCGGAGCCGCGAGCGTCAGTTGCGCCTTCGCCGCCAGGTAGTGCGTGCGCTCGGTGCGCTGCGCTCCCGCCTGAGCGTCGGCCGCGATGATCTCGCGGTACCAGTGATCGCGCCGCGCGCTGTCGCCCGCCCTGGCGGCGTAGTCGGCGAGCCGCTCGCGCGCCTCGACGGCGTCCGCCACCGGCGTCGGGTTGTCGGCGACGAACTTCTCGAGCATCGCCACCGCCTTCGGTTGGTTGCCGGCCTTGGCGTAGAGATCGGCGGCCTGCATCTGCGCCTCGCGCCGCACGGCCGGCTGCTCGGTCGGGGTCGCGGCGATGCGCTCGAACTCGGCGGCCGCCTGGCCCGGGCGATTGGCCTCGCCGTAGGCGACGGCGAGCTTGCGCGTCACGTCGGCCGAGAGCGGGCTCGCCGGGAAATCGCGCCGGAAGCCTTCCAGGACGCCGATGGCGCGGTCCCAGCTCTTCAGCTGGATGAGCTGCGCCGCGGCGTCGTACTCGGCGTTGGAGCGGATCCTGGAATCGGGTGCCACGCGCGCGACGCGCAGATAATCCTCGACCGCACCGGCGCCGTCGCCCGCCTTCTGCTTCGCTTCGCCCTGCTTGTAGACCGACGCCGCCAGGCGCTCGGTGAGGTCGGTGCGCATCTTCTCGTCGTTGCCGGCGAGCGCGCGCGCCTGCACGTAGGCGGGCTCGGCCTGCGCGTATTCGCCCTGGTCGAAGTGCGACTGCGCGATGATGGTCCAGGCGATGCGCTGCCTGGCGCCATCGACGGGCGGCTGCCGCGCGAGCAGCAGCTGGGCGACGCTGATGGCGCGCGGCCGGTCGCCGGCGGCGAAGATGTCCTCGGCGGCGCGCGTCAGGACGCCGGCGCTGTCGGGATGCTCCGGGAAGGTCTGCGCGAACTTCACTCCGGCGTCGGTGGCGCGCTTGTGCCAGGCGTCCTTCCCGGTGCCGGAGAGACTCTCCTCGCCCTTCTGATAGGAGACGAGCCCGGCGTAGGCGGCGGTGGCCGACTTGTCGTTGCGCGGATAGTCGTAGGCGGTGTGCGCGTACTCGGTGGCCGCCTCCTCGTAGTGGCGGCTCGCGAACAGCGCCTCAGCCAGCAGGTAATTGGTCGCTGCCGAGTCCGCATCGCCGGGGAAGGACTTGAGGTAGGAGCGATACCAGCGCGCCGCCTCTTCGTAGTCCGCGGCGCGGCCGCTCTTCTGCGCGGTGGCGTGGAAATAGGTGGCCACGTCCTTCAGGTTGGTCCTGAGCTCCGCCACCACCTTCGGATTGGCCGCCTTGCTGCGGGTCTTCCAGTACGGCGAATCGAAGTTGTAGCGCTCGACGAACTCGTGCTTGCCGTCGAGCACCAGCTGGCTGAACCCACCCTTGCCGTAGGCCTCGATGGCCGACATGGCGAGATTGGGCGCCTGATCGCTATAGGGGTCGAGCGCCACATAGGCGCGGTAGGTAGTCGCGGCGTCCTGATAGCGCTGCTTGTCGACGTACAGGTCGCCGAGCCGCTCATAAAGGAGATAGGTGTACGGGCGCTCGCCCTGCGCCCGCACATAGTGCTCGAGCGTCGCGGCGCCCTCGTTGTACGAGAACGTGATGCTCATGACGCGCAGCGTGTCCTCGACCAGCTCGCGGTCGGCGCGCCTCAGGCTCTCGAGCGCGCGTCCCTTGCCGGTGGTGCCGAGCTCGTGGTCGAGGACCTTGCCGAAGGACGGCAGGCTCTCCTCGGTGCGCGACTCCTTGAAGAGCGACCAGCCGTGCTTGTAGAGGCTCTGCTGATAGAAGCCGGACGAGGGGCCGCGGGCGATCGCCTCCGCATAGGCCCGTTCGGCCTCCGGATAGCGCTTGGCGGAGAACAGCAGCTCGCCGCGCCGGAACTGCACCTCGGCGAGCTGCGGAGTGTTCGGGTAGCGCTGCACGATCTGGTTGAGCGAGCTCAGCGCGGGCTCGGCCTGCCCGGTCAGCTCGTAGGCGCGCGCCAGCTGGTACAGCACCTGGTCGTTGCGCGGATAGTCCGGATAGGCCTTGAGGAGCGTCGTGTAGAGCCGGATGGCCTCGGAACCCTGCAGGTCCTGCGCGGTCACCTCCTGCTCCATGCGCGTCAGCTCGCCCGCATCGAGGTTCAGATCGCCGAGGCGGCGCATGGCCTCCGCGCGCAGCTTCGGGTCGGTGTTCTGGAGCTCGAGGAAGCGGCGGTAGTTCTCCATCGCTTTCTCGACGCTCGGGCTCGCGGGGGCGTCGCGGTGCACTTCGACGGAGCGCGACTTGAGATCGCCGATCGTCGTCCCCGGCGGCGGAGACTGCGCGGCGAGCGGGAGCGACACCGCCCCCGCCGACAGCGCCAGCAGCGCGGCTCGCGCCCGTCGCGTCACCGCGGCGGCTCCGGAGTGCTGGGGGGCGGCGCCTGACTCGGAGGCGCCTGACTCGGCGGCGCCTGACTCGGCGGCGCCTGACTCGGCGGCGCCTCATTGGCCGGCGCTTGTGCCGGCGACGCTGCGGGCGCCGGCGTCTCAGCCGGCGGCGCCTCCGGGGCCGGTCCTTCCGCCGGCGGCTCCTCCTCCGCGCCCTTCTGCCGGGCCGCCGGCGCCTTGGCGGGAGCCGCGCCGGCGTTGGCCGCGCGATCGTACATCTCGGCGAGCGCAAAGCGCGCCTGGACCTGGTAAGCGGCGAGGCGCGCCTTCTGGTCCTCGAGCTCGTTGACTGCGACGCGCGAGAGATAGTCGGCCTGCCGTTGCTCGGTGGCGGCGAGGCGCACGGCGAGCGCATCGATGCGCGCCTGCAGAGCCGTGATGCGCGTGGCGAACTCGCCGGTGTTGGTCGGCACCGCACGCCGCGCCTGCTCGACGCGGATCCAGCGGCTCTGCGCCTCGTGCAGCGCGAGGTTCAGGTCCTTGAGCGAGCGGTGCTCCTCCCAGAGGCGCGCGCTGTAGGCGTCGTTCAGCCGGAAGAACAGCACCCCTTTCACGAGCGCCAGCCGCTCGCGCAGGTCGCGGTTCTCGGGGGTGTCGGGCGCGCCGGCGAGCGCAGCCTCGATCCGCTCGACGCGCGTCCACTGCTCGCGCTCGGTATCGGTGCCGAGAGCGGCGACGTCGCGCCGCGCCTCGATCGTCTGCAGCCGCCCGGCGAGGTCGAGGTTGCGCTGCTGCAGCTGTGCTACCGCGCCCGAGCCGAGCAGCGCATCGACCTTGGGCAGCCGCTCGGCGTAAGCCCGCTCGCGGGTCTCGATCATGTCCTCGAAGGCCTCCATGTCGAAGCCGCCGCGCGCCACCAGGTCGCTCATGTGCGCGAGATCGCGGTAGTTCTTCAGTCCCTCCTGAAAGTCGTTGCCGGCGAGCACCGTGTACAGGTAGCGCGACTCGGGGGCGTCCGGCAGATTCTTCAGCTGCCAGAACCAGCCGTAGGTTGCGGCGCCGCTGCGGCCGCCCTGCAGCACGCTCTTGAGCATGTCGCCCTGCTGGATGCGGTCGATGGCGGCGTCGAGCCGGCCGTTCTCGGCCTGAAAGGACTCCACCGCGCTCTCGTAGTACTCGGCCGACTGCGCGTTGGCGTTGAGCCTGCCGAACGCGTACGGGACGGCGAGATAGGATTCCTGCACCGCCGCATCCAGCACGTTGCGGCTGCGCAGCTCCATCCACGGCCCGAGCGCGCCCTGGTAGTCGCCGAGCGCGGCCTCGGCCCAGCCGGTGCCGAGCAGCGCCTTGTTCGAGTACGGACCGTTGAGCCGCACGCGCTCGAGGGCCGGCAGCGCCTTGGCGGGCTGGTTCACCTGCAGATACGCGAACCCGAGCGCCAGGCTGGCGCGATCCTTGAGGGCGAGCTGCTCCTCGGTGCCGGCAACCATCGTGCCGACCCCGGTGAGGAACGGGTCGGCGTCGGCGAGGCGGTTGCTGCGCGCCAGGGCCACCCCCAGGTTGAAGCGCGCGTAGGCCGACCAGTTGTAGGTGCCGCGCCAGGTGGAGAGCAGACGAATGGCCTCGTCGTACTTCCCCTGGTGGATGAGCACGTTGCCGAGCAGCAGCTCCTTCTGCGCCTCGAGCTCCGGCGACATGCGCCCGTTTATGCGCGCCAGCGCCATCCCCGCCTTGTCGAGATAACCGCGCGCGTACCACACCTGCGCCAGGTAGAACCAGGCGACGTTGCGCACGCCGCTCGGCACCGGGTCCTTCAGCAGCGCCTCGAAGCGCCGGCCCGCCTCGTTGTGCATGCCGAGCGCGAGGTACAGGCCGCCCATGAGCAGCTGCGCGTCCTGCGCGTGATGCGGCATGCGATTCCAGTGGTCGTAGGCGGCGAGGCGCGTGAGCGCCTCGAAGTCGTCGTGCTGGTAGTAATAGAAGAGCGCATCCCCGTAATGCAGGTCGCGGACGCGGATCTCGGGAAGCTTCTCCGGATCGTGGCGGCGCGCGAGCGCCGGCGCGGCGAGGAACGCCAGAGCCGCTCCCAGACAGAGCGCGCGTGCGAGCCGGGAGGCCATGCGGCGCGCTACTCCCAGTCCTTGATCTCGAATTCCGGCTGGAGCTTTCTCTGCCGGTCGTTGATCTTGAGCTCGAGGTACTTCGCGCCGATGCCCTTCTCGAACTTGATCGAGGCGCCGCGCTTGTAGGGCCGGTCGTTGGGACCCTTGCCGCTGAAGAAGGCGACCAGCTCGTGCTGGCCGACCTTGAGGTTGCCGAGATAGAGCCGCTGCACGCCGCCCTTGAGCAGCGCCTCGACCTCGCGCGGCGTGTACAGGTAGTCGATGACTTCCTTGTTGTCGATCTTCAGCTGCACCGAATCGAGCGCGAAGAAATCGCCCACGTCGACCGCGAGAAACACCGCGACCTGGGTGTTGGCCGGAAACAGCAGCTCCTCCTCGAGAATGAACAGGTCGCGGTTGAGATCGACCACATCCTTCTTCAGGTCCTGCACCTGCTCGTCGAGGGCGCGCGTATCGGGCGCAGCCTCGCCGCCGGCCGGGGCAGCCGCGGCGGCCTCGCCCGCCTCAGCGGCAGGCGGCGCCGCAGCCGGCGGCGC
>DASYYF010000090.1:0-5047 GCA_035934055.1 Steroidobacteraceae bacterium | reverse complement strand
GACGCCGACCCGCGCGCAGGCTCGCAGGATACGAACCGATAAGCGGGAGGCGTTCCACGAGGTAGTGATGAGCACTACATGGGAACAGCTTGAGGGAGCCGCTTTGTCGCTCGTGCGCTCGGGACCGATCAAGGATCGGCTCGCCGACGCCTATCGCAACCACCTGGCATTCGTGCGCGCGGAGGATCTGCCCGAAGCGCTGCGCCAAGACTTCCGCGCCTGTCACGATGCGCTCACCCGCGAGCGTCCGCTGCGCGGCGAGGACGCCGTGCGCGCCACGGTGCGCAAGATGTCGAGCACCGAGGCCGATGAGCTCGCCTGCAGCGTCGTGCGCTTGTTCGCCGCGATCGTGCGCGAGTGGGCCACGGATGAGGCGCACGCTGCGGCGGCGGCCGACGGCAAGGGCGTGGCGCTGAACGGCGTGGCGCTGAACGGCGTCGCGCTCAATGGCGCAACGCTCAACGGCTTCAACGGCCATGCCGCAGGCGCGCGCGCCAAGAACGGCGCTTCGCAGCTACTCGCGGTCTAGACGTCGTCAGAGCAGGCACTGTCGGCAAAAGCGCCGCAGGCGACTTGCGCCGGTCGACTCAGTCGAGCTTGAACTCGATGGTGTCCCAGCGCGTCGTCTCCTCGTGGCGCGCCTGGCGGCGGATCGCATCGACGAGCGCCCGCTCATCCCACGCCACCACCTCGTCGGCCAGATCGAGAATCGCCTTCGGGGCCTCGCCGCCCCCGCCGAAGGGCTTGAGCAGCACCACGGGCTTGTGGTTGGCCTGCGTGTACAGCAGCTCGAAGGTGAGCAGATCCGGCTGCGAGCCGAAGAGGCTCGACAGCGCGATCACGACCTCCACCGGGGAGATCTGCCGCCGCAGATCCTCGCGCAGGGCTTCCTTGTCCCCGCTCGGGCGTCGGTCCGGCGTGCTGTAGTTCTTATAGAAGAAATTGCGTGCGCTCTCGAGATACTCGAAGACGCGCAGGTAGTCGTCGCTGTTCTCCCAGGCATGCGTGACGAACAGACGCACAGGGTTGGCTTGCGACATCGGACCCCCTCTCGCGAAGCGGGTGATACCCGACCCAAGTCTCGCACACGGGCCGCAGAGCGCAAGGGCGCGCGCATCAGCCGCCGCCGCACGACGGCGGCGTGCGGGATAGAATGCCGCCCTCGCCGGCCGTGGCCCCTCCCATTTAACCGTGCGCCTGCTCGTCTACAACATCCGCTATGCCACGGGCACCGGCCCGGCCTTTCACCTGCCGCTGCCCGGCGCCGGCTACCTGCGCAGCAGCCGCCGGGTGCTCGACGGGATCACCGAATTCATCCGCGGCGAGAAGCCGGACGTGGTCGGGCTGCTCGAGGTGGACACCGGCTCGATCCGCACCGGCATGGTGAACCAGGCCGAGCACATCGCCCGGGAGCTCGGCCACTACTCGACCTTCGAGTGCAAGTACCGCAGCGGATCGATCAACACCTTCATGCCGATCGTGCGCAAGCAGGCCAATGCGTTTCTGTCGGGCCCGAACGTGGCCGGCGAGCGTTTTCATTACTTCGATACCGGCATCAAGCGCCTCATCATCGAGCTCGAGCTCAGCGACGTGTGCGTGTTCCTGGTGCACCTGTCGGTGAAGTTCCGGCACCGCCAGTACCAGCTGCGCTCGCTCCACGACCTGGTCGTGCAGTCGGCCAAGCCGGCGATCGTCGCCGGCGACTTCAACACCTTCTGGGGCACGCACGAGCTGTTCCTCTTCATGCGCGCCTGCGCCCTGCGCAACGCCAACACGGCGGGCCTGCCCTCCTTCCCGGCGCGTGTGCCGCGCATCGAGCTCGATTTCATCCTGGTGAGCGAGGGAATCGAGGTCACGGGTTTTCGCGTGCCCGACGTGCGCTTCTCCGATCACCGGCCGCTGGTGTGCGACTTCCAGGTCCGCGGCCACCGAGAGCTTCAACCATGAGCAACGACACTGCGCGCAACTGGACGCTCGAGCGGGACGCCGAGGGCGTCGCCTGGCTGACGCTCGACAAGCCCGGCACCTCGGCCAACGTGCTCTCCGGCTCCGTGCTCCTCGAGCTCGACGGGCTGCTGGCCGCGCTCGAGAAAGAGCCGCCGCGGGCGCTGGTGGTGCTGTCCGCCAAGAAGAGCGGCTTCGTCGCCGGCGCCGACATCCGCGAATTCACCGGCATCGCCGATGCCGACGGCGGCTACCTGCTCATCCACCGCGGCCAGCAGGTCCTCAACCGGCTCGCGGCGCTCCCCTGCCCGAGCGTGGCTGCGGTCCACGGCTTTGCGCTCGGCGGCGGGCTCGAGCTCGCCCTCGCCTGCCGCTACCGGGTGGCGGTGGGCGATGAGCGGCTCTCGCTCGGGCTCCCGGAGGTGCAGCTCGGCATCCACCCGGGATTCGGCGGCACGGTGCGCAGCGTCCAGGTGGCGGGCGTGCGCGCCGCGATGGAGCTGATGCTGACCGGCAGGCCGGTGCGCGCCGACAAGGCGCTGCGCTTGGGATTGGTCGACGCGCTCACCTCCGAGGCCGAGCTGCGCACGGCGGCGCGCGCGCTGGTGCTCGAGAGTCCGCCGCCGCACCGCGCGCCGCTCTTCGAGCGGCTGCTCTCCGCGGCGCCGCTGCGTCCCCTGGTGCGCCGCTCCCTCATCGCGCAGGTGGCGCGCCGCGCTCCGCCCGATCACTACCCCGCTCCCTACGCGATCATCGAGCTCTGGGCGCGGCACGGTGCGCGGGGAGCCGCCGCCTACGAGGCCGAGGCGCGCTCGATCGCGCACCTTTTCACCACCGCGACCTCGCGCAACCTGGTGCGCGTGTTCCTGCTGCAGGATCGCCTGAAGAGCGCCGGCAGCAAGAGCCCGCTCGAGATCCGCCACGTGCACGTGGTCGGCGCGGGGGTCATGGGCGGCGATATCGCCGCCTGGTCGGCGCTGCGCGGCTTCACGGTGACGCTGCAGGACCGGGCCAGCGAGTACATCGAGCCCGCCATGAAGCGTGCCGCGGAGCTCTTCGACAGGCGCGTGCGCGATCCGGCGAAGAATGCGGCCGCCCGCGAGCGGCTGCGCGCCGACGTGGCGGGCGACGGGGTCGCGCAGGCCGACGTCGTGATCGAGGCCATCTTCGAGAACCTCGACGCCAAGCGCGAGCTCTACGCGCGGCTCGAGCCGCGCATGAAGCCGCAGGCGCTGCTCGCCACCAATACCTCGAGCATCATGCTCGAGCCGCTCGCGGAGCGGCTGGCGCGGCCCGAGCGCCTGGTCGGCCTGCACTTCTTCAACCCCGTGGCGCAGATGCCGCTCATCGAGATCGTGCACGCCGGCGCTACCGAGACGTCAGCCGTGCAGGCCGCCACCGCGTTCGCACGGCGGCTCGACAAGCTGCCGGTTTCCTGCCGCAGCGCGCCGGGCTTCATGGTGAACCGCGTCCTGACGCCCTACATCAACGAGGCCATGTACGCGGCCGAGGAAGGAGTGCAGCTCGCCGCGATCGACCGGACCGCGGTGCGCTTCGGCATGCCGATGGGACCGATCGAGCTCGCCGATGTCGTGGGGCTGGACGTGGGGGCGCATGTCGGCGAGATCATCGCGCGCGAGCTCGGCCGCCCCGCGCCACAGCTGCCGCGCCTCGCGGCGCTGCTTGCGGCGAAGAAGCTCGGCAGGAAGAGCGGCGAGGGTTTCTACGTCTGGAAGGATGGGAAGCCCGTGAAGACGGGCGATGGCGGCCCGGCGCCGCAGGATCTCGAGGACCGGCTGATTCTCGCACTCGTCAACGAGTGCGTCGCGTGCCTGCGCGAGCGCGTGGTCGACGACCCGGACCTCGTGGACGCCGCGGTGATCTTCGGCACCGGCTTCGCTCCCTTCCGGGGCGGGCCGCTCGTTTACGCCCGTGCCCGGGGAAGCAGCGCCGTCGTCGCGCGCCTCGAGGAGCTTGCGGCACGTCACGGTCCGCGCTTCAAGCCCGACGCGGGCTGGGCGCTGCTCGCAGCCGCGCAGAAAACGTGAGGCCGCGGCGCGCGGGCCCGGCAAGCCCGTGTGCTACCATCGAGCCGGGGTTGCGCCGCATTGCTCGTGGGGGTCGCGAACCTTAACTTAACCGGCCGGCTTCGGGGGTCCATGGCGGAAGAGCGCGAAACCAGCGTGCAGGTGCTCAAGGCGTTCGCACCCCTCGACGGGATGAAGCGCGAGAACCTGGCGGCGCTGGCGAAGAAAATCACCGTGCGCGCGCTCAACTCCGGGCGTCTGATGTTCGATCAGGGCGACACGGACAAGCGCACCTTCTGGCTGGTCACCGGGACGCTGGACATCAACGAGGGCGAGCGCACCGTCGCGACGCTCAGGGGCGGGACCCCGGAGGCGCGCAATCCGCTCTATCCGCAGCTGCCGCGCCGCGTGAGCGCCCGCGCCCGCGGCGAGGTCACTTACCTCTCGATCGACAGCGACCTGCTGGATGTCATGATCACCTGGGATCAGACCGGCACCTACGAGGTCGCGGAGCTCCAGGCGCAGCTGCAGAATGCCGGCTCCGACGACTGGATGACGACGCTGCTGCAGACCAAGGCGTTCCATCGCATTCCGCCCGCCAACATCCAGGCGATCTTCCAGCGCCTGCAGCGCATGCCGGTCAAGGCCGGCGAAGTGATCATCAAGCAGGGCGGCGAAGGCGACTACTTCTACATCATCGTGAGCGGCAAGTGCGCGGTCTCGCGCGAGACGCCGCTCAAGCAGGAAGGCATCCGGCTCGCCGAGCTCGGCGTGGGCGATACCTTCGGCGAGGAAGCGCTGATCGCCGAAGCCAAGCGCAACGCCACCGTCACCATGCTCAGCGACGGCGTGCTGATGCGCCTGAAGAAGGAGGATTTCCGCGAGCTCATGAACGAGCCGCTGCTGCAGTGGGTGAGCCGCGAGCAGGCGAGCGAGATCGTCGCCAAGGGCGGCCGCTGGCTCGACGTGCGCCTGCCGAGCGAGTATCAGACGCTCGCGATCGAGGGCGCGCTCAACATTCCGCTCTACCTGATCCGGCTGAAGCTCTCGACGCTCGATCCGGCGGTGCCCTACGT
>DASYYF010000079.1:0-5417 GCA_035934055.1 Steroidobacteraceae bacterium | reverse complement strand
TCGCGCGGCTCGAGTCCGCTGCCGTAACGCACGTGATATTCGCGGGCGAGCGCGCGCAGCGTATCGCGGCCGTAGGCCGCCATGCGCAGCCGCGCCGCGGCGGCGGGACCCGCCATCGCCAGTGCCAGGTGATACTGCTCCCAGTAGCGCAGGTAGGCCTCGAAGTAATCCATCTCGGCGAGCCGCCCGGCGCGGCAGCCGGTGTCCTCGAGATCGCGCCGGCACCACTCCTCGATGTTGGAGCGGACCGTGAAGCGGCCGTCGGCGGGCAGCCCACCCGACTTCTCGTACGTCGACACGCAGGCCGCGACCGGATGCCGCAGCGTCAGCACCTGCTCCATGCTCTCGCCGAGCACGCGGCGGAAGAAGGCGCCGGCGTGCACGAAGTTCGTGAGCTTCTTCGGCACCACGACCCGGCCCTCGTGCGGGGCGCGGCCCGCGAAGAACACTTCGACCATGGTCAGGTACTCGGCCGTGGTCTTGAGAGTCACCACCCAGCTGTTGATCCCGTCCTGCAGCCGGAAGGGCCCGGCTTCCGGGAAGCCGTCGTGTGCCAGCGCCGGCGGCACCCTCTCGGGCTCGATGCCGATCGAGCGGTAGATCTCGGCCGTGAGATACGAGCCGCCGGTGCGCGCGATGCCGGTGACGCAGATGAAATGAAAGCGCGCCTGCAGCGCCTCGAGCGGCGCCGGCTCACCCGCGAGCAGCGCCACCAGCAGCCCGTAGGCGCGTGCGAGGTGTTCGCGGCCGGAGCGATGGCTCATCAACGCCGCGGCGGCCGCGGTGGCGCGCTCGTGCGCCGCCGAATCTACGCGGCTCAAGTCCTCCGACCGCTGGTCGGGCCAGATCTCGCGCGCGTGTGGCCGCTGCGCGAGTGCCTGTTCCAGAAAGCTGACGAAGACCGGCGAGACCGGCAGCTCGCGGTCGGTCAGCTTGAATTCAACTCCCATGCGGCGGACGGGCCCTGACCCGGGCTGCGGCACTCCTCACTCGGTCAGGTCCGCCACCAGATACTGGCCGACGCCATCGTCCGTGAGCAGCCGGATCTGCGCCGGCGCGATGGAGGTGGCCGGAAAGTAGCTCGCGAGCCCGGTGAAATACGCGCTGCTGCCATTGCAGGTGCGAGTGTAGCTCGCGCTGTAGGCGTCGAAAGCGGGATCGATCAGATTGAAGACGCCGCTGTAGGAGCAGCCGCTCCCATCGAGGCCGCTCAGCGCGCCGTCCGCCTGGATGGTGAGGCTGAGACTGAATCCGCTCGCGCTGTAGTTCCAGGCGCCGACGAGCGTTGCGAGCGAGGAGCCGACGCTGTACGTGTTGTCGTAAGTGAGGGAGAGGGCCTCGGCGTTGCCGGAGGCGTCGGTGAGGGTGCCGGCGACACCCGCCGCTGTCAGCATCCCGGCGACCGTCCCGGTCGTCGACTGGCCGCCGTTGGGGAAGCTCACTCCGCTCGAATAGCCGGTGAAGTTCCCGCTGAGGTTATTGCCCGCTTCGCCGAGACTCAGGCGGTAATAGGTTCCGTCCTGCGAGCCGACGCGCCCATCACCCGTCTCGGCGATGATCGCGAACACCTGATTCGCCTGCTGCGTCGCCTGGTTGGTGAGGATGCCTTCGTAGATGCCGTCGGCCGTCGGCCCCGGCGCCCCGCACGCCCCGTAGTTGCTGAGGAACTGGGAACCCCGGCTGCTCGGCCCGGACGCCTTGCCGGCACGCACCCGGCGCGCCCCGTACGAGCCGAAATACCCGTACGATGGGTAGCCGTAGCTGCCGCAGGAGCTGCCGCCGTACCCGCCGCAGCTGACCAGAATCGAGCTGCCCGTGATCGCCACCAGGGGCAGCAGCCGAGCTTCGATGCTCATGACGCCTACCTGGGATCTTTGACCCCCGGCGTTCGCGTCCAGTTCCTCGTTCCCGGTCACGCAGCCGTGACCGGCCCACCGCTGATTGATTCTACGCCGTCAGTGCGCGGGCGGCACCACGGGCTTCACGCGCCGGCCGTTCCGCCGCCCGCGCTTGTCCTCGCCCGCCTCGGCCGCGGCCGCGGCCGAGGCCGCGGGAGCATCCGCGGCCTGCTGCGGCAACGGCTGCCTGGTGAGGGCCACGGTGAGCACCTCGTCGATCCACTTCACCGGTTTGATGTCGAGGTTGCCCTTGATGTTGTCGGGAATCTCGGCCAGGTCCTTCTCGTTCTCATCCGGGATCAGCACGGTCTTGATGCCGCCGCGGTGCGCGGCCAGGAGCTTCTCCTTGAGCCCGCCGATCGGCAGCACCTCGCCGCGCAGCGTGATCTCGCCCGTCATGGCGACATCCGAGCGCACCGGGATCTTGGTGAGCGCCGAGACGAGCGCCGTGCACATGCCGATGCCGGCGCTCGGGCCGTCCTTAGGGGTAGCCCCCTCGGGGATGTGCAGGTGCACGTCGTGCTTCTGGTAGAACTCGGGCTCGAGCCCCAGGACCTGCGCGCGGCTGCGTACCACGGTCATGGCGGCGTGGATCGACTCCTGCATCACCTCACCGAGCTGTCCCGTGTGCTGGAGCTTGCCTTTGCCGGGGACCACCGCCGCCTCGATCGTGAGGAGCTCGCCCCCGACCTCGGTCCAGGCGAGGCCCGTGACCTGCCCGACGCGGTTCATGTCCTCGGCCTTGCCGTAGCGGAAGCGGCGCACGCCGAGGAACTTGTCGAGGTTGCGCGGCGTGACCGCGACCGACTTCTGGTCCTTCTTGTGCAGCAGCATCTGCTTGACGGCCTTGCGGCCGATCTTGGCGATCTCGCGCTCGAGGTTGCGCACGCCCGCCTCGCGCGTATAGAAGCGCACGATGTCGAGCAGCGCGCCGTCCGAGACTTTGAGCTCATCGGGCTTCAGGCCATTGCTCTTCATCTGCTTCGGCACGAGGTAGCGCCGCGCGATGTTCATCTTCTCGTCTTCCGTGTAGCCCGCCAGACGGATGACCTCCATGCGATCGAGCAGCGGCGCCGGGATGTTCAGGGTATTCGCGGTGCACACGAACATCACCTCCGAGAGATCGAGATCGACCTCGAGGTAATGATCGTTGAAGGTCGAGTTCTGCTCGGGATCGAGCACCTCGAGGAGGGCCGAGGACGGATCGCCGCGGAAGTCCATCGACATCTTGTCGACTTCATCGAGGAGGAACAGCGGATTGTGCACGCCCGCCTTGGCCATGTTCTGCACGATCTTGCCCGGCATCGAGCCGATGTAGGTGCGCCGGTGGCCGCGGATCTCGGCCTCGTCGCGCACGCCGCCCAAGGACATGCGCACGAACTTGCGGTTGGTCGAGCGCGCGATGCTCTGGCCGAGCGAGGTCTTGCCGACGCCCGGTGCTCCCACCAGGCACAGGATCGGCCCCTTGAGCTTCTCGACACGCTGCTGTACCGCGAGGTACTCGACGATGCGCTCCTTCACCTTCTCGAGTCCGTAGTGATCCTCGTCCAGCACCTTCTGGGCGCGGGCGATGTCCTTGATGATGCGGGTGCGCTTCTTCCACGGCACCTTGACCAGCCAGTCGATGTAGTTACGGACGACGGTCGCCTCGGCCGACATCGGCGACATCAGCTTGAGCTTGTTGAGCTCTCCGGTGGCCTTGTCGCGCGCCTCCTTGGGCATGCCGGCCTTGGCGATCTTCTGCTCGAGCTCGGTGAGCTCGTTGCCGCCCTCGTCCATCTCGCCGAGCTCTTTCTGGATCGCCTTCATCTGCTCGTTGAGGTAGTACTCGCGCTGGCTCTTCTCCATCTGCGCCTTGACGCGCCCGCGGATGCGCTTCTCGATCTGCAGCACGTCCATCTCGCTCTCGATGGCGACCAGGATGTGCTCGAGGCGCTTGCGGACGTCGAGGATCTCGAGCACTTTCTGCTTCTCGGCGAGCTTCAACGACATGTGCGCCGCGACGGTGTCGGCGAGACGCCCCGCCTGCTCGATGCCGGCGAGCGCCGTGAGCACCTCGGGCGGCACCTTCTTGTTGAGCTTCACGTACTGCTCGAACTGCGAGATGACCGAGCGCGCGAGCACGTCCATCTCTTTCTCGTCGTACGCCTCGTCGTCCGGCAGCAGCGTCGCATCGGAGGAGTAGTAGTCCCCGGCGTGCAGCTTCTCGATGCGCGCGCGATCGACGCCCTCGACCAGCACCTTCACGGTGCCATCGGGGAGCTTGAGGAGCTGCAGGATCGTCGCGACGGTCGCGATGCGGTAGAGATCGTCCGCCTTCGGATCGTCGATGTCGGCCTGCTTCTGTGCGACCAGCATGATGCGCTTGTCGGTGCGCATCGCGACGTCGAGCGCCTGGATCGACTTCTCCCGCCCCACGAACAGCGGAATCACCATGTGCGGGTAGACGACGACATCCCGCAACGGCAGCACCGGCACGTTCTCGATGGCGGTGGATTTCGGAGTCGTGGGGACGGTGGGTTCGGACACGCTCAAGCCCTCGATGGCAGATTTGCTGCGCCGGCGGTGGCGGTGCACACCGCTATCGGCTCCTTATGACAGTAGTTTAGCGGGAAATGAGGCTTCGGCTGCGCGTTTCAAGGGTGACGCAGCTCACGAGCCGGGACTTAAGGCCCTGGCTCAGGGGATGCAAACGCCGATCAGTGGTGGTTCGAGCCCGAAGCGCGGCGCGGCTCGTCGACGCTCGCAAGGCGCCCTTCGTCCGAGCCGTAGACGATATAGGGCTTGGTCTGCCCTTCGATCACGCTCTCGTCGATCACGATCCGTGATACGTTGCGCATCGAGGGGAGCTCGTACATCGTGTCGAGCAGCACCGTCTCGAGGATGGTGCGCAGTCCCCGGGCGCCGGTCTTTCTCTGCATGGCGCGGTGCGCCACGGCCTTGAGCGCCTCGTCGCGGAACTCGAGCTCCGCGCCTTCCATCTCGAAGAGCCGCCGGTACTGCTTGGTGAGCGCGTTCTTGGGCTCGGTGAGGATGGAGATCAGCGCACCTTCGTCGAGCTCATCGAGCGTCGCGACGACCGGCAGCCGGCCGACGAACTCGGGGATCAGGCCGTACTTGATGAGATCCTCGGGCTCGACGTCGTGGAAAAGATCGCTGCCGTGCGGGCGGTTATTGATGTCGCGCACCTCGGAGGTGAAGCCGATGCCGCTCCTCTGGGTGCGGTTCAGGATGATCTTCTCGAGCCCCGCGAACGCGCCGCCGCAGATGAAGAGGATGTTGCCGGTGTCGACCTGCAGGAACTCCTGCTGCGGGTGCTTGCGCCCGCCCTGGGGCGGAACCGAGGCGATCGTGCCCTCGATGAGCTTCAGGAGCGCCTGCTGTACTCCCTCGCCCGAGACGTCGCGGGTGATCGAGGGGTTGTCGGACTTACGCGAGATCTTGTCGATCTCGTCGATGTAGACGATGCCGGTCTGCGCCTTCTCGACGTCGTAGTCGCACTTCTGCAGCAGCTTCTGA
>DASYYF010000095.1:0-3980 GCA_035934055.1 Steroidobacteraceae bacterium | reverse complement strand
GTGCTGGAGCGTACGGCCCGACACGCGGCCTGGACCACTCCCGGCGGCACCAAACGTAGCGTCAATCCCGCAACAGAGGCCGTGCTCACATGCTGCTCACACGCACCTTGTCCCCGAGAGCGGTATTCTCGTAACTTATTGATTTAATGGCGCGCCCGGAGAGATTCGAACTCCCGACCCCCTGGTTCGTAGCCAGGTACTCTATCCAACTGAGCTACGGGCGCGCCGCCCACCGTTTCGGGGGCGCGCATCCTACCACATCACTGAATTTCCGCCTCCGCGGGCCGGGCGAGCAGTCTAGAGGGTCTTGCTCAGCTCGCGGGCCGCCCTCGTCTCCGGATGGTCCTCGCCTTCTCCTCTCGCGAGCTGCTGCGCGGCGAGTTGCGCTTCGTTGCGCGCTTTGGCGGCTTGGCCTTCAGCGCTGAGGACCTGGGCCAGGGTCAGCTCGGCACGGCCCACGTGGACGGAGTAATCGCCCGGCTGCGCGCCGGCCAGCAGGAGATCGAGCGCCTTGCGCGAGTCCGCATCGGCGGCGGCCAGCTGTTGGGCCGTGAGCTCAATCTCCGCCCGATAGGTCAGAAAAGTGGGCAGGTACACCGGACCCGCCTTGCCCTGCTGCGCCGCCTGCGACGCGATCTCGATCGCATCGTCGATCAGGGCCCGCGCCGCCGGCAGGTCGCCGCGCGCGCGAGCCACCAGCGCACGCTCGGCACTCAGCAGAGCGAACGCGAAATGCCCCGGCGGAAGGAGGCTGTGCATCGCAGGCTCCGCCTCGTCGAGGGCCGCGGTCGCCCGCGCGAGGTCGTGCTGTTCGAGGTAGATCCTGCCGAGCCATAGCCGGCTCTGAAGCATTGCGAGGCGGTTGCCGAGGCGCGTGGCCTCCCCGAGGCCACTCTGGCCGTAGCTCGCCGCCTCATCGAGACGGGCGAGCTCGAGCAGCGTGCGCGCATAGTTGTTCAGTCTCGTCGGCGAGACGGTCTCGCCGGGCTGGCTGCTCTGCTCCAGTTCGTTCGCGCGCCGCAGCAGCCGCTCCGCATCCAGAGGTCTGCCGAGATAAAGGAGATCGACCGCCCAGTTGTTGAGCCAGGTGCCCGCGCCGATCGTGTCGTCGCGGCCGAGCGCCACGAGGCGCGGCCAGCCGCTCGCGAACGCAGCGTCGGCTTCGCGGTAACGCCCGGCCTGGCTGAGCGCCGAAGCCAGCTCCTCATCCGCGTGCAGCTCGGCAACGTCGTGGGGGAACGGCACCTGCTTGAGGACTTCGATCGCCTCCTGACTGCGCCGTACCGCGAGCTGCATGTCGGCGACCTGCATCGCGACCTGCTTGCCCCGCTCCAGGCACTCGGCCCGGTCGAGGGCGAATTCCGGCGCATCGGGGAGTGCGCGCAGCCCTTCCGCGATCAATGCTTCGTTGCGGGGGCTCGGGCCGTCGTTGACGAGCGAGGTCGCGAGCGCACATGCCGCCTCGGCCCGTGCCGAAGGGTCGGACACTGCGCGCGAGAGCTTGTAGGCCTCATTGAGGATCCGCAGACCGGCGGCGTGCTCGTTCTGGGCTTCGTACTCCTGGCCGATCGAGGTGAGAAGGGTCACGCGGTTGGCATCGTTGAGACGCTGGCGCTCGAGCACGTGCTCGGCTCTCGCGAGGAGCCCCTTCGCCGTGACCGGCTGACCGGCCGGTCCGGCATCATTGAGCACGTAGTAGTTGAGGTCGTTGATCGCCTCAGCGCGGCCGAGCTGCGCGAGCGCGAAGCCCCGCTGACGCCTTGCCTCCAGCGTCTGCAGGGTCGTCATCACGGTCGCCCCGAGCAGCACCAGCAGCGTCAGCACCACGCCCAACACCCCGCCCCAGTGGCGCTGGGCGAACTTCCGCGCCACGTAGGCGCGCGTGACGGGGCGGGCCCGCACCGGAAAATCCTCCAGGTAGGCACGCAGATCGCCGGCGAACTCGGCCGCCGTCGCATAGCGCGATGCCGGCTCGCGGCTCAGGGCACGCGCGATGATCGCATCGAGGTCGCCGCGCACCCGGCGGCGGTCGGCGGCATCCGTGAGCCGCCCGGAGGCGGGCGTCGGATCTTCGGTGAGCGCCGCCCGCATGAGCTCGGTGTGCGTCGTGCCGGCTTCGCCGAAGGGATGCGCGCCTGTTACCAGCACGTGCAACAGCACGCCGAGCGCGTACACGTCGGCTGACGCCGCTACCGGCTCACCGCGCAGCTGTTCGGGGGCAGCGTAGCCAGGCGTCAGTGCTTGTGGCTCGCCCTCCTCACGCTGCGCCTGCCCGGCGGCCTGCAGTGAGGCCACGCCGAAGTCGAGCAGCTTGACGATGCCTTCGGCGGTTACCAGCACATTCGAGGGCTTGAGATCACGATGCACGACGAGGTGAGCGTGGGCATGCGCGACTGCGTCGAGCACTGCCAGGAACAGCCGCAGGCGCGCCGGCAGTGCCAGGGCATGCGCCCTGCAGTAGCGGTCGATCGGCTCGCCCTCGACGTATTCGAGAATGAGATAGGGCTGCGCATTGTCGCGCACGCCCGCATCGAAGAGGCGCGCGATGTGCGGGTGCGAGAGCCGCGCCAGCAGGCTCGCCTCGCGGCGTATGTGCCGCTCGGCATCGCTGCCGAGACCCCGCCGGTCGAGGACCTTGATGGCGGCATAGCCCTCGAACTTCCCGTCGTTGCGTCGCCCGAGCCACACGCTCCCCATGCCGCCTCGGCCGAGCAGCCGCTCGATGGCATAGGAACCGATCTGCCCGCCCGTCAGATCCTCGTCGGCCGCAACCGGCGAGCGCTCCAGGAAACCCGACGCGCGGTTGGCCGCATGCAGCGCCAGCAACTCGTGGAGCTGCGTCGCGAGCGTCCCGTCCCTCGAGGCGAGTGCGATCAGCCATGCCTCGCGCTGTGCCGGCTCGAGGTCGAGCGCCTCATCGAGCAGGGGCAGGAGCCGGGTCCACTCGCCTGCGGTTTCGGTTCGCTGCATGCTTCACCTCGCGCCTGATCATTCCCCGCGGCTGCGGGCCGCCGGAGGCAGACTGCGATCGCGGAGATGGTGCTGCAGCAGGATGCGTGCCTTGTCCCAGTCGCGTTGCGCCGTGCGCTCGGAAGTCCCCATGACGCCGGCGATCTCCGCGAACGAAAAGCCGCAGAAGAACTTCAGGTCGACCACCTGTGCGAGGCGCGGCTCGATCTCCCCGAGAGTCTTGAGCGCCTCGTCGACGCCTTCGAGATCGGTGTGATCGGGCGCCCGCGCGGGCACCTCGGTCGGGAGTGAGGTGATCTCGAAGCCGCCGCCACGCTTCTGCGCGCGGCGGCTGCGCACGTAGTCGATGATCAGCCCGCGCATCGCGCGGGAGGCGTAGGCGAGAAAACGCGCCCGATCGGCAAACGCCGCCGATTCCCGGCCCGAGAGATTGAGGTAAGTCTCGTGCAGCAGCGTCGTCGGACTCATGGTGAGGAATGCACCGCGGCGCAGCTCGCGCTGCGCCAACCGGTGCAGCTCGCCGTACAGGACGCTGAACAGCTCCTCGCGCGAGGCTGCATCGCCCTGCTCCGCCGACCGAATGAGCCGCTCGAGCTTCCTCCGCTGCATGGCGCGTGTCCTGACAGCTGACCTCCGGCTTCAGAATGGCGCAACAGCCCCACGCTGACAATCGGCGGCATCCCGAACGGTTACCCGCGCATGGGCGTGTCGTCTTTGGCTCGCAAAATACGATTAGGCATGGCCTCGATCCCGGAGCGGCACACGGCCGGCGTTGCCGCCGCCGCGCGCCGTCAGACGACCAGGCGCGTCCACACCCAAAGGACGAGCACCGCGCCGACGATCGAGAGCAGGATCCCCGCCGGGTGTATCGGCGACCCCGGGGCCGGCTTGCTGAAGAGCCGCGCGATGAAGCCGCCGACGAACGAGCCGACGATGCCGAGCACGCCGGTCATGATGAGGCCAAGATGTCCGGCGCCCGGCACGAACAGCTTCGCGATCGCGCCGACCAC
>DASYYF010000065.1:0-268086 GCA_035934055.1 Steroidobacteraceae bacterium | reverse complement strand
AGCCACAGGATCGAGACCGCGGCGACGCCGGCCGCGACCGCCGCGCCCGCCGCCGGGCGCACCCAGCGCAGCTGCCGGCGCCGCGGCGCGGATTGCCCCGCCAGTGCCGGCTCCGACCCGACGAGCGCGCTCACCCGCCGGGCGACGCGGACGTTCAGGCGCACGCCGCGCTCGGAGCGGATCGCCGCGGCGATCACCGCATAGCGCTCCCAGCGGGCCTTGAGCTCGCCGTCGCGCGACAGGCGGCGGGCGAGCAGCTCGCACTCGGCGGATGCCAGCTCGTCGTCGAACATGGCGGATAACTGGCTGTCGAGCTCCTCTTTCATCCCAGCTCCTCGGTGCGGCCCAGGCCGCCCTCGAACACTTCCCGCAAGCGCCGGTCGATCGCCTCGCGGGCGCGGAATATCCGCGAGCGCACCGTCCCTACCGGACAATCCATGGCGGCCGCGATCTCCTCGTACGACAGCCCCTCGAGCTCGCGCAGCACGATGGCCGTGCGCAGGTCCTCGGGCAGCGCGTCGATGGCGGCATTGACGATCGCGCGGATCTCGTCCGTCAGCACCAGCGCCTCGGGGGTCTCGGAATCCTTCATGCGGCCTTGCATGTCGTACGACTCTTCACTGTTGCGGTCGATGTTGTATTCGATCGGGCTGCGGTCGCGGGACACTACGGCGTTCTTGGCGGTGTTGATCGCTATGCGGTAGAGCCAGGTGTAGAAAGCACTGTCGCCGCGGAACTGCGGCAGCGCGCGGTAGGCCTTGATGAAGGCCTCCTGGGCGATATCCTCGGCCTCCGCTGGATTGCGCACGTAGCGCATGACCAGCTTGACGAGTTTGTGCTGGTACTTGAGAACCAGCGCATCGAATGCCCCCTTGTCTCCGCGCTGCACGCGGCGTACCAGGCTCAGATCACTCGCGTCGGCGCCCATGCGCCCCTCTACGCCGGCAGAGAGGGCCGCCGTGCCACGCGCTGGATAGACTGCGACCCCCTGTAAAAGTTCAGCATACCGGAGAACCGTGACATAAATCCCGGATGCGCGCCGCGAGCGAGCGCAGCTCGGGGTCGGCGGGACGCTCCTGCCCGAGGAAATACCCCGCCAGCAGGGGATCCGGCAAGCAGAGCAGCCGCTCGAACGCCCGCCGCTCCGCAGGCGTTGCCCGGGTGAGCCCCTCGCGCGCGAAGCGCTCGAGGATCACGTCGAGCTCCTTCATGCCGCGCCGGCAGCGCCACAGGAGGCGCCCCGGTGTGCCGTCCGGCGAGGCGGCGCCGGCCGGCTCCGCCACGGCTTTGACGACCGCACCCACGGTCTAACCGCCCCGCGCGATCAGCATCTTCTTGATCTCCGCGATCGCCTTGGCGGGATTGAGATCCTTCGGGCAGACGTCGGTACAGTTCATGATGGTGTGGCACCGGTAGAGCCGGAAGGGATCCTCGAGCTCGTCGAGCCGCTCGCCGGTCGCCTCGTCGCGGCTGTCGATGATCCAGCGGTAGGCGGCCAGCAGCGCCGCGGGACCCAGGAACCGCTCGCCGTTCCACCAGTAGCTCGGGCAGGAAGTCGAGCAGCAGGCGCACAGGATGCACGCCGCCGGCCGGTCGATCCGCTCCTGTTCCTCCTTGCTCTGCAGCCGCTCGTGATCCGGCGGCGCGGGGGTGCGCGCCTGCAGCCAGGGTTTCACCAAGGCGTACTGCGCATAGAAGTTGCTGAGGTCCGGCACCAGGTCCTTGATCACCGGCAGGTGCGGCAGAGGATAGATGCGCACCTCGGCGCCGAGGTCCTGCATGGAGGCGGTGCAGGCGAGCCGGTTGACGCCGTTGATGTTCATGGCGCACGAGCCGCAGATGCCCTCGCGGCACGAGCGGCGGAAGGTGAGCGAGGAGTCGACCGCGGCTTTGATCTGGATCAGGGCGTCGAGCACCATGGGTCCGAGGGTCCTGGCGTCGACCTCGAAGGTGTCGATGCGGGGATTGCCGCCACGGTCGGGGTCGAAGCGGTAGATGCGGAAGGTGCGCAGCTCCCGCGTCCCCGCAGCGGCCCGGTGAGTGGCGCCCTGTACCGGGCGCGAGTTGGCAGGCAGCCGGAATTCAACCATGACTCTCCTCAGTAGGTGCGCGCCCGGGGCGGGATCGACTCCACCTCCCCGGTGAGTGTGTTGAGATGCACCGGCCGGTAGTCGAAGCGCACGCGCCCCGGCCCGTCGACCCAGATCAGCGTGTGCTTCATCCAGTTGCGATCGTCGCGCTGCGGGAAGTCCTCGCGCGCATGCGCGCCGCGGCTCTCGGTGCGGTTGGCCGCCGAATGGATCGTGGCGGTCGATTGCAGCAGCAGGTTCTCGAGCTCGAGCGTCTCTATGAGATCGGTGTTCCAGATGAGCGAGCGGTCGGTAATGCGCACGTCGGCGAAGGACTCGAAGGTCTGTCTGATCCGGGCGATCCCCTGGGCCAGAGTCTCGCCGCTGCGAAACACGGCGGCGTCGAGCTGCATGGTCTTCTGCATCTCGACGCGGATCGCCGCCGTGCCGCGCGAGCCGTCGGCACGGCGCAGCCGCTCGAGGCGCGCCAGGGCGGCATCGCCGGCATCCTTCCGCAGCGGGCGATGCACGCCGCCCGGCTCGATGAGCTCGACGCAGCGCCGCGCCGCCTCGCGGCCGAACACCACGAGGTCGAGCAGCGAGTTGGAACCCAAGCGGTTGGCACCGTGCACCGAGACGCAGGCGGCTTCGCCCACCGCCATGAGCCCCGCTACGACGCTGTCGGGATTCCCGTCCTTCGGGCACACCACCTCGCCGCGGTGATTCGTGGGGATACCGCCCATGTTGTAGTGCACCGTGGGTTGCACCGGGATCGGAGCGCGCGTCACGTCGACGCCGGCAAAGATGCGCGCCGTCTCCGTGATGCCGGGCAGCCGCTCGTGGATCACGTCGGCCCCGAGGTGCTCGAGGTGCAGCTCGATGTAGTCGTGCTCCGGGCCGGCGCCGCGGCCCTCGCGGATCTCGACCGTCATGGCGCGGCTCACCACGTCGCGGGAGGCGAGATCCTTGGCGTTGGGAGCGTAGCGTTCCATGAAGCGCTCGCCCCTCGCGTTCGTGAGGTAGCCGCCCTCGCCGCGCGCGCCCTCGGTGATCAGGCAGCCGGCGCCGTAGATGCCGGTGGGATGGAACTGCACGAACTCCATGTCCTGCAGCGGCAGCCCGGCGCGCAGCACCATCGCGTTGCCGTCCCCGGTGCAGGAGTGCGCCGAGGTGCAGGAGAAGTAGGTGCGGCCGTAGCCCCCGGTCGCGAGGATCGTCATGTGCGCGCGGAAGCGATGCAGCGTGCCGTCCGCGAGATCGAGCGCCACCACGCCGCGGCAGGCGCCATCCTCCATGATGAGATCGATGGCGAAGTATTCGACGAAGAAGGTGGCCGCGTGACGGATCGACTGCTGGTAGAGCGTATGCAGCATTGCGTGCCCGGTGCGGTCGGCGGCGGCGCAGGTGCGCTGCGCAATCCCAGCGCCGAAATGCGTGGTCATGCCGCCGAAGGGCCGCTGGTAGATGCGGCCGGTCTCGGTGCGCGAGAAGGGCACCCCGTAGTGCTCGAGCTCGATGACGGCCGCGGGCGCCTCCTTGCACATGAGCTCGATCGCGTCCTGGTCGCCGAGCCAGTCGGAGCCCTTCACGGTGTCGTACATGTGCCAGCGCCAGTCGTCCTCGCCCATGTTGCCGAGAGCGGCCGAGATGCCGCCCTGCGCGGCGACGGTGTGGCTGCGCGTGGGGAAGAGCTTGCTGATACAGGCGGTCGACAGGCCGCTCTCGGCGAGCCCGAGCGTGGCGCGCAGTCCCGCGCCGCCGGCGCCGACCACCACGACGTCGTAGCTGTGATCGACGAGCTCGTAGGCGCTCACGGCGCGCCCCCGAGCGCCACCTTGAGAACCGCGAACACGCCGGCGGCGGCGAGCAGCGCGTGCGCGAAGTTGACGGCCACCAGCGTCACGGTGCGCGCTCCCGGTCCCGGCACGTAATCCTCCACCACGACCTGCAGGCCGAGCCGCGAGTGCCAGGTGGCGACCAGCACGAGAAGAATGAGGAGCAGCGCCGTCCAGCTCTGCCCCATCCACGCGGCCACGGTCGCATGATCGAACGACGGCAGCGTGAGCAGCGACACCGCGAACCACACCGAGAGCGGCACCAGCGCCACGGCGGTAAGCCGCTGCACCCACCAGTGATGCACGCCCTGCTTGGCCGAGCCGGCGCCCAGCACCCGCCGCATCGGAGTGCGCAGGCTCATGGCGTGCGCGCCATCGAGAGCCAGGCGCCGTAGCCGACCAGGAGCATCAGCAGCGCGCTCGCGACCGCCACGAGCCAGGCGCTGCGCTGCGACTGCGCGCGCTCGAGCCCGTACCCCGTGTCCCACACGAGGTGACGGATGCCGGCGACGAGGTGATAGCAGGCCGCGACGATGAACCCGGCGTACACGAGCTTCATCACCGGGAGCGAGAGCAGCCTGTCGGCGCGCGCCTGCGCGCGCGCGCCGCCCGCCACGGCCATCAGCCAGTACACGAGCAGCACCAGGCCGACCGAAAGCCCCATCCCGGTGATGCGGTTGAGGCCCGACGTCAGCATCGTGTACTTGAGCTTGTACACCGACAGGTGGGGCGACAGGGGTCGGGTGCGCATAAGCTAGAAATCGATGCAACGCCCGTTCTTCTCCCAATCCCCGAAGCGCGTCGGATCCGGCCCGGGTGCGCCGCCGATCTCAGGCGGGCGCGCCGCCGCGGGCCTGTGTCCCGGAACGCCATCCGGGACGGGGGAGCGGCTCGGTGAGGAAGGAACGGAAGGGGCGGGCGGGGAAGAGAGCCTCTTGCTTTGTGCCATCGACATACTTATTTAGTCTGCCAGAATTCACGGATCACGGCCATGGAAAGCCAAGGAAAAACAACGCTCAACTCCACGCACGCGCATTGGAATCTGCTGCCGCTCGAGTCTCTCGGGGCCTTCGCCGTGCGCGGCCGCGACGCCATCTCGTTTCTGCAGGGACAGCTCTCCAACGACCTGACGAGGCTCGCCGCCGAGCGCTCGATGCTGGCCGGTTACCACAACCCGCAGGGCCGTGTGCTGGCGCTCCTGCGCGTCCTGGAGCCCGCGCCCGGGGAGGCGCTCGCGCTCCTGCCGCGCGAGCTCGTGACGCCGGTCGTGAGCCGGCTGCGGACCTTCATCCTGCGCTCCAGGGTCGAGCTCACGGACGCATCGCCCGACTGGCGCCTCGAGGGGCTGGTCGCCACCGGCGCAAGCGAGCCGGCGCCGTCCGCCGCGCCGGAGGTTGCGCCGCCCGCGCCACCCTTCGCCGCGCGGCTGCCGGCCGCGCCGGGCACGGTGGCGCGCCTCGGCCAGTCCTTCGCGCTGCGCGCAGGCGAGCGGCCGGCGCGCTGGCTCATCGTCTCACCGGCGGCGAGCCCGCACGGCGAGCCCGCCCTCGCCCGCTGCACGCGCGCGCCGGGCGAGCTGTGGCGTCGCTTGGGCGTCGAGAACGGCGAGCCGCAGGTGTACGCGGCAACCTCGGGGGAGTTCGTCGCCCAGATGCTGAACCTCGACGTGCTCGGCGCGATCGCGTTCGACAAGGGTTGCTACACCGGCCAGGAGGTGATCGCCCGCGCTCACTACCGCGGGCGCGTCAAGCGCCGTCTGCAGCGCTTTCGCGCTGCCGAGCCCTCGGGCCTGAAGCCCGGCGACGCCGGCGAGCTCGCCGACGGACGGGCGTTCCGGGTGGTGGACGCGGTGCCGACCGCGGACGGGGGCTGCGAGTTCCTGGCCGTGGCGCCGCCTGCAAGCGCCGAGGTGCGCGCCGACGATGGTCCCGCAGCAGCCGGCGGTCCGCGCCTCGACGCCGCGCAACTGCCCCTGCCCTACGAGCTGCCCGAGTAAGCCATGAGCACGATCGCCACGAGTCCTTCCAACCGCGACACGCACGCCGGCGGCTGCCTGTGCGGGGCGGTCCGTTACGAAGTCGCGGGCCCGCTGCGGGCGGTGGTGTTTTGCCACTGCACCCAGTGCCGGCGCAGCACCGGTCACTTTCTCGCGGCGACCGCGGCACGGCATCGCGACTTTCGCCTGCTCGCCGGCGAGGAGCTGCGCTGGTACGCATCCTCGGACTCGGCGCGCCGCGCTTTCTGCGGGCGCTGCGGCTCGACGCTCTTCTGGCAGGCCAACGGACGCGACTACATCAGCATCGCGGCGGGCACGCTCGACGGCCCCACGGGCCTCGACTCTGCCTGCCACATCCATGTCGCCGACAAGGGCGACTACTACCCGATCGCGGACGGGCTGCCGCAGAGTGGCGACGGCAATTTCTCGGTGGCGATCCCGCAGCGCTGAGCCTGCCGGGCCCCGGGCACGGGGACGTGCTTCGGACTACGCCTCCGGCCGCATGTGAGGGAAGAGGATCACGTCGCGGATCGACGGCGAGTCGGTGAAGAACATGACGAGACGATCGATGCCTACGCCCAGGCCCGCGGTCGGCGGCATGCCGTACTCCAGCGCGCGCACATAATCGGCATCGTAGAACATCGCTTCTTCGTCGCCCCTCTCCTTGCGCGCCGCCTGGGCGCGGAAGCGCGCCGCCTGATCCTCAGGGTCGTTGAGCTCGGAGAAGCCGTTGGCGATCTCGCGGCCCGCGATGAAGAACTCGAAGCGGTCGGCGATGAAGGGGTCCGCGTCGTTGGGCCGTGACAGCGGCGAGACTTCCACCGGGTAGGCGTACACGAAGGTGGGATCGAGGAGCGCCGCTTCAGCGGTCTTCTCGAACAGCTCGATCTGCAGCTTCCCGGGACCGTCGTCGCGGCTGTAGCTGATGCCGAGCTGATCGCAGCGCTTGCGCAGGTAGGTCAAGTCGCGCAGCGACAGCGGATCGATGCCGGGATTGTTGTCGATGATCGCCTGCTCGACCGTCACGCGGCGAAACGGCTGCGCGAGATCGTAGGACCGGCCCTGGTAAGTGAGCGCAAGGGAGCCGTTGAGCGTATCGGCGAGGCCGCGCGTCGCCTTCTCGACCCAGTCCATGATGTCGCGGTAGTCGGCCCACGCCAGGTACAGCTCCAGCATGGTGAATTCCGGGTTGTGCTGGGTCGAGAGGCCTTCGTTGCGGAAGTTGCGGTTGATCTCGTAGACGCGATCGAGGCCGCCGACGATCAGGCGCTTCAGGTACAGCTCCGGCGCGATGCGCAGGTACATGTCGAGGTCGAGGGCGTTGTGATGCGTGCGGAAGGGGCGCGCCGTGGCGCCGCCCGGAATCGGCTGCATCATCGGCGTCTCGACCTCGAGGAAGCCGAGCGCGTCGAGGAAATCGCGCAGATACCGCACGATGCGCGCGCGCGCGCGGAACACCTCGACGCTCGCCTCGCTCATGATGAGATCGACGTAGCGGCGGCGGTAACGCGTCTCGGTGTCGGCGAGGCCATGCCACTTGTCGGGGAGCGGCCGCAGCGACTTGACCAGCAGGCGCAGCTGCTCGGCGCGCACCGACAGCTCGCCGGTGCGGGTGCGGAACAGCAGCCCGGCGCCGCCGATGATGTCGCCCACGTCCCAGCCCTTGAAGGCCTCGTAGGCCGGGCCGAGCGCCTCCTGCTGCAGGTAGAGCTGGATCTGCCCGGTGCGGTCGGCGATCTTGGCGAAGCTCGCCTTGCCCATGACGCGCTTGAACATGAGGCGGCCGCCGACCCGCACGCGCGTCGGATTGGCCTCGAGCCACTCGCCGCTCCTCGCGCCGTAAGCGGCCTGCAGCTCGCCGGCGAGCGCGTCGCGGCGGAAGTCGTTGGGGAAGGCGCCGCCGGCGCCGGCCGCGCGGCGCAGCGCGGCGAGCTTGGCGCGCCGCTCGGCGATCAGCTTGTTCTCATCGCCCTCATCGCCGCCGGAGGCGGTACCGCCGTTGTCCTTCCTCTTCATTCGCCTATACGCCCGCCTTGAGCGAGGCCTCCATGAACTGATCGAGATCGCCGTCGAGCACCGCCTGGGTGTTGCCGACTTCGACGCCGGTACGCAGATCCTTGATGCGCGACTGGTCGAGCACGTAGGAGCGGATCTGATTGCCCCAGCTGACGTCCGACTTCGAGTCCTCGAGCACGCGCGCGGCGGCGTTGCGCTTGTTGACCTCGAGCTCGTAGAGCTTCGCCTTGAGCATCTTCATGGCGGTGGAGCGGTTCTTGTGCTGGCTGCGCTCGTTCTGGCAGGCGACCACGATGCCGGTCGGCAGGTGCGTGATGCGCACCGCGGACTCGGTCTTGTTGACGTGCTGGCCGCCGGCGCCCGAGGAGCGGTAGACATCGGTCTTGAGGTCGGCGGGATTGATCTCGATCTCGATGTCGTCGTCCACTTCGGGCGAGACGAACACCGAGGCGAAGGAGGTGTGCCGGCGGTTGCCGGAGTCGAAGGGCGACTTGCGCACCAGGCGGTGCACACCGGTCTCGGTGCGCAGCCAGCCGTAGGCGTATTCCCCCTGGACCTCGATGCTCGCGCTCTTGATGCCGGCCACCTCCCCCGGGCTCGTGTCGATCACGTCGCAGCGGAAGCCGCGCGCCGCTCCCCAGCGCAGATACATGCGCAGCAGCATCTGCGCCCAGTCCTGCGCCTCGGTACCGCCCGCCCCCGCCTGGATGTCGACAAAGGCGCTGTGCGAATCCATCTCGCCGCGGAACATGCGCTTCAGCTCGAGGTGGCGCACCTCCCCCTCCAGAAGCTGGGCGTCGCGCTCGATGTCCCGTGCCGCGCCCTCGTCGCCTTCCGTCTCGGCGAGCTCGAGCAGCTCCACGGCCTCGCTGATCCGCAAGCTGGTGCGGTCGATCTCGGCGACGTCGCTCGTCAGCCGGGCGCGCTCGCGCCCGAGCTCCTGGGCGCGGGCCGGGTCGGACCACACCGCCGGATCCTCCAGCTCGCGCCCGACCTCCTCGAGGCGCTCGGACTTGCGGTCGTACTCAAAGAAACCCCCGTAGCGCGTTCGTGCGCTCGCCGAGATCCTTGAGATGACGCTTGAGTTGATTGACTTCCATGGTCGTCCTGCGGGTGTGCTGCCTAAACGATGCTAACACCCGGGCGGTCTCTTCAGCGAGCGACGGGCAGCAGATGATCGACCAGCAGCTGCAGCCGCCGCTCGCCCTGGTATTCGTTGACGTCCAGCCGGTAGACGAGCTGCACCAGACCCTCCGGCAACGCGCCCGCGGCACCCGCCGCGAAGTGATTGAAGACCACCGCATCGAAGGAGCGGCCGCTCGACTGCGGCTCGACCCACATCTTCACGTGCCGCTCGCCGATCACGCGCGCGCTGCGCACGCTGAACACACCGTCGAAGGACGGCTCGGGAAACGCCTGGCCCCACGGACCCCCGGCGCGCAGCGCCTCCGCGGTATCGAGCGCGATCTCTGCGACGGCGAGCTCGCCGTCGGTTTCGATCGTCTCCGCCCCCGCGCCGCCCCCCGTCCAGCGCGCCACCTCCTCGTCGAAGGCGCGCGCGAACTCATCGAGCCGCACGCGCTCGAGCGTGAGTCCGGCGGCCATGGCGTGCCCGCCGAAGCGGCTGATGAGGTCCGGGTGGCGCGCGGCGATACGATCGAGCACGTCGCGGATGTGCACGCCCGGCACCGAGCGGGCCGAGCCGCGCAGCGTCGCGGGATCGGCGCTCGCGAAGGCGATCACCGGGCGGCGCACGCGCTCCTTGACGCGGCTCGCGACCAGCCCGACCACGCCCTGGTGCCAGCTCTCGTCGAACAGACAGACGCCGCTGCGTTCGATCGACCCGGGGCCGGGCTCGCCGAGGCGGCGCACGGCGGCGAGCGCCTCCTGCTGCATGCGCGCCTCGATCGCGCGGCGCTCCTCGTTGAGCTCATCGAGCCGCAGTGCGAGCTGCTGCGCGGCGGCCGGATCGTCGGCGAGCAGGCACTGGATGCCGATCGCCATGTCGTCGATGCGGCCGGCGGCGTTCAGCCGGGGCGCCACGCCGAAGGCGAGATCGGCGGCGGTGAGATCGGGACCGCCGCGCGCGGCGATCGCGAGCAGCGCACGGATGCCGGCGACGCAGCGTCCGGCACAGATGCGCTTCAGGCCCTGTGCAACCAGTATGCGGTTGTTCGCATCGAGCGGCACCACGTCCGCCACCGTACCGAGGGCCACCAGATCGAGCAGCTGCGCCACGACCGGTGCGCGCGCGCCCCCCGCCTCCTCCGTCGCGAGACGCCGCTCGAGCGCCGCCATGATGTAGAAGGCGACTCCGACGCCGGCGAGCGCAGGGCTGCCGAAGCGGCTGTCCGCGAGGTTGGGATTCACGATCACGTTGGCGTCAGGAAGGGCGGAACCCGGGAGGTGATGGTCGGTGATCAGCACGTCGATGCCGCGGGTGCGCGCGGCCGCGACTCCGGCGTGGCTCGAGACGCCGTTGTCTACGGTCACGATCAGGGTCGGCGAGCGCAACGCCGCCAGCGCCACGATCTCCGGCGTGAGCCCGTAACCGAACTCGAAGCGGTTGGGCACGAGGAAATCCACCGCCGAGAACCCGAGGCTGCGCAGGGCGCGCACCATGAGCGCGCTGCTGGTGGCGCCGTCGGCGTCGAAGTCGCCGATGACCAGAACGCGTCCGCCGGTGCGGTGCGCCAGGAGCAGCTCGACTGCCGCCGCAACACCCTCGAGCGTACCGACCGGGAGGAGGCGCGCCAGAGAGGTGTCGAGCTCGGCGGACGTTCGCACCCCCCGCGCGGCGTAGGCGCGCGCCAGCACCGGATGCAGGCCCGCGCCCGCTTGCACGCCCGTCCGGCACGCACGCCGCACCACGGTGAGCCTCATGGAAGCTCCGCCCTCATGCGAACGCCGCGAGTCCCGCGCACGGGCGTCGCCAGCGCTTCATGCCGCTGCGCCTGCCGAGGGCGACGCGGGTGTCGTTCGCGATCAGCGTGAGACGCCGGAGCGAGCCGTCCCGGAGCGCCTCGAGCGCCGGCCGGACGAGGCGCCGATCGAGCGCCGCGGCCGCCGCCGAAAGGAGCCACGGCGTCTCACCCGGGAGCTCGCCGGCCAGCTCGGCCACGACCAGGGCGCGCTCGATGCGCGGATCGGCAAATACCCCGTCGAGCCGCTCCGGGAGCGCCTGCGGCGCGCGTCCTTCGAGATGCAGCAGGCCCGTGACGAAGGCGTCCGAGCCGAAGGCGGCGATCGCGCCCTGCCGGCCGCCGTCGGCGGCGGCCGCCCGCCGTGCCGGCGCGGAAGGCAGCGCGCGGCCCGCCGCGCCCCACAGCCACAGCCCGGTAATCGGCGCAGCCCCGCGCGCGATGCGCGCCTGGTTCAGCGCAGCTCCATGCAGCCACATCTCGATCTCCGCCATGAGTCGCAGGAGCGGCGCGGCCGCGGGACCCTGCGGCACCACCGGCGATCCGCCGGCGCAGCGCACCGGCTCGGTGCTGCCGACGGCCGCGATCCCCGGAGTGACGGCGAGGAATTGTCCGTCGCTCAACGGCCGCAGCGCGAGCCCCGAGCCGCCGAAGGCGGCGTGGAAAGCGCCCGCAAGCGCCGCCTGCTCCTCGGGCGCGAGCCGCAGGATGCCACGCCGCTCGAGATGCACCCGCGTGAGCCCCGCGACGAGCTCGACCGGCGTTGCGATCCAGCGCGTCGCAGCCCCGGTGCCGCCACTGGCGAACGCGCTGCCCTCGCTATCCCCGGCACCCTCCGCTCCCGCCTCCGCCACCGCCGCCACCGACACGCCGGCGAGCTCGCCGCGTCCGAGCCAGCTCGCGAGCCAATCCCGCCAGCTCCCGGCGAGCCGCTCGCGCTCGCCGAAGCGACCTGCGTACTCGAGCCCGGAGAGCGCGCGTGCGCCGCCCGCCAGCTCCCCGGGTTGCTCGCCCGACTGAAGGTACAGATCAGCGATGACTATCACAGCCTCCTGCACGGGCAGTATCGTACCGCCCGTGAAGTTCACTCTCGAACCCGGCGTACCGGTCAATCTGATCCGCGGCTACTCGGACAGCGAAGTGCGCATCGGCGGGCACAGCGTGCGCGGCAGCTGCATCGTCACCGCCGATACCCTGATCACCCAGTGGGAGCCGCAGAGCTTCGCGCAGCTCGAAGCCGCGCACCTCGAGGCGATTCTCGCCCTGGCGCCCGAGCTCGTGGTGCTCGGTACCGGTCCTGCTCAGCAGTTCCCGCCGGCGGAGATCCGCGCGCTGCTCGCGCGGCGCGGTGTCGGGCTCGAGGCGATGCAGCTCGGCGCCGCGTGCCGGACGTTCAATGTGCTGGTGCAGGAGGAGCGGCGCGTGGCCGCGGGACTGTTTCTGCGTTAATCGGAAAGACGATCGGCAGAAGACACAGGGGGAGGCTCAACCAACCAAACAATCATTCGAAGCTGACAGACTCGAACAATTGCACTGTTCTTGTTGTTCTTGATGAACGTTATTGCTCTTGTTGCGACTCCCTCCTCCCTGTGCCTTCTGCTGATGGCCCTCCCCGGTGTGCTGTCGTCGTAGAGAGACAGGGCGTGCATGGTAAACACGTCGCAGATAGCTGCGCAAGCTCCTTGACATGCCAAGACTTTTCCCCGGCCGCCCGCTCCCGCCCGCGGCCCGCGGGGCGTTTTTCTCCCGGAAAATCCTGCATACGGTGGGTGATCGAGCCTGATTTTCTGTATATACAACTATAGTAAACAAATACTTATAACGTATATTTCGACTGTTTATAGATAAGGGTCTTTTGGCCGGGCGCCGCGCAGGAGAGCAATCAGACCGCGTCCAGCCCTCAGGCCATGCCGCCCAGCAGCGGCACGAATGCGACGCCGCCGAGCGACTCGCGCTCGATGCGCTGCTCGCGGCGGGTGAAGCGCACGAGCTCCTGCTCGCCCTCGGGACCTACGGGGACGATCAGCCGCCCGCCGACCTTGAGCTGCTTGAGGAGCGCCTCGGGCACCGTCAGGGGGGCGGCCGCGACCAGGATCCCATCGTAGGGCGCATGGGCCTTCCATCCGAGGGAGCCGTCGCCGTGCCGGAAGCGCACATTCCTGATCCCGAGCTCCTTCAGCCGCTCGCGCGCACGCGCGAGCAGGGGCTCGATGCGCTCGATCGTGTAGAGGTGCGTCACGAGAGGCGCGAGCACCGCGGTCTGGTAGCCGCAGCCGGTGCCGACCTCGAGCACCTTGTCGAATGCAGCCGCGGCCGGTGCGCCTTCGAGCAGCGCCTCGGTCATCCGCGCCACGATGTAGGGCTGGGAGATCGTCTGGCCGAAGCCGATCGGCAGCGCGGTGTCCTCGTAGGCGCGGCTGCCGAGCGCCTCGTCGACGAAGATGTGGCGCGGCACGTTGCGGATCCGATCGAGCACGGCGAGATTGGCGATACCCTGCTCCCGCAGCCGCTGCACCAGGCGATCGCGCGTGCGCGCCGAGGTCATGCCGATGCCGGCGAGGCGCAGGTCAGTCATCGATGCCTTCCAGCCAGGTCCCGATCGTGGGCAGCGCGGCGTGGCGCGTGAGATCCACGTGCAGCGGCGTCACCGACACGTAACCGCGCGCGACCGCGTCGAAGTCGGTGCCGGGCCCGGCGTCCTGCTCGGCTCCCGCCGGCCCGATCCAGAACACCGGACGTCCGCGCGGGTCCTGCGCGCGCATCACCGGCTCGGAGCGGTGCCGGTAGCCGAGGCGGCTGGCGCGGAAGCCGCGCAGGGCGGAGAGCGGCACGTCCGGCACGTTGACGTTGAGAATGAGCGTCGGCTCGAGCGGCTTCTGCAGCAGCTGCGCGACCAGGAGGCGCGCGACCTCGGCGCCCGTAGCGAAGTGGCCCCCGCCTCCGCCCCCGGTGCAGAGCGACACCGCGATGGTCGGGAGCCCGAGGAAGCGGCCCTCGAGCGCCGCGGCCACGGTTCCCGAGTACAGCACGTCGTCCCCCAGGTTCGGGCCATCGTTGATACCCGAGACGACCATGTCGTGCTCGAAGTCGAACAGGCCCGAGATCGCCAGGTGCACACAGTCGGTAGGCGTGCCCGGCACGAAGTACACGCCGGGCTCGGACTCGTAGACGCGCAGCGGCACATCGAGCGTGAGCGAGTTGCTCGCCCCGCTCTTGTTGCGGTCCGGGGCGACGACGGTGACCTCGGCAAGCGTCGCCAGGGCCTCCCGCAGCCGACGGATGCCTTCCGCGCGAAAGCCGTCATCATTGCTGACCAGGATCTTCAAAGGATCGTCGTTCGCGGTGTCGTCGAGTCGTTTCGCGCGAGCGCGTGACTATATACTTTTAATGAGTGCGGGCGGAGGTCGCGTGGCGCAGCCGGGCGATGACGACGAGACGGACGATGCGGCCGAGGCGGCACGGCTGTTCCGCGATGCCGTGCGCGGCGTCAAGCCGCTCGCCCGCGGCGATCATGCCCCGCGGAGACCGAAGCCCCGTCCCGCTGCGCGCTTCACGCGCGCCGACCGCGCCGCGGTCCTGAGGGAAAGCCTGGCGGCCGAGCCTCCCGATCCCGCCCTCGCCGGCGGCGAGGAGCTGGTCTACCGGCGCCCGGGCGTGCAGCCTGCCGTGCTGCGCCGGCTGCGACGCGGCGAGTTTCGCGTCGAGCGTGAGATCGATCTGCACGGGCTCACGGTGGCCGAGGCCAAGCAGGCCCTGCGGCACTTCCTCATCGAAGCGCTCGAGCGCCACGCGCGCTGCGTGCGCATCGTGCACGGCAAAGGGCTGCGCTCCGGTCACCGCGGACCGGTGCTCAAGGCCGCCGTGAGCGCGGTCCTGCGCCGCACCGGGGCGGTGCTCGCGTACGTGTCCGCGCGGCCGGCCGACGGCGGAACCGGCGCGGTATACGTCTTGCTTGGCTAGTTCGATTGGCCAGAATCGCAGGAAGCGATTCTGGCGGACATCGCTTCGATTGCCGCCGGCAAAAGACGTGGCTTTTGCCGGCTGCGCCTCAGTCTTCCGCAGCGGCGGGCGCACTGTCGACCAGCTCGCGCAGCACCGCGGTGGCGAAGCCGCCGCGCGTGAGGCGGAAGCGCAGCACCACGGCATCGGGCTCCGCGGCGCACTCGAGCTCCGCCACGCGCAGGCGCAGGCTCCTGCGCTCCTGGGTCATGCCGGCCGCCGTGCACAGTGCGCACTCGGCGGGGAAGCGACCCCCGATGCGCCTCTCGAGCTCGAGCACGCCGCCGCCGGTTCGGGGCTCCCCGGCTCCCCAGAGCGGCCCCGTGGGGTGGATCTCGAGGCGCGCGCACCGGGCCCCGAGCGTCGCGTCGGGAGCCCCGACGGGGAAGAAGCTGCCGCGGCCGTCGAGGTTCGCCAGGTCGCCGGCGAGCAGTCGCTCCCAGCTTCCATCGCCGACGCGCGCGGCGAGCAGCGCGTTGAACACCACGCTGCGCGCGGCCGAGAGCCTGAAACCCCGCTCGGCGGCCGGCAGGCCGGCGGGATCGTGAGCGGCGGGCGCGAGATTCGCGCCGTCGCGCCCGAAGCGCTGGGGACCGAAGTAATTCGGTACCCCGCGCGCGGCGATGGCCGCGAGCCGTGCAGCGAGGCCCTCGGCGAGCCGCGCGCCCTCGCCCGCGGCCGTGCGCAGGCGTATTGCAAAGCGGTTGCCGGCGAGCGCGCCGCGCGGGAGCTTGCGGTTGTGCTCGTGCGACTCCAGCACCTCGAAACCCTCGCCGCGCATCGTGCCGAGGTCGGGCGGCGAGCGCGGCCGCGGCACGGAGAACCACTGGATAGCGACCGCGCGGCGGTCCTTGAGCCCGGCGTAGCCGACCTCCTGCGGCCGGCAGCGCACCAGGCGTGCGAGCTCGCGCGCGACCCAGGCGGTATTGGCGTCGGTCTTGCGCACCTTGAGGAGCAGGTGTTGACCGGCGCCCGCGGGGGCGAAGCCCAGGTCCTCCTCGACCACGAAGTCCTCGGCGCGCTCGCGCAGCAGGACTTCAGCCGGCGGCGCACCGTGCGCGTGCGGCGGCGCGAGCGCCGCGGTGCGCGCTGCATCCTCCGCGCCCGTGCTCACGGTCAGCCCTCGGACAGCAGCACCACGGCCTGCGCCGCAATGCCCTCGGCGCGCCCGAGGAATCCCAGCCGCTCGGTCGTCGTCGCCTTGAGATTGACGCGCTCCGCCGGCACTTCGAGGAGCCGCGCCACCTCGAGGCAGATCGCCTCGCGGTGGGTGGCGATCCGCGGCGCCTCGGCGATCACGGTGAGATCGGCATTCACCACCGAGAGCCGCCGCGCGTGGAGCATCCCGAGCACCGCGCCGACGAAGCGGGCGCTGGCGGCTCCTTTCCAGCGCGGATCGCTGTCGGGAAAGTGCTGGCCGATATCGCCGAGTCCGGCCGCGCCGAGCAGCGCATCGCACAGGGCATGCAGCAGCACGTCCCCGTCCGAATGCGCGACCACGCCCCGGGTGTGCGCAATGCGCACGCCCCCGAGCATCACGTGATCGCCCGGACCGAAGGCATGCACGTCGACTCCGGATCCGATCCTCATGTCAGCCTCCGTGAGCGCAACACCGCCTCGGCGAGCACGAGATCCTCGCTCGTGGTGAGCTTGAGGTTGGTCGACCTGCCCTCGACCAGCAGCGGACTCGCACCGCCCCACTCCATGGCCTGGGCCTCGTCGGTGGGGTTGCGCCCGCCCGCCCGTGCCGCATCCAGCGCGGCGCACAGCGGCCCGAAGCGGAACATCTGCGGGGTGAGCGCGCGCCACAGGTCGGCGCGCTCGATGGTGCGTGCCACGGTGGGACCCTGCTGCGCGGATGGGTCCGCTTGTGCCTGCTTGAGCGTATCCGCGGCGCGAGTCGCCAGCATTCCGCCCTCGCCGTGCGCCGTTACCCGGGCGATCAGCTCCTCGAGGTCCCGCGGGTCGAGGCAGGGCCGTGCCGCGTCGTGCACCAGCACCCAGTCGCCCGCGTCGACACGGCCTTCGAGCGCTGCGAGCCCGCGACGCACCGAGACGCTGCGCTCACCGCCCCCGGGGGTGGCCGACAGCCGCTCGCTCCCGAGACGTGCGGCGATGCGGTGCCAGGTGGAGTCCGGCTCCGCGATCACCACCACGGCGTGCGCGCAGCGCGGATCGCCCAAGAAGGGCGCCAGCGCCCATTCGATGACGGTGCGCCCCATGAGGGGTGCGTACTGCTTGGGAATATCGCCCTGGAAGCGCCGGCCGGAGCCCGCCGCGGGCATGACGAGGCAATATCTCATTGGCTGAAAGTCGCCTGCGGCGCTTTCAGCGGAGGGCGCTTCAGCCTCATTTGACGCCGGGGCAAAAGGCGCGACTTCCGCCCCTCATTGGCAAGTCGCAAGCGCAGTGCCATGGGAGGAGCGGGGTGGTCAGCGGGCCGCGGTCCGCGTCGGCGGAGGCGCGGCAGCCGGTCGCGGGGGCACCACCTGGTAGAAGGTCTCGTTGCGGGCAATCATGCCGAGGTCGCTGCGGGCGCGCTCCTCGAGCGCCGCCATCCCCGTCTTCAGATCGCGTACTTCGGCGGCGAGCTGGCGGTTGCGCTCGGCGAGCTGGGCGTCCTCGACCTGCTGCGCCGCCACGGCCTGCTTCAGCCGTTTCACCTGACGCACGCCGGTGTCGGAGACCCAGATCCGGTACTGCAGCAGGAGGAGGACGACAGCCAGCGCGGCGGCGAGCCACTTCATGGGAGGGACAGCGTAGCAGACGCCGCCGCCGCCGCGAAGGGCGTCAGGATCTCGCGGGGAAGGCGTCCCGCCCGGCGAAGCGCACCTCGCCGACCTCGGCCTCGATGCGCAGCAGCTGGTTGTACTTGGCGATGCGGTCGGAGCGCGACAGCGACCCGGTCTTGATCTGGGTGGCCGGGGTCGCCACGGCGATGTCGGCGATGGTGCTGTCCTCGGTCTCGCCCGAGCGGTGCGAGATCACGGAGGCATAGCGCGCCTGGGTTGCCATTTCGATGCAGGCGAGCGTCTCGGTCAGCGTTCCGATCTGATTCGGCTTGATGAGAATCGCGTTGGCGAGTGACAAGTCGATGGCCCTGCGCAGGATCTTCGTGTTGGTGACGAACACATCGTCCCCCACCAGCTGCAGCCTGCCCCCGAGCACGCGCGTGAGCTCGGCCCACCCGTCCCAGTCGGACTCGCTCATGCCGTCCTCGATGCTGACGATCGGGTACTTGCCGGCGAGCCCGGCGAGATAGCCCGCGAACTCGCCCGGCGTGAAGCTGCGCTTCTCCGACTCGAGCTCGTAGCGGCCATCGCGGAAGAACTCCGAGCTCGCCACGTCGAGCCCGAGGCAGATGTCGCGCCCCGCCCGGTACCCCGCCTTCTCGATGGCCTCGAGAATCAGGGCGAGAGCCGCCTCGTTCGACTCGAGGCTCGGAGCGAAGCCGCCCTCGTCGCCGACCGCGGTCGAGAGGCCCCGGTCGGCCAGCAGCTTCTTCAGCGTATGGAACACCTCGGCGCCGTAGCGCAGCGCCTCGCGGAAGCTCGGCGCACCCACCGGCAGGATCATGAACTCCTGCACGTCGAGACTGTTGTTGGCGTGCGCGCCGCCGTTCACGATGTTCATCTGCGGCACGGGCATGACCGGCTCGTGCCGCCGGGGCGAAAGCTGCGCGAGGTGGCGGTAGAGCGGCAGCCGTGCGTCGGCCGCGGCCGCGCGGGCAGCGGCGAGCGAGACGCCGAGGATGGCGTTCGCGCCCAGCCTGCCTTTGTTCTCGGTGCCGTCGAGCTCGATCATGCGGGCATCGATGGCGGCCTGATCCCGCGGGTCGGACCCCACGACGGCGCCCTTGAGCACCGTGTTCACGTGCTCGACCGCCTTCAGCACCCCCTTGCCGCCGTAACGGCGCCGGTCGCCGTCGCGCAGCTCCACCGCCTCGCGCGTCCCGGTGGACGCGCCCGAGGGCACGGCGGCGCGCCCCAGCGCGCCCGAATCGAGCACCACGTCGACTTCGACCGTCGGGTTGCCGCGCGAATCCAGGATCTCGCGGCCCATGACATCGGTGATACGGCTCATAGCAACGACTCCTCGAAAGGCACGGCCTTGACCGCCCGGTCGAGCTCGGCGAGCGTCGTGAGCAGCGGCTCCATGCGCGACAGCGGCCAGGCATTCGGCCCGTCGGAGAGCGCTTCCTCGGGTCTGGGGTGGGTCTCCATGAAGAGCCCCGCGACGCCGGCGGCGACCGCCGCCCGCGCCAGCACCGGGATGAACTCGCGTTGCCCGCCGGAGGAGCTGCCCTGCCCTCCCGGCAGCTGCACCGAGTGGGTGGCGTCGAACACCACCGGACAGCCGGTGGCGCGCAGGATCGACAGCGAGCGCATGTCGGACACCAGGTTGTTGTAGCCGAAGGAGAAGCCGCGCTCGCACACGAGGATCGCCTCGTTGCCGGTCGAGCGCGCCTTGTCGACCACGTTCTGCATCTCCCAGGGCGAGAGGAACTGCCCCTTCTTGATGTTGACGGGCTTGCCCTGCGAGGCGGTGTTGATGATGAAGTTGGTCTGGCGGCAGAGGAACGCCGGGGTCTGCAGCACGTCGACCACCGCCGCAACTTCCGCGAGCGGGGTGTCCTCGTGTACATCCGTGAGCACCGGAACCCGGATGCGGCTCCTGACGTGCTCGAGCACCTTCAGCCCCGCATCAATGCCGGGTCCGCGAAAGGAGGCGGCTGAGGAACGGTTCGCCTTGTCGTACGAGGCCTTGAAGACGAAGGGCATCCCCAAGCGGCCGGTGATCTCCTTCAGCCGCCCGGCGATCTCCTCGGTGAGCGCCTGGCCCTCGATGACGCAGGGACCGGCGATGAGGAACAGCGGCCGCCCGGTGCCGACTTCGTGTCCTGCGAGCTGCATGTCGGTCGCGTCGCCTGGAGTCCTAGGCGGACAAACTAGGCCCCGGCGGCCTGCGGGAGCTGGGCGGCGCGCGCAGCACGCGCGGCGCGGATGAAGCCCGTGAAAAGCGGGTGCCCGTCCCGCGGGGTGGAGGTGAACTCGGGGTGGAACTGCGTGGCGACGAACCACGGGTGATTGGGCAGCTCGATCACTTCCACCAGGCCGTCGTGCGAGAAGCCCGAGAAACGCAGGCCGGCCTGCCGGTAGCGCTCGAGGTAGTTGTTGTTGAACTCGTAGCGGTGCCGGTGGCGCTCCATGATGACGTCGCGGCCGTAGAGCTCGCGGGCGCGCGTCCCGGCCCCGAGCAGCACCTCCTGCGCGCCGAGGCGCATCGTGCCGCCCTTGTCGGAGCTCTCGGTGCGCGTCTGCGCCCCGTGTACCTGGTCCTGCCACTCGGAGATGAGCGCGATCACGGGATGGGGACTGGCGCGGTTGAACTCGGTGCTGTTGGCATCGGCGAGGCCCAGCATGTGCCGGCCGAACTCCACGATCGCGACCTGCATGCCGAGGCAGATCCCGAGATAGGGCGTGCGCTGCTCGCGCGCGAAGCGCACCGCCTGGATCTTGCCCTCGATGCCGCGCTCGCCGAAGCCGCCGGGGACGAGGACCGCATCCACGCCCTTGAGAAGGTGCGTGCCGTGCTGCTCGATCTCGGTCGACTCGATGTAGTGGATGTTGACGCGCGTGCGGCTCTTCAGGCCGCCGTGCATCAGCGCCTCGTGCAGCGAGAGGTAGGAGTCGCGGATCTGCACGTACTTGCCGACCATGGCGATGTCCACCTGCCCGTCGGGATTCGCCCTGGCGCTCACGACGTGACGCCACTCGGCGAGATCGGTCGGCGGCACGGTGAGGCGCAGCTTGTCGACCACGATGTCGTCGAGCCCCTGCTCGTGCAGCAGGATCGGAATGCGGTAGATGTCGTCGGCGTCCACCGCGGAGATCACCGCGCGCTCCTCGACGTTGGTGAAGAGCGCGATCTTGCGCCGCTGCTCCTCGGGCAGCGGCTGCCTGCAGCGGCACAGCAGCACGTCGGGCTGGATGCCGATGCCGCGCAGCTCTTTGACCGAGTGCTGGGTCGGCTTGGTCTTGACTTCGTGCGAGCCGCCCACCACCGGCACCAGCGTCAGGTGCATGTACACGCAGTTGCTGCGCCCGAGCTCCACCCCGAGCTGGCGGATCGCCTCGAGGAAGGGCAGCGACTCGATATCGCCCACCGTGCCGCCGATCTCGACCATGCAGACGTCGGCGCCATCGGCGCCGAGCTTGATGCAGCGCTTGATCTCGTCGGTGATGTGGGGAATGACCTGCACCGTCGCCCCCAGATAGTCGCCGCGCCGCTCCTTGGCGATCACGCGCTCATAGATGCGCCCGGTGGTGAAGTTGCTGTTACGCCCCGTGGTGGTGCGCACGAAGCGCTCGTAGTGCCCGAGGTCGAGGTCGGTCTCGGTGCCATCCGAGGTGACGAACACCTCGCCGTGCTGAAAGGGGCTCATGGTGCCGGGATCCACGTTGATGTAGGGATCGAGCTTGACCATGGCGATCTTGAGGCCCCGGGCCTCGAGGATCGCCCCGAGCGAGGCGGAGGCGATGCCCTTGCCCAGGGAGGACACGACGCCGCCGGTGACGAATACGAAACGCGTCATAACTCTCGCAGGATTACCCGTCGCGTGAGGTCGGTGCCGCAGGAAGGGCACATCGACGACGGGCCAGCAGATTAGCACATCTCAGCCGGGCGTGCCCCGGTGCGGACGCACCCCGCTACGACGCGGGCTTGCTCCACACGAGGCGCGCGCGGCGGCGGGTCGCGGGGCGCGCGTGCAGCGACTCGTCGAGCCAGAGGTCGGCGACCGCGACCAGCCTGGCGCCGCTGTACACGAGCGGCAAGCGGGTGCGCTGGCCGGGGGGCAGGCCGGCCTCGCGCAGCAGGCTCTTCAGCGTGCGCCGCGGACCGCCGGGCGCAATGGCGAGCCGCTCGCCGCCCCGGCGCCAGCGGATCGTCAGCCGGGCGGGGAGCGCGCCGAGATTCACCGGTCCGTGCGCGTCGGCCTTGAGCTCGATCTGCCCGAGGCCGCCGGGCAGCACGCAGACGGGCGCGGCCCGCCACCGCCAGGCGATCCCATCCCCGGCCACGGCGACCGGCACGGTGCCTGGCGGGGCTCCCGGCGCGCCCGCTCCGGAGCGCAGCGTAAGGAGCCCGGCGTGCAGCTCGACCCTGGCGCCCGGCCATACGACTGCGGGGTGCGCATCGGCGCGGGCAGCGAGCAAGGGGCCGGCGATCTCCTGGAGGCGCGCCGTCGGCGGCAGGGTGAGCCCTCGCGAGGTGATCCAGAACCGCAGAGCGTTGCGCCGGCGGTCCGGTGGCAGTGCCCGCAGCGCGCTCGCCGCGAGCGACTCGCCGTCGCGCGCCCGGCCGACGTCGGCCTGCGCGAGGCTCTCGAGCAGCCGCTGCGCTTCGGCGGCATGGCGCGCCGTGCGCCCCACGGTCGCCGCCGCGGCCGGCCAGCGCTCGCGGATCACCGGCAGTACCCGCCGACGCAGAAAGTTCCGGTCCAGCCCCTCATCCAGGTTGCTCGGGTCCTCGAGGTAAGGCAGCCCCGCCCCGCGCACGAAGGCCTCGAGCTCGGTGCGCGAGCGCGCGAGGAGCGGCCGCGCCAGGAGGCCGCGCGCAAAGGGCGCCAGCTCGGGCATCGCGGCGAGCCCCGCGACTCCGGCGCCGCGCAGCAGCATGAGCAGCACCGTCTCGAGCTGATCGTCCTCGTGATGGGCGGTCAGCAGGACCTCGCCCGGCGTCAGCACGCCGGCCAGCAGCCGGTAGCGCGCCGTGCGTGCGCGCGCCTCGGGCGATTCGCCCCGGGCGCGCCCCACCCTCGCGGCGAGCACCTCGCACGGCACACCCAGGCTCCGGGCGAGCTCGACGGCGCGCGCGGCCCACGCCGGGGAGTCCGGATGCAGCCCGTGGTCGACGTGCACGGCGCGCAGCGCGCGCGGCCGGCGCCTGAGCGCACTCAGCGCCGCGAGCAGTGCCGTGGAATCGGCGCCGCCGCTGAAGGCGACGCACAGCGCGACGTCAGGAAAGCCGGGCAGAAGCTCGGTGAGGCGCCGGCCGAGCCAGCGGGCGCCGAATTCCTCCGGCTTTCGGCCCATCCGCCCTGCCGCCGGTCACGCCGCGTTTTCGGAGAACACGCCGAAGGAGGCGATCTTGGCGGCGCGCGCGGCCCGCAGCTGATCGCGCGGCAGCGCGTCGAGCTCATCGAGCTTGCGGATCAGGGCGGCCTTCAGGCGCGCAGCGATCGTGGCGGGGTCGCGGTGCGCGCCCCCCAGGGGCTCCTCGATCACCTCATCCACCAGACCCAGCTTCTGCAGCCGATCGGCCGTCAGGTTGAGCGACTCCGCCGCCACCTCCTTCTTGTCCTGGCTCTTCCAGAGGATCGAGGCGCAGCCCTCCGGGGAGATCACCGAATAGGTGCTGTACTGAAGCATGAGGAGGCGATCGCACACCCCGATGGCCAGCGCGCCCCCGGAGCCGCCCTCGCCGGTGACGACGGTGACGATCGGCACGCGCAGCACCGACATCTCGAATAGATTGCGCGCGATCGCCTCGCTCTGGCCGCGCTCCTCGGCGCCGACGCCCGGGTAGGCGCCCTGGGTGTCGATCAGCGTCACGAGCGGCAGCCCGAAGCGCTCGGCGAGGCGCATCAGGCGCAGCGCCTTGCGGTAGCCTTCGGGCTTCGGCATGCCGTAGTTGCGCCGCACGCGCTCCTTGGTGTCGCGGCCCTTCTGGTGGCCGATCAGCACCACGGCGCGCTCGTCGATGCGCGCCAGCCCGCCGACGATCGCCAGATCGTCCGCATACATGCGATCGCCGTGCAGCTCGTGGAACTCGCTGGCGATGGCGGCCACATAGTCGAGCGTGTAGGGCCGGTGCGGATGGCGCGCGAGCTGCGTGATCTGCCACGGCGTCAGGCTCGCGAAGATGCTCTGCGTGAGCTGCCGGCTCTTGGCCTGCAGCCGTCCGATCTCGTCCTGCAGGTTGACCTCGGATTCCGAGGTGACGTGCTTCAGCTCCTCGATCTTCGCTTCGAGCTCGGCGATCGGTTGTTCGAAGTCCAGGAAGGAGACTGCCATGAAGGTGCCAGGCGCCCGAGACTCAAGGCCGCATGCGGCGGAGCGGCGAGGTTACGTAAGGAGCGGACGTAAGCGCAAGTTAGCCGTCGGCGGCCGTCGGCCGGCCAGGCGCCGCCGGCGCCGCGTACACCACCTCGAGAGCGCCGCTCCCCACCAGGCCCTCGAGCTGCTCGAGGAGCTCGCGGCTCGCGCGCACGCTCCACTCGGCACCCAGATTGAGCGCACCCGTGGCGGAGGCGGTCGCGTACTCGAGGGTGACCGGACAGGGGCCGGGACGCCACGGCTCGAGGATCGCGGCGAGGCGTTCGGTAAGTCGCGGCAGATCGGCGTGCGAGCAGCGCAGCACGACCCGCTGTGCTGACCGCGAGCGCAGCTCCTCGAGCTCGCTCACGCGCCGCGCCGCGAGCCGCCACGAATCGCTGAACTCGTCGAAGCGCAGCATCCCCTCGACCAGCACCAGGGCGTCCTTGACGATGAGGTCGCGGTGCTTCTGCCAGGTTTCCTCGAACAGCATGACCTCGAGCCGCCCGGTGCGGTCATCGAGGGTCAGGATCACGCGCGGGCCGCGCTTTTTCACCTCGTCGATGAGGCCCGCGACGGTGACCGGGCGCCCGGCGCCGAAGCGCCCCGGCTCGAGCGCCACCGCCGGCCGGTCGCCGACCAGGTCGCCGATGCGGTGCGAGACGAAGCGCGCCAGGCTCGCCTCGAAGCGCGTGAGCGGATGGCCGGTGAGGTACAGGCCGAGGGTCTCGCGCTCGCCGCTCAGGCGCACGGCCTCGCTCCACTCGGGCAGGACGGCAGCGCGCTGCGGCAGCGGCGCCGGCTCCGCCGCGCTCAGGCCGCCGAACAGGTCATCCTGCCCGGCTGCATGTGCGCGCGTGTTCTGGTCGCCGAGCTGCATCGCGCTCCCCAGGCGGTCCATGAGCGTCGCGCGGTTGGCGCCGAGCGCATCGAGGCTCCCCGAGCGCAGCAGCGCCTCCAGCACGCGCCGGTTGACCCTGGTCAGATCGAGCCGCCGGCACAGATCCTCGAGACTGCGGTACGGTCCGCGCGCGCTGCGCTCCTCGATCAGACCCTCGACCGCGCCGGCGCCGACGCCGCGCACGGCGCCGAGTCCGTAGCGGATGCGCCGCTCTCCGTCGGCCGCGAACTCGTAGCGCGAGGTGTTCACGTCCGGCGGCAGCACCTCGAGTCCCATGTCGCTGCATTCCTTGATGAGGGTCACGACCTTGTCGGTATGGTCCATGTCGGCCGAGAGCACTGCCGCCATGAACGCCGCCGGGTAATGCGCCTTGAGGTACGCCGTCTGGTACGCGAGCAGCGCGTAGGCGGCCGAGTGCGACTTGTTGAAGCCGTAGCCGGCGAACTTCTCCATCAGGTCGAAGATGTGCGCGGCGAGCGCCTCGCGTACGCCGCGCGCTACCGCGCCGGCGATGAACACCGAGCGCTGCTGCGCCATCTCCTCGGGCTTCTTCTTGCCCATGGCCTTGCGCAGCAGGTCGGCGCCGCCGAGCGTATAGCCGGCGAGCGCCTGCGCGATCTGCATGACCTGCTCCTGGTAGAGGATCACGCCGTAGGTGGGCTTCAGGATCGGCTCGAGGCGCGGATGGAGGTAATCGATCGGCCCGTCGATGCGGCCGTGCTTGCGGTTGATGAAGTCGTCGACCATGCCCGACTGCAGCGGCCCCGGGCGAAACAGCGCCACGAGCGCCACGATCTCCTCGAAGCGGTCCGGCTGCAGACGGCGGATGAGATCCTTCATGCCGCGCGACTCGAGCTGGAAGACCGCCGTGGTGCGGGTGGTCTTCAGCAGCGCGTAGGTGGCGGCGTCGTCCATCGGCAGCGCGCTCGCCTCGAGCGGCGCGCTCCCGGGCGCGCGGTCGCGGTTGATGAGCGCCACGGCGCGGTCGATGATCGTGAGCGTGCGCAGTCCCAGGAAGTCGAACTTGACGAGGCCGGCCGCCTCCACATCGTCCTTGTCGAACTGGGTGACGACGCTGCCGCCGGCGGCATCGCAGTAGAGCGGCGCAAAGTCGGTGAGCACCGAGGGCGCGATCACCACACCGCCGGCGTGCATGCCGGCGTTGCGGGTCAGCCCCTCGAGCGAGCGCGCCAGGTCGATGAGGTTCTTCACCTCGTCCTCGGCCTGATAGAGTCGCTTGAGCTCCGGCTCCTTCTCGAGCGCCGCATCGAGCGTGATGCCGAGCTCGAACGGGATGAGCTTGGCGATGCGGTCGACGTAGCCGTAGGGCATGCCGAGCACGCGCCCGACATCGCGCACCACCGCCTTCGCGGCCATGGTGCCGTAGGTGATGATCTGCGATACGCGCTCGCGGCCGTACTTGCCCGCGACGTACTCGATCACCCGGTCGCGGCCTTCCATGCAGAAGTCGATGTCGAAATCCGGCATCGACACGCGCTCGGGGTTGAGGAAGCGCTCGAACAGCAGGTCGTGCTCGAGCGGATCGAGGTCCGTCACCCGCAGGCTGTAGGCGACCAGGGAGCCCGCGCCCGAGCCGCGCCCGGGACCGACCGGCACGCCGTTCTCGCGCGCCCAGCGGATGAAGTCGGCGACGATGAGAAAGTAGCCGGCGAATCCCATCTGGCAGATGACCGCGAGCTCGCTTGCGAGCCGCTCCTGGTAAGGGGCGGCAGCGCCCGCGGGGAAGCGCCCGGCGAGTCCGCGCGCGGCTTCCGCGCGCAGGAACTCCTCGGTGCTGACGCCGGCCGGCACCGGGTACTGCGGCAGCCGCGCCTCCCCGAGCGTGAGCTGCAGGCTGCAGCGGCGCGCGATCTCGACCGAGTTCGCCAGCGCCTCCGGCAGATCCGCGAACAGCGCGGACATCTCGGCGGGGCTGCGCAGGTACTGCTGGCGCGTGTAGCGGCGCACGCGCGCGGGGTCCGCGAGCAGCGCGCCGTCGTGGATGCAGACCCGCGCCTCGTGGGACTCGAACTCGTCGGCGCGGATGAAGCGCACGTCGTTGGTGGCGACCACCGGCAGCCCGTGCCGGGCCGCGAGAGCCACCGCGCCCGCGATGTGGGTCTCCTCGAACTGCCGGCCGAGGCGCTGCAACTCGAGGTAGTAGCGGCCGGGCAGCAGCGCGCGCCAGCGCTCGAGCGCGCGCTCGGCGTCGGCCTCGCGGCCATTCACCAGCGCGCGGCCCACGTCTCCCTCGGTCGCACCGGAGAGCGCGATCAGCCCGGCGAGCGTCGCGGACGTCAGCCAGGCGCGCTCGAGCTGCGGCACGCCGCGCTCCTGGCCTTCGAGGTAGGCGCGCGACAGCAGCCGCGCAAGATTGCGGTAACCCTCCTCGCTCTGACAGAGGAGCGTGAGGCGGCTCGCCTCGCGCCGCTCGCCCTCCTCGCGCACCAGAAGGTCGACTCCCACGATGGGCTTGACGCCCCCCTGCAGCGCCTCGCGATAGAACTTCACCATCGCGAACAGGTTGTTCTGATCGGTGACGGCGACCGCCGGCATGCCGGCGGCGGCCACGGCGGCGATGAGCTCCGGCACGCGCACGACGCTGTCGACGAGCGAGTATTCGCTGTGCAGGCGCAGGTGAATGAAGCCGGGCGACATCGCGGGCGATGCTAGCAACTTGCCCGTCGGCCGGGCGGCCGACCCAGCGGATCGAGCTGCGGACCCGTCACAGGCGAAGGGGTGAGGCGCGAAGCGCCGAGCGGGTGCACAGGGGTGAGGCCCGGAGGGCCGGGTGGGCGGCCAGGATGGCCGCCCAGGGCTTGCGCGGAGCAGGGACGGCGCAGCGCAACGTGCCCGCCGCCGAAGGTGGCGGGCGGCGAGCAAAAGTCGCGCCTTTTGCTCGCCGCCGCGAGGCGAGGACAGGGATGTCCGATGCCGGGCTTCATACCAGTGCGCTCAGCGCATGGGGCTGAAGGAGCGGCGGTGGAGCGGCGACGGCGCGCGACGGCGCAGCGTCTTAAGGTGTGCCCGCGTGGCGTAGCCCTTGTGGCGCGCGAGCTCGAAGCCGGGATAGCAGGCATCGAGCGCCTGCATCATGCCGTCGCGGTACGTCTTGGCGAGGATCGAGGCGGCGCTGATCGCAGCGACGGTGGCGTCGCCGTCGACGATCGCCTCGAAGGTGCATCCGGGAGCCAAGTCCTCGAGGCACGGGCAGCGATTGCCGTCGATCTGGACGTGCGTCGGGTGCACCGGGAGCGCAAGCAGGGCGCGGCGCATGGCGAGCAGCGTCGCCTCGAGGATGTTGAGCGCGTCGATCTCCTCGCGATCGGCCCACGCGACCGACCAGGCGAGCGCGCGGGCGCGGATCAGCGCAGCGAGGCGCGTACGCTCCTCCGGCGGCAGGATCTTGGAGTCGGCAAGCCCGCGGATGCGGCGCCGCGGATCGAGGATGACCGCCGCCGCCACGACCGGACCGGCGAGCGGCCCGCGGCCGGCCTCATCGACTCCGGCGATGCGTGCGCGCGCCGTCATCGTCTCCCGGCGCAGTCGAGCACCGCGGCGGCGGCACGCGCCGCTCCGCCCCGCCGCAACTCGCGATGAATGCGCGCGAACTCATCGCGCAGCTGGCGGACGTGCGCCGGGTCGTCGAGCTCGGCGAGCAGGGCCGAGCCGAGCGCCGCCCCCGTCACCGCGCCCTGAAGGAACTCCGGCACGAGAGGCCGTCCGGCGAGCAGGTTGGGTTGCGAAAAGTACGGCACCTTCACGAGCCCGAGGGTACGCACCAGAAACGCGGTCAGCCAGCTCGCTTTATACGCCGCCACCATCGGTCTTCCCGACAGCAGGGTCTCGAGCGTCGCCGTGCCCGAGGCGACCAGCGCCGCGTCCGCCGCCGCCAGCACTCGCTGCGCCTGCCCGTCGACGAGGCGAATCTCCGCCTTTTCCGCGACTTGCGTCACTTGCTTCTCGAAAGCCTCACGTACCGCCGCCGAGGCCATCGGGGCGAGAAACAGGAAGTCCGGCCGGCGCGCGTGGATCCAGCCGGCCGCGGCGGCGAACGGCGCGGCGAGGTGCGTCACCTCCGCGAGGCGGCTGCCCGGCAGCAGCGCAATCACGCGGGCGTCGCCGGCGATACCGAGCGCCGCGCGCGCGGCGGCGGCATCGATCTCGAGCGGGATCTGATCGGCGAGCGGGTGGCCGACGAACTCGGCGCGCACCGCGTGCTGCGCGTAGAAATCGCGCTCGAAAGGCAGCAGGCACAGCACGAGGTCGGTGTCGCGGCCGATGGTGCGCACGCGCCCCTGGCGCCAGGCCCACACCTGCGGGCTCACGTACTGGACGCAGCGGATGCCGGCGCGCTTCAGGCGCCGCGCCAGCGTGAGATTGAACTCCGGGGAATCGATGCCGACGAATACGTCGGGGCGCGCCGCGGTGAAGCGCGCGGCGAGCGCGGCCCGCAACCGCAGCAGGCGCGGCAGGTGGTGCAGCACCTCGGCGAGGCCCATGACGCCGAGGTCCTCGCAGGGCGCCCAGGCCTCGCAGCCGGCCGCGGTCATCTTCGGCCCCGCCACCCCGAAGCACTCGAGCGCCGGCACGCGCTCGCGCAGCGCAGCGATGAGCGCCGCTCCCAGCTGGTCCCCGGAAAGCTCGCCCGCGACGATCCCGACGCGCAGCGGCGCCGCGGCGGCGGTGCGCGCCGGCACCGTGCTCATCGCACGATGCTGCGAGTCGCGGCCCGGATGAAGTCGACGAAGGCGCGGATCTCGGGCCGCTCGCACGCCTGCGGCTCGAGGCGCGCGAGGGCCTCGGCGAGCTTCAGGTCCGAGCGGTAGACGATCCGGTAGGCCTCGCGGATGGCGCGGACCTGCTCCTCGGTGAAGCCGCGGCGCTTCAGGCCTTCGGCGTTCACCGCATGCGGCTCGGCCGGATCGCCGGACACCATCACGTAGGGCGGCACGTCGCGGCGGACCATGGCGCCGCCGGCGAGGAAAGCGTGTGCGCCGACCTTGGCGAACTGGTGCACGGCGGACAGTCCCCCGAGAATGACCCAGTCGCCGATCTCGACGTGGCCGCCGAGGACCGCGCTGTTGGCGAACACGGTGTGGCTGCCCACTACGCAGTCGTGGGCGACGTGCGCGCACGCCATGAAGAGGTTGTCGTCGCCGACGCGCGTGACCCCCTTGTCGTGGGTGGTGCCGCGGTTGACGGTGCAGAACTCGCGGAACACGTTGCGCTCGCCGATGACGAGTCTGGTGGGCTCGCCGCGGTACTTCTTGTCCTGCGGCGCATCGCCGATCGAGGCGAACTGAAACACGTGGTTATCGGCGCCCATGGTGGTCGGCCCGTTGATCACGGCGTGCGGGCCGACGATGGTGCGCGCACCGATCTCGACCCCGGGCCCGATCACGGTGAACGGGCCCACCGTGACGTCGGCGGCGAGGCGCGCCTCGGGCGAGACGACGGCGCGCGGGTCGATCACTTACCCGTCTCCGGCGCGACCATCATGTCCGCGTGCGCGACCTCCTTGTCGCCGACCAGGGCGACGGTCGAGAACTTCCAGATGCCGCGCAGCGAGCGCTCGAGCTGCGCCGTCAGCACCAGCTGATCGCCCGGCAGCACCGGCTTGCGGAAACGCGCGTTGTCGATGCCGACGAAGTAGAAGCGCGTGTCCTCGTCGGGAATCACGCCGGCGGTGACGAAGCACAGGATGCCGGCGGCCTGCGCCAGCGCCTCGATGATCATCACGCCCGGCATCACCGGCCGGTGGGGAAAATGGCCGGGAAAGAACGGCTCGTTGTAGGTGACGTTCTTGAGCGCGCGGATGCTCTCGCCCGGACGGCACTCGAGCACCCGGTCGACCATCAGGAACGGGTAGCGGTGCGGCAGCCGCTCGAGGATCGCCTGCATGTCGAGTCGGACGGCTTCGCTCATGAGTCTTCTTCCTTCCCGGGCTTCATTCCCGCGGCGCGTTCCAGCCTGCGCACGCGCTTTTCGAGCAGGCCGCTGCGCTTGAAGCGCGCGACCAGGCGCCGCCAGGTGCGCGCCTCCTCGAAAGGAATGGTGCTGGAGTATAGGCCGGCGCCGGTGATCGAGTGGCTGACCGCCGAGAAGCCGGTGACCACGACGTCGTCGGCGACGCTGATGTGTCCCGCGAACCCCGAGTGACCGCCGATCATGCAGCGCTTGCCGATGGTGGTACTGCCGGAGACGCCGGTGCAGGCGGCGATGGCGGTGTGCGCTCCGATGCGGACGTTGTGCCCGATCTGGATGAGATTGTCGAGCTTGACGCCGTCCTCGATCACGGTGTCCTCGATGGCGCCGCGGTCGACGGTGGTGTTGCAGCCGATCTCGACGTCCGCGCCGACGCGCACCGCGCCCACCTGCGGCACCTTCACCCAGGTGCCGCGCTCGGGCGCGTAGCCGAAGCCGTCGCCGCCGATCACCGCGCCCGACTGCACCACGGTGCGCGCGCCGATCTCGACGCGGCGATGCACCGTGACGCGCACCGCGAGGCGCACGTCGGCCGCCAGCCTCACGTCCTCCTCGAGCACGCAATGCGCACCCACGATGCAGCGCTCCGCGACCACGGCACGCTCGCCGATCGAGCTGAAGGCGCCGATGTGCGCGCTCGGATCGACGCGGGCGGTCGCGGCGACCAGCGCCGTGGGATGCACCCCGGGCCGCGCCGCAGGACTCGGATGCAGCACGGCCGCGATGCGCGCGTAGGTGGCGTACGGGTTCTCGGCGAGCAGCACGTGCGTCGGGCAGAGCGCCGCCGCCTCGGGGTTCAGCACCACCGCAGCGGCGCGCGTCCTGGCGAGCTGCGGGCGGTAGCGCGGATTGGCGAGGAATGCGAGCGCCGTGCCGTCGGCATTCGCGAGCGTCGCCACATGCTCGACGCGCGCCTCCGGGTCACCCCGCAGCTCGCAACCGAAGCGGACCGCGAGTTCCCCCAGCGAGACGGACATGGCGTGCCTCGGCCCCCCGGGTGCCGCCGCGGACGCTATTTGTTCGGCTTGGGCGCCGGCGCGGTCGCCGGAGCGGGCGTGGCGGGCTTGGCCGCGGGTGCCGCGGCGGCGCGCGCCTGCAGCGCGGTGAGGACTGCCGGGGTGATGTCGTACGCGGGAGTCGCGTAGATGACCGCCTCCCCGCTCAGGATCACGTCGAAGTTCTGCGCCTTGGCATAGTTGCGCACCTCCTCGCCGAGCGTGCGCTGCAGGCGCGACATCTCCTCGTTGCGGCGCGCGGTGATGTCGTCCTGGAACTCGCCGCGGGCGCGCTCGAAGTCGCGCTCGCCGTCGCGCAGGTCCTTCTCCGCGCGGACGCGCTGGTCGTCGGCCATGGTCGCGCCGTCCTTCTGCAGCTTGTCCTGCTTGGCCTTGAGGGCCTGCGCCTGTGCCTGCAGCGTGCGCTCGCGCGGCGCGAACTCCGCCCGCATGGAATCCTGGACGGCCTTGCCCTGCGGAGACTCCGCCAGGAGCCGCTGCGGGTCGACGACCCCGATCTTGGGGTCGGCCCACGCCGGCACCACGGCGAGCAGCCCCGCCGCCGCCACGATCCATCCCGCCACCCGACTGCTGTTCGAACAATTCACGGAACACCCACCTCTATGCTGGAAATATTGCTCGGCCCCGGCATCAGGCACGCCGCGGCCAAACTCCAAGTATCGCCTAAAGTCGCCGCCGCCGCAGGCGATTCGGCCGCCACCGCCCGCCATCCGTATCCGATGGTCGGTGGTCCGATGGTCGGTGGGCCTGCGGCGATCGCCGCGGGCGATTGCCGCCAGTTTAACTAGAACGCCTGTCCCACGGAGAACTGGAAGACTTCCGTCTGATCGCCCCAGGTGGTCACGCCGTCGCTCCTCTGGGCGTTCAGCGGCACGCCCAGGCTGAAGCGGAAGAGCCCGATGGGCGCAAGCCACGTGACCGCGATGCCGAACGAGCGCTTGACGTCCCCCCAGCTCGCGAGCCGGTAGTTTTCCGGCGTGATGTTGTCGGGGCCGTAGAACTGCAGCTTCGTGCCCGTCTGGTAGATGCCGCCCATGTCGAAGAACACGCTGACGCGCGCGGTCTGCGCCCATTTCGACGGCATCGGAAGGATCAGCTCGTTCTGGCTGGTGAGGCGCAGGTTGCCGCCGTAGGGGTTGCCGAACTGATCCTTCGGACCGAGGAAGGCCTCCATATAGCCGCGCACGTTGTCCGGGCCGCCGCCGAAGAACTCACGGTACGGCGGGATGGCGGTGGTGCGCCCGAGCGGCGCACCGTAGTCGACCCCTTCGAGGAATGACAGAGTCAGGAAGCGCCCGAGCGGCACGTACTTGAGGAACTGGTAGTTGCCGATCCAGTACTGGACGTCGCTCCCCGGAGTGGTCATCGAGAAGCTGACCGCCTGGTGCATGCCGCGATCGGCGAACAGGGTGCGGTTGCGCGTATCCCAGTCCCAGCCGACGACCGCCTGCGCGTTCTTGAAGTTCGAGCCGTAGAAGACGTACTCGTTGTTGCTCGCGTCATCGTGCGCCAGGCGCGCGTAGGAATGGCCGTTCTGCTGCACCCACTGCTGTGCCTGCTCGGCGCTCGAGAGCGAGTTGGTGAGCAGCTGCGAGGACTCGAACACCGCGCCGAAGCGCAGGTACATGGTCTCGCTGATCGGGTAGGCCCAGGTGGGACCCAGGGTGAGCGTCTCCGAGGAGAAGTTCGAGGACGAGGACACGAACTGCGTCACGTCGCGGTAGCTCACCGAGATGGTGCGTTGCAGATTGTCGATATTGGTGTAGGGATTGGTCCAGGCGAGCGTGTACACCTTGCTGAAGGCGCCGCCGTTCAGCTCGAGCGCGACGCGCTCGCCGGTGCCGAGGAAGTCGGCGTCGGCGAAGCTGCCGTTGAGCTGAAACCCGAAGGTCTGGGAGTAGCCGATGCCGCCGGAGAGCTGCGAGGCCGGGCCCTCCTCGATCTTGTAGTTCACGTCCACCTGATCGGGCACCCCGGCGACCGGCGTGGTCTCGAAATCCACCGTCTTGATGTACGGCAGCCGCTGGAGGCGCTGCTTGGAGCGCTCGAGCGCCACGTTCGACAGCCAGCCGCCCTCGAGCTGGCGCATCTCGCGGCGCAGCACCTCGTCGTTGATGCGGGTGACCCCCGAGAAGGTGATGTTGCGCACGTACACGCGGTTGCCGGGATCGACGAAGAAAGTGAGCGCCACGGTGTGGTTGGCGTTGTCGGCCGTCGGCACCGGGTCGACCTTGGCGAAGGCGTAGCCGTCGCGGCCCATGCGGTTCTGCATCAGCTCCTGCGAGGTGGTGATGAGCTTGCGGTCGAAGATCTCGCCCGGATGCACCAGCACCAGCCGCTCGAGGTCCGCCTGCGGCACGACGAAGGTGCCGGCTACCTTGATCGAGGAGATCTTGTAGACCTGGCCCTCGTCGATGTTGATGGTGATGAAGATGTCCTCCTTCTCGGGCGCGATCGCCACCTGGGTCGACTCGAGCTGGAAGTTGGCGTAGCCGCGGTCCATGAAGAAGTTGCGCACCTTCTCCAGGTCGCCCTGCAGCGACTCGCGCGAGTAACGGTCGTCCTGCTTGTACCAGGAGAGCCAGTTGGGGGTCTTGAGCTCGAGGGTGTCGAGGATCTCCTTCGGCTTGAAGCGCGTGTTGCCGACGATGTTGATCTGACGGATCTTGGCGCGGTTGCCTTCCTTGATGTCGACCTTCACCTTGACGCGGTTGCCGGCCTCCTCCTCCACCTTGGTGTCTATGCGCACGCCGTACTTGCCGCGCGCGAAGTACTGGTCGGTGAGGTACTGGGTGACGTCCTGGAGCACCGAGCGGTCGAAGGTCTTGCCGGTGGCGAGCCCGACGCCGCGCAGGGATTTCTGCAGATCCTCGGTCTTGATGTCCTTGTTGCCGGTGATCTCGAAGCTCTCGATCGAGGGACGCTCGGCCACCACCACCACCAGCGTATTGCCGTCGCGGCGCATCTGCACGTCGCGGAAGAAACCGGTCGCGTACAGCGCGCGGATCGCCTCGCGCACGCGCTGGGCGGTGAGGTGATCGCCGATGTTGACCGGCAGATAGTTGTAGACCGTGCCTTCGGAGACCCGCTGCAGGCCTTCGACGCGGATGTCGCTGACGGTGAAATCAGCCTCCGGCGCACCCTGCGCGAGCACCAGCGCGGCGCGCACCAACAGCGCGAGCGCGGCCATGGCGACGCGCAGCTTCATGCTTCAACACCCAAGTAGTCTGCCCTTCGCGCCCCCCTGGGCGCTTTGTCTTGCATTATTCGAGAGCTGGAGGCCTCGCGGCCTTCAGCACGGTCGGGCCGCGGCGCGGCCCTTCGCGAACCACTCAACCGAATTGGCGCGCAATGTCGTTGTACAGCGCCACACCCATCAGGACGATGAGCAGCGCGATTCCCACCTGCTGCCCGAACGCCTGGGTGCGCTCCGAGAGCGGGCTGCCCTTCAGCCATTCGATGAGCTGAAAGGCGATCTGCCCGCCATCGAGGATCGGGATCGGCAGCAGGTTGAGGAAACCGAGCGACAGGGAAATGAGGACCAGGAAGCCGAGAAAGGCCGACACGCCGGCCTCGGCCGAGTCTCCGGCGAACTCCGCGATCGACAGCGGGCCGCTCAGGTTCTTGAGCGACACGCGCCCGAGCACCATGCGCCAGAAGAGCCGCGCCTGCAGCACCGTCATGTTCCAGGCCTCGGCCCCGGCGCGGCTCAGGGCGGCGCCGGCCGTGAGGTCGGTGTGCAGCAGCATCGACGGCGGATAGGTGCGCGTCGCCGCCGGCGGCTGCATCACGTGGATGCGGCCGACGCGCTTGCCGGCCACGTCGTCGCTCGCCACCTGGACCTCGGCGCTGTGCGGCGCGCCGCCGCGGCGGTAGTCGACGGTGACACGCTCGCCGGGATGGGCGCTGATGCGCGCGATGATGTCGTGGAAGTTGGCGACCGGCGCGCCGTCGATACTCACGATCTCGTCCCCGCTGGCGAGCCCGGCGCGTGCGGCGGGCCCGCCGGCCTCGACCTGGCCGAGCACCGCCGGCACCGGCGGCCAGAACTGAAAGCCGAGGCCCCGCAGCAGCTCGCTCGGCTCGGTGAGACGCCGCCGCGTGTCGGGATCGGCGACCACGAGGCGCGCCTCGCGCGCGCTGCCGTCCGTGCCGCGTACCTTGAGGTCCGCCTCGCCCCGCGCGCTCATGGCATCGAGCAGGTCGAACACCACGTCGCGGATCCCCTGCACCGCGCCGCCGTTGACCGCCCGGATCTCGTCCCCGCTCTTCAGGCCCGCGGCCGCGGCGACCGAGCCGGTAGTCACGTCGCCGACCACGGGCCGCACCTCGCTCACGCCGTTGACCCAGAACATGCCCCACAGCAGCAGCACCGCGAACAGGATGTTGCTCGCAGGCCCCGCGAGCAGCACCGCGATGCGCTGCCAGTGCGGGCGGCGGGTGAAGGAGCGCGGCAGCTCGCGCGGCTCGACCGGTCCCTCGCGCTCGTCGAGGAGCTTCACGTAGCCGCCGAGGGGCACGGCGGCGATCACGTACTCGATCGCGTCCGGCCCGGCGGTCCACTTCACGAGCGGCTTGCCGAAGCCGACGGAGAAGCGCAGCACCCGGAAGCCGAGGCGCCGTGCAAGGTAGAAGTGGCCGAATTCGTGCACCGTGACCAGCAGGCCCACGGCGACCACGAACCACAGTGCGTACCAGAACAGGCTCATGCGTGAGCGTCCCTCACCGACTCACTTGTTGTAATGCCGACGATCCGCTCGCAGGCCCGCTGTCTGCCCTCGGCGTCGGCGGCCAGCACGTCCTCGAGGCCGTGGATCGCCCCCCCGGCGCCCCGTTCCACCACGGCTTCAATGACCGCGGCGATACCGGGAAAGTTCAATCGCCGCTCGAGAAACGCCTGCACCGCGACCTCGTTGGCCGCGTTCAGCAGCACCGGATGCAGCCCCCCGGCGCGCGCCGCCGCCTGGGCGAGCGCGAGACAGCGGAAGCGGTCGTAGTCGGGGGCCTGGAAGTCGAGCCGGCCGGCCTTGAGCAGGTCGAGGAATTCTACACCGGAGTCGATGCGCTCGGGCCAGGCGAGCGCGTGGGCGATGGGCGTGCGCATGTCGGGGGCGGAGAGCTGCGCGAGCATCGAGCCGTCCACGTACTCGACGAGGGAGTGCACGATGCTCTGCGGATGCACGAGGATCTCGACCTGCGAGGGCGTCAGCCCGAAGAGCAGGCACGCCTCGATGAGCTCGAGGCCCTTGTTCATGAGCGTGGCCGAGTCCACCGAGATCTTCCGTCCCATGACCCAGTTCGGGTGCGCGCACGCGGCCTCGGGGGTCACCGCGGCGAGCGCCTCGCGCGGCGTGGCACGGAATGGGCCGCCGGAGGCGGTGAGCAGCACGCGCTTGAGGCCCGGCGGCGCGACGCCCGGGCGCGCCCCCGCCGGCAGGCACTGGAAGATCGCGTTATGCTCGCTGTCGATCGGCAGCAATGTCGCGCCCGCGGTGCGCACCGCCTCGAGCAACAGCGGTCCCGCCATCACCATCGATTCCTTGTTGGCGAGCAGCAGCCGCTTGCCGGCGCGCGCCGCCGCGAGCGTCGACCTGAGGCCCGCGGCGCCGACGATCGCGGCCATCACGCATTGCACTTCCGTGAGCCGGGCGATCTCCTCGAGCGCGCCCGCACCGGCGAGCACGCGGGTGTTGGGTGCATTGCCGCCGAGCAGCGTCACGAGCTCGTGCGCGGCATCCTGGTCGGCGAGCGCGGCGTAGGCGGGCTGCCAGTCAAGCACCTGGCGGGCCAGCCTGGCGGCGTTGCGGTGGGCGGCGATGGCGACGAGACGGAAACGCTGCGGATGGCGCGCGAGCACGTCGAGCGTGCTCTCGCCCACCGAGCCGGTCGAGCCGAGCACCGCGACGCCGATCATGCGACCACCTTGAGCAGGGTGAGGCCGAGGAGCAGCACCGGCGCGGCCGCGGTGAGGCTGTCGACGCGGTCCATGACGCCGCCGTGCCCGGGAAAGAGCGCGCCGCTGTCCTTCATGCCCGCGAAGCGCTTGAGCAGGCTCTCGGTGAGGTCGCCGATGATGGAGAAGGCCACGGTCGCAAGACACAGCGGCAGAAACACCGCGAGCGAGACGCGAAACCAGAGGCTGCCGCCGATGGCGACGAGGACACTGAGGGCCATCCCTCCCAGCACTCCCTCCCAGGTCTTGCCCGGGGACACCTCGGGCGCGAGGCGGATCCGTCCGAAACGGCGGCCGACGAAGAAGGCGCCGATGTCGGCGACCCACACGAGGATCAGCGTGAAGAGCACCCACTGGCCGTGCGGCGGCGCGAGGCGCAGCCACACCAGCGCGAGCCATGAAGGCACGAGCGCCAGCACGCCGGCGACGCCTGCGGCCCACGGCGAGACCAGGCGCGGGGCGAACGCAATCCACATGAACGCCGTGAGCCACCAGAGCACCGCCGCGACGAGGATCAGGTCGCGGCCGCCTCGCGCGGCCGACACCCTCCAGGCGAGCGGCAGCAGCAGTGCGACCACCGCCACATAGGTGAGGCGCCGCGCCGCGGTCGGGAGGCGCAGGAACGCCGACCACTCCCAGGCGCCGGCGAGCAGCAGCGCGGTGAGCGCCACCACCGTCGCCCACGCCGGCAGCCACAGCAGGATCACCAGCAGCGCCGCGGCCAGCACCACTGCGGTCAGCACCCGTTTGCGCAGCGACTCGCTCACCGCGCTGCGCCCACCGTCGCCGGGCGCTGACCGAAGCGCCGCTCGCGGCTGGCAAAGAACGAAAGTGCGTCGTTGAGATCTGCGACCGCGAAGTCCGGCCACAGACGCTCCGTGAAGTAGAGCTCGGCGTAGGCCAGCTGCCAGAGGAGGAAATTGCTGATGCGGTGCTCGCCGCCGGTGCGAATGTGCAGATCGGGGTCCGGCAGCCCGGCGAGCGACAGCCTTGCTGCAAACCGCGCCTCGTCGATCTCTTCCGGACGCATGGACCCGCTCGAGCATTCCCGTGCAAGCGATTGAGCTGCCTGAACAATATCCCAGCGTCCGCCGTAGCTGACGGCCACCTGCAAGGCGAGACCGCGGTTGCCCCCGGTGCGCTCTTCGGCGGCCGCGATGCGCGCCTGCAGCCGCACCGAGAGACTCCCGCGCTCGCCGATGAAGCGCAGCCGCACCGCCTTCTCGTGAAGCTCGGCGACCTCGCGATCGAGCGCCTCGAGAAAGAGGCTCATCAGGCTCCCGACCTCGTCGGCGGGGCGGCCCCAGTTCTCGCTCGAGAACGCGAACAGCGTCAGCGCCTCGATCTTCAGAAGCGTGCATTCCTCGACGCACATGCGCACGGGCTTCAAGCCCGCCTTGTGGCCGGCGGCGCGCGCCGCCCCGCGCGCGGCGGCCCAGCGCCCGTTGCCGTCCATGGTGATGGCGATATGCCGCGGCCGATTCACGGGCACGGAGGCCATCAAACCTGCATGACCTCTTTCTCTTTGCCGGCGAGCGCCGCGTCGATATCGGCGATGTGCTTGTCGGTAAGCTTCTGGATATCGGTCTCCGCGCGCCGCTCGTCGTCCTGCGAGAGGTGCTTGTCCTTCATCTTGTGCTTGATCTCGTTCATCACGTCGCGGCGTATGTTGCGCACCGCGACGCGGGCGTTCTCTGCATCGTGGCGCAGCACCCTGGTGAGCTCCTTGCGCCGCTCCTCGGTGAGCGGCGGCATGGGTATGCGGATCACCGTGCCGGCGGTCATGGGCGTCAAGCCGAGGTCCGACTTGAAGATCGCCTTCTCGATCGCCTGGACGACGCTCTTCTCCCAGGGCGAGATCACCAGCGTGCGTCCCTCCTCGACCGCGATGCTCGCCACCTGCTGCAAGGGCACCTCGCTCCCGTAGTAGTCGACCTTGAGATGCTCGACGAGGCTCGGGTGCGCGCGCCCGGTCCGCAGCTTCTTCAGGTCCGCCTGGAAGGTGTGGACGCACTTGGCCATGCGCGTGGCGGCGTCTTTCTTCAGTTCTTCGAGCATAGCGTCTCCTCGCGGCCTCGAACGCGGTCACTCGTTGGTGACCGCCGTGCCGACGTCCTCGCCGCGCACGATGCGGGTGAGGTCCCCGGGATTGTTGAGATTGAAGACCCGCAAAGGCAAGCGGTTGTCGCGGCACATGACGATGGCGGTCGTGTCCATGACGCTCAGCCGGTCGGTCAGCACCCTATCGAAGGTGATGTGCGCATAGTGCAGCGCCGCGGGGTTGCGCAGCGGATCGTCCGAGTACACGCCGTTCACCTTGGTGGCCTTGAGCAGCACGTCGGCATCGATCTCGATGGCGCGCAGCGCCGCGGCGGTGTCGGTGGTGAAGAACGGGTTGCCGGTACCGGCAGCGAACACCGCGATGCGGCCCTTCTCGAGGTGGCGCACGGCGCGCCGCCGGATGTAGTCCTCGCACACCTCGTTGATGCGGATCGCCGACATCACCCGCGCGTGCAGACCCAGGCTCTCGAGCGCATCCTGCAGCGCGAGCGAGTTCATGACCGTGGCGAGCATCCCCATGTGATCGGCCGCCACGCGATCCATCCCGGCGCGCGCGAGTCCCGCGCCGCGGAAGATGTTGCCGCCGCCGATCACCACCGCCACCTGCACGCCCATCTGCACGATGTCGTTGAGCTCGCCGGCGATGCGCTTGAGCACCAGCGGATCGATGCCGTAGTCGCTCTCCCCGAGCAGCGCCTCGCCGGAGAGCTTCACCAGGATCCGCGTGTAGCGCGGCTTCGCTTGCGTCATCTCTCACCTCCGCCGATGGAAAAAACCCCGCGCGCGGCGGGGTTCTCTCCTTTGGCTACTGCACGCGTCCTCAGCTCCCGGTCGCCAGGCGTGCCACCTCGGCGCCGAAGTCGTCGGCTTTCTTTTCGATCCCGGCTCCGACCTCGAAGCGCTCGAACGCGACCACCTCGGCCTTCGCACCCTTGACGAGCTTCTCGATCGTCACGTCGGGGTCCTTGACGAAGGCCTGACCGTAGAGGGTGATCTCGTTGAGCGCCTTGCGCAGCCGCCCCTCGACCATCTTGGCGACGATCTCCGGCGGCTTGCCCTCGCCCTGCGCCTGCTCGGTGAGGATCTCGCGCTCCTTGGCGACCACGTCGGCGGGCACCTGCTGCGCGGTGAGATACTTCGGACTGCTCGCGGCGACGTGCATCGCCAGATCGTAGGCGAGGCTCGCCGCTCCGCCCCTGACGGCGACCAGCGCGCCGATGCGGGTCCCGTGGACGTAGGCGCCGAGCTGCTCGGGCGAAGTCACGACCGCAAAGCGCCGCACGTTGATGTTCTCGCCGATCTTGGCGACGAGCTCGCGGCGGCGCTGCTCGACGCCCTCGCCCGAGTCGAGCCGCGCCTCGGCGAGCGCGGCGAGATCCCTGGGTCTGGCGGCCAGCACGCACTGCGCCACCGCCTCCGCGAAGGCTTTGAAGTCGGGGCCGCGCGCCACGAAGTCGGTCTCGCAGTTGACCTCGACCATCGCGGCGGTGCGCGCGTCCGCAGACTTCGCGATTACCACGACGCCTTCGGCCGCGACCCGGGCCGCCTTCTTGTCGGCCTTGGCGAGCCCCTGTTTGCGCATCAGCTCCGCGGCCGCATCGAGATCGCCCTTGGTCTCAACGAGCGCCCTCTTGCACTCCATCATGCCCGCGCCGGTGCGCTCGCGCAGCTGCTTGACCGTCTCTGCCGTAATGTTCATGACCAGCCTCCTTGGCACTCACTCGCCGGCGGTGTCGCCGCGGCCTTTGCGGCGGCTCGCAATCGGGGAGCCGCGCCGGGCGGCGGTGGTGGCGGCGGCGGCGGCTCCGGCGACCGTGTCCACGGCGGCATCCGCCTCGTCGACCTCCGCATCGAGATCCTCGGCACCGGTCTCGGCGGCCGCGACGACCGGCGCGGGGGCGGCCACCGGCCGGCGACGCGCCGCCGGGGCCTTCTTGCGCACCGCCGCCGCCGGCCTGCGGCCGGCGCGCGCGGCTTTCTTGCGCGGATTGCCGGCCTCGTCGAGCTCGACGAACTCGTCCTCGCCGACCGCTACCTGCGGCACCGATGCCTTGCCCTCGAGCACCGCCTCGGCGATGCCGGCGGTGTAGAGCTGGATCGCCCGCATGGCGTCATCGTTCCCCGGTATCACGTAGTCGATGCCGTCCGGGGAGCAGTTGGTGTCGACGATGGCCACCACCGGGATGCCGAGCTTCTTCGCCTCGTGCACCGCGATGTTCTCGTGGCCGACATCGACCACGAACAGCGCGTCCGGGAGCGACTCCATATGCTTGATGCCGCCGAGGCTCTTCTCGAGCTTGTCCATCTCGCGGCGCAGCTGCGTCGCTTCCTTCTTGCCGCGCTTGTCGAGGGCCCCCGAGGCGGCAAGCTCGGTGATCTCGCCGAGGCGCTTGATCGACTGGCGGATGGTCTTGAAGTTCGTGAGCATGCCGCCGAGCCAGCGCTGGTTCACGTACGGCTGGCTCGCGCGCTCGGCTTCCTTCTGGATGGAGTCGCGTGCCGAGCGTTTGGTGCCGACGAACAGCACCGTGCCGCCATCGGCGATCACGCTCTTGATGAAGCCCGCAGCCTCCGAGTACATGGGCTGCGTCTTCTCGAGATTGATGATGTGGATCTTGTTTCGCTCACCGAAGATGAAAGGGGCCATCTTCGGGTTCCAGAAGCGGGTCTGATGTCCGAAATGGACACCCGCTTCCAGCATCTGTCGCATGGACACGCCGGGCATGGAAAACTCCTGTTCGGGTTGAGCCTCCGCGCATCCCCGTGACCATCCCCGCTCGCGGACCTCATGGGGCCTGGCGGGCGGGAACACCCAGTCAGCGGGTATACGATGCGCGTGTGGGTTGCGTTGCCAAAAAAGGCCGCGCTTTATACCATGAAGACCTCGTCGGAACAATGTCTTACGCCACCTTGCCCGCCCCTTGGCAGGCGGCGCTTCCGGCCCCATTTGTGTGCCTATGCTAGTGACGATCAAGACGCCTGAGGAGCAGGAGAAAATGCGGGTGGCCGGGCGGCTCGCCGCCGAGGTGCTCGACATGATCGGCCCGCACGTGGTGCCGGGGGTGACGACTGCCGAGCTCGACCAGCTCTGCCACGATTACATCGTGAACGTGCAGCGCACGGTTCCCGCGAACCTCAACTACCGCGGCTTCCCGAAGACCATCTGCACCTCGGTCAATCACGTCGTCTGCCACGGCATCCCGAATGACAAGCGCCTGAAGGCCGGCGATATCGTCAACATCGACGTGACCGTGATCCGCGACGGCTTCCATGGCGACACCAGCCGCATGTACGCGGTCGGCAAGGCCCCGGCGCACGCCCAGCGCCTCACCGACACCTGCTTCGCCGCCATGTGGCGCGGCATTCGCGCGGTGCGTCCCGGGGCGCATCTCGGCGACATTGGCCACGCCATCCAGACCTTCGTCGAGGAGAACGATTATTCGGTGGTGCGCGAGTACTGCGGCCACGGCATCGGGCGGATCTACCACGAGGATCCCCAGGTCCTGCACTACGGGGAGCCCGGCACCGGGCTCGAGCTCAGGCCCGGCATGACCTTCACGATCGAGCCCATGGTGAACGCCGGCAAGCGCCACGTGCGCCTGCTCGGCGACGGCTGGACGGTGATCACCAAGGATCACTCGCTGTCGGCGCAGTGGGAGCACACGGTCCTCGTCACCGAGACGGGAGTCGACGTGCTGACGCTCGGCGCGGACGCCGGGCCGCACTAGTCATGAAGCCCGGGACCGCCACATTGGGCTGCCCCGTGCTGCTGCGCGCAAGCACGGCGGCGGGCACGTGCCTGTGCCTGTCAGGTTGAGAATGGGAGCCTCCGACGCAGAGCTGCTGGAGCAATCGCTCCCTGCCGCACCCCCCGCAGCGCCCTGGCCGTTGCTCGCGGATCTTCCCGGGAGGCTGACCGGGGCCGGCGAGCCGGCCGCCTGGCGCACGCTGCTGCGTGAGGCGCACGAGGAGCTCAAGGCGCGCTTCTTCGCCGAAGAGCCCGTGGAGGAGCTGGTGCACGCGCGCGCCGCGCTCATCGACGCGGTGCTGCAGGCGGCGTGGCAGATGCGGTGCGCGGCAGCCTGCGCCGAATGGGCGCTGGTCGCGGTGGGCGGCTACGGCCGCGGCGAGCTGCATCCCTGCTCCGACGTCGACGTGCTGCTGCTCGCTCCACCGTCGCCCGACCCGGTAAGCGGCGCCGCGGTCGAGAAGCTCGTGGCGTTCCTGTGGGACATCGGACTCGAGATCGGCCACAGCGTGCGCAGCGTGGCGCAGTGCGCCGAGGAATGCGTCGGCGACGTGGGCGTCATGACCACGCTGCTCGAGGCGCGGCTGCTCGCCGGCAACGAGGCGCTCTTCGGCGCGATGCGCGCCGCGCTCGCCCCCGAGCGCATCTGGCCCGTGAAGCAGTTCTTCGAGGCCAAGGTGCGCGAGCAGGCCGAGCGGCACTTGAAGGCCAACGACACCGCCTACAACCTCGAGCCCAACGTGAAGACCGGTCCCGGGGGCTTGCGCGACATCCAGACCATCGCCTGGGTCGCGAAGCGCCAATTCGGCGCCGACACGCTCGACGGGCTCCTCACCCACGGCTTCCTCACCGCGCCCGAGCTGCGGCGGCTGCGCCAGGCGCAGGCGTTCCTGTGGCGGGTACGCTTCGGGCTGCACGCCTTCACCGGGCGGCGCGAGGACCGGCTGCTGTTCGATCACCAGATCCGCCTCGCGCTTGCCTTCGGCTACGAGGACGCGTCCTACACCCTCGCGGTCGAGCAGTTCATGCAGCGCTACTACCGCACCGTGATGGACGTGAGCCTGCTGAACGAGCTGCTGCTGCAGCTGTTCCGCGAGGCGATCCTCAGCGAGAGCGAGCCGCCGCGGCCGCTCAATGCCCGCTTCCAGGTGCGCAACGGCTCGCTCGAGACGGTGCACGAGGAGGTGTTCGCACGTACCCCGTCGGCGCTCCTGGAGATGTTCGTGCTGCTGCAGCAGAACCCGGAGATCCGCGGCGTGCGCGCCTCGACCATGCGCGCGGTGGCGAAGAATCTCTGGCTCATCGACGAGGAGTTCCGCCAGAACCCGCGCCATCACCGCCTGTTCCTCGAGATCCTGCGCTCGCCGGTCGGCGTCACCCACGAGCTGCGGCGCATGAACACCTACGGGGTGCTGGGGCGCTACATCCCGGCCTTCGGGCGCGTCGTCGGGCGCATGCAGTACGACCTCTTCCACGCCTACACCGTCGACGCCCATACGCTGTTCGTGGTGAGCAACCTGCGGCGCTTCGCCATTGCGCGCTACGACCACGAGCTGCCCGAGGCCTCGCGCGTCATGCAGCAGCTGCCGCGCCAGGAGCTCGTGTACCTCGCGGCGCTCTTCCACGACCTCGCCAAGGGGCGCGGCGGCGATCACTCCGAGCTCGGCGCGGTCGACGCCGAGGCCTTCTGCCTCGAGCAGGGCCTCTCGCCCTACGACGCGCGGCTGGTCGCCTGGCTGGTGCGCAACCACCTCGAGCTCTCGATCACCTCGCAGAAGCAGGACATCGGCGATCCGCAGGTGATCAACGCCTTCGCCCGCAAGGTGGGCGACGAGACGCACCTCGACCACCTCTACGTGCTCACGTGCGCGGACGTGCGCGGCACCAACCCGAAGCTGTGGAACTCCTGGAAGGCCTCGCTCTTCAAGGATTTCTACCAGCGGGTGAAGCGTGCGCTGCGCCGCGGACTCGAGAGCCCGATCGACCCCGAGCATCTGGTGCGCGAGACGCAGGACGCGGCGCGGCGGCTGCTGATCGAGCGCGGCGTCGCCGAGAGCGACATCACCGCCGCCTGGACGCGCTTCTCGGCCGGGTACTTCCTGCAGCACTCCCCCGAGGAGGTCGCCTGGCACACGCGCCTCCTGGCCGAGCGCGACGCGGCCTCCGACGAGCCGCTGGTGGCGCTCGAGGCGCACAGCCTGCGCGGCACCACCGCGGTGCTCGTCTTCACGCGCCCGCGCCGTCATGGCTTTGCGCGCACCACCGCCGTGCTCGATCAGCTCGGGCTCAACATCGTCGACGCGCGCATCACCCCGACCGGCGATGGCTTCAGCCTCGACCTCTATCACGTGCTCGAGGACGACGGGCAGGCGATCACCGACAGCGACCGCCTGGTGGAGATCGAGCAGGCGCTGTGGCGCTCGGTGCAGGGCCCGGAGGACGCGCCGCTCTCGGTGTCGCGCCGCGCGCCCCGCCAGGCGCGCATGTTCAACACGGCGACCCAGATCGCGCTGAGCGTGGACGAGCGCAATCACCGCTCGGTGCTCGAGCTCACCGCCGGTGACCGTCCGGGCCTCTTGTGCGACGTGGGCAAGGCGCTGGTCGAGGAACGGGTCGAGCTGCACGCCGCCAAGATCATGACCGTGGGTGAGCGCGCCGAGGATGTCTTCTACCTCACCGACTTCGACGACCGGCCGCTGACGGGCGCGGCCGCCGAGCGGCTGAAGGAACGGCTGATCGCCGCGCTCGACCGCGAGCAGCAGGCGCTGCGCGCCGCGGGCACCGGCGCCCGGACCACGCCGTGAGCGCAGCGCCCGAGCTGCGCGCAACCATCGAGGCCGCCTTCGAGCGGCGTGCGGATCTCACTCCGCGGAATCTCACGCCCGCTCTCGCGGCGGCGCTCGAGGAGTGCCTGAGGCTCCTCGACAGCGGCCAGCAGCGGGTCGCCGAGCCCCGTGACGGCGGCTGGGTGGTGAACGAGTGGCTCAAGAAGGCGGTACTCCTTTATTTCCGCACCCACGACAACCGCGCGATCGATGCCGGCTTCACCCGCTTCTTCGACAAGGTGCCGCTCAAGTACGCGAACGCGAGCGAGGCCGAGCTGCGCGCCGGCGGCGCGCGCATCGTGCCGCATGCCGTCGTGCGCCGTGGCGCCTACATCGCCCCCGATGCGGTGCTCATGCCGAGCTACGTCAACATCGGCGCCTATGTGGGCGCGGGTACCATGGTCGATACCTGGGCCACGGTCGGCTCGTGCGCGCAGGTCGGCCGCAACGTGCACCTCTCGGGGGGCGTCGGCATCGGCGGGGTGCTCGAGCCGCTGCAGGCGAGCCCGACGATCATCGAGGACGACTGCTTCATCGGAGCGCGCTCCGAGGTCGTCGAGGGTGTCGTAGTCGGTTCCGGCTCGGTCATTTCCATGGGGGTATTCATCGGCCAGAGCACCCGCATCTACGACCGCACGACGGGCACGATCCTCAAAGGGCGCGTCCCGCCGGGCTCGGTGGTGGTCTCGGGGACGCTGCCATCCGCCGACGGGCGCTGCAGCCTCTACTGCGCGGTGATCGTCAAGCGCGTCGACGCCCAGACGCGCGCCAAGACCTCCATCAACGAGCTCTTGCGCAGCGCCGAGTAGCACGCCAGCGGTTAGAAAGGCGGCGCCTCTTGGGGAGGCGCCGCCGAATGGCCGGACACAGGGGGTGGGTACTCGAGGAAAAGCCCGGCCTCGTTTGCATCCGCGGCAGCCCGAACGCCTAGTCGCCGCACGCGGTGCGATGGGAAGCGTACCCCCGCAGCATTAGCGTGTGGCTAAAGAAACATTAATTTTCGTGCATCTATTCGCGGGCGGCGGCAACTCGTGTAACAGCACTTTTCCGTGCGTGACGGCGTCCTTCATCGAGCGTCGCACCGGATACCTGATGGCAAGCTGACACGCGACGGCGCGCATGGCCTCGCCGCCGGAACACGTGAGGCCCGACGGAATCCAACAAGTGAGAGAATGTGGTCTGCAGCAGGTGCGATGGTGCGTTCGTCGTTCGCGAGGAGGTCACCATCATGTGCGGACGTGCTTGGCTTCGCTTCGCCGTGCTCACGGTCACCGTGATGCTCGCGACGGGCAATCTCGCGAGCGCCGGTTCCGGCGGCGGCGGTGGCGGCCATGGCGGAGGTGGCGGAGGGCACGGCGGGGGCTTTCACGGCGGCGGCCGCGGGGCCTACGGCCGCCATGGCGGCTACGGCTCGCGCGGCTACTACTCCTGGCGCGGCGGATACTACGGGCGCGCCGGATATTACGGGCGCGGCGGATACTACGGGCGCCACGTGCTGTGCTGCGGTGGTTGGGGATGGGGGCTCGGTTTCTATCTGCCGCTCCTTCCCTGGTACTACGACACCTGGTGGTGGGACGGCGTGCCCTACTACTACGTCGACGGCAATTACTACCTCTGGGACGGCGATGCCGACCAGTACGAGGCTGTCGAGCCTCCGGGGGGACTCACGCAGACGCCGCCGCCGCAGGGCTCCACGGTGAATCCGGCCGTATCGTCCGAGCTGTTCGCCTATCCGAAGGCCGGGCAGTCGGAGGCGCAACAGAAACAGGACAAGGACGATTGCAGCCGCTGGGCGACCGGCCAGACCGGCTTCGACCCGGCAGCGCCGGCGGCCGCCAATGCTCCGGGGGATGCCAGGCTCAACTATCTGCGCGCCGAAGCCGCCTGTCTCGAGGCGCGCAGCTACAGCGTGCGATAGCCGCGTCGCGCGCCGCGCGTCCCCTCAGGCCAGGCGCAGGCGCGGGAACAGCAGGGACTTCACGGCATCCAGCACCAGCGCGAAACCGGCCGTCGCGAGCAACAGCCCGCCGATGACCGGCCAGGGCACCGCGTGCATCACAATCCCGCATCCGGCCAGTATCGCGACGATGGTCACGTCGATTACCGAGGACAGCACGATCCAGCGGCTCGGCCGCGAGCTCCAGAAGTGACGCCGCTCGCGCACCACGTAGAACAGCGCCTGGCTGCTCAGCACCAGAGACAGCGCGGCGAGGCTGCGCAGCCCGTGATCGTCGACCAGCCGCAGACGGTGCACGGCGACCTCCAGCACGGCGCTGCAGAACGCCACGTTGCACACCGCCAACGCCGCCGCGCCCGCAGTGACCCGTCCGATGTGCCAGGCGTTCGGCTGCGGCGAAGGAGATACGTTATCGGTCGTGGCAGACATCGCCAGAAAGTCCCCGCTGATCATCAGCAGCACCATCAGCATCGGCGTGAGGACCGCGTGCCCGGTCATCGCCAGTCCGACCGTGAGAAACAGCATCTGGCTCACCTTGGTCGCGACCGACCTGAGGATGTAAGTCAGGATCCGCTGATAGGTCTCGCGCCCGACGCGCACCGCCGCCACGATTCCTCCGAGGCCCGGGTTGGTGAGCACGATGCCGGCGGCCGACTTGGCGATATCGGTCGCGGTGGAAACCGCGATGCCCATCTGCGCCTGCCGCAGGGCCGGCGCATCGTTTGCGCCGTCACCACACATGCCCACCGCGTGCCCGGCGGACTGCAGGGCGCGCACGATGTCGAATTTGTCCTCGGGAAACACTCCTGCGAACACCGCGTAGTCGTCGGGTCTCAGGTTCCCGGGGAACGGGCCGTCGGGGCAGACCGCTCCTTCCAGCCCCACGGCGCGCGCCACGGACGTCGCGGTGGAGGCCGCGTCGCCGGTGACCATCACCGTGCGCACGCCGAGCGTGTGCAGCTCGGCGATCAGCTCGCGCGCATCCGGCCGCGGCGGGTCGTTGAGCGCGATCAGCCCCAGGTACGCGAGCTGCCCCGGGGGACCTGCGGCGACGCCCAGAACGCGGTGCCCGAGCCCGGCGAGAGAGCGGGCCAGGGTCTCGGCGCTCGCCGGCACGGCCACGCGCGCAGCGATCGTCGCGAAGGCTCCCTTGAGCGCCACGAGCCGCTCGCCGTGCGCATCGAGCAGCTCGGCTTCCGCAACGCGGCTGGACGGGTCGAAAGGCACGAACTTCGACAGCACCCAGCGCTCGCCGCCGCCGGCGCTCCGGGCGGCGGCCGCCTGCACCGCGACGTCGACCGGGTCCATGCCGTGCGTCGCGCTGGCCAGAGCCGCCAGCGCCAGCACGTGCTCCTGGTCCGTGCCCAGTGCCGCATTCACCGCCGTGACGGTCAGCTCGTTCTGCGTCAGTGTGCCGGTCTTGTCGGAGCACAGCACGTCGATGGTCGCGGCTTCGTCGATCGCCGACAGCCGCGTCGGCAATACGCCGCGAGCCGCCAGCGCCCGGGCGCCGAGAGCGGATGCGAGCGTGAAGGTTGCCGGCAGGGCCACCGGAATCGCCGCCAGCACCGCCGTCAGCGCCAGTGGAATCAACTCCGAGGGCGGCAGCCCGCTCACCGTGCCGTAAATGATCTGCAGCGCGACCATCGCGCCGCTGAATGCGGCCAGGTAGCGCACCACGCGCAGCACCGCGCGCTGCTGCGAGCTCGGCGCGTGGGCCGCCTGCACCAGCTGGGCGGTCCGTCCGAACTTGGTGTTCGCGCCCGTCGCGGTCACCTCCGCCAGCGCCTCGCCGCGGCGTACCAGCGCGCCGGCGTAGGTGTGCGCTCCCCGGCCCGCCTCCACCGGGAATGACTCGCCGGTGAGCATCGACTGGTCCAGCAGCACGTCGCCGCCGACCACGCGCAGGTCGGCGGGCACGATGCCGCCGAGAGAGAGCTTGACGATGTCGCCGGGTACCAGCTCGCTCGCCGCAAGAATCTGCCAGCGATCGTCGCGGCGTACCGCGGCACGCAGCGCCAGCCGCGACCTCAGGGCCCTGAGGGTCGCCTGCGCACGCCCCTCCTGGAGTTGCCCGAGCGCCGCATTGAAGATGAGCAGCACGCCGATGACCGTCGCCTCGACGTATTCGCGCAGCATGAACTGCAGCAGGATGGCCGCCTCGAGCATCCAGGGGACCGGCGCCCAGAACTTGCCGAGTGCCCGCTGCCACTCCGGCGGCTCGCTCTCCGGCACGACGTTGGGACCGCAGGTCGCGCGCCAGGCGCGCGCCTCCGCCGTCGTCAGCCCCGCGTAGCGGGAGTCGCTCGCGGCCAGCTCGGCTACGCCGGAACTGACGGACGTGGCGTTCATGCGGCCGTCTACTGCGAGTTCTTAGCCGTCGCGGGGGCGGCCGAGGATGAGGCGTTGAAGATCAACGGCAGCCCCTCCTTGCCCGAGCCGATGACCACGACCTTGGCGTTCGGCGACTCGGCGAGCTTCTGCGTGGCCTCGATCCCCTGCCAGGCGAGGATCTTGTCGCTCAGCGTCTTGCTGATCGTCTCCTGATAGTCGGCGATGCCCGCCGCCTCGATGCGGCGGTTCTCCGCCTCCTGGCGCGAGCGATCGAGTACGAAGCGCATCTCGAGCGCCTTCTGCTCCTCCTCCAGCTTGGCCTGGATTGCGCTTTGCACCATCTCGGGCAGATGCACCTCGCGGATCAGCAGGGCATTGACCCGCAGGTGGGTTCCCGCGAGCTTGCTGCTCACGTCCTCGCGGATCTCGCGCTCGATCTGCTCGCGCTTGGTGGAATAGATCTCCTCGGGACTGTAGCGGCCGACCACGCGCCGGGCGCTCGAGCGGACGTGGGGACCGATGAGCGTGGCGTAATACTGCGGTCCCGTCTCCTTGATGAGCTCAGGCTCCTGACCCGCGATCGGCTGATAAAGAATCGAGGTCTTGAGCTTGATCTCGAGACCGTTGTCCGCCAACACGTCGAGATCGATGTCGCGCTGCTGCTCGCGCAGGTCGACCATGTAGATTCTGCTGAAGGGCGACACCATGTGAAAGCCCTCATCCAGGGTGTGCTTCATGGTTCCGTTCAACGGCGTCCACTCGACCCCGGCGCGGCCACTCGGGATGGTGGCGCAGGCGGCGAGCGAAGCGGCGACTGCCATGAGACCCGACAGAGACAGGCGATTGACGACTTGCATGATGGTACTCCTGTAGTCGTAACTTGCCGCCAACTGACAGCGCGCGGCACGCGCGGGTTCAGTCTGCGTGCGGGCATTTGCGTGTGCCGCCGGAACGCGCTTCACGCCGCAGCTGCAGTGATCTGACTCAAGACACGGCGTTTCACCGCATGACCAAGGGTTTCCGCACCGTTGCAATCGGCCGCTGGGCGCGGCCCGCGTGCATACTGATCGCGTAACGACGGAACGATCCGTGAAGCGCTCGGTCGTTACTGGTGATGAGCACCGGCATGATGCAACTGTCCTCACAATGATACGCACATCGCTTCTGAGGTCGCGCTCGTTGGGCACACGCCGAGTGTGTGCATGCTGCGACGTGTCGGCGGCGCGAGCCGGAGTCAGCCAGCGCCTGGCCCGACGAGCGCGACCTCAGAGGCGCTGCCGCGAGATCGGCCGCGCGGCGGCCGCCGGGCGCGAGCGCACCCGGTGCGATCAGCCCGCGGCCGGATTCGTCCCCGGGCTCCTCGACGATCTCTCCGCCGCGGTCTGGCTGCAGGGCTACGACGCCGCCTGGCTCGGTTGCGACTGGCCGGCGCTCGAGCGCCGGCTCGCCGCGGATGTCGCCCTGCTGTCGCCCGGGCTGAAAGTCCGGCTTGCGGGACGCAGGGCGGTGTTGACTCACCTGCGCGCGCGGATGCGCGGTGCGCAGGTGCACGAGTACAGCGCGACGGATCTCAGGGGGCGTTCCGCAGGGGCGATCGGCATCATCAGCTACGGCTGGCAGCTCGATTGCACCGTCGGGCATCAGCGCCGCCGGATCTCGGGGCGCGATCTGCTCGTGCTGCGGGCGACCCCCGGAGGCTGGCAGCTGCTGCGCCGGCTGCCGCTGGCGGCGTGAGGACTGCGCGCGGGAGCCGGCCGCCGCGTGCGTGTCGGTTTGTTTGGCTCGGTAACGTCGTGTTTCGGGACGCGGTGCGCGGCATGCCCGCGCTCCGATGCTCTGCAGAGCGCGTGCTAGTATGAAGGTGCTCCGGCATGCCCGCTGACGGGCCGAGTTCGTGCATGGATTCCCCCGCCCACGTGCTGTTTGTCGAGGACGACCCCGAGATCCGCGGGTTGGTGGCCGACTTTCTCCGGCAGAGCGGCTTCAGGGTGACGGTGGCCCAGGACGGCGAGGAGATGGACAAGGCCATGGCGGCCGACTCCGTCGACCTGCTGGTCCTCGACATCATGCTCCCGCGGGAGGACGGGCTGAGCCTGTGCCGGCGCGTGCGCGCCTCCGGCAACCTGCCGGTCATCATGCTGACGGCGCGTGGCAGCGAGATCGACCGGGTGGTCGGCCTGGAGATCGGCGCCGACGACTATCTCGCCAAGCCCTTCAGCACTCACGAGCTGGTGGCGAGAATCCGCGCCCTGCTGCGCCGTTCGCAGTACGTCCCTCCCGAGCCGCATAGCCGCAGGCGCTCGGTGCTGGCCTTTGCCGACTGGCGCCTCGACCTGGTGGCGCGGCGGCTGTACTCGCGCGACGGTACGCGCGTGCCGCTCACCGGCGGGGAGTTCGAGCTGCTGGTGGCCTTCTGCGAGCACCCCAACAAGGTGCTGACGCGCGAGCAGTTGCTCGACTTCACGCGTGGCCGGGCCCCGGCGGCCATCGATCGCAGCATCGACATCCAGGTGAGCCGGCTGCGGCGCAAGATCGAGAGCGACCCGAAGGACCCGGTGCTGATTCAGACAGTCCGCTCCGGCGGCTATCTGTTTACCGCCGACGTCGGCCTCGAATGAGCCTGCGCCTGCGGCGGCTGCTGCCCGCGGATCTGCGGGGCCAGGTCGCGGGCATACTGTTTGTGGGACTCGCCCTGTCGCAACTGATGGCGGCGCTGCTGTACGTGGTGCTGCTGCCCGGATGGCGGACGGAGCTGCGGCCGGACGTCGCCGCGACGCGCATCAGAATGGTGGTGCAACTGCTCGAGGCCGTGGATCCGGCGCGACGGCCGGAGCTCGCGCGGCTGTGCAGCGACGCGGGATTCAGGCTCAGCTACCAGGCCGCCGACCCGCACCCGGCCCTCGGGCCGGCCAGCGACCGCAGCGACCTCGATTTGCGCAACCAGATAGCGACGCAGCTCAACAAGAGCCGTGACGACATCCAGGTCCATCCCGGGACCGGGGTGCACGCGGCGGATTCCGTGCACGTCGCGGTGGCGCTGCGCGGCGGCGGCGTGCTCGAGGTGGGGACTTCGGTGGGACTCGAGCATCGTTTCGGCCTGGTCGCGCAGGTCGGCCTCGGCGCATTCCTGGTATTCGTTACGGTGGGGCTGTGGATCTGGCTCAGCCTCATGGTGAACGTACCGCTGACGCGGGTGGCCCAGGCGGCGGAGCGCGTGGGCGTCGACATCAATGCGCCACCGCTGGCTGAACGGGGTCCGGTGCAGCTGCAACGGGTCATCCGCGCCTTCAACGACATGCAGCTGCGGCTGCGGCGCTTCCTCACCGACAGGACCCTCATGCTCGGCGCGATCAGCCATGATCTGCGCACCCCGTTGACACGGCTGCGCCTGCGCGTCGAGACCGATCGCGCGGTGCTGCAGAAGGAAAAGATGCTGCGCGACATCGAGTCCATGGAAGGCATGCTGACTTCCGCGCTGCTCTTCATCCGCGGCGTCGACGATGCCGAGGCGCACGACGCGGTCGACCTCGACTCGCTGCTGCAGACCGCCTGCGACATGGTGAGCGACGTCGGCGGCAGCGTCGAATACCAGGGCGCGGCGCGCAGCCGCTACGACTGCAAGCCCCAGGCCCTGCTGCGCGCCTTCACCAACGTCATCATGAATGCCGCCAAGTACGGGCACCATGCGCGGGTCAGCCTGCGGAAGGTTGCGGGCCTCGGCTTCGTGGTGGACGTCGAGGACGAGGGACCGGGCCTGTCGGACGCCGACAAGTTCCGGGTCTTCGAGCCCTTCTACCGTACCGACGATGCGCGCGAGGTCGACAGCCAGGGCATGGGACTCGGCCTCGCGATCGCGCGCTCCGTGATCCTCGGACACGGCGGGACGATCGACCTCCTCGATCGCGAGCCGCACGGGCTGCTGGTGCGCATCGTGCTGCCGGAGACGGCCTCCTAGCGGCTACCTGAGCGCATCGCTGCGGCTCAGCGTGCGCTGGAACATCGCGATGACGGCGGGCAATGGCCGGTGAATGGGCGGCAGGTTCTGATAACTCTCCCAGCCGCCGCCGAGACTGCGATAGAGCGCGATGAATTCCTCCGCCGCGGCAACCTGCGTAGCCGCATATCGCTCCTCGATGTCGTATTCCTGGCGCTCGGCATCCACCACGTTCAGGTAGTCGGTGAGACCGCGCTCATAGCGCTCGTTGGCGAGCGTCACCGCGCGCTGACTGGCGGTGAGTGCGGTCTCGAGTTTGACCAGGCTCAGCTGCTGCGCCGCGTACAGACCCGCGCTGCTGTCGACCTCGCGCACCGCCTCCTGAATGGTTCGCTTGTAGCTGACCAGCAGCGCCCGGGTCTGCAGAGTCGCGATCTCCACCTGCGCATCGAGCTGACCGAAGTCGAGCAGCGGCCAGAACGCTCCCGGACCCGCCGACCAGATGTGCTGACCCATGATCGGCAGTCCCGGGGCGTCCTGGCGTTGCATGCCCACGGAGCCGGAGACGAAGATCGACGGAAAGAGGTCCGCCGTCGCGATGCCGATGCGCGCGTTCGCGCCGGCAAGCTCGCGCTCCGCCTGCTGTATGTCCGGACGCCTGCGCAGCAGCTCGACCGGCAGGCCGACCGCGACCGCACCCGGCACCGACGGCACCATGGCGGCGGCGCTCAGCTCCTTCACCATCTCCTCCGGGTACGCGCCGAGCAGCACCGCAATCGCGTACTCGGCGGCCCGCACCTGGGCATCGACCGGAGAGGCCTGCGCTTCGAGCGTCGCCAGCTCGCGCGTCGCGATCGTCACATCGAGCTCGTTGGTGATGCCACGGTCGTAGCGGATGCTGACGATGCGCAGCGACTCGCGCAGCACCGCGATCGCCGAGCGCAGCACCGAGGCGCGTACCTGCAGGCCGCGCAGGTCGACGTAGGCGCGCGCCACGTCGGCGATCACCGAGACCAGCACGCTGTTGCGCGCGGCGCGTGTCGCCTCGGTGTCGTAACGCGCCGCTTCGATCTCGCGCCGGTACTTGCCGAACACGTCGAGCTCCCAGAACGCGTCGAAGCCGCCCACCTCGTTGATGTGCTCGAGGCCCGCACCGTTGGTGGCCGAAACCTGCGTTTGCGGCGCGCGTCCGCGCGCCAGGTCGCTGCCGGTCCCGCGTCCGCCGCCGCCGGCCGCGTCCGCCACCGGCAGCACGGTGCCGATGATGGCGGCCTCGAAGGTGCGCGCCGCCTGCAAGCGGTCGAGCGCGATCAGGACGTCGGGATTGCCGGTGACGGCGCGCTCGACGAGCGAGTCGAGCTCGGGGTCCTGCAGCGCGCGCCACCAGGCGGCGAGATCCACCGCCGCCGGTGCGGGATTGCCGCCGCCCGCCGCCGGGCCTGCAGGCGTCGCGCCCCCGGCCGTCTCGGCGTAGCCCCCGGGGGTGGGAACCTGCGGGGTGCGGTAATTCGGTCCTGCCGCGCAGGCTGCCACCAGGCTCGCGGTCAGCGCCAGTAGAAAGGCCGGCAGGCGCAGGCTCACGCGCGGCGCTCCCTCAGCGCTCGGCGGTAGCCACGGGGGCCGCCGGCTTGCCGGCTTCACCACCCCGTTCGCCGCCCTGCACGCTCACCAGCTCGCCGTCGGCGATCTGGCTGCTGACGTTCAGCGCGACCTGGTCGCCGGGCGCCACCCCCGAGCTCAGCTCGACGACGTTACCGTCGTCGCGCCCGATCGTCACGTTGCGGAAGGTGAGGCGGCCGGACTGGTCCACCACCGCCGCCTGCGGACCGCTGGCGCGGAACACCAGTGCGGCGGCCGGCACCTGCACCAGGCCGCGCGGCGGCAGCCCGAAGCCGACCTTGACGTACATGCCCGGAACGAACTCGTCCTTGGGATTCGGAATGTCCACCTCGACGCGCAGCGTGCGCGCCTGGGGATTCAGCGCCTCGGAGGTGCGGGTCACCTTGCCGGTGTATTGGCGCGCGACGCCGGCGCTGGTCTGCACCTCAACCGACGCCTTGTTGTTGATCAGGTCGTCGGCCGCGCTCTGCGGCGCATCGACGAAGATACGGATCGGATCGTTCTGCGTCATGACGTACAGGGGCGTGGTCGTCGAAGAGCTGCCGGCGGTGACGAGATTGCCGATGTCGATGTCGCGGACCGTGATCACCCCGTTGTACGGCGCGGTTACCTTCTTGAACTGGGCGAGCGCCTCGTACTGGTTCACGCGCGCCTGGGCGAGCGCCACGTCGGCCTCTGCCGAGTGCTGCCGCGCGACGGCGCTGTCGTAGCCCGCCTTCTTCTCCTCGCGCTCCTGCTCCGACACCACTCCCTTGGGAGAATCGCGCCAGCGCGCGTAGGTGGTCTGCGCGAACTCGGTCTCCGCCTTGCGCACCAGCACGGTCGCCTCGTCGGCCTTGAGTTGCGCGCGCGCCGCCGCCAGCTGCGCATCGAGGTCGGGCGTCTCGATGACCGCGAGCACCTGCCCGCTGTGCACCCGGTCGCCGATATCGACGTACCAGTCGCCGACGTAGCCGTCGACCCGCGCGTAGATGGTGCTCGCATGCCAGGCGGCGGTGTAGCCGGGCAGCTCGAGGCGCTGCACGGCGCCGACCGCTTTGGCGGTGAAGACATCGACCAGCGGCCGCGAGGTGGCGACGGCCTGCGTCGCGCGCGCGACGCTGCGCGCCTTGAAGAAGCGATCGACGCTGACCAGCACCAGGGCGACGCCGAGCACGCCGGCGGCGATGAGCGCCGCGCGCTTCAGCCGCTGGCCGGTATCCGGGTCGAATCGCGCCGACACCGCGTGCGACTGAGCCTCCTGGGTGTCGTCGCCATAGTCGGTCCGCCGGGCCTCCTCGTCCATGCCGCTCGCTCCCGTATCGTGTTTGTCTTGCACGGCTGCTGCGCCTTCAGGGGGTATGCGCGGCCGCGACGGGCGCCGGAGCGCGCCGCAGCAGCCGGTACATGGTGGGCACGAATACCAGCGTCGCAAAGGTGGCGAACAGCAGTCCGCCGATCACCGCGCGCGCGAGCGGCGCATTCTGCTCACCGCCCTCGCCGACGCCGAGCGCCATCGGCACCATGCCGAGGATCATCGCGCCGGCGGTCATCAGCACCGGCCGTAACCGGGTGTAGCCGGCAGTCACGGCCGCCACCAGCGGCTGATCGCCCTCGTTCATGCGCTGATTGGCGAAGGTCACCACCAGGATGCTGTTGGCGGTGGTGAGCCCGATCGCCATGAGCGTCCCCATGAGCGCCGGCACGCTGAGGTGCGTCTGCGTGAGAAACAGCATCCACATGACGCCGCTCAGCGTAAATGGTACCGCCATCAGCACGATGAGCGGATCGATCCAGCTCTGGAAGTTGATCACCAGGAACAGGTAGACCAGTACGACCGCGAGCGCGATGCCGGTGAAGAGCCCGGTGTAGCTCTCGCGCATGGTCTCGACCTGCCCGCTCAGGGTGATGTTGATCGCCTTCTGCGGCGGCGGCTGGTTGGCGGCGATCACCCGGTCGATGTCGCGCGAGGCCGAGTAGAGATCGCGGTCCTGGACGCTGGCGTGCACGTCGAACACCGGGCGGATGTTCAGCTGCGAGGTCACCATCGGCGTGGTCTGCCGGCCGACGGCGGACAGATTCATCAGCAGTTGCGACTGGCTGCCGCCGGCGCTGCTGCTGACCGGCATGGTCTTCAGGTCCTGCGAGGTATTGATGTTGTAGGTCGGCTGCTGCACCACCAGCGGGTAGCTCACGCCGTTGCTCGGGTCGACCCAGAAGTTAGGCGCGGTCTGGGCACTGGAGTTGGTGGTCACCAGCACGTTGCTCGCGGCCTCGCGCTGCGTCAGGCCCACTTGCGTCGCGAGCGCGCGATCGACGTCGACCGACAGCGCCGGTGCGTCCGGAACCTGGAACACGTGCGCGTCCACGACGCCCGCTACGTGCCCGATCAGCCGCGCCAGCCGCGCCGCAAGCTTGTAAGCGCTGTCGGTATCGGAGGCGGTGACGCGGATGTCGATCGGCGCGGGCTGACCGAAATTCAGCACCTGGTCGACGATGTCCGCCGGCTGGAAGAAGAACTGCAGCGCCGGATACTTCTTCGGCAGCTCCCGGCGCAGCATGGCGGTGAGCTCCGCGGTCGGCGCGTGCTTCGGCGTGAGCGAGATGAGGATCTCGCCATCCATCGGCCCCACGGTCGCGGAGTCGGACAGCGCCATGTTGATGCCGCTGTAAGGCATGCCGATGTTGTCGAGGATCACGCTGATCTGGTTGCTGCCGACCAGCGCCCGGATGGTGGTCTCGACCTGCGAGAAGTACCGCTGGGTCGTCTCGATACGTGTCCCGGGAGGCGCACGCACGTGCAGGCGCATCTGCCCGGCATCGACGTCGGGGAAGAAGTCGCGCCCGAGGAACGGAAACAGCGGCAGCGACACCAGCATGATGCCGGCGAACACCAGCACGATGAGCTTCGGCTGCGACAGCGCCCAGGCGACCGCGTTGCGGTAGCTGTCGCGGAAGCGCACGAAGCCGCGCTCGAATCCCACGTGCACGCGTTGCAGCGCCCGCAGGAGCGAGGCCAGTAGTGCCGGCGCTGCCGGCACACCCGCGTGCGCCGCGCCGGCACCGTGGGCGGCATCCGCGGCGCCTCGGCCCGGGTGCGAGTGGCTGCGCATCAGGTAATAGAAGAGTACCGGCACCATGGTGAACGACAGCACGAGACTCGCCAGCAGCGAGACGATGACCGACACCGACAGCGGCGAGAACAGGTACTTGGCCGTGCCCTGCAGCAGGAACACCGGCACGAACACGATGCAGATGCACAGCGTCGACAGGAAGGTCGGCACCCCCACTTCGCCGCAGCCGTGCACGATGGCCTCCGACAGCCGCGCGCGCAGGCCGAGATTGCGCTCGATGTTCTCGATCACCACCGTGCCGTTGTCCACCAGGATCCCGACCGCCAGCGCGAAGCCGCCGAGCGTCATGGTGTTGAGCGTCTCGCCACCGGCTCCCATGAGCAGCACCGCGGTGATGATCGACAGCGGGATCGCCGCCAGGATCATCACCGTGAGGCGCCAGTTGCCGAGGAACAGCAGGATCATGAGCGCGGTCAGGCCGGCGGCCATGGCGCCGCCCATCAGCACACTGTTGAGCGCCGCCTTGACGAACAGCGATTGATCGAAGAGCGGCTTGATGCTGACGTCGTGCGGCAGCATGTGGCGGATCTCGGGCAGCGCCGCACGGATGCCGTTGATGACCGCCAGCGTCGAGACGCCGCCGGTGTTGCGGATCGTCATCAGCGCCCCGGGCACGCCGTCGACCGAGACGGAGTTGGTCTGCACCTGGAAGCCGTCGTGCACGTGCGCCACGTCGCGCATGAACACTTCGCGGCCGTCGACCCACTTGATCGGAAACGAGTTGATCGTCTCGATCACGTCGGGACTGTTGTTCATCGAGACCAGGTAGTCGAAATTGCCGATCTTCACGTCGCCCGCCGGCAGGATGACGTTCTGGGTCTGCAGGGCGTTGGAGACGTCCGCCGGAGTGAGCCCGCGCGCCTGCAGCGCCTGCTGGTCGAGATCGGCCATGATCACGCGCGGCTTGCCGCCGTACGGGTAGGGCACCTGCGCGCCGTGCACCACGGCGAGCGCGGGGCGGATGATGTTCTGCCCGAGGTCGTTGAGCGCGGTATCGGGAAGCGAGCTGCTCGAAAGCCCCAGCTGGATGATCGGCACGTCGGTGGCGCCGTAGCGGATGACCAGCGGCGGGGTGATGCTCGGGGGCATGTACTTGAGCACGACCAGCGCGCTGCTCGCGAGCTGCGCCACCGCGCGCGTGACGTCGGCGCCCTCGTGCAGGTACACCTTCTCGACGCCGACGCCCTCGTAGCTGGTCGCCTCGATGCGCGAGATGTCGTCGACCAGCGAAGCCATCTGCCGCTCGTGCAGCGTCAGGATGCGGTTCTGGATGTCCTCCGCGTCCATGCCCGCATAGGTCCACACGACGCTGCAGACCGGGATGTCCATCTTCGGAAAGATGTCGACCGGCATGCGCAGCGCCTCGCCGAAGCCGAGCAGCCCGATGAGGATCAGCACCGCGGCTACGGTGTAGGGATGCTTCAGGACATAGCGGACCAGCGGCATGCGGATGCGCTCCCTACGCGCGCGCCGGCGCCTCGCCGGCGAGCGGCTGGCGCATGCGGAAGCAGCTGCCCTTGCCGGGGCTGCTCACGACCTCGAGCTCGGCGCCGTGGGCGGTGCAGATGGACTTGACGATCGCGAGGCCGAGCCCCGCCCCGCCCTGCTCACGCGAGCGCGAGCCGTCGACGCGGTAGAAGCGCTTGAACACGTGCGGCAGCGCTTCGGCGGCTATCCCCACGCCGTTGTCGGCGACGTCGAGCACCGCAAAGCCGTCCTCGCGCCGCACCGACAGCCGCACCCGTCCGCCGCTCGGGGTGTACTTGATGGCGTTGTCCAGCAGGTTGACGATCACCTGCTTGAGCCGCGCGCGGTCGCCTTCCACGGTAACTCCGGGCGTCGATTCGCACTCGACCAGCACGTTCTTGTCGGTGGCGAGCAGGCTCATCTGCTCGGCGGTGGTCGAGGCGAGCTCGGCGAGATCGAAGCGCACCCACTCGGCGTGCGCCTCGCCGGCATCGAGCCGCGACAGCGCGAACAGGCTCTCGACGATCTCGGCGAGGCGCTCGACCTCCTCGAGCACGCTGCCGAGCCGCTCGCGCGTCTCCGCCGCCAGCCCGGTGTCCTGCGCCAGACTCTCGAGCTCCCCGCGCATCACGGTGAGCGGGGTGCGCAGCTCGTGGCTCGCATCCGCCACGAACTGCTTCGAGCCGCGGATCGCATCCTCCAGGCGGCTGATCATGTGATTGAGCGAGACGGAGAGCCGCTCGAGCTCATCGCCGCTGCGCACCACGGGCAGGCGCTCGCTGAGGTTGTGCTGGGTGATCTCCTCGGCCTTGACGGCCATGCGCTCGACCGGCTCGAGCGCGCGGTGCACCAGCACGAAGCCTCCCGCCACGGCCACCGCCACCGCGATCGGCAGCCCCACGCCCAGCATCATGACCACCGGCGCCAGGGTGTCCTCGACCGGCGTGCCCGAGGCGCCGACCTCGACGCGGTAGCGCGTGCCGTCGCTGCCGGTCGCGGGCACGGCCGCGATCAGCAGCGACCCCGAAGCGAGCGGCACCTTGCGCGACGACTCGCGCGGGCCGCCCGCGGCCGCCGCCGGTACCGCCGCGGGGTCGAAGCGCTCGCCGCGCGGCGCGCCCGAGGCGTACACCACCTCGCCGTCGGCGCGGGTGACGCGGATGAAGCGGTCGTTGATCTCGGGCGCATACAGGCTCTCGACTTCCGCGCGCATCGCGTCCTCGGTGTCGCGCCGCGCCTGGGCCACGAGCGTGCCGGCGATCTGCCGGGCGCGCCGCGCCTGGATGTCGAGCAGGTTCGCCTCGAGGTAGTGGCGCAGGAAGAAGAAGGTGAGGAAGCCGAGCAGCACGAACACGGCGGTGAGCACCCCCGCATACCAGGCCACGAGCCGAAAGCTCAGGGAACGCGCGTTCATGCTTCCGGACCCGTGCCGAGGCCGTAACCCACGCCGCGCACCGTGCGGATCAGCTTCACCGGAAAGGGGTCGTCGACCTTGCTGCGCAGGTGCCGCACGTACACGTCGACGATGTTCGTGAGCCCCTCGAAGCTCTGGTCCCACACGTGCTCGATGATCATGGTGCGGGAGAATACCCGCCCGGGGCTGCTGGCGAGGTACTCGAGCAGCGCGTACTCCTTGGGCGTGAGCTCGATCCGCCGCCCGCTGCGGCGCACCTGCTGGGTGAGGCGGTCGACCTCGAGATCGCCGACACGCAGCACGCTCGAACGGGCCACGGGCCCGCGCCGCAGCAGGGCCTTGACGCGCGTGACGAGCTCGGCGAAGGCGAACGGCTTGGTGAGGTAGTCGTCCGCGCCCGCCTCGAAATTCCGGACCTTCTCCTCGGTCGCATCGCGCGCGGTGAGAATCAGGATCGGTACCTGGTGGTTGCGGCGCCGGATGCGCTTCAGCAGCTCCTCGCCGGGCAGCCCGGGGAGCATCAGGTCGAGAATGATCAGATCGTACTCGTACGCCTGCGCGAGTTCCCAGCCGCGCGTGCCGTCGTCGGCGACGTCGACGGCGTAGCTTTCCTGGCGCAGCGCGCGCGCCACGAGCTCGGAAACCTTCTTCTCATCCTCGACGAGAAGCATGCGCACGGGTGCGACTTCTCCTTATTGCTGCCTGGGAGCGCGTCAGTGGAACATACGCGCATTAATCAGCGGCAAATGCGCCATTAAAAACCATTCAGAAAATAGACGTTGCATTTAAGGCGTTGATATGGAAGAGTTTAGCGGCTGCCAGGGAGCTTTAAACACTTCGGGAGCCGGAGGTCGGAATGGGCAAGCCGCGTCCAAGAAGTTGGTCGCGTTAACAAAAATGCCATCTGACCGCCATATAGATGAAATGAGGATGCGCCCTCCGAAAGGGCGGATGAGACGGGTTGCGGCGACGCAACAATCAATATCCGATCAAGTCGGGGAATCGTTCTGATCGCCGGTCGGTTTCTAAAACCATCAGGAACTCTCAACATGACACCCATGCGTGCCTGTCTATTGGCGACTTCGTTGGCGGTGGTGGCGGGCGTGGCGCAGGCGCAGACTGCCGCGCCGGCGACCAAGGCTGACGACAGCGCCCTCACCTGGAAGGGGATTACGCTCTACGGCATCGTCGACCTCGGTATCCAGTACGATACCCACAGCGCGCCGTTCAGCGACTACTTCCCGCCCGGATCGAACTCGCTGGTTCAGAAGAACGGCTATGACTCGCCCATCGGAGTCACACCGAGCAACCTGTCTCAGTCGCGCATCGGCATCTCGGGCAACGAGCCGATCGGGGGCGATTGGGCCGCGGTGTTCCGCTTCGAGACCTTCTTCAATCCGCAGTCGGGCGACATCTCCGACGGCCTGAAGTCGGTGGCGCTCAACAACGGCAAGCCGCTCACCTCCCAGGTGTCGGGCGTCGACACCAGCATCGCCGGCCAGCTCTTCTCCGGCGTGGCCATCGCCGGGTTCGCCTCCCCGACCTACGGCAGCTTCACCTTCGGGCGCAACGTCACGCTGGTCGCGGACGGCGTCGCCAAGTACGACCCGATGGGAGCCGCGCAGGCGTTCTCGGTGATCGGCTTCTCCGGCGTCACTGCCGGCGGCGGCGATACCGAGGACCGGCGCCTCGACCAGTCGCTGAAGTACTACGCCAAGTACGACTGGCTGCACGTCGGCGCCCTGTACCAGTTCGGCGGCTCGAGCGGCAGCGAGAATACCGGCTACCAGCTGCAGATCGGCGGCGACTACGCCGGGCTCTCGGTCGACGCGTACTACGCCAAGAAGTACAACGCGATCACGATCGCCTCGCTGACCGCGGCGCAGGTCACGACCGCCGTTGCAGCAGGCTACTCGCCGGATACTTCGCTCCTCGGGATCGTCTCGGACAACGAGAGCTACATGGTGTCGGGCCTGTACGACTTCGGCACGGCGGCACCGCTCAAGATATACGCCGGCTACGAGCACATCGCCTACAACAACCCGAACACGCCGCTGCCCCCCGGCTCGCTCACCATCGGCGGCTACGTGCTCGCGGTCACGAACAACACCGCCTTCGTCAACCAGAAGACGCTGCAGGTGTTCTGGGCAGGCTTCAAGTGGACGCCGGTCAAGAACCTCGACGTGCTGGCCGCCTATTACGGCTACAAGCAGAACAGCTTCGCCACGGGGGCGTCCGCCGGCTGCGGCGACGCGAGCAGCCCCGGGTGCAGCGGCACCCTGAACGCAGTGTCGGTGGTGTTGGATTACCGCCTGTCGAAGCGCTTCGACGCCTATGCCGGCAGCATGTGGTCGGGGGTGCGGGACGGACTCGCGAGCGGCTTCCTCCCTTACTCCAAGGACAACATCGCCACTACCGTCGGCCTGCGCTTCAAGTTCTGAAGCCCGCGTCGAGTTGCCTGCCGTCCGCCGGCGGACGGAACCATCGGGCCCGCGCAAGCGGGCCCGATCGTTTTTTGGGGCAGCTCCAGGCGGCTGCAACAAGACTGTCATCTTCCTGCAGCCTGAGCGTCACACCCATGCACGACAGTGGGCGTCGCCGCCCCTGCGGGGGCAGTGCGCCCACCTCAGACAACTAAGGAAACGCGAAGATGACAGCGAATCGTTCCGAACCGAACCGCTCGAGAGCGAGCACCGTCGCCCGTGTTCGGGGTGCGTGGATTCTCCTCGCCGCGCTCGCCGCGGCGGGCGCAGCGCAGGCGCAGACCGCCGCGCCGGCGACCAGGGCTGACGACAGCGCCCTCACCTGGAAGGGGATTACGCTCTACGGCATCGTCGACCTCGGTATCCAGTACGATACCCACAGCGCGCCGTTCAGCGACTACTTCCCGCCCGGATCGAACTCGCTGGTTCAGAAGAACGCCTATGACTCGCCCATCGGAGTCACACCGAGCAACCTGTCTCAGTCGCGCATCGGCATCTCGGGCAACGAGCCGATCGGGGGCGATTGGGCCGCGGTGTTCCGCTTCGAGACCTTCTTCAATCCGCAGTCGGGCGACCTCGCCGACGGCGTCAAGGCCGTGGCGCTCAACAACGGCAAGCCGCTCACCTCCCAGGTGTCGGGCGTCGACACCAGCATCGCCGGCCAGCTCTTCTCCGGCGTGGCCGTCGCCGGGTTCGCCTCCCCGACCTACGGCAGCTTCACCTTCGGTCGCAACGTCACGCTGGTCGCGGACGGTATCTCCAAGTACGACCCGATGGGAGCCGCGCAGGCCTTCTCGGTGATCGGCTTCTCCGGCACAGCCGCCGGCGGCGGCGATACCGAGGACCGGCGCCTCGACCAGTCGCTGAAGTACTACGCCAGGTACGACTGGCTGCACCTCGGCGCCCTGTACCAGTTCGGCGGCTCGAGCGGCAGCACCGATACCGGCTACCAGCTGCAGATCGGCGGCGACTATGCCGGCCTCTCGGTCGACGGGTACTACTTCAAGAAGTACAACGCGATCGGCATCACCTCGCTGAGCGCAGCGCAGCTCACGGCCGCCACCGCCGCGGGCTACTCGTCGACCAGCGCGCTCGCGGGAACGATCTCGGACAACCGGACCTACATGGTCACGGCCCTGTACGACTTCGGCGCGGCGGCACCGTTCAAGATATACGGCGGCTACGAGCACGTTGCCTTCGACAACCCGAACAATCCGCTGCCCGTCGGCACGGTCATCATCGGCGGCTACGTGCTCGCGGTCGTGAACAATGCCGCCTTCGTCAACCAGAAGACGCTGGAGGTCTTCTGGGGCGGCTTCAAGTGGACGCCGGTGAGGGACCTCGACATTGCGGCCGCCTATTACGGCTACCGGCAGAACAGCTACGCCACGGGCGCCAGCGCCGGCTGCGGCGACACGAGCAGCGGCGCCTGCAGCGGCACGCTGAACTCGGCGGCGCTGCTGTTCGACTACCGGCTGTCGAAGCGCTTCGACGCCTATGCCGGCACCTTCTGGTCGGGCGTGCGGGATGGACTCGCGAACGGCTTCCTGCAGAAGGACAACATCGCCACGACGGTCGGCCTGCGCTTCAAGTTCTGAAGCTTTGGGACCCGAGCGGGAGCCGGACCGCGCGCTTCGGAGCGCGCAGTGAGCTCAGCCGAAGCGTCCGGTGATGTAGTCCTCGGTGAGCCGGTGGCGCGGGTTGGTGAACACCCGGTCCGTGTCGCCGACCTCGATCAGCTCGCCGAGATGGAAGTAGGCGGTGCGCTGCGAGACGCGCGCGGCCTGCTGCATGGAGTGGGTCACGATGACGATCGCATAGGACTCGCGCAGCTCGTCGATGAGGTCCTCGATGCGCGCGGTGGCCACCGGATCGAGCGCCGAGCAGGGCTCGTCCATGAGAATGACCTCCGGCTGCACCGCGATCGTGCGCGCGATGCACAGGCGCTGCTGCTGGCCGCCGGAGAGGCCGGTGCCGGGGCTGCCGAGGCGGTCCTTCACCTCGTCCCAGAGGCCCGCGCGCGTCAGGCTCGTGCAGACGATGTCGTCGAGGTGGGCGCGGCTTCGCGCGAGCCCGTGAATGCGCGGCCCGTAGGCGACGTTGTCGTAGATCGACTTCGGAAAGGGGTTCGGCTTCTGGAACACCATGCCGACGCGGGCCCGCAGCTGCACCACGTCGCGGCGCTCGTCGTGGATGTCGCTCCCGTCGAGCGTGATGCTGCCGGTGACCCGCGCTCCGGGAATCGTGTCGTTCATGCGATTGAGGCAGCGCAGGAACGTCGACTTGCCGCATCCGGACGGGCCGATCATCGCCAGCACCTGGCGGCGCGCGACGTCGATGCTCACGTTCTTCAGAGCCTGCTTGCCGTGGTAGTAGACGTTCACGTCGCGGCAGGAGAACACCGGAGGCTCGACGGCGCTCTGCGCCTGGACGGTGCGCGCGCCCGGCTCGGCCGGCGCTGCGACGTGCACCCGGCCGCTCGGCTTGAGGTTGAGGCCGCTCTCGCCGACGTGGCGCCGGGGCGGCTCGGGAGCGCCCGCAACGCGCGGCGTGATCACGGACCTGCCTGCGGACCCGTCGCCGCCCTCCGGCGAGGTGCCGGGCGGTTGCAGATCTTCCTCGGAAGGCTCGCTCATGGGTTCGGGACGTCAGCCGAATCGTCCGGTCACGTAGTCGTCCGTACGGCGGTGCTTCGGGGCCGTGAACAGCTGGTCCGTCGGGCCCATCTCCACCAGCTCGCCGAGATACATGAAGGCGGTGAAGTTCGAGACGCGCGCCGCCTGCTGCAGGTTATGGGTCACGATGGCGATGCAGTACTTCTCGCGCAGGGATTGCAGGGTTTCCTCGATGCGCAGCGTCGAGATGGGGTCGAGCGCCGCGGTCGGCTCGTCGAACAGGATAACCTCGGGCCGCACCGCCAGGGTACGGGCGATGCACAGGCGCTGCTGCTGACCGCCCGAGAGACCGCGGCCGTCCTCGCGCAGCTTGTCCTTCACCTCCTCCCACATCGCCGCATCGCGCAGCGCCTCCTCGACGCGGTCGGCGAGCTCGCCGCGCGAGATGCGCCGCGCCAGGCGCAGCCCGAAGGCGACATTGTCGAAGATCGACATCGGGAAAGGCGTCGGCTTCTGGAACACCATCCCGACCCGGTAGCGCAGCGCCGCGACGTCCATCGCCGGCGCCAGGATGTCCTCGCCGTCGAGCCGCACGTCACCGGTGGCGCGGTGGCCGGGATAGAGGGCGTACATGCGGTTGAAGACCCTGAGCAGCGTCGACTTGCCACAGCCCGAGGGTCCGATGAAGGCGGTGATGCGCCGGTCCTCGAGCGTGAGACTGATGTCCTTGAGCGCCTGGGCTTCGCCATAGTAGAAATCCAGGTGCCGCACCTCGAATTTGATTTCATTGGCGCCCGCCGCTCCGATTGCGGAGGCTGCTCCATCCGTACCCGCGCTCGCCAGGGAGGCACTCACTACCTGCCCCGCACACCCGGGCCGAGTGCCGCCACGGCAAAGCGCGCAGCGATGCTCAGTGCCAGAATCGTCAGCGTGATGAGCAGTGCGCCCGCCCAGGCGAGGCGCTGCCAGTCAGCATACGGACTGAGCGCGAATTGGAAGATCACCACCGGCAGATTCGCCATCGGGGCATTGAGATTCGTGCTCCAGAACTGGTTGTTGAGGGCCGTGAAGAGCAGCGGCGCCGTCTCCCCGCTGATGCGCGCCACGGCGAGCAGCAAGCCGGTGACGATACCGCTACGGGCGGCGGGATAGATGACGCTCGTGATGGTGCGAAACGGGTAAGCACCCATCGCCGTCGAGGCGTCCTTCATGCCGGCGGGCACGAGGTTGAGCATGTCCTCAGTGGTGCGCACCGTGACCGGCATCGCAATGATCGCCAGCGCAACGGCGCCGGCGATTGCGGAGAAGTGGCGCATGTGCACCACCATCACTTCATAGACGAACAACCCGACGATGATCGACGGCGCGCTCAACAGTACGTCGTTGACGAAACGTATCACCGTGCTGACCCGCGAGGCGCGCCCGTATTCGGCGAGGTAGGTGCCGGCGAGCACTCCGATCGGACCACCGATCAGGATTCCCAGGAACGTCATCAGCACGCTGCCGTATATCGCGTTCAGCAGGCCGCCGGCGCTGCCCGGTGGCGGCGTCATCTGCGTGAACACCTGCTGCGACATTCCGCCGATGCCGTTCTTGATCAGCGTCCACAGAATCGCTGCGAGGCAGGCCAGCCCGACGAAGGTGGCAGTCGCCGAAAATCCCAGCGCCAGGACGTTGATCAGCTTGCGCGATACGCTGCGGGTCATCATGCGGAAGACAGCGCGCGCCGGCCGAGCCGCATCAGCATCAGCCGCGCCGCGGCAATGACCGAGAAGGTGATCAGAAACAGCAGCACGCCCAGTGCAATGAGCGCCGAATAGTAGATATCGCCGACGGCTTCGGTGAACTCGTTGGCGATCGCCGCCGCGATGGTCGTGCCCGGCGCGAGCAACGAGGCATGGATCTCGTAGGCGTTGCCGATCACGAAGGTGACGGCCATGGTCTCGCCGAGCGCCCGGCCGAGGCCGAGCATGATTCCGCCCACCATGCCGACCCTCGAATACGGGACCACTACCTGCCAGATTACCTCCCAAGTGGTCGCCCCGAGCCCATAGCCGGATTCCTTGAGAACGTCCGGCACGGTCTCAAAGACATCGCGCATGACCGCCGAGATGAACGGCACCACCATGATGGCGAGCACGATGGCGGCGCTGAGCACACCGATTCCAAACGGCGGCCCCTTGAATAAGCTGCCGATCCAGGGGAGCGGGCCCAGCGCATGGATGAGCCACGGCTGAATCGTCTGCTGCAGCAACGGAGCGAGCACGAACAAGCCCCAGATTCCGAAGATGATGCTCGGGACAGCCGCGAGCAGCTCGATGGCCACGCCCACCGGCCGTTTGAGCCACTTCGGGCTCAGCTCAGTGAGGAATATCGCGATTCCGAAGCTGATCGGAACAGCGAGCAGCATCGCAATCAGGGACGTCACCACCGTGCCGTAGATCGGCGCGAGTGCTCCGAATTCCTCGGTCACCGGGTTCCATACTTCGCGCGTAACGAACGCGAGCTTGAACCGGGCAAGCGCCGGCCACGCCCCCTTGACGAGGGCCACGGTCACTCCGCCGAGCAGGAGCAGAACCAGCATCGCAGCGACGAGCGTTGCGGCACGAAAACAGCGTTCACGCAGGCGCTGTGTCGCCGCGTGCCGCGGATTGCGTACCGCCAGATCGACAGTCACGCGGGCCACACCGCTCCTGCGCCGCAGGGGTCAGGGCGCTAGCGGCTTGCCCACACGGCAGCGCCGTTCGCCCTGAGCTGCGCCTTCCAGTTGTCTTGAATCAACTTTACAACCGAGGCTGGCAACGGCACGTAGTCGAGCTCCTCGGCGAGCTTCCCACCCTTGGCATAGGCCCAGTCGAAGAACCTCAGGACCTCTTTGGCCCGCTGCGCATCCCGCTGCTCGGTATGCATCAGGATGAAAGTTGCCCCGGCAATCGGCCAGCTCATCTTGCCGGGCGCATCCGTCAGAACCAGGTACATGCCGGGCGCCGACCGCCAGTCCGCTCCAGCGGCCGCTGCCTGGAAGGAACTGATATCGGGGGCGACAAACTGTCCCTCGCGATTGCTCACCAGGCCGTATGACATCTTGTTCTGCAGCACGTACGCGTACTCGACGTAACCGATCGCCCCGTCGATGCGGAGCACATACGAGGCGACGCCCTCGTTACCCTTTCCGCCCACGCCGGCCGGCCAGGATACCGAGGTGCCCTCCCCAACCTTCTCTTTCCACTGCGGGCTCACCTTCGCGAGATAGCTGGTCCAGATGAAGGTCGTTCCGGAGCCATCCGAACGATGCACGACGGTAATGTCCTCGTCAGGCAGCTTCCTGCCCGGATTCAGCCTGGCAATGCCGGGGTCGGTCCATTTGGTGATCTTGCCGAGGAAGATGTCAGCCAGCACCGGACCTGAGAACTTCAGCTCTCCGGGCGCAATACCCTTGAGGTTGTACACGGGCACGTCGCCGCCGATGACGGTCGGGAACTGCATCAGTCCATCCTTCTGCAGATCCTCGGGCTTCAAAGGCATGTCGGATGCGCCGAAATCGACCGTGTTCTCGCTGATCTGCTTGATGCCTCCGCCGGATCCGATCGACTGGTAATTGAGCCCGATGCCGGTTTCTTTTTTATAGGCATCGGCCCATTTCGCGTAGATGGGATAGGGAAAAGTCGCGCCGGCGCCGGAGATATCGGCGGCGTGCACCGCGCCCGAGCCGGCCAGGGCACCGAGCATCGCCCACGCTACCTGCTGGAATCTTTGTAAATTCATGGTTCGACTCCTGGAATGGGGAACGCGCACGCACTCGGCCCACCGGTCGCGCGCATTAGATGACAATAATGTGACGTTTCGATGACAAGGCCTCGAGGCCGCCGACAGGCGGCCGCCACCTTAGTCTTGCCGGGGGAGTTTTCACGGTCGTGACAAGGGGCGGCTTGCCCGGCCGGCCGCCTCACCGTATAAACGCGAACCGTTCCAAGGCCACTGCCGCCGATGTCCCAAACCCTCGAGCTCGCCGAAAGCCTCATCGCACGCCGCTCCGTCACACCCGCGGATGAGGGCTGCCAGCAGCTGATCGGCGAGCGTCTCGCGGCGCTCGGCTTCACGGTCGAGCCGCTGCGCTTCGGCAACGTGGAGAATCTCTGGGCGCGCCGCGGCGCGGCGCAACCGGTTTTCTGCTTCGCCGGGCACACCGACGTCGTCCCCACGGGCCCGCTCGAGGAGTGGCGCAGCGACCCGTTCGTACCGACGGTCCGTGAGGGCCTCCTCTACGGGCGCGGTGCGGCGGACATGAAGACGGGGCTCGCGGCCATGGTGACCGCCACCGAGGAGTTCGTCCGCAGCCATCCCCACCACCGGGGCTCGATCGCCTTCCTCGTCACGAGCGACGAGGAAGGCCCGTCCGTCGACGGCACCAAGCGCGTCGCAGAGACGCTCGCCGGGCGCGGCGAGCGCATCGACTGGTGCGTGGTGGGCGAGCCTTCGAGCGAGGCCACCGTCGGGGACACCATCAAGGTCGGGCGGCGCGGCTCGCTCAGCGGGCGGCTCACGGTGCACGGCGTCCAGGGACACGTGGCCTACCCCCAGCTGGCCGAGAATCCGGTCCACACGCTGGCGCCTGCGCTCGCCGAGCTCACGCAGCGCGTGTGGGACGAGGGAACGGAGCACTTCCAGCCGACCACCTTCCAGGTCTCGAACCTCAACGCCGGCACCGGCGCGCCGAACGTGATCCCCGGGGAGCTCAAGGCGCGCTTCAACCTGCGTTACTCCCCGGTGCAGACGCTGGAGAAGCTGAAGAGCACTGTGGAGGCGATCCTGCGCAGGCACGGCGTGCGCTACACGCTCGAATGGTACCTGTCGGGCGAGCCCTTCTACACGCCGCCCGGGCTGCTGTCGGACGCAGTCGGCGACGCCGTGGAGCAGGTGACGGGAGCGCGGCCCCGCCTCTCGACGGGAGGCGGCACTTCCGACGGGCGTTTCATTGCGCCGCTCGGGGCGCAGGTGGTGGAGCTCGGCGTAGTGAACTCCTCCATCCACAAGGTCAACGAGTGCGTGCGGATCGCGGATCTCGAGGCGCTCGAGCGCATGTATCTCAGCGTGCTGCGGAAGCTTCTGACCTGAAGTTGGCGAGCGCCCCGGCGGCGCCGAGCAGCACCGCCCCCATGAGTACCCAGGCGGGCATCGCGAGTCCGAGAAAGGTCCAGTTGACCTCCCCGCACTCCCCGCTGCCGCTCAGTACCCTGCGGACCACCTCGGTCACGGGCATGAAGCGCAGCATCATTGCGAGTGGCGCCCCGCAGGACGGCAACGTTCCCGGCGGCAGGCTCTGGATGTAGAGCTGCCGCGCCGCGATGGCCGCCGTGAGCAGCGCAAAGAGCGCGATCAGCCCCCCGTAGGCATAGCGCCCTGCGCCGCGCGGCTGATGGACCGCGGCGGCGAGGAAGGTGACGCCCATGAGGATGATCCCGATCCGCTGGAAGATGCACAGCGGACAGGGCTCGAGCCCGAGGTCGTATTGCGCGTGCAGCGCATAGGCCATGAGGCCCGTGCACACGAGGAAGCCCGCGATGTTGGCGAGACGGCGGCGCGACATCCGCTATGGTGCTATGCCCGAGGTGCTCGATCCGGCGCGCAGCTCGCGCTCGACGTCATCGAGCGAGGTGTGGCGGATGTCCTTGCCGTGCACCATGTAGATGACGTACTCGCTGATGTTCTTGGCGTGATCGCCGATGCGCTCGAGCGCGCGCACGACCCACATGACGTCGAGCGCCCGGCGGATCGTGCGCGGGTCCTCCATCATGAAGGTGATGCTCTGGCGCTGGATCGCCTCGTACTCCTCGTCCACCAGCCGGTCCTGCCGCGCAACCCGCAGCGCCGACTCGACGTCCATGCGCGCAAAGGCATCGAGGGCATCGTGCACCATCTCCGACACCACGCGCCCGAGGTGCTTGATCTCGCGGTACTTGTCGGCGGGCCGCTCCATGGTGGCGAGCCGGGAGGCGATGTAGCCGATCTTCTCGGCCTCATCCCCGATACGCTCGAGGTCGGTGATGGTCTTGATGATCGCGACGATCACGCGCAGGTCACCGGCCGCCGGAGCCCGGGTGGCGAGAATCCGGCTGCACTCGTCGTCGATGGTGACCTCCATGTTGTTCACCTGGTAGTCGTCCATCGCGACCGATTCCCCGAGCGAGCTGTCGCCCTCGACGAGCGCGGTGATCGCTTTCTGCAGCTGCTGCTCGACGAAGCCGCCCATGCCGAGCACCTTGCTGCGCACGCGCTCGAGGTCCTCGTTGAAACGGCGCGAGATGTGATGACTGAGATCGGCGGTTTCCATCAGCTTCTCGTCCCCGCGGTCAGGCGCGCGCTCATACGCGCGATAATAGCGGAACTGCGGCTGACAGCCAGCGTGGCGCGCGGCGCCGCGGGCGAAACGCCTCGAGCTCGTGCGCCACGCACGGCCCCGGATCGACGGCCGGCCGGCTCTCGGGATGGCTCGGGTAAGGGAATGGACGGCAGGTTCTGCGGCGACCCGGCGTCCGCTGCGAGTACGATCCTCACGCCGAGTCGGCTATGAGTCCCACGGTGCGCCGGCGCGGCGCAGCGGCGGCGTGCGGCCAGCGCACAAGCTTCAGCTCCCCGCCCGCCGCCTCGATGAGCGCGGAGCATGACTCGACCCAGTCGCCGGTGTTGCAATAGAGCGTGCCGTCGATGTGGCGGAGGTTGGCGCGATGGATATGGCCGCATACGACTCCGTCGTAGCCGTGCGTGCGGGCATGGCCCGCCGCCACCTGCTCGAACTTCTCGATGTAGCGGACGCTCGTCGGAATGCTGAGCTTAAGGCGCTCGGCGAGCGGCCAGTATGTCCTGCCGAGCACGCGGCGCAGGTTGTTGACCCCGTCGCTCAGGCGCACCGCGACCTCATAGAGCGCATCGCCGAGGCGCGTGAGCCAGGGCGAGCAGTCGACCACGCCGTCGAACTGGTCGCCGTGCAGCACGAGCAGCCGCTCGCCGCGCACGGTGCGGTGCACCCACTCGCGGTGCACCTCGAATTGTCCCTGCAGCATCCCCGCGAACACGCCGAGGCTCTCGTCGTGGTTGCCGGGGATGTAGAGGAGCCGTGTGCCGGCGCGGCCGCGCGCGAGGAGCGTACGCACCACCTGCGTGTGCTCGGCCGACCAGAAGACGCGGCGCGCAAGGCTCAGCGCATCGACGATGTCGCCCACCAGGACGATGCTCTCGGCTTCGACGCCGCCGAGGAACTCGTTCAGCTCGCGGGCGCGCGCATGCCGGTAGCCGAGATGGGTGTCCGAGAGAAAGAGCGTCCGGACGCGCGTCCTACCAGGACGCCTCACGTTGCCGTTTGCCATATCTCCCAGGATCGTACCTGCGTGTGTCTGCTGCATGACAGCATGACTAAAGATTTCTTGCGAATTAGGCAGTTGCGGGGGAAACCTAAGCTGTTTCTGTGCTGGCGCCGCCCGCGGCCACCGGCCGCACGAGCCGCGCAGCGGGGAAGTGACAGGTGAAGCAGCTTCCCTCGCCGAGCGTGCTCTGCACCTCGAGGCGCGCGCCGTGGCGCTGCAGCGCGTGCTTGACGATCGCGAGCCCGAGGCCCGAGCCGCCGGTGGCGCGCGAGCGCCCGGCGTCGACCCGGTAAAAGCGCTCGGTGAGGCGCGGAATGTGCTCGGCGGGAATGCCGAAGCCGGTATCGGCGACCGCGAGATGCCCGCCCTGCTCGTCGGTCCACCAGCGCATCTCGATCGAGCCCTCGGGCGGGGTGTACTTTGCCGCATTGTCGACCAGGTTCGAGAAAGCCGAATGGATCTCGGGCTCGTCACCGATCAGCTGTGCGGAGGACTCGACGCGCACCCGCACCTCCTGGGGACGCACCGGCCGCGCCAGCACGTCCTTGCGCAGCAGCGCAAGGAGCGCCGCCACGTCGATGGGGGCGCCGCCCACGGCTTCGTCGCTCTCCTCGAGCCGCGAGAGCTCGAGCAGGTCGCGGATGATGCCGGTCATGCGCTCGGCCTGGCGGCGCATCTCGGCGACGGGCCCGAGGAGATCGGGGTCGAGAGCCGGATCCTGTCCCAGCGTCTCGAGGTAGCCCGAAATCACGGTGAGCGGAGAGCGCAGCTCGTGAGAGGCGTTCGCCACGAAGTCGCGCCGCACCGCCTCGAGACGCATCTGCCGCGAGACATCGCTCACCAGCAGCAGCAGCTGCCCGTCGCCGTAAGGGGCAATCTGGAGCGAGAGGTATGTGTCCTCCCCCATCGTCGGCCGGATCACCACCGGGTTCGAGTAGTCCTGGCGGGCGAGGTAACGCACAAATTCGGGGGCGCGCACCAGGTTGTCGATCCGCATGCCGAGATCCGCGGTGCCGCGCAGCTCGAGGAGCCGCCCCGCCATGCGGTTGAACCAGACGATCTCGCGCTGGGCGTTGAGGATCACGACGCCGTTGGGCAGCGCCGCGGTCGAGCGCTGCAACTGCCGCATCAGCTGCACGAAACGCTGCTTGTGGAAACGCTTGCGCCGGTGCAGCCTCACGACCTGCGCGATGATCTCGCCCCATACGCCGCCGACGTCCGGAGGATCGGCATAGTTGCGGTGCCGCACCCACCACTCGAGGCGAAACAGGTTGGCGAGCACCCACCCGAGATGCAGTGCGAGCGCGCACGCGAGACCTGCCCAGAGATTGCCGAGCAGCCAGCCCGCGCCCAGGCCCACCAGGACCGTGGCGAGCAGGCGGCCGAGGGTGAACCACCACATCTGCGTCGCAGGTTGCATCGGTGCCGCGAGCCGTACCGGCGTGTCAGACCGTCCGGGCGGAGAAGCGATATCCCGAGCCGCGCACGGTCTGCACGAAGCGATCGTACCCGAATTCCTCGAGCGCCTTGCGCAGCCGGCGAATGTGCACGTCGATCGTGCGTTCCTCGACGTACACGTTGCCGCCCCAGATGCGATCGAGCAGCTGATCGCGCGTGTAGACCCGCTCAGGGTGAGTCATGAAGAATTCGAGCATGCGGTACTCGGTCGGGCCGAGCCCGACCGTACGCGGGCCCACCATGACGCGGTGACTGCCCTGATCGAGCACCAGCCCCTCGAATTCGATGAGCTCATCGACCCCGCTCGGCGTCGAGCGGCGCAGCACGGCGTTGATGCGCGCGAGGAGCTCGCGCGGCGAGAAGGGCTTGGTGACGTAGTCGTCGGCGCCGCCCTCGAGGCCGGCAACCTTGTCCCCCTCCTCCGCCCGGGCGGTGAGCATGATCACCGGGAGCTCGCGCGTCTCGCGGTCGCGCTTGAGGGCACGCGTCAGCTCGAGACCGCTCATGTCGGGGAGCATCCAATCGACCAGCACCAGGTCCGGGCGCGTGTCCGCGAGCGCCGCGCGCGCCGAGCGGCTGTCCTCCGCCTCGCGAACCTCGAAACCCGCGCGCTTCAATCCGAAGGCGATCATCTCCCGGATCGGGCGCTCGTCCTCGACGATGAGAACCTGTTTAGCGGGCATCGTTGGTCAGTTCGCCTGCTGGGCGCGAGTATTAGAGGGGTACTGTGTTGCAGATTCGTGACAACTCCGCAAGGGCTTATTTCAGCTCAATGACCGTCGGTCGATCGATGCACCACGTCGTCGCGGAGATAGACGGGTAAGGCCTCTTCGGCGTCACGGAGCCTCCCCGCGGTGACCTCGGGAACCGCGAGAAGCGCGATTTCGGCAGCCCGGGGACGCAGCTCGCGGATCGCGCCGAGGGCCTTGGACAAGGAGCTTCGAAGCTGCGGGTATGCGGTGAAGGCGGTCCCCGCGCCGCGGAGCTCCGGAACCGACGTCCAGCCGCCGGGCAGTGCGACGTGAGCCGGGTCGCTCACGCGCTCCTCGCCCACGGGAGCCGCGAGGTCCCCGGCGGAGCGGACAAAGCAGCCCCAGTAGACCTCGCGCATGCGCGCGTCGTTGCAAACCAGTACACGCCGGGCGCTCGCATCGTCCGCGAGGACTCTCTGCGCCACCGCGGCGAGATCCGAGATCGGCACCACGGGAATTCCACCGCCATGGGCAAGCCCCTGGGTGACACTCGCGGCGAGGCGCACACCGGTGAAGGAGCCCGGCCCGCGGCCGAAGGCGATCGCCGTGAGGCCGGCAAGCGAGGAGGCTGCCGCGGCAAGCACCTCATCGATCATGGCGAGGATGCTCCCGGCGTGACCGCGCTCGAGCAGCCGCTCGCGCGCGGTGAGCCGCCCGTCGATGAGCAGAGCCGCCGAGCAATTCTCGGTCGCGGTATCGAGGGCGAGGATCTTCACGACGCGCTCATGGGGCGCGAGGCTCCGGGCGGGGCGTGCTTGCGCAGAAAGCGCCGCACTTCGTCCGGGTCCTGCGTGACCGTCATGGGCGGAAGCGCCGCGAGGAAAACCCGCCCGTAGCTGCGCGCGAGCATGCGCGGATCGCAGATGACGACGGCCCCGTAGTCGTCTTCGCTGCGGATCAGCCGCCCGGCCCCCTGCTTCAGCGCCAGCGCCGCCTCGGGCAGCTGGTAGTCGCGAAAGGCGTTGGCGCCGGTCGCGGTCAGGTGCTCGATGCGCGCGCGCACCAGCGGATCATCGGGCGAGGCGAACGGCAGCTTCTCGATCACGACCAGGCGCAGCGCCTCACCCTTCACATCAACCCCTTCCCAGAAGCTCGCGGTGCCGAGCAACACGCCGTTGCCGTCGTCGCGAAACTCCTGCAGCAGCCGCTCGCGCGGCGCCTCGCCCTGAACGAAGAGGCGCTGCCGCGCGGCTCCATCCCAGCGGGCCCGGACCAGTGCTGCACCCTGGGCGAGCGCGCGATGGCTGGTGAACAGCACGAAGGCGCCGCCACCCGCGGCCTCGATCAGCGGCAGTGCCGTGTCGATCACCGCGGCCACGTAACCCGGTGAGCGAGGGTCGGGCATGCTCTGCGGCAGGTACAGCAGGCTCTGGCGCTCGTGGTCGAAGGGGCTGTCGATCCTGAGCGTCGAGCATTCGGCGATGCCGAGCCGCCCGGTGAAGTGGCCGAATTCCTCCCCGAGCGAGAGCGTCGCGGAGGTGAAGATCCACGCTCCCCGCCGCGCCTCGATGAGTGCGCGAAACCGCGCCGAGATATCGAACGGCATGAGGCTGAGGGAGATTCCGCGCGCCGTGACCTCGATCGCGCGTGCCCCCTCGAGCTCGTCCGTTGCCGCGATCCGGCTTAAGGATGCGGCGAGATCCGCAGCCCGCGCCGCGAGCTGCGTGATCGCCGCGTCCTCGCCGAGCGCAGCGAGCTGCTCCCCGAGTTGCCCGAGCGAGTCCGAGAGCTCGTCGGCGCCAGCGCCCAGGCGCGCGCTCTGCCCCGTCCAGGGTATGCGGGCGGCGCCCGCGACACCCGATAGCGGCAGCCCCGAGGCATGCAGCGTCCGCAGATCCTCCTCGACCCGGTGCAGCCCGCCGGCGAGCGCGCCGGGATCGGCAGGCTGCCGTTTCCGCAGCTCGAGCTGCGTGTCCTTCAGGAGACTCTCGATCTGGCGGCTGCTGACGCTCGCGCCGAAGAACTGGGTGGCGAGATCCGGGATCTGATGCGCCTCATCGAGAATCACCGCATCGGCCGATCCGAGGAGATCGCCGAAACCGTCCTCCTTCAACGCCAGATCCGCGAGCAGCAGGTGGTGGTTGACGATGACGATGTCGGCGTCGAGTGCGTCGCGCCGGGCGAGCGCCACGTGGCAGCGCGAGATCTCCGGGCAGCGTTGACCTAAGCACGACTCGCGGGTGGAAGTGACCTGTGCCCACACCGGATGCGAGTCGGAAAGTCCCCCGACCTCGGCGAGATCGCCGCTCTTGGTGGTGCGCGCCCAGCGCGCGATGCGCGTCAGCATGGCCCGGCTCGCGCGCGGCGCTCCCGCCTCCCCATCGATCATCGCGAGCTGCTCGCTCGGCGCCGCCGCGGCGGCGAGGCGGTGGCGGCACAGATAATTTGCACGCCCTTTGAGGAGCGCCACGCTCGCGGGCCTCCCGAGCGCGGCGCTGACGAGCGGCAGATCCTTCGAATAGAGCTGATCCTGGAGCGTGCGCGTGCCGGTGGAGATGAGGACGCGCGCCCCGGAAAGGAGTGCCGGCACGAGATAGGCGAAGGTCTTGCCGGTACCCGTTCCCGCCTCGACGACGACCGTCTCGCGGCCCTCGAGCGCTGCGGCGACCCGCTCGGCCATGCGCAGCTGCTCGCGACGCACGCGGAAGTCGGGCAGGGCGCGCTCCAGGGGGCCTCCCTGTCCGAATATGTCCTGAAGATCGAGCATCGGGAATATCCGCCGGCTCACCGCGGCCTTAAGCATCCTCGCGTGCCGCGCGGCAGGTGTCGAGACGTATATCCTTCTGAATTTGCTGCAAAGACGCCGATGCCCGGCCCTACTCTAGCAGGGCGCCCCGCCCGGCCGGGATATACTTGGCAGTTCAGGGGATCGCCCGCTAAGAGGAACCCACCGGATGGCCGCACCTGCGCACAAGATGACCGCCCTGCCGGAGTTGAGCCGCGCAGTGTCCGACTGGGTGAGCTCGGTGCGCGAGCTGACCCAGCCGCGCGCCGTCCACTGGGTCGAGGGAACGGACGCCGAGGCGCGCGAGCTCACCGCACAGCTGGTGCGCAGCAAGGAATTCACGGCGCTCAACCCGCAGGAGTTCCCCGGCTGCCACCTCTACCGCTCGGCTCCCAACGACGTCGCCCGGGTGGAGCATCTCACTTATATATGTACCCGCTCCCGGGAGGACGCGGGGCCGAACAACCACTGGATGGAGCCACAGCAGGCGCGGCTGCGGATGCGCGAGCTGTTCCGCGGCTGCATGCGCGAGCGGACGCTCTACGTAATCCCCTACTGCATGGGCCCGCTCGACTCGCCGCTGTCCCGCCGCGGCATCGAGCTCACCGACAGCCCCTACGTCGTGCTCAACATGCTGCTCATGACGCGCGCCGGGCGAGCCGCGCTCGAGCTGATCGCCCGCGACGGCCGCTTCGTCAAGGGGCTGCACTCGATCGGCGAGCTCGATCCCGAGCGGCGCTTCATCGTGCACTACCCCGAGGAGCTCTCCATCGAGAGCTACGGCTCCGGCTACGGCGGCAATGCGCTGCTCGGCAAGAAGTGTCACGCGCTGCGCATCGCCAGCTGGCAGGCGCGCACCGAGGGCTGGCTCGCCGAGCACATGCTGATCGTCGGATTGCAGAATCCCCAGGGCGAGACTCACTACATCGCCTGCGCCTTCCCCTCCGCCTGCGGCAAGACCAACCTCGCGATGCTGGTCCCGCCGGAATCGATGCCCGGCTGGCGGGTGCTCACCATCGGCGAGGACATAGCGTGGCTGCATCCCGGGCCCGACGGGCGGCTGTGGGCCATCAATCCGGAAGCCGGCTTCTTCGGAGTCGTGCCGGGCACGAACCCACAGACCAACCGCAACGCCTACGAGATGATCCGGCGCGATACGCTGTTCACCAACGTCGCGCTCACCGCCGACAATCAGCCCTGGTGGGAGGGACTGACGACGGGTAAGCCGGTGCTCGACTGGCAGGGGCGGCCGTACGATCCGGCCCGCGGACCCGCCGCGCATCCGAACTCGCGCTTCACCGTATCCGCCAAGCGCAATCCGAGCTATTCCGCGCACATGGAGGATGCGCAGGGCGTACCGATTACCGCGCTCGTATTCGGCGGCCGGCGCCGCACGGTCGCGCCGCTCGTCTACGAGGCGCGCGATTGGCAGCACGGCGTGCTGCTCGGCGCCTCGCTCGCCTCCGAGACCACGGCCGCGGCCGTCGGGCAGGTCGGAGTCGTGCGGCGCGACCCCATGGCGATGCAGCCCTTCTGCGGCTACAACTTCGGCGACTACTGGCAGCACTGGCTGAACATCGGCGCCGGGCTGGCGCGACCGCCGCGCATGTTCCACGTCAACTGGTTCCGGCGTGATGCCGAAGGCAGGTTCCTCTGGCCGGGCTACGGCGAGAACCTGCGCGTGCTCGCCTGGATGCTCGATCGCTGCGCGGGCAAGGTCGGTGCGACCGAGTCCGCCATAGGCCGGCTGCCGATCCCGGCCGACCTCAATACCCGGGGGCTCAACATCAGCAACGAGTCGCTGGCGGCGCTCCTGTCCGTCGACGCAGCCGTGTGGCGCAAGGAATGCAGCGACGTGCGCGAGTATCTCGGCGGGTTCGGCGGCCGCCTGCCGGCGGCGCTGCTCGCGGAGCTCGAGGCAACCGAGAGCCGCCTCGGCTGAGCGCGCCGGTCGCGTGCGTCAGGCCTCTTCGCAGTTGAAGCGGATGGTCTGCGGCGAGCCCTGCTCGGGCAGCCGGCCGAGCCCGATCATTCCCTGACCCTTGAGCTGCAGGCTGTCGCGGCGCACGAACGCCTCCTCGCCATCGGCGGTCTGCACGAAGGTGCCGTTGGTGCTCTGATCGACGAGCACGAACTTGTTGCGGCTGATCTCGATACGCGCGTGCAGGCGCGAGATCAGATTCCCCTTGACGACGACGTCGTTGTCCTCGGCCCGGCCGATGGTGACGCTCGAGTGGCGCTCGTCGACCAGCAGCTCGCGATCCTCGGTGCGCAGCCGCAGCCGCATGGGACGCGCCGGGCGCGCGTCGCCGGCGATCCCCGGCACCATGCTGGTGACGTCCTCGGTCTGCCACAGCACCTCGTAGAGCACCACTTCGCTGCCCTGGCCCTTGAGCGTCGCAACATCGATCTGGCGGCAGGAGGCGCGCCACTCGGGCGAGAGCCGTTCCACGGTTGCGGCGGTGGTCACGATCTGACCGGCCTTCGCCTGGCTGGTCATGCGATTCGCGGTATGCACCGCGGCGCCGAACACGTCGCGGTTCTCGAGCATCACCGGGCCGAAATGACAGCCGATGCGGATCGAGACCGGCTGGCCGTCCACCTTGAGCTGCGCGTGGGTGGAGATCTGCTGCTGCATCTGCGCGGCGGCGTTGAGTGCGGCGTCGGCGGTCGGGAACGTCGCCATCACCTCGTCGCCCATCGTCTTGATCACCGTGCCCTGGCGCTGCTCGGTGGCGCTGCGCATCACCTCGATGCAGGTGGCGACCATGTCCCGCGCCCGCAGGTCGCCCATGGTGTCGTAGAGCCGGGTCGATCCCACGACGTCGGCAAACAGTATGGCGAGTTCGATGTCCTTGCCCATGGGCGTCGGACGATTATACGCGAGGGCCTCCGCGCAGCCAGTCAGCGGCCGATTCCAACCTCGCGGGCTTGTTTTAGTCCCGCACGGCTGTCGGAATCGCGCGCCGCAGCAGCTCGGCGCCGGCCCCCGCGACCAGCGCGCCCTCACTGAGGGTACGGCGGAAATCCCGGGCCCCGGGCTCACCGCTGTAGAGGCCGAGCATGTGGCGCGTGATGGCGGAGAGGCGCTCACCCGCGGCGAGCTCGCGCTCGCAGTAGCGGGCCATGCGCTCGATGAGCGCCGCGCGCGACGGCGGCGCGGCCCCTTGCGGCGCGAGCAGCCGCTGCAGCTCCGCAAGCACGAGCGGGCGGTGATAGGCCTCGCGCCCCAGCATCACCCCATCGCACCATTCGAGCGCGGCGCGCACTGAGTCTGCATCGCGCAGCCCGCCATTCACGACGATCGGCAGCGAGGGGAATGCCCGCTTGAGCTTGCGAACCACGTCGTGTCGCAGCGGCGGAACCGCGCGGTTGTCCCTGGGCGAGAGTCCTCCTAACACCGCCTGGCGCGCGTGCACTATGACGACCTGACAGCCGGCCGCTCGCACCCCCGCCACGAAGCCGCACAGGGCCTCGAAGTCTGCCTCGCCGTACTCCGCCACCGCGCCGCGGGCGCCGCGAGCGCCGGCGCTCACTACTCCGATACGGATCTTCACCGTCACCGGCACGCGCACCGCCGCACGCATCGCGGCGATGCAGTCGGCCACCAGTCCCGGCTCGCGCATGAGACACGCGCCGAAGGCACCACTCGCGACGCGCTCGCTCGGGCAGCCGCAATTGAGATTGATCTCGTCGTAGCCGGCCTCCTCACCCGCCCGCGCCGCCGCCGCGAGCTCGCGCGGCTCGCTGCCGCCGAGCTGCAGCGCCACCGGATGCTCCTCGGGATCGAAGCTGAGGAGCCGCGCACGCTGCCCGCGCACAATTGCCGCGGCGGTGATCATCTCGGTGTAGAGCAGGACGTCGGCGGAGAAGCCGCGCAGGAAGAACCTGCAATGGCGATCGGTCCAGTCCATCATCGGAGCGACCGACACCCGCCGGTCGATCTTTGCGGCCTTCCGATCGGAGGCAACGCCTGTTTTCCTTGTGCTCTCCATGCTGCACGTTTCGGCGGGATTCCTGCGGCTTACGGGAAGTTTATGGGTTGCCGGGGAGACATGAGGGAGACAAGAATGCCATGGTGCTGCGATTTTCCATACAGCACGTTTGAGTCAAACAGCCGCCGAAAGGCCGTCCCATCGCCTGGGCCCGATTTGCGCCAATAGCGATCGCCGACGGCGGTCTTCTCGCGGGGATAGAATGCGGCTACGACGGCCGGGACGCGAGGGGGCAGCATGGGGGGCGGCAAATACAGGCTCTACGGCCGGCGCAACGCCGGCTCACTGGCTCCGCAGATTCTGCTCGAGGAGATCGGCGCTCCGTACGAGCTGATCTGGGTCGGCAAGACCCCGGCGGAGCTCGAAGCTCTGCGCCGTGTCAACCCCGCCGCAAAGATTCCGAGCCTCGTGCTCCCGGACGGAACGGCGGTGGCGGAGTCCGCCGCAATCCTGATTCACCTGACCGACGCACACCCCGCGGCGGGACTCGCCCCGCCCGCCGGCAGCAGCGCGCATGCCCGCTTCCTGCAGTGGATGGTGTTTCTATCGGCGAACCTCTACGAAGCGGTCCTCCGCTACTATTACTCCGAGCGCTACTCCACCTCGGGCGAAGCGGCAGCGCCCGCTGTCAAGGCTCAGGCGCTCATCGACTACGGCGCACACCTCGGGCGCATGCACGGCGAGCTGTCTCCGTACGTGCTCGGCGAGAATCTCTCGGCGGCGGATCCTTATCTGCACATGCTGGCCAGCTGGTATCCGAAGGATACGGAGCCGCTCGCCGCCAGGATGCCGAAGCTCGCGCAGCATGCGGCGCTCCTGCGCCGCCGCCCGGCAACACTCAAAGCGGAACGCGATCACGCCGAAGACTAGCGTTCCTCTGAGGCACGATGGACCTGTTGGAACGTGAGACGTGCTTCGCCGATCTGGCGAATTGGCTCGGCATGGCCAGCCAACACGGCGGCTGCGTCGCGCTGCTGAGCGGCGAGGCGGGCGTCGGCAAGACCGCGCTGCTGCGGGAATTCGCGCAGCGGCGGGCGCAGGCACGCGTTCTCTGGGGGGCGTGCGACGCGCTGTTCACGCCCCGACCGCTCGCCCCGCTGCATGACGTCGCGCTGCAGACGCGGGGGGCCCTGCTCGCGGCGGTCGATTCGCGCCTCAATCCCGGGGCGCTGTTCGCCGCCGCCCTGGCCGAGCTCGGGACGACGAAGACACTGCTGATTCTCGAGGACCTGCACTGGGCTGATGAGGCGACGCTCGACCTGCTCACCTTCCTCGGTCGGCGCATTCACCGCACCCGCACCCTGCTCGTGGCCAGCTACCGCGACGACGAGCTCGGCGAGCGGCATCCGTTGAGACGGACTCTCGGAGGGCTCCCCGCGGCGGCGACATTTCGGCTGCCGCTCGCGCCGCTCTCGGAAGCCGCAGTTGCCCAGCTGGCGAGAGAGGCCGGCAGGCCCGCCAGGGGACTGCACGAAGTCACCGGCGGGAATCCGCTGTTCGTGACCGAGGTGCTGGCTGCCGGGACCGACACCGTTCCGCCTACGGTGCGTGACGCGGTGCTCGCGCGCGTCAGCCGACTCGCGCCGCAGGCTCGCGCCGTTGCGGAGCTGGTGTGCGTGGTCCCGGGCCGGGCCGAGCCCTGGCTGTTGCAGCAAGCGGCCCACGCGGATGAAGCCGCGATCGAAGGATGCCTGAGCGTCGGCATGGTGCGTCACGATGACTGCTCGCTCGCCTTTCGGCACGAGCTGGCGCGGCGCGCGCTCGAGGATTCGCTTGCTCATCCGCGCCGGCAGCGGCTGCACGCGGCCGTGCTCGAGGTCCTCACCGCCCGCCCGGACGTACCTGCCGCCCGTCTCGCCCACCACGCCGGCGGTGCCCGCGATGGCTCAAGGGTGCTGCGCTACGCGCCGCTTGCAGCGAAGGAAGCGGCAGCGGTCGGGGCTCATCGCGAAGCGGCCGCGCATTATCGGGCGGCGCTGCACTACGCGGAGGGTTTGCCGCCTGCGCAGCTGGCGGGTCTTCAGGAGCAGCTGCGCTACGAGTGCTACGTGACGGGTGCCTACCAGCACGGTCTCGAGGCACAGCAATTGGCGCTGGAGATCTGGCGCGGCCTCGGAGAGCGGCGCAAGGAGGGCGAGGCACTGACGTGGCTGTCGCGGCTCACCTGGTTCCTGGGCGACACGGCGCAAGCCAACCGCTATTGCGACGCCGCGATCGCGACGCTCGAATCCCTGGCGCCTGGAGCAGAGCTGGCGCTGGCGCACTGGGCTCGCGCTGACCTGGCCATGGAAGCGCACGAGGCGGAGCTCGCGATCGAGTCCGCGCAGCGGGCCATCGCGCTCGCCCAAGCCGCGTCTGCCAACGACATCGTGGCTCACGCGTGGAACACCCTGGGCACCATGCGGCTGATCGTCGGCGACCCGTCGGGGTGGGCAGATCTGAACTACAGTCTGCAGCTCGCGCTCACCGACGGCCTCGAGGCCGAGGTAGCCAGCGCGTACACGAATCTGCTGGCCATGGCAGTCTCGCGCAGGCAGTACGAGCAGGCCGCCGCTTATCTGCACGCGGGGCTCGCGTACTGCGAAGAGCGCGACCTGGACTTTCTCGTGCCCTATATGCTCGCCTACGGCGCGCGCATGAAGTTCGAGCAGGGTGACTGGAACGAAGCGAGCATGGACGTGGAAGCGGTGTTGCGGCATCCGCATACCACGGCTGTCGCGCGCATCCCGGCGCTGCGCACCCTGGCGCATCTGCGCGTGCGCCGCGGCGACCCCGACGTGAGCGGGCCGGTCGCGGAGGCGCGGGCACTCGCCGGCCCGGCGCCGGAGCTGCAGCGCTCGGGGATGCTCGCCCTGGTGTGCGCCGAGGCCGCGTGGCTCGCCGGCGATCTCCCGGGAGTCGTGCGCGAGGTCGAAAGGGTCTGGGAGCTCGCCCGGCAGCGGCGCGACCCACGCATGCACGGTGAGCTGGCGGCCTGGCTGTGGCGGGCGGGCGCCCTCGATCAGCCTCCGCCCGGCATGGCCGAGCCGTATGCGCAGGAAATCTCGGGCGACTGGCGCGCTGCCGCCCTCGCCTGGAAGATGCTCGGCTGCCCGTACGAGCACGCCTGCCTGCTTGCCTGGTACGGCAATGAAGCGGAGCAGCGTGAAGCGCTGACGCTCTTGGAGCAGCTCGGTGCCGCCCCCGCCGCACGCTCGCTGCGACGGCAGATGCGCGCCCGGGGCATCCGCCGCGTGCCGCGCGGCTCGCACACCTCGACGCGGCGGAATCCTTTTGGTCTCACCCGGCGCGAGGCCGAGATCCTCGCGCTGCTCGCCGAGGGCTTGCGCGGCCCGCTGATCGCACGGCGGCTGTTCCTGGCGCCCAAGACCGTCGAGCATCACATCTCGGCGATCCTGGCGAAGCTCGGGGTGTCCTCGCGCGCCGAGGCGGTCGCGCGGCTGCGCACGCAGTCGGCGCAACGCGCGCCGGCGGAATCGTGACGCGCGGCCTCGCTAGAGCGGCTGATGCGCGCAGGTCACCTGCGTGTTCCAGTCGGCGTAGCTTCCCTGCGGGTTGTTCTGCCACGCCCAGACGTGTATTTCGTAGAAGGCGGGCAGACCATAGCGATTGGGTGCCGCAACGTAGTTCAGCAGATTCCCCTCGAGCGCCGGAACCCCGCCGTTCGGGTTGTTGCTGGCCCAGACGCTCTCGAGCACGATGAACTCGACGCCGACGAGGCGCATCGTGCCATCCGACATCGGCTCGTAGATGAGCGCCTCGGGCTCCGTCGCATCGAGAACGCCCGCGCCGATACGTGCGGGCAGGACCAGATGTATCCCCATGGCGCCGGCATCCGGACCGCTGACGCAGGGTGTGCCGGTCACGAAGCCGTCCCGAAAGGCCTGATTGATGTCGAGGTAGCGCGCCGTGGCGTCGCGCACTTTGTCGATCAGCGGTGTCGAGTGGTCAGCGCCGGCCGCGGCGATGAGCGGCATTTGCATGATGAGGAGCGCGCCCAGCACCGGCAGCTTCGATTTGCATGACTGATTCACGACTTTGCTCCTGCCGGCAGCGCCGGCGTATTACCTGTAAAAATACGGATCGAGGACCCGCACCTCGGTGATGCACTCCACCGGCAGCTTGTTGCGACTTGCCGCGCGGCGGATCGCCTCGGGCGAGGGTCCGTCGTACACGCAGAAGGTCTTCTTCCGGTCGGCGCTCACGTAGGAATGCACCCAGGTCACCTGCTCCGCCAGGTTGCTCTGGACCGCCATCAGACAGGCATTGGCGCCGCTCTCGTCGGCCGGAATCTGCAACCCGTCGGCGAACTCCCTCTCCACCATGTAGCGCGGCATGGCAGCCTCTCCTACTGCGGCAGCAGAGTTACCGGAACCTCGGTGATGGAATCGACCGGCAGCTTGTTCGCGCTCGCTGCCTGGCGGATCGCGGCCTCGCTCGGCCCTTCATAGCGATGCGTCCCCTCGGCGGCGGTTGCCGCCGACGGGGTTTGCGCGACGGCCAGGAGGCTGGCCGCAACCACGGCGGCTCCAAGTGCGGCAGTCAGGGTCTTCATGCGCCCTCCGCTGAATCCTGGCTGCAGAGTAGCGCGGCGCGAGCGGCCCCAAATCGGGTGATCACCCCACCTTAGGCACCCGGCGCCCCCATATTTCGCCCGACTGTCGCGTGATTACTGTCCGCGCGGCTCACGGCGGCTGAGGATCCACAAGGCGCCCGGCAGCGCCGTGAAATCCGCGCACAGCGCCAGCACGAATGCCGTCGAAGTGACGATGCCGAACTGCCGCATCGGCGGCAGGTCGGAGAGCGCCAGCGCGAGGAAGCCGCTCGCGTTGATGACCGTCGCGAACAGGATCGGGCGGCCGGCCACGATGAGTGCGCGGTGCAGGGCCACGGGCGTCGAGCCGCGCGCGCGGCCCTGCTGAAAGTGATAGAAGAAGTGAATCTGGTCGTTCTCGGTCGCGCCGAGCACCGTCGAGCCGATCAGAATGGTCGCGATGTTGAGCGGGATGCCCGTGCCGCGCATCACGAGGAACACCGTCAGAATCGCGAATAGCGACGGAATCATCGCCATCAGCCGCCCCGCGGGGCTGCGGAACACGAAGAGGAATGCGACGAAGATAACGCTCGCCGTGAGCGCGAAGCTCTCGGTGAGCGTCGGCACCAGGTGCTCGCCGATCTGCGCCGCGAGCACTCCCCGGCCGACGGCCCGGGCCTCGACGCCGTGCAACGCCGGCTCCTGCGCCTGCCAAGCGGCGGCGGTTCCTTCGATCGACGTGCGCATCGCGCCGGGGGGCCCGAAGAGCTCCGCCCGTCCGCGGACGCTCAGCCGTACGCTCGCGAGCTCGGCGATATCCACGTAGCCGCGCGCACCCGGCTCGGTGAGCAGGATCTGCTCGAGATCGGCGGCGAGCTTCGGCCAGGCAGCGGGCTCGGCCGGCAGCCGGTCGGATCCGCTCTGGACATAGTGCGCCCAGCGCAGCACCGAGGTCGGACCGTCGACGGCCGTGATGCGCGGATCGCGCTCGAGGCGCCCGGCAAGCTCCTCGACGGCGCGCAGAAAGTCCGGGTCGAGGGCGTGCCCCGGAGCCGTCCGCAGCCACAGCTCCACCACGTCGAGCCCGCTCAGCTCCCGGAAGCGCCGCGTGTCCTGCGCGATGCGCTCATCCGCATTGACGTAACTCAGCGCGTCGGTCTCGAGCGGCAGAGGCGCAATCCGGCCCGGAATGCCGAAGAGCGCCGCCGCCCCGCACAACATCAAAGCGATCGCGCCTCCGACCAGCGCCCAGCGCCAGCGGCGGGTGAAGGGCACGAGCAGGTCGGCGAAGCCTTCGAACCAGGCGGCGGCTGGCGCGCCCGCGGCGCGCACGGGCACGCGCAGCAGCGACTGCAACGCCGGAAAGAGGCTGAAGCATGCGATCCAGCCTACGAGCAGTCCGCTCGCCGTCCACAGGCCCATCTCGCGCACCGGGCGGATATCCGAGACGGCCAGCGCGGCGAAACCGACGGCGGTCGCGAGGATCGAGGCGGTGCACGGCAGAAACTTGTCGGCGAGGGCGCCGGCATGATGCTCGAGCGGCGTCGCCGCGCCGCTCGCGTCCAGGTAGCGCGAGTGTATGTAGACGAGCGTGGCGGTGGTCGTCACCATGACCGTGAGCGGCACGAGCGCCGAGACCACCGTGTGGGAGAAGCCGAGGAGATCGGCGAGGCCCATCGCGACGGCGACCACGGCGCCGAGCGTCAGGACCACCGCCGCGAGTGTGCGCCAGGAGCGATACACGAGCAGCACCAACCCCATGAGGAACATGCCGAACAGCGGCATGAAGCGCTTGGTCGCCAGCCCCGTCTGGCGTTCGAGCCAGGCATCGAGCCACGGCGAGCCGACGCGCCGTACGGCCGTGAACGGCGAGCCGGCACCTTCGAGCGGCCGCAGCCGTGCCTCGATCGCCGCGAGCGCACGGTCCCGCTCGGCCGGGGAATGCACGCGCAACTCGAGCGCGATCCCGAGATAGCGATCTCCGAGGAGCCCGGCGCGGCGAAACAGTGCAGTGCCGGTTGCGAAGGCGCGCACACGGTCCGACTGCGCGCCGCTCACCTGTGCGCCGGGCACCGCGAGGCGGTAGAGGGTGAGGAGGCTGTGCGGCTCGACGCCGGGTATGCGCGCGAGCTCGCCCTCGAGGCCGTCGGCTGCGCCAAGCGCGGCGGGACTCAGCGGATCGGGCGCCTCGAGGACGAGCAGAGCCTCTTCGCCCTCGGGGAAGACGCGCTCGAAGTCGCGCGTCGCGCGCGCGACCGGGTCGCCCGGCACCATGAGATGCTCGATGGCGAGATCGTCCGGGATACGCAGGGCGCCGCACACGCCGGCCACGGTCAGAGCCAGGAAAGCGCCGGCAATCCAACCTCTGAGCAGCAGGATACGGGTGAAAATTCCTACCGCCGCGCGCGAGGCGGGCACACTCATTGAATGGGCGCTCCTGCCGACCGCGCGGGTCCCCGGCGCGCGCTGATGATAGCCTAAACGCATGGCTACACTGCTGGCGGCCGGTGCGGTAACGCTCGTCTTCTGCGCTCCGGGATATCCGGGCGAGACCGGCGACGCACAGCCGTACGTCGATGAGTTCGCGCACACGGTTGCGGCGGCCGCCGGCTGGCCCAAAGGGAGTCTCACGGCAGTCTACGATCCGACGGAATCGGGAGGGCTTGCCCGGCTCGAGAGCCCCGCCGCGGGTCTCGCCTTCGTGCCCTACCCCTTCTTCGTCGCGCACGGAGAGCAACTGCACCTCGCGCCGCTCGCGGAAGCGGACGTGACGGACACGGGTGCGCGCCAGCGCTGGAAGCTCATCGCGCGGCGCGGCCGCGTGAAAGGCCCGGCATCGCTCGCGGGCTTCACCCTGGTGAGCACGGCGGGCTACGCCCCGCAATTCATCACCCGCGCGGCGCTGCCTGCCTGGCCGCTGCCGCCGGACGTGCGCATCGAAGCGACCGGACAGGTGCTGAGCGCGCTGCGCCGTGCGGCCGCGGGCGAGCCGGTCGCTGTGTTGCTCGATCAAGCCGAGGCAGCCGCGCTTGCGAGCCTGCCGTTTGCCGCCGAGCTCGAGGCAATCGTCGAGTCTCCCGAGCTGCCGGTGGCCGTCCTCGCCGTGGTCGGCGCGCGGGTGCCGGCGGCACGCGCCCGGAGCCTGCGGGCGGCGCTCCTCGGCCTCGGCCACGAGCCGGCCAACGCGCAGCTCCTGGCAGCGATGCGCCTCAGGGGTTTCGTGCCGGCCGAGCTTCCCGGCCGCACGCCGCTGCCGTGAGGCGCCGGGCCGCAGGTGCGGCGATCGCGCTGCTCGCGGCCGGCTGCGCGGCGCCGCCGCCGCGGCCCGAGGCGCCAGGCGCATCAACGCCGATCGGGCAGCGGCTCGAGGCGATCACCCGGGATGCGCAGCTCAGCGAGCAGGCGCGCGATACGGCGGTCCGCGCTGAGCTGGCCGGGGACGCCGGCCGTCAGGCCGAGGCGTGCCTTGCAATCGAGCCGCAGGCCGCCGCGTGTCTCTACGGACACGCCATTGCGCTCGGTCTCGAGGCGCGCGCCCATCCCGCGCATGCGGGCGAGTCGCTCAAGCGGATGCTCGCCGAGCTCGCGGCCGCCGAGGCGGCCGACCCCGCGTACGATGAGGCGGGTCCTGCGCGCGTGCAGGCTCTGGTGCTGACCCGGGCACCCGGATGGCCGCTCGGGCCCGGCGATCCGGCGGCGGCCGTGGTCGCCGCACGGCGCGCGGTGACTCTGCGGCCGCGCTACCCGCCCAATCTGCTGGCTCTCGCAGAGGCCCTGGCGAAGAGCGCGGACGCAGCGGGCGCGCGCGCGGCCTACCAGCAGGCCCGCGATGCGGCACTGGCATTGCCTGAGTCGGCCGACCGCGAGGAGTGGCTGCGCGAGGCGCGGCGGGGACAGCAACGCTAGAGCCAGCCGGTCACAAGGCTCCGATCGCGTAGCTCAGCCGCAAAAGCGCGAGCGACTCATCGAGAGCGGCGTTGTCGCGGTTGTTGACGGCGCTGACCTCGAGGCTCACCGCCTCGAGCACCTGGGTGTTGGTGGCCAGCCCCGCCCCGTAGAGCTCCCGCGAGCTGCGCAGATTCTCCTCGGCCTGCGCGACCGCCTCGCCCGACGCCCTCTGCCGTGCCTGTGCCTCGTGCACATCGAGCCAGGCTTGCCGGACCTGCAGCTCGATGCCCGAGCGCAGGTCCTCGAGGCGCTGCTCGGCAGCGCGGCTCGCGCTGCGCAAAGCCGCCGCGCGCTGACGCGCCTGCCCGCCGTCGAACAGGTTCCACGTGAAGCCGACGCCCACGGTCGAGAAGTCCTGGCGGTCCAGGATCTGATTGTCGAAGTGCTGGTAACCGCCCATGAGCGCCACCTGCGGCAGCGCCTTGCCCGTCTCGGCGTGCGACTGCGAGGCCAGGCTGTCCGCACGGGCCGAGAGGGCCTTGAGCTCGCTGCGCGAGCTGAGAGAACGCTGCACCAGCGCCTCGACCGGCATGGCGGCGGGCGAGGCGTCCGCGGTGATTCTCCGATCGAGCTCCGCTGTGCGCTCGAGCGGCTCGCCGAGGCGGCGGTTATAAGTGGCCTGGGCGATTGCGTCGGCGTTGGCGGTGCGCACTCTCGACTGCTCGGCATTCGCAAGAGCGACCCGCGCTGCCAGCAGGTCGGCCCTCGCCACCAGGCCGCGCTCGACCATGTGCTGCACGTCGCCCGCGTGGGCGGTGAGACTCTCGACGCTCGACTGCGCCACCTCGAGCGCGCGCCGCGCCCGCAGCACCCCGACATAGGCCTCGGCAACCTCGAGCTTGAGCGCCGAGCTCGCCGACTCCTCGTCCTCGGAGGCTCCGACCAGTGCGTGATGCGCGGCGTCGATGCCGGCGGATATCTGTCCGCCCGTGTAGAGGGGCAGCTTCAATTGCACGCTGCCGGAGACGAACTGGTCGTCTTTGAAAATCGGCCCGGAGCGGAACACGAAGCCGGGCGCGACGACGTCCAGGGTCGGAGAGGCATTGAGACGCGTGTAGCCACCCACTGCGTCGAGCGACGGCCAGCGGGCGCCGCGCGCGGCCTGCTCCGCCGCGCGCGCGCCTTCCACATCCGAGCCCGCCGCGGCCAGCGCCTTGTCGTGTGACAGCGCCAGCCTCCAGGCGTCCTGCAGAGTCTCGGCGCCGGCCGTGTGCCACGCCGGCGCTGCGGCGACGGCGAGCACGGCGATCGGCAGCGTGAGCGCGCGGCGAGCCATTCTCTTCAACCGACCTTCTTCAGCGACAGGATGCCGAGGGTCTTGAGCACATACCTCTCGTACACGGGAGTCAGAGAGCCGGTGCGGACCTTGCGCAGGAAATACTTCTCGAAGGCGATCTTCGCGAGGTGCACCCACTTTCCGCCTTTGGCCCAGGTGACATTGCGTGGCGGGATCTGGGGCAGAGCGACGAAGGCAAGGCCGGTGTCGCCAAAATCGGCGAGGCAGATCGCGTTCCAGGTCGCCTGCGCCGTGGGTGCGCGTCCCGCGGCCTCGGCGACGATGTTCTCGCAGATCGCGCTCACCATCGATTCGATCATGTAGCCGGTCTTCGGAGCTCCCGTCGGCACCGGCGTCGCCTCGACCGGTGGTATCGCCACACAGACGCCGGCCGAGTAGATGTTGGGGTACTTCCTGGAGCGCTGCTGCTCGTCGATCAGGACGAAGCCACGCGGATTGCAGAGCCCCGGCACATTGGCCACGGCATCGACGCCCTTGAAGGCGGGCAGGACCATCGCGTACTTGAAGGGCATCTGATGCTCCTTCTTCGGCTTACCCTCCTCGTCGTGCTCGACGACCGCCATCGAGCCGTCCGTCACTGCGGTGATCTTCGCGTTCGTGATCCACCTGATGTGCCGCTGCCGCAGCTCCGATTCCATGAGTCCCTTGCTGTCGCCGACCCCTCCCAACCCCATGTGTCCGATGTACGGCTCGCTGCTGACGAAGGTCATGGGAACGCGGTCGCGGAGCTTGCGCCTGCGCAGATCCGTATCGAGGATCATCGCGAACTCGTAGGCCGGGCCGAAGCAGCTCGCGCCCGCGGCGGCGCCGATCACCACCGGCCCGGGGCTGGCCACGAACTCCTGGTACTTCCCCCACGCCTGCTCGGCGTGCTCCTGGGTGCAGACGGACTGAGTGAATCCTGCCGGCCCGAGTCCGGGCACTTCCTCGAAGGCCAGCTTCGGGCCGGTCGCGATCACGAGGTAGTCGTATGGCAGCGTCGTGCCGCCGCGCAGCGTCAGGCGGTTCTGCGGCGCGTCGATGCTCTCGACGCTCTCGGGAATCCATTCGATGCCCTTGGACTCGAGCGACTCCTTGAGATGCACGCGCGTCTGGCCACGGTCGCGCCAGCCGACCGCTATCCAGGGATTCGAGGGGGTGAACTCGAAGTACGGGGAGGAGCCGATCAATGTGACACGATGCTTCTTGCCGAGCCGCTTGCGCAGCTCGAAGGCACACGGCACTCCGCCGACTCCCGCACCAATGATTGCAACCTGCGCCATGATGATGCTCCTTAAGGCGCGGCGAGCGCCTTGTCAGTGCGCGCGACGGCGGCTCTTGCGGCCGTGCGCGCCTCTTTGCGCCTGAGATATGCGTAGTAAAGGACCGGGATCACCAGCAGCGTGAGCACGGTCGAGACGAAAATACCGAAGATGAGCGAGACGGCCAGGCCGTTGAAGATCGGGTCGTCCAGGATGAAGAAGGCGCCGATCATCGCGGCGAGCGCCGTGACGGCAATCGGCCGGGCGCGGATCGCCCCGGCGCGCACGACGGCGTCCTCCAGGCTCCGTCCGGCGCGCACCTCGACGTCGATGAAGTCGACCAGCAGGATGGAGTTGCGCACGATGATTCCGGCGAGGGCGATCATCCCGATCATCGAGGTCGCCGTGAACTGCGCGCCGAGCAGCGCGTGGCCCGGCATCACGCCGATGATCGTCAGCGGAATCGGCGCCATGATGATGAGCGGCAGGGCGTAGGAGCCGAACTGCGCCACCACCAGCAGATAGATGAGGACCAGGCCCACCGAGTAGGCGAGACCCATGTCGCGGAAGGTCTCGTAGGTAATCTGCCACTCGCCGTCCCACTTGATCGCCGCGCTGTTCGGATCGTCCGGCTGGCTCACGAAGCGCTGCGCGATGGGCTCGCCGCCCGGCGGCTGACGCCTGACGAGACCGACGAGGCTGAACATGCCGTACAGGGGGCTGTCCAGCCGGCCCGCCATGTCTCCCATGACGTAGGCGACCGGCAGCAGGTCCTTGTGATAGATGGTGCCGTCCCAGGTGCTGGTGCGCACGTTGACGATCTCCGACAGGGGCACGCGCGCGCCGCCGGCGGAGCGCGCCTCGAGCTCGAGCAGCTGGGCGATGCTCTGCCGGTCGGAGACCGGCAGTTCGAGCCGCACGGGGATGGGGTAACGCTCGCGGCCGGGGTGCGCGTAGGTGACGTCGGCTCCTGCGAGACCCAGCCGCAGAGTCTCGGCCACCTGGTCCTGCGAGACCCCGAGCAGCGCCGCCTTCTGGCGGTCGACTTCGACCACGAGGCGCGGAGCGGGCGCCTCGACGCTGTCATCGGTATCGACGATGTCCCGTGTCCGGTCGAAGGCGGCGCGCAGCTGCTTCGCGAGAAGCTGCTGCTCGGCATAGCGCGGCCCGTACACCTCGGCGACGATCGGGGCGCGTACCGGCGGTCCGGGTGGCACTTCGACGACCTGAATCGACGCGGAGTACTTGCGGCCGATGGCCGCCAGCGCCGGTCTCACCGCGACGGCGATCTCGTGGCTCTTGCGGCTGCGGTGGCGCTTGTCGACCAGGTTGACCTGAATGTCCCCGAGCTGCGGCGCCTGTCGCAGGTAGTACTGGCGCACCAGGCCGTTGAAGTTGATCGGCGCAGAGGTGCCCGCGTACACCTCGTAGTCGCTCACCTCCGGCACCCGCTCGATGACGTGCGAGAGCTCATCGAGCACACGCGCGGTCGTCTCGACGGTGGTGCCTTCGGGGAGATTGGCGACCACCTGGAATTCCGACTTGTTGTCGAAGGGCAGCATCTTCAGGACGACCAGCTGCACCACGACCAGCCCGACCGCGATGACGATCGCCCCCACGATGCCCCAGTAGAGCTTGTGCCGCCGCGCACGGCCCGTGCCCGGCGCAAGGAACGGCCTCACGAAGCGCTCGAACAGGCGCTGGGTGCGGTTCTCCTCGGCGAGCTCGTGGCCCGGAGCCCGTCGCTCCCGCCCGAGCAGCACCCGGCAGAGCCACGGCGTAAAGATGAGCGCCACGGCGAGCGAGATCATCATGCCCATGCTGGCGTTTATGGGGATGGGGCTCATGTAGGGACCCATCAGGCCCGACACGAAGGCCATCGGCAGGAGCGCCGCGATGACCGTGAACGTGGCGAGAATGGTCGGACCACCGACCTCATCGACCGCCATGGGAATGATGTCCACGAGCTTTGCGCTCTCGAGCTGCAGGTGCCGGTGGATGTTCTCCACCACGACGATCGCGTCGTCGACCAGAATGCCGATCGAGAAGATGAGCGCGAAGAGCGACACGCGGTTGATCGTGAAGCCCCAGGCCCAGGAAGCGAACAACGTGGCCGCGAGCGTGATGGTCACGGCCGCACCCACCACCAGGGCTTCGCGGCGGCCCATCGCGAGCGCGACGAGCAGCACGACGGAGGCGGTTGCGAACAGCAGTTTCTCGATAAGCTTGATCGCCTTGTCGTTGGCCGTCTCGCCGTAGTTGCGCGTCACGGTCACCTGCACGCCCTCGGGCACGTAGACGCCGCGTAACTGCCCGACGCGGCGGATGACCTGGTTCGCGATGGCGATCGCGTTCGTTCCCGGCTTCTTCGAGACCACGATCGTGACGGCCGGAGCATGCGCGGTCGGTGGCAGGGCGCGCGTGGCGGCACCGGGTCCGGTCCCGAGCCACACGTAAGAGTCGGGCTGGTCGGGCCGGGTCGACACCTGCGCGACGTCCTGGAGGAACACCGGGCGGCCGTGGTCGACCCCGACCACGAGCCCGGCCACGTCGTCCCGGCTCGCGAGGAACTCGCCCGCATCCACCGGGGTCACACGGTCCTCGCCCTCGAGGGCTCCGGCATGCTGGACGACGTTGGCGGCAAGCAGAGCGTGCGCGAGGTCGTCTGCAGTCAGCCCGAAGCCCGCGAGCCGCTGCGGGTCGAGCTGCACGCGGACGATGCTCTGCGGGGCGCCGATCGTGTAGACGTTGCGGGTGCCCGGCACGCGCTTGATCTCGGTCTCGATCGAACGGGCAACCTGACCGAGCTCCTGGGCGCCGCGCGCCGGGTCCTGCGTCCACAGCGTCAGGGTGACGATCGGAACGTCATCGATGCCTTTGGGCTTTACCAGCGGCTGCAGGATGCCGGAATTCGCGGGCCGCCAGTCCTGATTGGAGTAGATCGCGTTGTAAAGCCGTACGATCGCATCCGTGCGGCGCTCGCCGACCTTGAACTGCACGCTGAGGATGGCGAGGCCCGGGCGCGAGGCGGAGTAGATGTGCTCGACGCCGGAGATCTCGCCCAGCACCTGCTCCATGGGCGAGGCCACGAGGCTCTCCACCTGCGCGCTCGATGCGCCCGGAAACGGAATGAATATGTTGGCGAAAGTGACGTCGATCTGCGGCTCCTCTTCGCGGGGCGTGACGAGAACCGCAAACACGCCCATGAGAAGCGCCGCGAGCGCGATGAGAGGAGAGAGCGGACTCGCCAGGAATCGCCGCGCGACGCGGCCGCTGAAGCCCAGGGAGCCGTTCCCCGACGGCTGCCCCGGACTCTCGTGCGCCGTGTCGTTCACGAGCCCGCTCTCGAGGCAACCGTCACCGGCTCGAGCTCCTTGACGGCCGCCAGCGGATCGAGCGCAACGCGCTCGCCGGGTACGAGTCCCGAGAGAATCTCGACGCGGTCGTCGAAACGGTCGCCTGCCCGAACCTGACGCATCGAAGTGTGCCCGCCCGAATCGAGCACATAGACGGCGGTGACCTCACTGCGCTCGATCAGACAGCGTGCCGGCACGAGCACGCGCTCGGCTTCCCCGGTGACGAAGCCGACCTTGACGAACATTCCCGGGTACAGGTCGGCGGCGTTCTCCGGAAGCTCGAGCCGCGCACGGAAGGTGTTGGAAGGGGCGGACGCCTCCGGGAAGACCGTCACCCGGGTGGCCTCGATGCGTCGCCCGTCGACGTACACCGCCCCCTTCTTGATGCGGCGCACCTGTGCAACTATCGATTGCGGCACCTCGACCGTCACGCGCAGATACTGCAGCGACAGTCCGCTCATGAGCGGCGTTCCCGGACTGACCGTCTCACCGACCTGCACGAGGCGCTTGGTCACGATCCCCGCATAGGGTGCGCGCACCTCGGTGTATGCGACCCCCTCTCTGGCGCTATCGAGCGCGGCCCGTGCCGCCGCCAGGCGCGCCACGGCCGCATCGCGGTTCGCCGCTACCTCCTCGAGCGTCGCCTTCGGGACCACCTTGCGGTCGTACATGTCGGAAATGCGTTGGTAGCGGGATTGCGCTTCCGCCTCGCGGGAGGCGGCCTCGTGCAATGCGGCTTCGGCCTGGGCGAGCCCCGCGCGCTGCTCGGTGGCGCGCAGGCGAACGATCACGGCTCCCGCCGGAACGAAGTCGTTGACGTCGTAGAGAATGGCCTCGACGCGCCCCGAGGTCTGGGCCGCGACCGTGCCCTGATTCACCGCTTCGATGAGGCCATCCAGCCGGCGCTCGATCGGGGTGCGCACGCGCTCCACGACCACGCTTTGCAGAGCGGGTTGCGCGGGTTTCGCCGCCCCCGGGTGCCCGCCGCCGCAACCGCCGATCCACACGGCGGCAAGGGCGGCGGCAGCGAACGCGGGAGCTCGGCTGCGCATGAGGCGCCGGATCTTCATCAGGAGAAGGCGGCGCCCGCGGGACGCCCCAGCTTCTTCAGGACGATCGCCAGCGGGCAGAAACCCGTGAATGCGGACTGCAGGAGATTCAGCCCCACGAACCCCGTGAGCAGGAACCACCAGGGACTCACCAGAAGTCCGAGGGCAAGGCTGAGCAGAACCACTGTGCCGGCAAAAGCCAGCACGATGCGATCAATGGTCATGTTGGTCTCCAATCTCATCGCCGATCTTGCCGCCACAGTCTGCGCACCGCGGGCGCCGGGCCGCATCAGTACGTTGTGCTAGCCCCGCGCGGGAAGTACGTATTTCCGTGGATCCGATGGCTAGTATATTAGCTATTGCTAAATTAGCTAGTGCTAAATATACTGATGCCGGGATGGAGAATTCCGAGGTGATGCGATGGCGATGACCCGCTCCGAGGAGGGACTGCCTGCCGGACCCGCGCGCACTGCGCGCGAGATGCAGCCTCACGCCGGAGAAGCCGCGGAGCTCCTGCGGGCGCTCGGCAACGAGCAACGCCTCATGGTTCTGTGCCACCTGGTGCACGGCCCCCTGTCGGTGGGGCAGCTGAACCAGCGACTGCCGCTCAGCCAGTCGGCGCTGTCGCAGCATCTGGCCGTACTGCGGGAATCCGGGATCGTTCAGACGGAGCGCGAAGCGCAGACCGTGCGCTACTCCCTGCCGCCGGGCGTGGTCACGAGGCTGCTCGGGGTTCTCCACCAGGAGTTCTGCCGGCGCTGAGACACGTACGCATTTGCCACGCTGTCACGCCGCAGCCCTGCGCCCCTACCCTGCCGCCATGCATCCTTATCCGCACACCTACATCGCGTCTGCCTCGGGTCAAGGCAAAGGCTCCGTGACCGTCGGGTCCCCAAAGCTGCCGAACCTCGAGACAGCGGCGCCACCGCAGTTCGACGGACCCGGCGGAGTCTGGTCGCCGGAGACGTTGCTGTGCGCTTCGCTGGCCGACTGTTTCATCCTCACATTTCGCGCCGTGAGCCGTGCCGCACGCGTCGAGTGGTCACGACTCGAGTGCCGGGTGGAGGGGGTGCTCGAGCGAAGCGGCCGGACGTCTCAGTTCACCCGCTTCACGACCTTTGCGAAGCTCACCGTGCCCGCAGGCGCCGACACCGCGAAAGCGCACGAGCTCCTCGAGCGCGCCGAACAGGGTTGCCTGATCGCAAACTCGCTGAACGGATCACGCACGCTCGAGACGCAGATCGAGGCCGAGAGCCCGGTCCGTACGGCCGCAGTTGCCTGAGGTCACCGGCCCTCCTGATGGTGCTACCGTAGCGCGCATGAGCGACAGGAAGGTCATTGCCGTGGTGGGCGCCACCGGCGCCCAGGGCGGTGGATTGGTCCGGGCCATCCTCAGCGACCGGAACGCGCCATTCAGAGTGCGCGCGCTGACAAGGGACGTCGATTCCGGCAAGGCACGGGCGCTGGCCGCACTCGGAGCCGAAACGGTCAACGCCGACATCGACAACCTCGAGAGTCTCGAGCGCGCGTTCGCGGGCGCCCATGGGGCTTACTGCGTGACTTTCTTCTGGGCACACTTCTCGCCCGAGAAGGAGATCGCCGAGGCACGCGCGATGGCGCAGGCCGCGAAGCAGGCGGGCCTCCGGCACGTCATCTGGTCCACGCTCGAAGACACGCGCCACTGGATCCCGCTCGGCGACGAGCGCATGCCGACACTCATGGGCAAGTACAAGGTGCCGCACTTCGATGGCAAGGGCGAGGCCAATGCCGCGTTCACGGCGTCGGGAGTGCCGGCAACTTTCCTCCTGACCTCGTTCTATTGGGAGAACCTGATCTACTTCGGTATGGGTCCCCGAAAGGGACCTGACGGCAGGCTGTCGATCACCTTGCCCATGGGAAACGAGAAGCTGCCGGGCATTGCCGCCGAGGACATCGGCAAGTGCGCTTATGGAATCTTCAAGAGGGGCGGCGAGTACGCCGGCAGGACGCTCGGCATCGCCGCCGAGCATCTGACGGGTGCCGAGATGGCGTCGGCGCTCACGCGCGCGCTCGGCCGGGACGTGAGCTACAACGCGATATCCCCGCAGCAGTACCGGGGCTTCGGATTCCCGGGCGCGGACGATCTCGGCAATATGTTTCAGTTCAACCGGGATTTTGCCGGCCTCTGTTGCGGCGCGCGCGATCGCCGGCTGACGCGCGCCCTCAACCCCGCGCTGCAGTCGTTCGACGAGTGGCTCGCGCGGAACAGGGAGCGCATCCCCCTCGACTAGCTCGGAGCAACGCGGCACGGGTCCGCGAGCTGAGATGAGCAGCGCGCTGCGCTACTTGGCGGCCTTGAACCTGAACTTCTGGCCGGCGACCGTCGCCTGATACATGGCACCGCCCTTGACGATGGTGAAGACGGCCATGCCCTTGTAGTACCTGCCAGCCGTCTTCGCCGCGTTCTCGGTGGCGCTGGCGCTGGCGCTGGCGCCGGTCGTGCCGGCGGTCGCCCCGGCCGCCGCCGTGATCGCCACCGCCCCGACATCCGCTCCGAACTCGAAGCTGCCGCTCGTGAATTCGTCGTAGGCGGTCCTGTTCTCGAAGAAAACAATCATGCTGTAGGCCTGGCCGCCCGCCTGGAATCCCACGCTGAGCTGCGTCACCGACGCCTCGCCCGTGTACTTGCCCTGCGCGAAGACGTGTCCCGTGCCGTAGGCGCCGCCGACGACCAGCCCGCCCTTGCCGACGGTCGGGAACACCGCGTAGCCGTAGCAGTTGTGGAAAAACGCGGCACTCTCACCCGCGTTCCTGAAGAGCTCGGCCGTATCGCTGTACTCGTCGGCGCGCGCGCCGCCCGCGCCGGCCAACGACAGGGCACCGCAGAACAACACCAGGAATTTCTTCATGACTTCATCCCCTCGACCGTTGTAACACGATTGGTGTGTGACATTGTATGCCGGCGCGTGCAGTTCCGCTGTCAGCGCTCGGGTGCCGCCGGCGGCGCCGCGTAGCCGAGCGTTCTGAGCGCCTCGGCAATCTCCTCGAGCGTGCGCGGATCGTCGATCGTCGCGGGCGTGCTGTAACTGTGCGAGTCCGCGATCGACCGCATGGTCGAGCGCAGCACCTTGCCGGAGCGCGTTTTGGGCAGGCGTGCCACGATCGCGACGTGCCGGAACGCTGCCACGGCGCCGATCTGCTGCCGGACGCGGTCCACGAGCTCCTGCAGCACTTGCGCGTGCGGCCGCGTCACGCCGGCCTTGAGCACCACGAGACCGAGCGGCAGCTGACCCTTGAGCGCATCGTGAACGCCGATGACGGCGCACTCGGCGACGTCCGGATGACCGGCGAGCACCTCCTCCATCCCGCCAGTCGAGAGGCGATGCCCGGCGACGTTGATCACATCGTCGATGCGCGACATGATCCAGACGTAACCGTCGGCGTCGATGAAGCCCGCGTCGCCGGTCAGGTAGTAGCCCGGGTAGCGTTTGAGATAGCTGTCGAGGTAGCCGGCATCGTTCTGCCACAGCGTGGTCAGCGTGCCCGGTGGCAGCGGCAGACGGATGACGATGTTGCCGATCCTGCCGGCCTCGACCGTGGCGCCGGCCTCGTCGAGGACCCGCACGTCGTAGCCCGGCACCGGCACACTCGCCGAGCCTGGCTTGACCGGCAGCGGCGTGAGGCCGCGGCAGTTGGCCGCGACCGGCCAGCCGGTCTCGGTCTGCCACCAGTGATCGATGACCGGCACCCGCAGCTTCTCCTGTGCCCAGTGCACGGTGTCGGGATCGCAGCGCTCGCCCGCAAGGAACAGGGTGCGCAGGCTTGCGAGGTCGTAGCGCCCGATGAGGGCACCGGCGGGATCCTCCTTCTTGATGGCGCGAAACGCGGTCGGGGCGGTGAACAGGGCGTTGACGCGATGCTCGGCGACGACGCGCCAGAAGGCGCCGGCGTCCGGCGTCCCGACCGGCTTGCCCTCGTAGAGAATCGTGGTGCAGCCGGCGAGCAGCGGCGCATAGACGATGTAGGAGTGGCCGACGACCCAGCCGACGTCGGATGCCGCCCAGAACACATCCCCCGGCTGCATGGCATAGACCGCCTGCATCGACCAGGCGAGCGCGACCGCGTGACCCCCATGATCGCGCACGACGCCCTTCGGTTTGCCGGTAGTACCCGAGGTATAGAGGATGTACAGGGGGTCGGTCGCCGCGACCGAGGCGCATGGCGCCGGCGGCGCGTTCTCGAGCGCGGGCGACCACTCTATATCGCGCCCGGGCGTGAGCGCCGCCGCCACCTGCGGCCGCTGCAGCACGATGCAGCGGCCGACACGGTGACTCGCGAGCTCGAGCGCCTCATCGAGCAGCGGCTTGTACGGAATCACCCGCTGCCCCTCGATGCCGCAGGAAGCCGATATCACCATGACCGGCCGCGCATCGTCGATGCGCTTCGCCAGCTCGTGCGGCGCAAAGCCGCCGAACACCACCGAATGCACCGCCCCGATCCGGGCACAGGCGAGCATCGCCACCAGCGCCTCGGGCACCATGGGCATGTAGATGACGACGCAGTCACCGCGCGCGACGCCCTGCGCAGTGAGCGCGCCCGCGAACCGGGCGACGCGCCCGCACAGCTCCCGGTAGGAGAGCCGCGCGACCGTGCCGGTTGCCGGGCTGTCGTAGATGAGCGCCGCCTGCTCGCCGCGGCCCTGCTCGACGTGGCGATCGAGCGCGTTGTAGCAGGTGTTGATGCGCCCGCCGCTGAACCAGCGGTAAAACGGCGCACGGGTGGCATCGAGGACCCGGTCCCAGCGGCGCTCCCAGTGCAGCGCCGCCGCGCGCTCACCCCAGAAGCCCTCGGGATCCTCGAGCGAACGCCGATAAGCGTCGCGGTAGGCCTGTGTACTCATGGGCAGACCATCCAATTGCGGGATATCGTCGCGGCGCGCACTTCGATAGAGTACCCCTGTTAGGTATATCGAGGTAGTCGCCCGTGAGCCATACCGTCCGCGACAAACAGAAGCTGCTGAACCGGATCCGCCGCATCCGCGGCCAGGTCGAGGCCGTCGAGCGCACCCTCGAAGGCGCGGCCGACTGCTCCGATGTGATGCACCTTCTCACGGCCTCCCGCGGCGCCATCAACAGCCTGCTGGCGGAGGTCCTCGAGGATCACGTGCGTGAGCATGTCCTCGGCCGGGTGTCCGCCGGAACGCGCGCCGACGCCGCCGACGAGCTGATCGACGTCATTCACGCCTACTTCAAGTGAGGCGGCCGCGGATCGCGGCTTCGGCCCGCCCTCGGCGCCACGACCACGGGGGTCGAAGGGCCTCACGAACGCGATGACCTGCGGATTGCGCTGCATCGCTGCTTCAGCTCCAGTGGACGCCCCGCATCAGCGAGGCGAAGGCGCTCATCTCGGGCGTCTTGGTCGCATCCGACCCGGGCGCCCCTCCCGCGGCCTCCGACTCGGGGTACATCGTGAAAGCCTCGCTCATCACGGCGCGCGTCAGGCGCGGCGCGAAGATGTCGAGCAGCTGCGCGAAGCGCCCGAGCCGCGTGGCCAGGCGATCCGAGCGGTGCACGATGGCGTGACACAGCATGTCGGCGGCCTGCTCCGGCTGAATGAGCGGGAACTGCTCATAGAACTTGGTCGGGGCGACCATCGGCGTGCGCACCAGCGGCAGGTTCACCACCGCGAAGTGCACGCCGCGCGCGTGGTACTCCCCCGCCGCACAGCGCGTGAACGCCTCGAGCGCGGCCTTCGAGGCGTTGTAGGCGGCGAAGCGCGCCGCGTTGGTGAGCACCCCGATCGAAGAGACGCTCACCACCTGTCCGCCGCCGTGCGCGACCATCGCCGGCAGCAGCCCGAGCGTCACCTGCACTGCCGCGAAGTAGTTGATGCGCATGACGCGCTCATAGTCGTGCAGGCGGTCGTAGGTGTTCTCGATCGCGCGCCGGATCGAGCGTCCGGCGTTGTTGATGAGGACGTCGACGTGACCGTGCTCGCCGAGAAGGCGCGCCAGAAACTGCCTGCAGGCCTGCGGCTCGCTCAGGTCGCACACGTAGGTGCGCACCGTGCCGCCCCGGGCCTCGATCTCGGTGCGCACCTCGGCGAGCCGCGCCTCGTCGCGGGCCACGATGAGCACGTGCGCACCCGCGGCGGCGAGCTTGAGCGCGGTCGCGCGGCCGATGCCGGAGGAGCCCCCGGTGATCAGTACGGTCTTCTCCCGGACCGCCTCGCGGAGGTTCCGTGCCTTGAAGAGATCGGGATCGAGCTGACGTTCCCAGTAGTCCCACAGCCGCCAGGCGTAGTGCTCGAGCTTCGGAACGGCGATGCCGGCGGGCGCGAGCAGGCGCTGCGCGTGGGTCGAATCGAAAACCGTCGGGTAGTCGAGCAGCCCGGCGACGGAGTGCGGAATGCCGAGCTCGCGCAGCAGCTGCTCGAGGATCCGCTGCAGCGGAGGGAGTCTCCCGGCTCCCGCGGCGGCCAGCCCGAGCGCGCTGCCGAGCACGCTCGGCTCGAGCCGCAGCGACATGACCGGCGCGTGCGCGGCGCGTGCAAACACGTTGAGCGTCTCGCCGACGCGCCGGTCCTCGGGATCCGTCAGGTGGAAGCAGCGTCCGTCCTGCCCCGGCAGGTGCGCCAGGTGCGCGAGCGCCGCCGCCACGAAATCCACGGGCACGAAATTGACGTGCCCGCCCTCGAAGCCGATCAGGGGCACCCAGGCCGGCAGCGCGCCCCGCAGCTTCTGGATGAGCTTGAACATGTAGTAGGGGCCGTCGATCTTGTCCATCGCCCCGCTCGCGGAGTGGCCCACCACCATCCCCGGGCGATAGATCCGCCACGCAAGGCCCGCGGCGCGTACCAGCGCTTCGGACTCATGCTTGCTGCGGAAGTATGGATGCTCGCGATCGAGGCCCTGCGCTTGCGCGAACATCTCCTCGGTGAAGGTGCCGCGATAGCGCCCCGCCACCGCGATCGAGCTCACCAGGTGAAAGCAACCGGTATCGAGCGCGCGCGCGAGCTCGAGCGCATTGCGCGTCCCGAGCACGTTGGCGCGCTCGAGCTCGCCCGCCTCGGCCGCGAGATCGTAGACCGCGCCGAGATGGAAAAAATGCCGGATCGTGCCCGTAAGCCGCGCGCGGTCACGCGCGCTGACGCCGAGCAGTCCGCGCGTCAGGTCGCCCTCGACCGGAACGATGAGGCTGCCGCGCTCGCCGCAGTCGCTCACGACGCGCTCGAGGCGCGCGTGCGAGCCGGGCCTGACGAGCATGTGGATGGGCTCGCCGCGCTTGGCCAGCTCGCTGACGAGGTGGCGGCCGATGAAGCCGGTGCCTCCGGTGACAAAGTACGCCATCGTATCTCGGCACGCCCTTGAGTTGTCGGTGCACGCTATACCTGCCCGGCAACGCGCCGGTATCGTGGCAAACCGAGGGGCACAAGAGCGCCGTCTTGCGCGAAAGTAGCGCCATGGCGGCGGTGGAGCGTTTGTCGGGCGCGGACCGGGCCTGGCTCATGATGGACCGGCCCACGAACCGGATGACCATCGTGGGTCTCATCGTCTACTCGAGTCCGCTCGGGATTGCAGCTCTGCGCGCCCTGGTCGAGGAGCACTTCCTCGCCCACGGGCGCTTTCGCTGCTACCCGCAAGCCGATGCGCTCGGTGCCCGTTGGGTGCGCGACGTGGGCTTCGACATCGCCAACCACGTGCTGACGACGAAGCTCCCGGCGAGCGCGGGCAAGCACGACCTCGAGCGGCTGGTGGGGCGGCTCGCCACCGTTCCTTTCAGGCCCGGACGGCCGTTGTGGGCGTTTCACCTGATCGAGCACTGGCAGGGGGGCAGCGCTCTCATCACCCGCATCCATCACTGCTATGCCGACGGTATCGCGCTCATGCGGGTGATGCTGTCGATGGCGGATGGCCACGGGGCGGCGGCCCGCCCGGCGCAGCACGAGGCGCAAGCCGCCCACCTCCCCTTCGGAGCCGGCTTCATTCTCGAGAAAGGCATCCACTACGCGCTGCACCCGCTGGAAGCCACGACGCTCGCCTGGGACTCACTGGCAGTCGCCAGCGAGCTGACCCACCTCGGGACCCTGGCGGACGACCCGCCGACGCGCCTCAAGGGCCCGCTGTCCGGGGTGCGGCGCGCCGCCTGGCTCGATCCGATATCGCTCGAGGAAGTGCGGGCCATCGGCCACGTGTTGGGATGCACGGTCAACGACGTGCTGGTATCGACCCTCGCCGGGGCGCTCGGCCGCTACCTCGAAGCCCATCGCGACAAGGTCGCGGGCCTCACGATCCGCGCCGCCGTGCCGGTCGACCTGCGTGCCGCTGACGGCTCGGACCCCCTCATGGGAAATCGCTTCGGACTGGTGTTCGTGGAGCTGCCCATCGGAATCCCCCATCCCCTGGAGCGGCTGTACGCGGTGCACGCCGCGATGCAGCGTCTCAAGGGCTCTCACCAGGCGCTCGCCACGCTCGGGCTCATGTCCTTCATCGGGAATCTCCCGTCCCCCGTCGAGGCGCCGGCGACGGCGCTCTTCACGGCCAAGGCGAGTCTCGTCGCCTCGAATGTTCCGGGTCCGCGCGAGCGGCTGACTTTCGCCGGAGCTCCCGCCTCCCAGATGCTCTTCTGGGTGCCGCAGTCCGGCAGCATCGGCGTGGGCGTGAGCATGTTGAGCTACAACGGCCGCGTGCAATTCGGCGTGATCGCCGACCGGCAGCTGATCCCGAAGCCCGCCGCGCTCACCGCGCTCGTGGCGTCCGAGTTCGATCGCCTCGTGACCCTGGTGCTGCTCGGCGGGGCCGTGCTCACCGGCTGAGCGCTCGCATGCCTCGGCCCGGACCTCAGCCGGGCCCACGCTGCGCGCGCTCGACGTCGAGCCGCTCCATCGCATCAGCCGGAGCGAGCGCGGCGGCCTCGCGGTACAGCGCACGTGCCTCGTCCCGGTAGCGCCGTGCATCGAGGAGCAGCAGACCGTTGGCGTGCTCCATGAGCACGATCGGCGATTCGGGCGCGAGCCGTGTGGCGTGCCCGAAATGCTCGAGCGCGGCGTCGCGGTCGGCTCCATAAGTCAAGGTGGCGGCGAGCCCGCCCAGCTTGCCGACGATCTCGGCGTGATAGAGACCGAATGCGAGGTGCGCCTCGGCATGCCGCGGCTCGAGCTCGAGGGTGTGCTCGAGATGCGAGCGCACCCGGCCGGCGAGACCCGCGGCCAGGGCCTGCAAAATCGAGATCCGCTGGCTGTAGCGGCCGAGCACCAGCGCCAGCAGGTAATGCGCGTTCGGGTAGTCGGGGAGGGTCTGCACCGCCGCCTCGGCGCGCGCGACCGCCGCTTCGAGCGTGGCCAGCGCCTCGGGTGCGCCGGGCGGCGCGTACAGGGTGCAGACCGCCGCAGCTTTATTGGCGGCTGAGGCGCCGAGCGGGCCGAGCCGCTCACCGTGCCCGATCGCGGCGCGAAACTCGCCCGCGTGAAACTCGTCCCAGGCGCTCTGCAGCTCCCGGGCGAGCGCCTCGGGTCCGTGGTACGTCTCGAGCGAAGCGGCGAATGCACGATGTGTCCTCGCCAGGCGCTCGATCCGCTCGCCGTCGGGCCAGGGCTCGCAGTCCCCGCGGTGCAGCCTTTCCCAGCGGGGGCGGAGCCCGGCGCCGGCCGCCGCCCGCGCGGTGCGCGGCGGTTTCTTCGCCGATGTTTTCGTCGCCTGGCGTCTCGGGCTCACGGACGGCACTCCTGCGGCAAGTACGAATTTAAAGGGGTGCCCGGTCCCGTATATTAGAAACGGGCGTTGAGGTAACTAGGCATATATACAGAGTGAGTACAGAGAGAGGACGATATGGCAACCAAGAGAAAACTGCAGCGCAAAGGCGCGCGAGCGGCTGCGCCGAAGAACGCACAGGTGCGGCTGCTGAACGCGATGAACCAGGTGTGGCTGGCGGGGCTCGGCGCCGCCGTCAAGGCGCAGCGCGGCGCTCCGCAACTCTTCGAGGATCTGATCGCCGAGGGTGCCAGGGCGCACGTGGCGACCCGGGACAAGGCCGAGAAGGCGCTGCGCGGGATTCTGGGCGACGTGCAGTCGACGGTGAACGCGCGCATCGGCGAGGTGAGCGGCAGGGCGAATGAGGCGCTCGAGGGGCTGGAGAAGATCTTTCAGACGCGAGTGCACCGGGCGCTGGCGCAGCTCGGAGTGCCGACCGCTGAAGATGTCGCCGCCCTCAGCAAGAAAGTCGACGCGCTGACCGGAAGCATCGAGAAGCTGGGCCGTGCCCGCGCGCACACGCGCATGCCGGCAGTGAAGCGGCCGACGGTACCGCCGCCGCAGGTCTCATAGGCGTCGATGCTGAACATTCAGCCCGCACGCGAGCGCGGCGGGGGTGGCAAGAAGCTCGCGATCGCCCTCGCGGGAGGCGGGCCGCTTGGCGCGTTCTATGAGCTCGGTGCCCTGCACGCGCTTTCCGAGGCCATCGAGGGCAGGGAGCTCACGGACTTCGACGTCTACGTGGGGGTGAGCTCCGGGTCGCTGCTCGCCGGGGCCCTGGCGAACGGTTTCGATACCACGGCGATCGGCTCGAGCTTCATTCACGACGAGGCGACCATCCCGTTCTCGCCGGACACGCTGCTAAAGCCCGCGGTTGGAGAGTACCTGCGCCGCATGGCGCGGCTGCCCCGCTCGCTGGCTGCGCTCGCTCGTCAGTACACGCGCGAGCCGCTCCAGGGCGCATGGCCGGCCGCGGTCGGGTCGCTCTCAGGTCTGGTTCCGACGGCGCTGTTCGACAACCGGCCTCTCGAGCGCTACCTCCACGAGGTCTTCGACTCCCCGGGCCACAGCGACGAGTTCGGCAAGCTCCGCCCGCGTCTCTACCTGGTGGCAACCAATCTCAACACCGGCGAGTCGGTCGCCTTCGGCGATGCGCGTCACTCGCGCGTGCCGATCTCGCGCGCGGCGGTCGCGAGCGCGGCGCTTCCCGGACTCTACCCCGCCGTCGAGATCGACGGCGAGCATTACGTGGACGGCGCGCTGATCCGCACCGTGCACGCCTCGCTCGCGCTCGAGGCGGGTGCCGACCTCCTGATCTGCCTCAACCCGCTGGTCCCTTACGACGCCTCGGGCGTCCCCGCCCGCAGGCGCAGGAATCTCGCCCACGAAGGGCTGCCCGCCATCATGGGCCAGTCATTGCGCGCCCTCATTCACTCGCGCATGCAGGTGGGCATGTCGAGCTACGGCGCGCGCTTTCCCCGCGCCGACGTGCTGCTGCTCGAGCCGGACCGCCACGACGAGCAGCTGTTCTTCGCCAATGTGTTCCGCTACACGGGGCGCAGCCGTCTCGTCGAGCATGCCTACCAGCGCACACGCCGCGATCTCGCCGCGCAGGCCGACCGCCTGTCGCGTGCGCTCGAGCGGCACGGGCTCGCGCTCAACCGGCAGCGTCTGCGGGACCGGCGCCGGACCTTCGCCACGGCGGGACGGGAGCGCGCCACGCGTGTGCGCCACACGGCGCAGCGCCTCGACCACGCGCTGCACCGCCTCGAGGCACTGCTCGCGAACGGGCGCCTCCGGGCGTAGCGGCCGCGCAGCTCATGGCGGCCCGTTTCTGGCGATTCCTGCTGGGTGGTCAGCTGCTGTACGCCGTGGCGGTCACCGCGGTACTCGCGGCAGCCCTGTCGCTCTCGGCCGGCGAGCTCGTGCTGACGGCGGTAGTGGTGACGGTCTCGGCGCCCTGCGCGCTGGTGGCGAGCAGCTACCTCGCCGGGCGGGTCGCAGCCCGCCGCGACGGCGCAGGTGATCGCACGCCGCTGCGCGGGCTCGCCGCAGCGCTGCTGCGGGAAACGCTCGCCCTGTGCGCCGCCACCTTCGCCATGATCGCCGAGCCCTGCCGGCGCCCGCCCCGAGCGGACTCGGCGCGCGCGGCCGCCGCATCCCCGGTGCTGTTGATTCACGGCCTGGCATGCAACCGTGCCGTCTGGCGTCCGCTCCTCGCGCAGCTCGCCGCGCGGGGATTCGCGCCCATACGGGCCGTCAACCTCGAGCCGCTGTTCACCGACATCGAGAGCCACACCGCGAGCGTGGTGCGCGAGCTCCGCGAGCTGCAACGCGCGAGCAACGGCGCGCCGGTGGCGATCGTCGCGCACAGCATGGGGGGACTGGTGGCGCGCGCGGCGCTGCGCGCCGGCGGTCCGGGCCTCGTCAGCCGCGTCGTGACGATCGCCTCCCCCCACCATGGTACGGCGCTCGCTCGCCTCTTCCCTTCCCTCCCGGCGCGGCAGATGCGCCCCGGTTCCTCCTGGCTGCAGGCGCTCAATGCGAGCCAGGAGGGGGCGCTGCCCGTACCCGTCACGAGCATCTACAGCGTGCACGACAACCTCATCGCGCCGCCGCGCAGCGCGGTGCTTGCGGGCGCGCAACTGCACGAGCTCGCCGGCCTCGGGCACTTGAGCCTGCTGCGTGCCCGGCCCTCGCTCGAGCGCGCGCTGGCGGCACTGGCGGGCCCATGAGCCCGGCCGAAGCCGTGAGCGCATCCTCCGAGCGGCTGCGCGAGCTACGCGCGTGGCAGGCGGCGCGCCTCGCGTCGACCTACGGCGATCTGCTGCACGATCCGCAGTGCGTCGATGCCGTGGCGTTCTTTCTCACCGATCTCTACGGCCCGCAGCAGCACGCCCGGCGCGATGAGGATCTCGGGCGCGCGTGGGGCATCCTCTCGAGAACGCTGCCCCGGGCGGCCTTCGGGCTGCTCGAGCGCGCCGTCGAGCTGCAGACGCTCACGGCGGAGCTCGATGAGGCGATGGTCGGGCGGCTCGCGGCCGGGCCGGTGACCTCCGAGTCGTACGCGGCCGCCTACCGAGCGGTCGGCCGGCCCGAGGCGCGCCGCCGCCAGATCGATCTGGTGCTCGGAATCGCCGGCGATCTCGAGCGCGTGGTGCGGCACGCGTGGATCGGGCTCGCGCTGCGCGCGGCACGCGTTCCGGCGCACGCCGCCGGCTTCGGCGCGCTGCAGGACTTCCTCGAGCGCGGCTTCGCGGCGTTCCGTAAGATGAAGGACGCGGGCCGCATACTCGAGGCCATTCGCGAGCGCGAGACGCGCCTGTCCGCCGCGCTGTTCGCGGGCCGCCCCGCGCCCTGGCCCGCTGAAGTCACGAGCACCGCCGGTCATGCCTGAATCGAGACACGACTATGTCATCGTCGGAGCGGGCTCCGCCGGCTGCGTGCTGGCAAACCGCCTGTCGGCCGGCGGCTCGCTGCGGGTGCTGCTGCTGGAAGCGGGGGGCGCCGACTCGAGCCCCTATATCCAGATGCCTGCCGGCCTCGCGCGCCTCGTCGGCAATCCGCGCATCGACTGGCGCTACTACACCGAGCCCGAGCCCGAGCTCCTCGGGCGCCGGCTCTACTGGCCGCGCGGCCGGGTGCTGGGCGGCAGCAGCTCGATCAACGCCATGTGCTACACCCGCGGGCATCCGCGCGACTACGACGAGTGGGCGGCTCTCGCAGGGGATGCCTGGAGCTACGCGCAGGTGCTGCCCTGGTTCCTGAGGTCGGAGGACCAGGCGCGCGGCGCCGGGCCTTACCACGGAGTCGGCGGACCGCTGTCGGTCGAGGACCTGAGGTTCCGCAACCCGCTGAGCGCGGTGTTCGTCGCCGCGGGTGTGGCCTGCGGACTCGCGCCGAACCCGGACTTCAACGGCGCGCTGCAGGCAGGCGTCGGGTTCTATCAGGTGACGCAGCGCAACGGACGCCGTTGCAGCAGCGCCCGGGCCTACCTGCGCCCCGCCCTGCCCCGTCCCAACCTCGAGGTGCGCACGGACTGCCTCGCGACGCGCATCCTGTTCTCGGGGACGCGCGCCGAGGGGATCGAGTATCGCCGGAACGGCGAGCTGCACCGCGCCCGCGCCGAGCGTGAGGTGCTGCTCGCGGCGGGTGCGGTCGCGTCCCCGCAGCTCCTCATGCTCTCCGGCGTGGGCCCCGCAGCGCAGCTGCGCAAGCTCGGCATCCCGGTGCTCGCCGACGCTGCGGACGTCGGCGGCAATCTCCAGGACCATCTCGACTTCTGCACGCTCGCGAAGTGCACGCGCCCGATCACCTACGACTTCAGTGCGTGGCAGGAGGCGGCGGTGGGGCTGCGTTATTTCCTCACGCACTCCGGTCCCGGGGTGAGCAACATCGCCGAGTCCGGCGGCTTCGCCCGCTCGGCGCTGGCCGCCGACGAGCGTCCGGACCTGCAGCTGCACTTCGTGCCCGCCCAGCTCGATGATCACGGCCGCAATCGGCTCCCGGGGCACGGCTTCACCGTGCATGCCTGCGTGCTGCGGCCGGCGAGCCGCGGGCGCATCACGCTGCGCTCGCGCCGCCCCGACGACACCCCGTGCATTCACGCCAATTACCTGACGGCGGGCGCCGATCTCGACGTTCTTCTGGAAGGCGTCCGCCTGTCGCGCGAGATCATCGCCTCGCAGCCCTTCGCGCCTTTTCGCGGGCCCGAGGTCTTTCCGGGCGAGCAAGCGCGGACGCGGCCGGACCTGGTTGAGATGGTGAGACGCAAGGCCGAGACGATCTACCATCCCGTGGGCACCTGCCGCATGGGACGGGACGCGACGGCGGTGGTCGACCCGGAGCTGCGCGTGCGCGGTGTGGAGGGCCTGCGCGTCGTCGACGCCTCGGTCATGCCGCGCCTGATCGGCGGCAACACCAACGCCCCGACCGTCATGATTGCCGAGCGCGCCGCGCAGCGCCTGCTCGACGGCGCCTGAGCGGCGCAGCTTTGAGGCGGGCCGGGGCGATGCTGTCAGCGTTTCTGACCGAGGAGACTGAAGGCGTGCGTCCAGTGGTCGTTGCGGAAACCGTAGGTCACCCACAGCATCGCCAGGGCCTCGAGCAGCCGGCTCGCGCTGATCGGACCGACGTCGATCGGCGTGCGCCAGCCGAAACCCCTGAGCAGCTCCGCCACGCGCGCCTTGGCCTCGGCGTCGTTGCCGGCGATCAGCATGTCGGGGGTCCCGTCCGGCAGGCGCGGGTGCACCATGTGCGTGGCGGTGACGATGTTGAATGCCTTGACCACCTGCGAGCGCGGCAGCAGCCGCTGCACGAGCTCTCCCGCGGAGTCGCTCGAGCTGATGTCGAGCGTGGGCACCTCGCCCGAGAAGTCGAGCGGGTTGCTCGGGTCGATGACGAGCTTCCCGGCCAGGTTGTCGGGTCCCGCGGTAAAGATGGCCGCTTCCAGCCCGCTCCAGGGAACCGCCAGCACTGCGATGCTGCCGGCGCTCGCCGCCTCGGCGAAGGTGGCGGCCCGCGAGCCGGGCACGGCCTCGAGCGCCGCACGGGTCTTCTCGCCGTGCATGTCGCGCGTACCGAAGATCACCTGATAGCCGAGCTCGGCGAAGCCTTTGGCGAGCGCCGTGCCGACCACACCGTTACCCAGGATTGCGACAGTCTTTCCGGCTTGGCTGGTGGGACTCATGGGAGGATCCTCGGGGTGTTGGGGACCGGGCGGGTAATCTTGGGCCGCTCCTACGCCGATGTGAAGGGTCCCTGAGGCGCCCATGCCCTGGTTCGAGCCGCTGCTGCTCGCGGTCCTCAAGCGCGAATACCGCGCCTCGATGCGCTTCGGATCGGCGCCGGCTCCGCCGCCGCCGCCGCCGCCGACAGCTGTAGCTCGACCGCTGCAGCTCTATGTGCACGTCCCCTTCTGCGAATCGCTGTGCCCCTTCTGCTCCTTCCACCGCGTGCAGTTCCGCGAGGACAAGGCGGCTCCCTACTTCGAGGCGCTGCGCGCGGAAATCCGCTCCTATCACGCGCGCGGCTTCAGTTTCACCGACGTGTACGTCGGGGGCGGCACGCCGACGATCGCGCCGCAGGAGCTCGGCGCGACGCTCGGGTTGATCCGCTCCCTGTGGCCGGTGCGCACGATCTCGGTGGAGACCAACCCCAACCACCTGCGCGAGCCGGTGCTCGCGGCCCTCGCGGCCGCGGGTGTCGGCAGGGTCTCGGTCGGGGTGCAGAGCTTCGACGACGGGCTGCTGCGGCAGATGCAGCGCTACGACGCTTACGGCAGCGGCGCGCAGATTCGCGAGCGCCTGGCGGCCGCGCGCGGACGCTTCGCGACGCTCAATGTCGACATGATCTTCAATCTCCCCAACCAGACGCGCGCCATGCTCGAGCGGGACCTCGCGACGCTCCTCGAGCTCGACGTCGACCAGGTATCGTTCTATCCCCTCATGACGGCGAGCAGCGCGCGGCGCCGCATGGACCGGACGCTCGGGCGCGCGGACCCCGGCCGGCGCCATGAGCTCTATCAGGCCATTCTCGCGGCGCTGCGCCCGCGCTACCGCGCTTCCTCCGCGTGGTGCTTCACACGCGCGCACCCGGCCGCGGACGCCGCGCCGATCGACGAGTACATCGTCGACCACGACGAATTCGTCGGCGTCGGCAGCGGCGCCTTCAGCTATCTCGACGGACGCCTCTACGCCACCACCTTCTCGCTCAATCAGTACCGCCGCCTGGTGGGCGCAGGCGGCAGCGCCATCACCCGCAGCAAGCGCCTCACCCTGAAGGAGCGCATGCGCTACGACTTCCTGGTGCGCCTCTTCGGACTGTCGCTCCCCTACGCCGACGTCGAGCGCCGGTACGGACGCGCGTTCTGGCTGCGCATGGCACCGGAGCTGGCCGCGATGCGGCTGCTCGGCGCCATTCGTTTCATGCCGGGCCGTCTCGAGCTCTCCGACACCGGCATGTACTGCTGGCTGCTGATGATGGCCGAGTTCTTCAACGCGGTGAACGAGTTCCGCGACGAGATGCGGCTGCACATCCGCGCGGAGCTCGAGGAGCTCCCGCGCCTGCCCACGCCTCAGGCGGGGCGCTCCTGAGTCCCGGCGAGGCCGCCGCGGCCGCCGCGCACCGCGCGCAGCCGTGCGAACTCCTCCTGGTCCATGCCCTCGAGCAGCTCCTCGAGGAGCCGTACGGCCGCATCGATCTCGGGTAACAGAATGTTCTCGAGGGCGCGCGTGCGCCGCTCGGTGCGCACGTACTCGCGCACCAGCCGCCGGAGAGTGAGCTCACAGGCCGCCAGCGCGACCGCACGTGCGAGGAGCTCGCGGTAGGCGCGCGCGCACTCGCGCACCTCGGCGCTCGCGGCGCCGGCGGCCAGGCCGTGCGGCACGGGCGCAACGGGCGGCCGCAGCCGCGCCTCGAGCAGCGCGAGCCCGAGGAGGCGCGACTGCGCCACCACCAGCGCCTCCTGAGCGAAGGACGCCGGCGCGTGCACCGCCAGAGTGTCGAGGCCGTGGCGCCTGAGCGCCGCCTCGAAGGCCGCACGCGCGGCCTGCTCGGCCTCGCCGAGCTCCCGGCGGCGCTCGCGCAGCTGCGCGAGCTGGCGGCGGATCTCGCCGGCGAGGAGGATGCGCTTCTCATCGAGCAGCCGGTACCCTTCCTGCACCAGCTGCTGCTCGTCCTTGAGCTCCAGCAGCGCCACGCGCGTGGTGGCGAGCTCGCGCCGCGGCTCAGGCACGCGCGCCGCCCGCGAGATAGCGCTCGACCTGCTGCGGCTTCAGGCGGGTGAGCTCGGCCGCCGGCAGCGCGCGCAGCAGCTCCCACCCCAAGTCAAGGCTCTCTTCGAGCGAGCGCGGCTCCTCCTGGCGCACGAAGCGCTGCTCGAACGCCGCGCCGAACTCGAGGAAGCGCCGGTCGACCGGCGGCAGGCTGTCCTCGCCCATGACGCTTGCCAGCACCCGCACGCGCATGGCGCGCGCGTAGCTGGCAAAGAGCTGATTCGCGAGCGCCGGGTGATCGGCGTCGGTAAAGCCGGCGCCGATGCCGGAATTCATGAGGCGCGAAAGGCTCGGCAGCACCCGCACCGGCGGGTAGACGCCGGCGCGGTCGAGATCGCGATCGAGGACGATCTGACCCTCGGTAATGTAGCCGGTGAGATCCGGAACCGGATGGCCGATGTCGTCGTTGGGCATGGTGAGGATCGGCAGCTGTGTGAGCGTGCCCGGCAGCCCCTGGATGCAGCCGGCGCGCTCGTAAAGGCTCGCGAGATCGGAGTACATGTATCCGGGATAGCCCTTGCGCGCCGGCAGCTCGCCGTGGCTCGCCGAGACCTCGCGCAGCGCCTCGCAGTAATTGGTCATGTCGGTCATGATGACGAGCACGTGCCGGCCCTCGACGAAGGCCAGGTACTCGGCGGCGGTGAGCGCGTAGCGCGGCGTGAGCAGCCGCTGCGTCGCCGGCTCGTGAGCGAGATTGAGGAACATGGCGGTATGCTCGAGCGCGGCGCTCGTCGCCATCGCCTCGCGGAACGCCTCCGCGGTGTCGTGCGATACTCCCATGCCGACGAAGACGATGGCGAAATCCCCCTCGGTTCCCCGGCGCAGCCGCGCGTGCAGCGCGATCTCGGTGGCGAGCCGGTCGTGCGGCAGGCCCGCCCCCGAGAACAGCGGCAGCTTCTGCCCCCGCACCAGGCTGTTCATGAGATCGATGGTCGAGACTCCGGTCTCGATGAAGTCGCGCGGCAGCGCCCGCGCGGCCGGGTTGATCGACAGTCCGTCGATGCGCATGCGGGCCGCGGACGGAACGGGCGCGCCGCCGTCGGTCGGGCGGCCGATGCTGTCGAAGGTGCGCCCGAGCAGCCCCGGACCGACGCCGAACAGCAGCGGCTCGTTGCGCACGCGGATGCGGGTGTCGTGCAGCCCGAGCCCGACGGTCGACTCGAGCACCTCGACGACGATCGTCTGCTCATCGAGGGCCGCCGCGCGGCCGACGCGGATCGAGCCATCGCTCCCCTGAACCTCGACGCAGGCATTGAGCCCGAGCTCCACGGTCCGCTCGAGATAGAGCAGCGGGCCCTCGATGCGGCGCACGGCACCCGCGAGTGTGGCTTCAGCGCGCACCGGCGTGCTCCCGCGACAGGGCGTCGAACTCGTGCTCGAGCTGCTGCCAGAGCGCGCGGATGCCGGCGATCCGCTGCTCGCCGTACTCCTCGCCGATGCGCTGCAGGGTGAGGCGCACCGGGAGCTTGGCCACCTCATCGGGCGGCACGCCGGCATCGACCGCGCTGCGCGCCAGGTCGATGAAACGCACCACGATCCCGAGAATCGCCGTCTGCCGCTGCGGCGAGCAGTAGCGGTCGACCTCGGAGAACGAGGACTGGCGCAGCACCGCATCGTTCGCCAGCTCGGCGCACAGCAGCGTCAGCTGCTGTGCGGGAGGCAGCGCGTCTTTGCCGACGATGCGGGCCATGCGCTCGAGGTGCACCTGCGCCTGCAGCAGCTCGAGCACCCGGCGCCGCTGCGCGAGCCAGTCGGGATTTCCCTGCACCTGCCACCAGCTGGCGAGGCTTTCCACCTCCGCGCTGTAGGACTGCAGCGGGTGGATCGCGGGATAGAAGCGCGCCTGGGCGCGCTCGCGGTCGAGCGCCCAGAAGCTGCGCACGCAGCGGCGGGTGTTCATGGTCACGGGCTCGGAGAAGTCTCCCGCCGGCGGGCTGACCGCGCCGATGATGGTGACCGACCCTTCCGCCCCGCCGAGCGTCCGGAAGCGCCCGGCGCGCTCATAGAACTCTGCGAGCCGTGAGGCGAGGTAGGCGGGATAACCCGCTTCGCCGGGCAGCTCGCCGAGCCGGCCGCTCACTTCGCGCAAGGCCTCGGCCCAGCGGCTGGTCGAGTCGGCCATCAGCGCCACGTGCAGCCCCTGATCGCGGTAGTACTCCGCCACGGTGATGGCGGTGTAGATGCTGGCCTCGCGGGCCGCGACCGGCATGTTGGAGGTGTTGGCGATGATCACCGTACGCTCCATGAGGCGCCGCCCGCTGCGCGGGTCTGCCAGCTTCGGCAGCTCATCGAGCACCTCCGCCATCTCGTTGCCGCGCTCGCCGCAGCCGACGTAGACGATGATGTCGGCGTCCGACCACTTGGCGAGCGCCTCCTGCAGCACTGTCTTGCCCGTCCCGAAGCCGCCGGGGAGCGCCGCACGCCCGCCGCGCGCCACCGGAAAGAGCGTATCGAGAATCCTCTGCCCGGTGATCATCGGTCCGGCGACCGCGAGCCTCGATGCAAAGGGGCGCGGCCGGCGCACCGGCCAGTGGTGCTCGAGCGAGATGGGGTGCTGCGCGCCATCGGCACCGCTGACACGGCAGACGGGGTCGTCGGGTCCGTATTCGCCCGGCGCGGCCACCCAGGTCACGGTACCGGAGGCGCCGGGCGGGGCGAGCAGCGATTCGCGCGACCCGGCGATCGTCCCCGCACGCTGCCCGGCCTCGAGGCGCTCACCGACCCTCACCGACGGATCGAAGCCGACGCGCCGCGCCGCGGGCCGCGCCGCCTGCGGCGCGATGAATGCGCCGGAGGAGACATCGAGCGGACGCAGCAGTCCGTCGAAGATACGGCCGAGGAGTCCCGGTCCGAGGGGCACCGACAGCGGGCGTCCCGTCCCGGCGACTTCGTCCCCGGGCTTGAGCCCCGTCGTGTCCTCGTAGATCTGGGCAACGATCTCGTCGCCGCTCAGCTGGATCACCTCTCCGGGCAAGGCGTGCGGACCGACCGCGATCGCCTCGTGGACGTGGAACGTGTCCGCGGTCCGTGCACGCAGCACCGGCCCGCTGATCCAGCGGATGCGCGCGGCGCTCACGGCCGCTCAGCCGCCACGGACGGCAGCACTCCGTCCGCGGGTTGCCCGCCCGGCGGGCGCGCAGTGCCGAGGGCGCGATATTCCGAGAGGAAAGCGGCCTCCACCTCCTCGCGGCGCGCCAGGAGCCCCGCGACCGTGGCGTCGAGGCAGGCCCCGGGCGAGCGCACGCGCAGTCCGGCGCGCAGCTGCGAATCCAGCTGCCATTCGACCGCGCGCGCCCCGCCCGCGAGCGCGCGGCTCCCGCCGCCGCGGCGGTCCTCGGCCGAGATGCCCGCAGCGTGCTCGATGCGCCAGCTCTGGCCGGCGAGCAGCTGCGCGGCCTCGCCGACCGCTGCGTGAATCCACTCGCTGCGCTGCGCATCGTTCTGCCAGCGGCTCTCGAGCACGGCCGCGACCGTCTCCCACATGTGCCTGAGGAGCGTGCGCGTTTCGAGTTGTGCGCGCCGCCGCGACTCGAGCTCGGCGCGCGCCTCGGCCTGCCGCAGGCCCTGCGCCATGCGCGCGCGCTCGCGGACAACGGCCCGATGCAGGCTCTCGCGGGCTTCGGTGCGGGCGCTGCGCGCGATCTCCAGCGATTGCGCGGCCGCCTTCATGCGGATCTCACCGGCGCGCCGCTCACGGTGCTGATTCACGCGCTCGAGCATGGCCCCGATCTGCGCGTCGAGCACGCTCGCGGGCGCCGGGCTGCTCACGGCAACACCCCGAGTGCCCGGCGCGCCTCGGCCTCGAGGTCCGGCGGCTCCTGTGTGCGCCTGAGATCTCCGACGACGAGGGTGAGCGGCGGAAAGGCCTCGAGCGCCGCCGCGAGCCGCGGTGCGGAAACCCGCGCGGCCAGCTCCGCCGTGATCATCACCACCTCTGCGCGCTGCAATGCCTGCTGCAGGCACTCCTCTACGTCGGCAGGATCGGCGATGGACACCGCCGCGCCGGCCAGCCGCCAGCCCACCGCCGTCAGCTCATCCGCGACAACCAGGACGTCCATGCTCAGCCGAGGCGGTTGAGGATCAGGATGGAGACGATCAGCCCGTAGATCGCGATGCCCTCGGCGAGGCCGACCAGCACCAGGACGCGCCCGAAGAGCTCGGGCTTCTCGGCGATCGCGCCGACCGCGGCGCTGCCGACACGGCCGACGGCGTAGCCGGCGCCGAGCGCCGCGAGAGCCGTCGACAGCGCGGCGGCGACCAGCGCCCAGCCGGCGAACTGCGGGTCGAGCCGGGCGGCGGCCGCGGCCTGGTCCGCCGCGACGGCCGGGTGCGCGGCGAGCGCCAGCCAGGTCGTCAGGGCTGAAACGGTCACCAGCAGAACGACGAGGAGGCTGCGGCTCAGGCCGGCGATCTTTTGCGAGGCGCGCGAGGTCGGTGTCATCGGGAAGATCCTCGGGTGTCGGGTGACGGCAGAGGACGGAAAGGCCTGCCGGCGGCCTTGAGGAAGCGGATGAAGAACTCGAACAGGATGAGGCGGGTGGTCTGGATGCCGACCACCAGCCCTTCGATGCAGATCACGACGAGATTGCCCACGGCAAGGGTGAGCCAGGCGAGCGGACGCGCATCGATGCCGGCGACGATTCCGCCGATCGCCGCGGCAAGTCCGGCATGCGCCAGGGCGAACGCGCCGACGCGCACGAACGAGATCGTGTTGACCAGAAGCTGCAACAGCGTCTCGATCGATTCCCCGACTGCGCTGGCGAGAGCGCGCCAGCGTGCCGCCGGCACGCCCGCCGCGGTGCCGACCCAGAACCAGATGAGTCCTGCCGGCAGCGCCCACAGCGTGGGCCTGCCGAGCGCCGCGCCCAGGACGCCCAGGTAGCTCACGACGAGCCCTGCCCGTGTCCTCAGCCAGAGCTGCGCGTGACCGCCCCAGAAATACTGCACGGCCTCGAGCAGCAGCCCGACCAGGATCACGCAGGCGCCGAAATTCAGGCTCATCACGAGCAGCGTCAGCGGATGATCGATGGGACGCAGCCATAGCGGTCGCAGTACCTCATCGCTTCCGAACACGCTGCCGAACGCGAACCCGAAGGCCACGGCCGCTGCGCCACCCGGGATGAGCAAGGCCAGGGCCGGATAGCGCCGCCTGAGCGCGAGGCCTGCCGCGATCAGCACCGCCCCCTGGCCCACGTCGCCGAACATGAAGCCGAACATGAGCGGAGCCAGCATGGCGACGAACAGGCTCGGATCCGCCTCCCCTTCGGCCGGGACTCCGAGCAGCCGGCAGAAGAGCTCGAATGGCTTGAGCCACGGCGGATTGCGCAAAACCACCGGCCGCGACAGGCCCTGCGGTGCCTCGGCAAATCGCAGCAGGTGCTGCAGATCGGCGCGCCGCAGCGCCCCTTCGAGCACGGCCCCGGATGCATCGCTGGTCCAGCCTGTGACCCAGGCAAAATTCTCCGTCACGGTGAGCTCCGGCACATGGCCCACCAGCCACTCGATGAAAGCGATGGAGCCGAGCGCGGCGCCGATATCGAGCGTCTCGTCCAGCTTCTCGAGCTCGCGCTGCAGCCGCCCGGACTCCTCGTCGATGGCCTTCTCCCTCGCGGCAATCCATTCCAGCGCCGCGGCGCGCCGCGCCGGCAAGTCCCGCGGCAGGCCAATGCGCCGCGCCCTGAGCGCACTCAGGTGATCATCGAAGGCGCTGATCTGCTCCCGGATGCCGAGCGCCAGCAGAAACGAGCGCGCGCCGCTCTCGACCCTCTCGACCAGGACGCTGGGCGGAATGGCGAGCGCACCGGTCTGCGCGGCGAGCACGTAAGCGCGGCTCGCCAGCACCGGCCCCGCGGCGCTGAACAGGGCGAGATCCGGCAGCTGCAGCTCCGGCCGTGACAGCAGTTGCTCGAGCGGCGCGAGCTCCGCACGCTCGAACGCGAGCTGCCGCAGGCGCTCGACGAGCGGCTCGGCCGTCGCAGCCCAGGCGCGCAGCTGTCTGAGCGCCGTATCGGCGAGCTGATCGGGCGCCTGGTGCTGCTGCGGCCCCGGCCTCGCATCCGCAGGTACGGGCCAATACTGGGCGTAGCGTTGCGAGAGCTGGCGGAACTCATCGAGCGCCGCGCGCAGTTGCGGCAGGACATGGGCTGCGGACACGTCGGTGTGCGACTCGAGCTCGACGACCCCGGTGGCCGCCAGGCAGCGCAAGACACCGGCGAGCTCCTCCCGGGCGGTCAGGAGCTCGAACCAGCGGGCACCCCGCGCTCGCAGCGCCATCAGGCCGCCTCGGCGCGGGGCGCGCTGAAGAGGCTGCGCACCACGAGGCCGCCCCGTAGCCGCTCGAAGTCGAGCAACAGCAGTGCCAGATGGCAGCCGCTCGCAATCGCGGTGCCGGCCGCGGCACGGAACAGCCGCAGCAGTGCAGCCGGCGCGCCCGGCGGGGCCGCCGCGGCGCCGGCGCCGCTCACGCGCATGAGCACGCCGAGCTGCGCGCGGCTGTCCGCATCCGCGGGAGGCACCAGCCGTGCGGCCTCCTCCCGCCACGCCGGGCCGATCGGGCTGGCGGCGCGCAGCGCCGGCGCGAGCGGTGCGAGCGGCGTGCGGGTGAGTGCCTCGGCGCGCTCGAGCGGGGTACCCATCGCGATCGGCGCACACGTGGGATCGGCGAGCATCCAGGCGGGGACCGGCTCGGGATCGGCCAGCCGCGCGATGAGAGGCAGCAGGGGCAACCACGCCCACCAGTCGAGCCAGCCCTGCCATTCGCGCGGATGCCAGCTGGCGACGGCCCGGACGTACCCGCGCCACTCGCTCCTCAGGGCGCGCTCGATGACATGCGCGTCGTGCCCGGGCTCGATGCGGGCGATCCACGCCGCAAGCGCGCCCCCGCGCACGCTCTCCAGATACGGGCCGAGCTGGCGGCCGGCTTCGAGTCTGCGCCACGCCGGCTCGTCCAGCCGCAGGCCGTGACGCGCCTGCACACGCGCGGCCGCGTACGGCAGGTTGCCGTCAGCGCCCGACACCGGCTGGCTGACCTTCGGCGGTCGTGAGGCGCGCGCCGAGCCGCTCGAGCGCCGCATGGCGGCGCTCCGGATCGGCGAGCTGCTCGACCTCCGCCGTCGCCGAGCGCAGACGACTCTCGAGGATCTCGCCCGCGCGCCGCTCGAGCGCCTGCGCCGCGCGCGCATGCAGCGCGACGATGCGCGCCTGGGTGCGCTCGAGGAGCGTGCGGCGCTCGCGACGCGCCTGCTCCAGCCCGGCGGCACTCAGCCGCTCGCACTCGCCCACCGCAGCGAGCGCCTCGCGCTCCGCCTTGAGTACGCGATCCATGGCCGCAGTTGCCGCAGGCTCGGAAGGGCTGCTCGGATCCCCTGACATGGTCGCGAGTTTATCCTCCGCTCAGGCACAGCGATCGTCATGCGACTGCGATGAAGAGAATCCCCTGTTGGCTGCGGCCCTGTCGATACGTAGGAATACGAGGCGCCGACGGGCCCTGGCATCCTCACTCGAGCGCTTTGAGAGCCTCCGGCGCCGCCTCGTCCTCCGCCACCACGTTGTGGCAGAGCTCGCATTTCCTGCTGATCTTCTCAGCCGCCGCGGTGACGTGCTTGTTGTCATGGCAGCGCAGACACCCGGGCGACTGGTCGTCGTGGCCGAGGTGGTCCGGATACGTATTCCAGGTCACTTTCATCCGCGGAAACACGTTGTTGCACCAGATGTCCCCCAGCGCCGCGCCCGCCTCGGTGACGGCCGAAGCACGCGATGCGGCCAGGTCGGGATAGTTGGTGCGGTAGAAGGCGGTGATATCGCGGCTGATCTGCGTGCGTGCCTGCTCCTGCGACGGGTATGGTGTCTGCAGCACGCGCATGGCCTCGCGCTTGATGAAAGTCAGCGAGGTGTCGATCCGGCCATCGAGGAGAGCGGCGTCGATCTCCTGCGCTGGCGTGCGGAAGATGTGCGTGGGACGGTTGTGGCAGTCGATGCAATCCATGGTGCGCCACTGGGCATCGACCGGGGGCACGGCCTGAGTCTGGAACACCTTCTGCGCACCCTCGGGCGTGGTCAGCTCGACCGTATAGATCGACTCGCGCGAGGGGTCTCCCAGATAGCGGATGCGGACACCGCGGGCCACGTGCCAGTGGATGCCGGAGTTGATCTTGCCTGTCTGGCCGCCCACGTGGAGCATGAGCACAGTCTTCCTGGGCGTGTTGGCTTCATCCTCGCTGTAGTGCGTGTGCACGACGAGCCGGTCGCCGATGAATGCGGCCGGCCAGTGGCACTGCTCGCACACCACGCGCGCCGGACGCAGTTGGTGTACCGGCGTGGGAATCGGCCGCGGATAGCTGTTCGTGGCTACCTCGGCCATCTCCTTCAGGCCGTTGATCTTCGAAGCAACCCACGCGCCGAAGCCGGGACCCACGTGGCACTCCACACAGGCGACGTTGGCGTGCGGCGAGCGGTCATGCGCACTCGCCTCCGGCTGCATCTGCAAATGACACGCCTGGCTGCAGAACTGGACCGATTCGAGAACCTGGACCCCCTGATAGCCCGCCCCGGCAAGGATGATCGCCGTTGCGCCGCCGCAGAGCAGCAGCAGGAGCAGTGCGCCGCGCGTCGCGGCCTCGTTGAGATCGATGACCGGCAACGGCGTGGCCAGGCCGCTGCGCCGCGCCGCCCGGCGGCGCGCGCTGCGCTCGAGCCACATGCCCGCCGCCAGGAGGAGGAGGCCGAGGACCAGCAGCGCGGGCAATATCAGATAGGCCAGTATCCTGAAGTGCAGGTTGCCGCCGAGGCCCGTGATCTCCAGCGTCGAGAGCAGCGCGATGACGGCCGCGCAAGAGGCAGTCAGGATCACGCCGACGCGGCTCGTGAAATTGGGCGTCAGCGCCTTGAAAGGGACTTTCTGCATGACTCTTAGCCTCGAAGTGTGCGCCGGTGGAGAGCCTCAGCGGCTCAAGGAGCCGAGCAGGGCGACGAAGATGCCCACGGCGAGCGCCACGCCGATGGCCACCGCCGCGAACCCGAACACGTAGGCCCGCACGAGCTCGGATCGCGTCGGGGCGGAAGTCAGTACCGAGTCGAGCCGGTTCGCTGCCACGAGTCGCCGGTACTCGAGCGGACGCTCCTTCGCGAAGCGCTCGAGCGACATGCGGCCCGTGAAGATCACCGTATCCATCGGGAAGCTCTCGGGCCGCAGATGAGTGTGGAAATAGTGGAACAGGAAGATGAAGCCCGTGGCGAGCAGCGCCTCGTCGCTGTGAGCGATGTAGGCGGCGTTGAGCGTCCAGCCGGGGAGAAAGTGCGTGAACACGCCCGGGAACCATAGCATGAGACCGGTGAGGCCGATGATGGCTACGCCCCAGAATACCGCCAGGTAATCGAACTTCTCCCAGTACGTCCAGCGATCGAACTGCGGGCGCGGCCGCAGGTAGAGGAAGTAGCCGACGTTGGCGGCGAAGTCGCGCACGTCGCTCAGCTGCGGAACCATCGAGCGCGGGCCCCACAGATAGCCGCGCTCGTGCCGCACGATCATCTGGTAGAGCGCCGAGAGCACGTGAAAGCCGAAGTAGCCGAACGTCACGACCGCGGCGATGCGATGGAATATGCCGGCGCTGTGCGGGCCGCCCCAGAGCGCCATCAGTCCCGGGGCCCAGCGTGCCGAGGCATACTTCAGCGGCAGCCCGGTCGCAGCCAGCACCAGGAAGCTCACCACCACGGTGACATGAACCCAGATCTGGGTGGTCGTGAAGCGCCGCACGTAGCGCCCGCTGCCCGGCTGCACCTCCCGATACTCGCCCCGGAGCTTGCCCACCACGGTGCGCTGCAGCCACAGCACATCGTGCAGGCCGAAGAACCCGAACACCCCGAGCAGCAGCAGCGTCATGAGCAGCCACACCCAGTGCAGGTAGGGGTTGCGGCTCGGGTTGCCGGGGTCGGCGTGCGGGTCGAAGGTCAGGAACGAGGCCGTGACCTGGCCCTGGTGGCACCTGCCGCAAGTAGTCGCGAGGCGGGCGGGATTGACGCTCGAGCGCGGGTCCGCGGCCGGGAGGTTCTGGTGCGCCGTATGGCAGTCCGAGCACATGGCGGCTGCGGTTTCGCCGAGCATCGTGGCCTTGGCATGCAGCGTGTCCCGAAACGACTCGTAGTACCGGCTGTGGCAGTCGCCGCAATCGCCGGGAAACGCCTGCCGCATCGCCGCGCTCTGCGGCGGCTTGACGGCGTGCGCCTGATGACAGGTGGTGCAGACCGGCCCGTTCTTGTCCCCGTGCGTCCACAACGCCCCGTGCGCGCTGTCGCGCCACCGGGTCAGGATGCCGGCGTGGCAGCTGCCGCAGGTTTGCGGAATCCGCGCGTGGGAGGTCGCCGCGGCAGCTGCGGTCGGGGGCTGGATTTCGTGGCCGCTGCCGTGGCAGTCGGTGCAGGCGGGCGCGCTGACCAGACCGGACACGAAGAGTGCGCGGGCGTGCTCGCTCGAGAGGTAGCCCTGCATCATGCTCCGGTGGCACTGGCCGCAGTTGCGCACCTGATTGACGGCCGACATAGAGTTGTTGGGATTGCGGTGGTTGAGCACGGCATGCGGGTCGCCGTGGCAGCCGGCGCAGGTCGCGGGCGAGACGCTCTGCCACCCGTGAACACTGCCTTTCAGCCGTTCGAGGTCCTCCTGATGGCAGCCGGCGCAAACCTCGACGGGCACCGCGCCGAGCGCCTGGCGAGGATGGCGCACGCTCGCGGCGTCCTTGTGGCAGTCGACGCAGCCGAGGCCATGATGCGCCGAGCCGGTGAATGCGGCAGCCGCGACGGCCAGCGAGCGGCCATCCGCGTCCTTCAGGGTGGGATCGTCATGACAGCCGAGGCACCTGGCATCGCTCGGCGGCTCAGGCGGCGCCGCCACCGCGGTGCCGCCGGCGAGCGGTCCGAGCAGGACGAGCGCCATCACGCCCAATGCTGCCGAGGGCGCAAGCCGCCGTCCGATCAGATAACAGAGCAGCACCACGCCCGTCACGGCGACTCCCACCGTCCACTCGTGCGCGCTGCTCCAGTCGTCGAGCGCGGGAGCCGCGAGCCGGGTTGCTCCGTAGGCGGCGGTGAGCAGACTCACGATCGCAATTCCTGAGCCCATGACGCGCGAGGCGATGACTCCGACGCGGTCGCTGCGGACGAGGAGCCTGGAGATCCACAGGCCGTTCGCGCCGTCGGTGACCACCATTGCGAGCACGAAGAGGGTGCCGATGAAAAGCGAGGCGGCGAGCCCGCCGAAGCGTGCCGCGGTCATCGCGAACAGGACGCTCTGCGAGACGGTATCGAAGGAGATCGCGTACAGCATCCCGACGAGCGCCACCGTCAGCGGGTGGCCCGCCTGCATCGCGCGTTTGAGGAAGCGGCCTTTCACACCAACAGGCGCGACCGCACTGTGCGGCGCCGCGGTCAGCACCGCGCGCAGGTTCACGATTCCGATCAGCGCCAGGAAGGCGATCGAGATCCAGGCGCCGCTCAGCTCGAGCCAGCCGGGAACCGTCTGGCTGCGCTGCGCAATGCCGACCGCGAGCGCGATACTCAGGACCACGACGCCGTGCCCCAGCGAGAACAGCATCCCGCACTGCGGCGCAAAGGCGCGGCCGCGGCGCTGGTTGATGCGGGTGAGCCCGTCGATGGCCGCGAGATGATCGGCATCGAAGCCATGGCGCACGCCGAGCAGAAAGACGAGCAGGCACAACCCGGTCCATTGACTCGGCAGCTCGTGCATGCGACCCCGCTCTAGCGGTCAAGCCTCTCGATATGGGCGATGAGCTGCCAGATCTCCCGGTCGCTCAGCGTGGGCCATCCCGCCATGGCGGTACCGGGCACTCCCTGGCGGATCGCGACGAAGGTGCGCGCCGCGCCGGCGCGCTCCGACCACGGCGGTACGGTGAGATCGGCGGGGGCGGGAACCATGCCTTCCTGCCGCCGCCCGTGGCCATCGCCGCGCGCGCCGTGGCAGATGGCGCAGTCGGCAGCAAAGAGCTCGCCGCCGGCGCGCTGCGCCGCGGCGGAATTCAGCAGCCCCTCGGGCGGGCTCGGCGCGGGACCGCTACATCCCGAAATGACGGGTAAGAGCGTGGATAGGGCGATCACCGGCGCACTCTTGCGGCCGCGGAATGAGTTCATATCCAAGCGTCTGTATTTCCCTAAGGATGGCCGGGATGAGCGCCTCGAGCGCTTCATCCACGACGCGTGTGCGCCCCACTCCGAGACCGATCAAGCCGGGCACGAGCCCGAGCAGCACCACCGACGAGGGATAGCGGCCGATCAGGCGCGCCGCATCGAGGAGATCCGCCACGCCGACCTGGTGCACCGACAGCCGGTCGCGCACCGCATCGATGACCGCGGCGCCGTCGAGCCGCACCAGAGTGCCGGGCGGCGCATCGACCGCCACAGCGTCGACCAGGACCGCGTGCTGCGCTTCGGCAATCTCATCGAGCAGCGACAGCCCGAGCGTGCCGCCTTCGACCAGGCGCACCTCGGGGGGAATCCGGTAGTCGCGCTCCAGGCGGTCGAGCGCCGCGGCCCCGATCCCGTCGTCGCCGAGCAGCACGTTGCCGAGCCCGAGCACCAGAACGCCGCCCCGGCCGGCGGCTCCGCTCTCGTGCGCCGGCGCGTCACTCGCGGCCATGCGGTTCCCGGAACTTATAGCCCGAGAAGATGGAATCGAAGACGCCGTTGCGCTCGATGATCGAGTACAGGACCGGGAAGTACACGTGGGCGACGGCGAACACGATGATCACCCACATGCCGATGTGATGGATGAGGCGCGCCACCTGCAGCCCGTCGAAGAGCGGGATCAGAAAACCGAACAGCTGCATCGGCGAGCTCGGCGAGGCATACACGGTATAGAGCGCGAAGCCGCTCGCCATCATCACGAAGTAGACGGCGAAGATCCCGGCATAGGTGAGACCGGCGAGCGCGTTGTGTCCGGGATACTCGACCGACCTGCCGCTCAGGAAGGTATAAAAAAGGAACGCCTGCCTGAAGCTTCGCCACCGCTGCCGTGATACGGGGACGAGCTCCGACCAGCGCGCGTAAGCGTTGCCGGCGAACGCCCAGTAGACGCGCACCAGCGCCGAGAGCGTGAACACGACCGATGCATACAGGTGCACGCTGCGCATCGAGCCCATCACGAAGTGCGCACGTGCCTCTCCCGGCACGCTGATGAAGGGGTGGCCGATGTAGTAGCCGGTGGCGGCGAGCACCAGGATCGAGAAGAACAGCAGCCAGTGCGCGAGCCGCACCGGCAGCTCCCACACGTACTCGCGCTCGAGGCCGGCCCCGGCTGCCGCCGGCACCGCGCTCATGACACCCTCACCCGCGCGAGCTCGCGCCGCGTGGCATCGACCACGTGTACGCCGCAGGCCATGCACGGATCGAACGAGTGCACCGTACGCAGGATCTCGAGCGGCTGCTCGGGTCTGGCGACCGGCGTGCCGACGAGAGCGGCCTCGTAAGGGCCGGGCTGACCCTTGGCATCGCGGGGACCGGCGTTCCAGGTGCTCGGCACGACGCACTGGTACCTGGCGATCTTGCCATCCTTGATGTGCACCCAGTGGCCGAGCGAGCCGCGCGGCGCCTCGTGGAAGCCGGCGCCGAAGCAGTCCGCGGGCCAGGTGCTCGGATCCCATTTCGAGGTGTCCTGGATGCGGTAGTCGCGCCGCGCCATGTTGTCGGCGAGCGCCTCGACCCACATATTCATCGATTCGACCAGCACCTGCGCCTCGATGGCGCGCGCGGCGATACGCCCGAGCGTCGAGAACAGCGCCGTCGGCTGCGCGCCGAGCTGACCGAGCGCCTTGTCGACCAGCTCTTTCACCCGCGCGGGACGGCCGGTGGCGTAGGCGACCAGCATCCGCGACAGGGGCCCGACCTGCATCGGCGCGCCCTCATAACGCGGCGATTTGAGCCACGAGTACTTCTGATCGACGTTGAGGCGCTCGTAGGGGGGCTTGGGTCCCGTGTAGTGGGGATGGGTTTCGCCCTTGTAGGGATTCAGGCCCTTGTCATCGCCGACCGAGTAGTCGTACCACGAATGGGTGACGTACTCGTCGATCTTCGCCTGGTCCACCGGCTCGACGTGCGAGAGGTCGTGATTGAGAATGACTCCCGAGGGAATGTAGAGCTGCGGCTCGGAATTGTCGTCCATGGGAAAATCGCCGTAGCTCAGGAAATTGGTAACGCCGGCGCCGATCCCGAACCAGTCCTTGTAGAAGGAAGCCACGGCGAGCACGTCCGGAATGTACACGCGCGTTACGAAGTCGACGCCCTCGGCCACGATCTTGCGCAGCGCGGCGATCGTACCCATGTTGAGCGAGGCCTGCGCGTCCGGGTCCACCGGGGTCGCCATGCCCCCGACGAGGAAGCTCTGCAGGTGCGGATTCTTGCCGCCGAGAATCGCATGGATCTTGATGAAGCGGCGCTGCCAGTCGAGCGCCTCGAGGTAATGCGCCACCGCCATGAGGTTGGCTTCGGGCGGCAGCCGGTAGGCGGAATGGCCCCAGTAGGCGTTGGCGAAGATGCCGAGCTGCCCGCGCTCGACGAAAGCCTTCACACGCTCGCGCACCCCGGCGAAATACCTGGCGCTCGAGAGCGGCCAGTCGGAGATCGACTGGGCGAGGCTCGAGGTCTTCGCGGGGTCGGCGCCGAGCGCGCTCACGATATCGACCCAGTCGAGCGCCTGCAGATGATAGAAATGCACGACGTGGTCCTGCACGTTCTGCGCCGCGATGATGAGGTTGCGCAGGATCCGGGCATTCGGCGGCGGAGTCGCTCCGATCGCGTGCTCGACCGCACGGATCGAGGCGATGGCGTGCACGGTGGTGCACACCCCGCAGATGCGCTGCGCGAACGCCCAGGCGTCGCGCGGGTCGCGCCCCTCGAGGATCAGCTCGATACCGCGGAACATGGTGCAGGACGACCACGCCTCCTTCACCGCGCCTCCGTCCACCTCGGCTTCGATGCGCAGGTGTCCCTCGATCCGCGTTACCGGATCAACGACGACATGAGTCATTTTTTGGCCCCCGCTTGCTCGCCCGCGCCCTTGGGGGCGCCCGGCTTTTGCTCCACCACCAACCGGCCACGCTGCTTGTGGCGCACCACCTCGCCGATTCCGTGGGCGATCACGCCGGCTGCGACGACCCCGGTGGCTCCGAGACCGACCGTGTCGAGCCACCGGTCGGTATCGACGCCCGCGACATCCGGCAGCTTCTGATAGAAGGGCGTCATCACATCCCAGAAGTTCGGCTCGGCGCAGCCGATGCAGGGATGGCCGCAGCCGATCGGCCAGTTGGTGTGCTCGTTCCATCGGACATTCGGGCAGTTCTGCGAGGTCGCCGGTCCCTTGCAGCCCATCTTGTAGAGGCAGTGGCCGTGGCGATGCGCCTCATCGCCCCAGGCCTCCACGTACTGACCGGCGTCGAAGTGCGCGCGCCGCTCGCAGTTGTCGTGAATCGACTTGCCGTAGGCAAATAACGGCCGGCGGTACCGGTCGAGCGGCGGCCACTGCTTGAGCGTCAGGTAGTAGACGAGGAGCGCGGTGATGTTCTCGGCATTGGCCGGGCACGCCGACATGTTGATGAGATTCTTCACGCCCGGGACGGCATCCGCCACCGAGAGCGCGCGGGTGGGATTGGGGCGCGCCGCCGGGATGCCGCCGTAAGAGGCGCAGGTGCCCACGGCGACCGTGGCGAGCGCGTTGCCGCAGACCTCGCGCGCAATGTCGAGAGCCGAGCGGCCGCCGATCGTGCAATAGCCGCTGTCGGCGTCGCCAGGAATCGAGCCCTCGACGAGGGCGATGTAGTTGCCCTTGTTCTGCCGCACGGTCTCATCCCGCGCAGCCTCGGCCTGGGCGCCGGCCGCCGCCATTATCGTCTCGTGATAGTTGAGCGAGATGGTGTCGAGAACCAGATCGGCCACCGTCGGATGGCTCGCGCGCAGGAACGACTCGGTGTTACCGGCGCAGTCCTGGAATTCGAGCCATATGAGGATCGGGCGTTTCTCGCTCTCGACCGCCCTGGCGATCGCTCCGGCAGCTCCCCTGGGCAGCCCCAGCACGGCCGCCATGCCCGCGCAGAAGGTCAGGAAATCGCGCCGCGATACGCCCTGCCGATCCAGCTCCCGCATCAGTCTGGTATGCGCCATCTGAGGATCCCCCCGGCAAACGTGGCCGATTAACCATCGAAACGCGCGCGCACGACAATACGTGTATTCCACAAGCCGGGAGTCGGCCCCAACGGCGTAGGATCCGTCTCGCCTAAGACCAATTCCCGCGCGTCTCCCGGGGGTTCAGCGTGCACGAGCTGTCGATATGCCAGGCTCTCCTCGATGAAGTGGCGAGGATCGCCACGAGCTGCGAGGCACGGACGGTCGGGCGCATCACGATCGAGGTCGGACAGCTCTCGGGTGTCGAGCCCGAGCAGCTGGCGCGCGCCTTCGAGATCGCGCGCATGGGAACCTGCGCCGCCCAAGCCGAGCTCTCGATTGCGGTGCCCGGGATCGTGGTGCACTGCGACGACTGCGGCACGAGCTCGAGCGCGCTGCCCAACCGCCTGCTGTGCGCGAGCTGCGGCGGTTACCGCACCCGCGTGCTCGAGGGCGACGGGCTGCGGCTGCGGGCCGTCGAGCTCGACGTGCCGGAAGCGCACGCTGCGCTCCATTGAGTCCTGAAGCGGAGGGCGACTCATGTGCCAGACCTGCGGCTGCACTGTTACGGCCGGCAATGCCCGCCTCGCTTCCGGCGACCGCAGCGCACGCCCGGGTGCCCACACCACGGTGGAAGTGCTCCAGGATCTGCTCGCGGCCAACGACCGGGTGGCAGCGCACAACCGCGGGCATTTCGACGAGTACGGTGTTCTCGCGATCAATCTCATGTCCTCGCCGGGCGCCGGCAAGACGACGCTGCTCGAGGCCACTATCTGCGCCCTGCGCGACCGCTACCGCATCGCGGTCATCGAAGGCGACCTCGAGACGGATAACGATGCCGCCCGCATCCGCGCCCAGGGCGTGCCCGCGGTGCAGATCACGACCGGCACCGCCTGTCATCTCGATGCGCACCTCGTGCATCGCGCCCTGCACGATCTGCCGCTCGCGGGCCTCGATCTCCTCTTCATCGAGAACGTCGGCAATCTCGTGTGTCCGGCGAGCTTCGACCTGGGGCAGCACCGCAACGTGGTGCTCCTCTGCAGCACCGAGGGCGACGACAAGCCGGCGAAGTATCCGGTCATGTTCCGCGCTGCCGACCTCGTCGTCCTCAGCAAGGCGGACCTGCTCGGCGTCATGGAGGATTTCGACCCGGTACGCGCGGAAGGCGCGCTGCGGGCGCTCGGCCGCAGCACGCCCCTGATCCGCGCGGCCGCACGCCGCGCACCCTCGCTCGAGGCCTGGCTCGCCTGGCTCGAGCAGCAGCTGTCCGCGCCGCGGGCGATCGCTCCACTGCGGCCGTTGCAGGCCATCGCCGCGGAGTAGCCCATGTGTCTCGCGATTCCGGTACGAGTGGCGGCACGGCTCGATGACGCATGGATCGAGACCGAGGTGGGGGGAGTTCGCACACGGGTCTCCGCCTCCTTGCTCGATGAGGTCGCGGTCGGCGATTACGTCATCGTTCACGCCGGCTTCGCCATCGCCCGCCTCGACGTCGAGGAGGCGGAGAAGACCCTGGCCTTGTTCGCCGAGCTCGCCGCCCGCCTCGGCGAGGACGCCGATGCGCTACATCCGCGCTTTCCGTGAGGGCGCCGCCGCCGCCGCGCTGGCGCGGCAGCTGGCCGCGCAAGTCGACCGCGAGCGCGACTATCACCTGATGGAGTTCTGCGGCGGCCACACGCACGCCATCTTCCGCTACGGTGTCGAAGACCTCCTGCCCTCCAACATCCACCTGGTGCACGGCCCCGGCTGCCCCGTGTGCGTGCTCGCCATCCCGCGGCTCGATGCCGCCATCGAGCTCGCACAGCAACCCGGCGTAACGCTCGTGAGCTATGGCGACATGCTGCGCGTGCCGGCCTCGCGCCGGCGCAGCCTCCTCAAGGCGCGCGCCCAGGGCGCCGACGTGCGCATGGCGTACTCCGCCCTCGAAGCGCTGGAGATCGCTGCCGCCGAGCCCGCGCGCCAGGTGGTGTTCTTCGCGGTCGGCTTCGAGACCACCACCCCCGCCACCGCGCACGTGGTGCTCGAGGCCGAGCGGCGCGGGCTCAGGAATTTCAGCGTCTACTGCAACCACGTGCTGACGCCCGCCGCGATCCAGAGCATCCTCGACTCGCCCGAGGTGCGCGAATGGGGCCGGATCCGCGTCGATGGCTTCATCGGCCCCTCGCACGTGAGCGCCGTGATCGGCAGCCGGCCGTACGAATACTTCGCCGAGGAATACCAGCGGCCGGTGGTGATCGCCGGCTTTGAGCCGCTCGATGTCCTCGAGGCGATCCGCATGCTCGTGCGGCAGCTGAATGCAGGCGAGGCGCACGTCGAGAACGAATTCACCCGCGGAGTCACGCGCGAGGGCAACCGCAAGGCGCAGCGCCTGGTCGCCGAGGTGCTCGAGCTGCGGCCGAGCTTCGAGTGGCGCGGCCTCGGCGAGCTGCCCTACAGCGGGCTGCGCCTGAAGTCCGCGTACGCGCACCTCGATGCGGAGCGCCGCTTCGCGCTCGAGTCGCGGCCGGTGGCGGAGAACAAGGCCTGTCAATGCCCGGCGATCATCCGCGGCGTCAAGAAGCCCACCGATTGCGCCATCTTCGGCACGGTCTGCACCCCGCACAACCCGATCGGCTCATGCATGGTGTCGGCCGAGGGTGCGTGCGCCGCCTACTATAAGTATCGCCGCGGCGCGGTGCGGGCCGCGAGCTGATGCGCATCCTGCTGCTCACGCACGCCTTCAACAGCCTCTCGCAGCGGCTTTTTGTCGAGCTCGCGGGCGACGGCCACGAGCTCTCGGTCGAGCTCGACATTCACGACCGGGTGACGCTCGAGACGATCGGGCTGTTCCGGCCCGAGGTGATCCTGGCGCCGTTCCTGAAGCGCGCCATCCCGCCGACGGTGTGGCGGGAGCAGCTGTGCCTCATCGTGCATCCCGGACCGCAGGGAGACCGGGGACCGGCGGCGCTCGACTGGGCCATTCTCCGCGGCGCGCCGCAATGGGGGGTGACGGTGCTCCAGGCCGATGCCGACTGGGACACGGGCCCCGTCTGGGGCTGCGCCGCATTTCCCATGCGCTTTGCCCCCAAGAGCAGTCTCTATCGCAACGAGGTGACCGAGGGTGCGGTGGTCGCGGTGCGCGCCGCGCTCGCTCGCATTGCCTCGGGCGCCGGGCCGATCGCGCCTGCCAATCGGGCCGACGGACAGGGCTGGCAGCCGCCGCTGCCCGCCGCCCGGCGCGCGATCGACTGGAGCCGCGACGCGACCGCAGCCGTCCTGCGCAAGATCCATAGCGCCGACGGAGCTCCCGGGGTCGAGGATCTGCTGCTCGAGCGGCGCGTCCGTTTATTCGATGCGCACCCCGAGCAGCGCCTCGCCGGCCGGCCCGGTGCGCTCATCGCCCGCCATCACGGTGCGGTCTGCCGCGCGACGCGCGACGGCGCCGTCTGGATCGGGCAGCTCAGGCTGCTCGAGGGGCCGCGGCGGGGCCTGAAGCTCCCCGCGGCGCACGCCCTCGGCACGGACGCGCAAGCGCTGCCCGAGAGCGATGCGACTGCGGATGCCGGCGGCGGTGTCCGCGATCTCGAGATCGGCTACGAGGAACGCGGCGCGGTCGGCTATCTGCACTTCCCCTTCCATAACGGCGCACTGAGCACGGCGCAGTGCGAGCGGCTGCGCGCGGCCTACGCCGAGGCCCGCGCCCGCCCGACCCGGGTGATCGTGCTCATGGGCGGAGCGGATTTCTGGTGCAACGGCATGCACCTGCACTGCATCGAGGCGGCGGCAAGTCCCGCCGACGAGTCGTGGGCCAACATCAACGCCATCGACGACCTGACCCGCGACATACTCGACACGGCGACGCATCTCACCGTGGCGGCGCTGCAGGGCAATGCCGCGGCGGGCGGGGTGTTTCTCGCTCTCGCCGCCGACCGCGTGCTGGCCCGCAGCGGCATCGTGCTCAATCCGCACTACCGCAACATGGGCAACCTCTACGGCTCGGAGTATTGGACCTACCTCCTGCCGCGACGCGTCGGGCCCGGGCAGGCGACGGCGCTCATGGCGCGGCGGCTGCCGCTCGGTGTGCACGAGGCGGAGCGCCTCGGGCTCATCGATGAGGACGCCGGTCCGAGCGGCGGGGAGTTTCGCTCCCTCGTCGATGCGCGCGCCGCGGCGCTCGCCGAGCCCGCGCGCTTCGCCGCGGCCCTCGAGGTGAAGCGTGCCGCCCGCGTGCGCGACGAGGCGCAGCGCCCCCTGTCGGCCTATCGCGCCGACGAGCTCGAGCGCATGCGGCTCAACTTCTACGGCTTCGACCCGAGCTATCACATCGCGCGCCACCGCTTCGTCTACCGCGCGCCGCACGCCTGGACGCCGCTGCATCTCGCCGTGCATCGGCGCATCGGCTTCGACGCGCCGCGCGGAGCGCTCGGCGCATGAGCAGCCGCGCATTCGAGCTCGCGCCGCCCGCGCCGGCCGCGGCGCTGCGCTGGCGCATCGCCGGCCGCGTGCAGGGCGTCGGCTTCCGTCCCTTCGTCTACCGCCTCGCGCATCAATACGGCCTCGCGGGCTGGGTGCGTAACAGCGGCGGGGAAGTCGAGCTGCATGCGCAGGGCGATGCCGCGCAGCTGCACGCCTTCGGTGCAGCGCTCCTCGCCCGCGCGCCACCGGCGGCATGCCCGCAGCTCATCGAGGCGCGCCCCGTCGGTCGCGAGTCGCTCGCGGGCTTTCGCGTTCTACCCAGCGAGCGCTCCGCGCAACCGCACGTCCACCTGCCGCCCGATCTCTTCGCCTGCGACGAGTGCCTCGCCGAGCTGCGCGACCCGGCGGCGCGCCGCTTCGCCTATCCCTTCATCAATTGCACCCAGTGCGGTCCGCGCTACACGGTCATCCGCGCCCTGCCCTACGATCGCGCGAATACCTCGCTCGCCGGCTTCCCACTCTGCCCCGACTGTGCCGCCGAGTACCTCGACCCGCTCGATCGGCGCTTCCACGCCGAGCCGCTCGCCTGCGCCGCCTGCGGCCCCGCGCTGCGCTGGCATGCGGGCGCGCAGGAGATCCGCGGTAACGCCGCCGCGCTCGCCGCGGCGCAGGCCGCACTGCGCACCGGGCGGATCATCGCCGTGCGCGGCATCGGCGGCTATCACCTCTGTTGTGATGCGGCCGACGAGGCTGCGGTCGCCCGGCTGCGCGAGCGCAAACGCCGGCCGGCGAAACCGCTCGCGCTCATGGTGCCGTGGCGCGGAGCGGACGGGCTCGATGCGGCGCGCGCACTCGCCGAGCTCTCGGCGGCGGAAGCTGCGGCACTCGTCGACCCCACACGGCCGATCGTGCTCTCGCGCCGGCATCCCCATGCCGCCGTCGCCGCCGGCATCGCCCCGGGGCTCGAGCAGCTCGGGTTGATGCTGCCCTATAGCCCGCTGCACCACCTGCTGCTCGAGGATTTCGGCGCACCTCTGGTCGCGACCTCGGGGAACCTGAGCGGCGAGCCCGTGCTCACCGAGCCCGGGGAAGCCGAGGCGCGGCTTGCGCACGTGGCCGACGGCTTCCTGCATCACGACCGCCCCATCGCGCGGCCCGCCGACGATCCCGTCGTACGGATTCTGGCCGGCGCACCGCGACCGGTACGTCTCGGGCGCGGCACGGCGCCGCTCGAGCTCGAATTGCCGGCGAGCGTCGCGGTGCCGACACTCGCGGTCGGCGCCTACCTCAAGAACACGGTGGCGCTCGCGTGGGGCCGCCGCGCCGTCGTATCCCCCCATATCGGCGAGCTCGGGAGCCCGCGCTCACGCAAGGTCTTCGCGCAGGTCATCGACGATCTGCAGCAGCTCTACGGGGTGCGGGCCGCGCGCATCGCGCACGATGCGCATCCGGACTTTCCCAACTCGCGCTGGGCGCGCGAATCGGGGCTGCCGACCTGCGCGGTATGGCACCACCATGCCCATGCCGCGGCGCTCGCCGCGGAGTACCCTTGCCGCGCGCCCACGCTGTGCTTCACCTGGGACGGAGTCGGATTGGGCGCCGACGGCACACTCTGGGGCGGCGAGGGATTCCTCGGCCAACCGGGCGGCTGGCAGCGCGTCGCGAGCTTCCGGCCGTTCCGTCTTCCGGGAGGCGAGCGGGCGGCGCGCGAGCCGTGGCGCACGGCGCTCGCGCTGTGCTGGGAAGCAGGCTGTGCGTGGCCGGCGGGCACCGCCCTCGGCGAACCACTGCTGCGACAAGCCTTCGATGCGGGTGTCAACGCGCCGCTGACGACCGCCGTCGGTCGCTTGTTCGACGCCGCCGCGGCGCTCGCCGGAATCAGTCTCACCACCAGCTACGAGGCCGAAGCGCCCATGCGCCTGGAGGCACTGAGCGGATCTCCGGACTCCCCGCTCGCGCTGCCGCTCGTGCGGGATGCGAGCGGCATCTGGCGGTGCGACTGGGCGCCGCTCGTGCCGGCGATGCTCGATACGACACGCTCTGCGGCGGCGCGCGCCGGAGTGCTGCATGCCAGCCTGGCACGGGCGCTGTGCGAGCAGGCACGCGCCGTGCGCGAGCACAGCGGGGTAACGCGCGTCGGGCTTGCCGGCGGCGTATTCCAGAATCGCGTGCTGACGGAAAGTATTCATGCCGGGCTGACCGAGCTCGGGTTCGAGGTGCTGCTGCCGCTGCGGCTGCCGGTCAACGATGCAGCGATCAGCTTCGGCCAGCTCGTCGAGACGGCCGCCGCTCACCAGGGCGGCTGAGGCGGAATCGATCCGATGACGCGCCGCGACCAGCACATCAGCCTCGCGCATGGTAATGGCGGACGCCTCATGCGCGAGCTCATCGAGGAGCTCTTCGCACCGGCGCTCGCAAATCCCCTGCTCGATACGCGCGCGGACGCGGTGGCACTTCCCGCCCCCGACGACCTCGAGCTCGTCGTGACCACGGACGGCTTCACCGTGCAGCCGCTCGAGTTCCCGGGCGGCAACATCGGCTCCCTCGCGGTCCACGGCACCGTCAACGATCTCGCGGTGAGCGGCGCGGTACCGCGCTTCATGACGCTCAGCACCTTTCTCGAGGAGGGACTCGAGATCGCGCTCCTCACCCGGGTGATCGCCGCGCTCGCGGAGGCGGCGCGCGCCTGCGGAGTCGCAGTCGTGGCCGGCGATACCAAGGTGCTCGGCCGCGGCGACTGCGACGGCATGTACCTCGCCGCTACCGGCGTCGGGTTCCGGCCGCGCGGCACACGCCTGGGGCTCGAGTGCGTGCGCCCCGGCGACCGCATTCTGGTGAGCGGCCCGGTGGGGGATCACGGCGCCGCGGTACTGCTCGCGCGCGAGGAGTTCGGGTTGCGCGGCGACCTGCGATCGGACGCCGCCAGCGTGCTGCCCGAGACGCAGCTGCTCATGCAGGTGCCGGGCCTGCGCTTCATGCGCGATCCGACCCGCGGCGGGCTCGCGACCGTCACGCACGAGATCGCGCGCGCGACCGGGCTCGGGGTCGAGCTCGAGGAGTCGACGATTCCCGTCAACGACGCGGTGCAGTCGGTCTGCGAGCTGCTCGGCTTCGATCCTTTGTATCTCGCCTGCGAGGGCCGGGTGCTGGCGGTACTGGCAGCCGAGGCGGCCGAGGCGGCGCTCGCGCAGCTGCGCAGCGTGGCACCGCGCGCCGCGCTCATCGGCGGGCTGCGCGCGGGGCCCGCGCAGGTGGTTCTCGATACCGCCTTCGGCGGCCGGCGCGTGCTCGATGAGCTCGAGGACGATCCGCTGCCGCGGATCTGCTGAGCGAGGGCCCGGCCCTCGCCGTCAGGCGGACTTGCTGAAGAGCGGCGCGTTGTCGATGTAGATGCGGTAGGAGGCGATGCGCTCGCCACGCAGCTCGAACACGTTGACGAAGGGAATCGTCACGGTCGAGCCATCCTGGCGCGTGTAGGTCACCTCGCCCTCGCAGACCGCCGTGCCGGCGCCGTTCCAGGCGCCGAGCAGGCGATGACGGCAGCCGGCGATCACGGAGAAGAAGCCCGCTACCGCCGCGCGGATCGCTTCACGCCCCTGCACCGCGGGCGCATTGCCGAAGCGGAACTCGGCATCGGGCGCGAGGAAAGCGCCGAAGCCGTCGGCATCGCGCGCATCGATGACGGCAAACAGCCGCCCCCACCACGCCCGATCGGGTACGAAGGGTACGGGCGGCGCGGCCGCGCTCATGACCCGAAGGGCCTCATGCAGGGCTCGCGCGGCTGCCCGCTACTGCTCGCTGGCGTAATACTGGGCCAGCGCTTCGATATCGGCGTCGGAAAGCTTCGTGACGACGCTCTTCATGTTCTTCGGCTGCTCCATGCTGCCCTTCTTGAAGGCTGCCAGCGTGGCTTTCATCCAGGTCGCGGGCTGGCCGGCGAGTATTCCGGCGTCGTCGGCCGGATCCTTGCCGCCGGACGAGTGACATTTCCTGCAATCATGGTCGTGAATCTGCTTGCCGGCCGCGGCCTTGGAGGCATCGGCAGGCTGCTTCAGCGCGCCGTAGGGCTTAGCTGCGAAATACGCGGCGACATCCGCGATCTGCGCGTCCGTCAGGTCCTTCGCGACGGTGCACATGTCGCCCTCGCGCTTGGTATCGCCGCGCTTGTAGTCGACCTTCGGGCAGGGGCGCGTCTTCCCCTTGTAGGCCTTCAGGGCATCGCTCTGGACGACGGCAGATACGCCGGCGATCGTCGGCACGTCCTGGGCGCCGGTGATTCCATTCGCGCCGTGGCAATCCTGACAGGTCTCGAGGAGCTTCGGGTCGGCTGCGCCTGGCGCCGCCACCGGGAGAAGTCCGAGCGCTGCAACTGCAGCGAAAAGCACAGCTCTCATGGCTGAAGTCCCCTTTACTTGCGCGCGGTTGTTGTCGTCCCCCAGGACGGGGACTCCGTTCCAGTCTAGTAAAAAATTCTGACTGCACAACGGGTCGATCCGCACGTACGGAAAGTACCTATCTGCTTTTCGCGGCCGCGAGGCGAGGATAGGCGGCAAACGCCGCGGCCCGCAGGGGGGTTGCATCTATGCATCGGGGATCCCTCGGTTCACCTTCGGTGACACACATGGCTCGGGCTTGCGTGCCCGCGCTCGCTCTCGCCGCCCTTCTCGCCGCCTGCAGCGGCAGTACCGGACCACAAGGCCAGGCAGGGCCGGCCGGCCCGCCCGGAGCCACGGGTCCGCAGGGCCCGGGTGCCGGAGTCGCAGCGCTCGATGTCGCGACGGCGACCCGGATCACAGGAACGATCACCGGCGTCACCATCAAATCGCCTCCGGTGGTGAAGTTCTCGCTCGCCGATGAGAACGGCGTGCCGCTGAAGGGCCTGCCCGCCGCGGACATCGGCTGGGTGATCGCCAAGCTCACCCCGGGACAGAACGGCGCCTCGAGCACCTGGCAGTCTTACATCTACCACACCGTTACGCCCTCGGGGTGCCCGACCGGGGCGAGCAGCTGCCTGGCCGCCGCCGCCACCCAGGCGACCACCGAGAACGGTGCCTCGGGCACCCTCGTCGATAACGGCGACGGCACCTATCAGTACACCTTCAAGCAGGACATCACGACCGATCCAAACGTGACGTACGACGCGACGCTCACGCACCGTGTCGCCTTCGAGATCCGCGGCCTCGCCCAGGCCAACAACGGCGCCTACACGTTCCAGCCCTCGACGGGTGCGACCACCGGCATCTTCAGCCGCGAGATCATCGAGCTGCAGACCTGCAACGGCTGCCACACCCAGCTCATGCTCCACGGCGGTGCCCGCGTCGAGGCGCAGTACTGCGTCATGTGCCACAACCCGAGCACCACCGACCCGTACAGCGGCAATCCGCTCGACTTCAAGCAGATGATCCACAAGATCCACCAGGGCAACTCCCTGGCGAGCATCCAGACGCCGCCAGGGCTCGCCCTCAGCGGCGGCGCCGAGCTGCATACCGGCTCGCTCACCACGCCGACGCTCGGGCAGGGCTACTGGATCGTCGGCTTCCGGCAGTCGCTGAATAACTTCAACACGGTGCTCTTCCCGCAGGACACGCGCAACTGCACCACCTGCCACAATCAGAGCCTGCCGGCGGCGACCGAGGCGGCCAACTATTCCGGCGTGCCGACCATCGAAGCGTGCGGCGCCTGCCACGACACCACGACCTTCTCCGGCGCGAGTCCCACGCACACGGCCGGCGCGGCCACCGACGCGCAGTGCACCACCTGCCATACCAACCCGACACTGCCGCTGCTCGGGGTCGCGGCGGTGCACGCCATTGCGGACGAGGTCGCGGCGACCAAGTTCAAGTTCATCATCAACAGCGTCAGCTTCACGGGGACCGCTCCCAGCATCTTCCCGGTGGTGAACTTCTCGGTCGTCGATCCGACCAACAGCAACGCCCCGTACAACATCCTGACGGATCCTGCTTTCGCGGGCACCGATCCGCGCACCGGCAAGCCGGTGTGCGCCGGAGGCGGCGCGGCGAGGATGGCGCTCGACGTCGCCTGGGAGACGAGCGATTACACCAACTGGGGCAGCGCCGCGACGCCTGCGGCGGCCAGCTGGGGTCAACCGATCTCGCTCAACCCGCTCGCCGGGGCCGGCTGTGCGGGCGGGTCCATCACGCCCGTGCAGCAGGCGGACGGGTCGTGGACGCTGACCTCCACGACCGCACTGCCGGCAGCGCCCGCCGCCAACTGTCCGCCCTCCGGCACCACCGCCTGCCCGGCGCTGGCCAACGTCGGCGTCGTCCTCGAGGGTCATCCGGGCGTCGTCACCACCGGACCGGGCGCCGATCGCATTCCGGTGACAACCACCGTGGCCTACGGCAACGTGGCGGGCGGGAAGGCGGTGCCGCGGCGCACGGTCGTGGATATCGCCAAGTGCGACGTCTGCCACTTCCGCCTCGAGCTCCACGGCAGCAACCGCAACGATGACATCCAGGCCTGCGTCGCCTGCCACAACCCGGCCTCGACCGACGTCAGTCAGCGCCAGGGCCTGACCGCGGCCGGCCCCGACGGCCTGTGGGAGCAGTCCATCAATTCCCGCTTCCTGTTCCACATGCTGCACGCCGGCAGCGTGCGCGCGGCGGCCGGAGCGCCGACCGTCATCTACGGCTTCGGCAGCTCGGTGAACGACTTCAGCGACGTGGTCTTTCCGGGACAGCTCAACGACTGCGCCATGTGCCACAACTCGGGCACCTACTACCCGGTGGATGACACGGCCGTGCAGGCGACCACCTTCGACACGGGTCTGTCGAAGAATCCGGCGGACGCCACCACGGCCGGCAATCCGATCTCGACCTCGGCCAACATGGCCGTCTGCTCCGCCTGCCACTTCGACAACCTGACCGAGCAGCACATGCTGCAGATGGGCGGCTCGACCACGGTGTTGAAGGACGCGGAGGGCCGGACGATAGCGGGCGCCGCGGTCGAGACCTGCGCGCTGTGCCACGGACCGGGCGCGCTCGCGGACGTGGCGGTAGTGCATAACATCCCGGTCGCGGATCGCTGAGCGATGCGGGTGTCCGCGGCCGCCGCCGCCCTGCTCATCGCGCTGCTCGCCGGCGCGATGACGCCGGCGCTCGCGGCCGATCAGGGCAACGCCCCTGCCTACAGCGCCAAGGGCGCCGACAGCTGCCTCGGCTGTCACGATGATCCGGCGCTCCTCGGTCTTTTCAAAACCAAGCACGCCCGTCCCAGGGACGATCGCGGTCCGTTTGGCCACGGCGGGCTGCAATGCGAGGCCTGCCACGGACCCGGCCGCGCGCACGTCGATGCGCGCGGCAAGCAGCCGGCGGGCATCGTCGATTTCGGCCCGCACGCGCACGCCGCACCCGCGCGGCAGAATGCGCAGTGTCTCGGCTGCCATCAATCCAACGTCGCGCACGCGTGGGCCGCGAGCCAGCACGCCGCGAGCGAGGTACCGTGCGCGGCCTGCCACACGCTGCACGCGGCCCACGATCCGGTGCTCACGACGGCGACACAGGCCGAGGTGTGCACGAGCTGCCACCAGGCCGAGCACACGGATCTCTTCAAGCCCTCCCACCATCCGCTGCGCGAGGGGAAGATGGCCTGCAGCTCCTGCCACGCGCCGCACGGCTCGCAGGGGCCGTTCCTGCTCGTCGGCAACACGGTGACGGAAACCTGCACCAGCTGCCATTCCGAGTACCGCGGGCCGTTCCTGTGGGAGCATCAGCCGGTTGCCGAGGACTGCTCGAACTGCCACGACGCGCACGGCTCGGCTCAGCCGGCGCTGCTCAAGACGCGCCCGCCTTTCCTGTGCCAGCAGTGTCACGAAGGTGCGGGACACCCCTCGATCCTCAACGGCCCACTCGGTCTGCCCGGCGGCGGCGGCGCTCCGAGCGCTTACCTGCTCGCCGGCGGCTGCGTCAACTGCCACACGCAGGTGCACGGCTCCAACCATCCGTCGGGCCGCGCGCTGATGCGCTAGGAAGGGGATGCCTGCCGTGAAGCCCGCCTCACGCGACCGCCGCCGATCGAGCGCCACCGGTGCGGCCGCGCTGCTCGCCGCCGGCGCCGCCTGGGCCGACGGCGCTCCCGCACCCGACACCAGCGCGTGGAAGTGCGAGCAGTGCCCCTTCCTCGAGGGCTACAGCGGGGACGTCGAAATCGGCGCCCTCAAGGCGAGCGGCGCGAACTTCAGCTACGGACGCTACACCGGCATCGACCACGACACCGCCTACGCCGACGTCGCGGCCGCGGGGCAGTACCGCAGCGCAGACGGCACCAACGCGAGCTTCGACCTCGAGGATGTCGGCCTCGCCTCCCGCCAGGGAAGCGCCGCGATCGGCAGCGAGGGCCGCTACGACGTCAAGGTCGCTTACGACGACCTGCCGACGCGGCTGTATGACACCGGCGCGACGCCCTTCCTCGGTGCGGGCAGCGGGAATCTGACCCTCCCGGGAGGCTGGGTCCCCGGCTCGAGCACCGCCGGCATGAGCGCGCTCGGCGCGACGCTCGCGCCGCTGAACATCGAGTACGACCGGCGCACCGCCTCGCTCCTCGGGTCCTACGTCGCGAGCTCCGCGTGGACACTGCACGCGGAGTTTCGCCACGAGCAGAAGGACGGCACGGGCTCGATGAACGGCAGCTTCCTCACCGAGGCCGCGCAGCTGCCGCAGCCGATCGACTATGTGACCAATACCGTCGAGGCCGGGGCGGCGTGGGCCGATCACCGCGCGAGTCTGCACCTCACCTACACGGGCTCCTGGTTCAAGAACGACATCGATTCGCTCACGTTCGCCAACCCCTACCTGCCGCTCGTCACCGGCTCGACCCAGGGCCGTCTGGCGCTGCCACCGGACAACAACCTGCAGCAGTTCGCGCTCGCGGGCAATGTGCCGCTCAACTGGCTCGCGACGTCCCTCACCTACGCAGCATCCGTCGGGAGCCTCAGGCAGGACGAAGGCTTCCTGCCCTTCAGCACCCTGCCGGGCGCGAGCGTCCCGACGCCATCCGCGCTCGACGGCGATGTGCATCTGTCGCACTACGCGCTCGGGCTCGCCTCGCACCCGCTGCCGAAGCTCTCGGTGCGGGGCGATGCGACCTACGACGGACGCGACGACCACACCACGCCCCTGACCCTCGGCTACGTGCTCACCGACACGTTTCCGAGCGGCAGCGCGTTCACCACGCCCCGCTACAGCGAGGACCGGACGCGCCTCGAGGGCAGCGCTGATTACGCGCTCACCAGCTGGGCGCGCGTCGGCGTCGGCGGCAAATTCCTCAACACGCACTACGGGCCGGACGAGCTGGCCAGCAGCACCCGCGACACCGAGAGCTGGGTGCGCGCCAGGCTCGATCCGCTCGCGGGACTCACCTTCACGCTCAAGGGCGGCAACGCCTCGCGCAAGAGCTCGGCTTTCAATGCCTCGGCCCTCCCCGCCGCCGAGAACCCGCTCGTGTGGGCCTACGATTACGCGCCGCGCGACCGCGAGTTCTTCACGCTGACCGGCTCGTGGGAGGCGACCACGACCCTCGCGTGGTCGGTCGAAGGATTCTTCGCCAACGACGACTATCGCCTCTCGCAGCTCGGCCTGCAGAGCGTGCACGAGCGGCGCGCTTCCACGACGCTCGCCTGGACGCCGCGCGAGACTCTCAGCGCCTACCTCGACGGAGGCTATCAGCGGCTCGACCTGCTCCAGGACGGTTTCGCCGGAGCATTCACGGCCCCCTGGCAGGTGAGCGACTTCGAGCACTTCTGGAACTTCGGCGCGGGCGGCCAGTGGGTGATGGCGACGCGCTGGACGCTCGCCCTCGACTACCTGCACGCGCCCTCGTACAGCGATTTCAACACGCAGGTGGGCGGGCTCGCCCAGGCCTTCCCGCAGAACTGGAGCCGCCTCGACAGCGTGCGGCTCGACCTGCGCTATCAGTGGACCCGCGCAGCACAGGTGCACCTGCGCTTCATTCACGAAAAGTACGATTCGGCCGACTGGGCCCTGGGCGATGTCGGACCCGCCACGATCCCGAACCTGCTGGCGCTCGGCGTCCTGCCGTGGGCGGACAACGTCAACCTGGTGGCACTCACCTTCCGCTACGAGTTCGGTGCGGCGGGCAGTCCGCCCTGACGCATCGTCCGGTCGCCCGCCATCGACGCCTCCCGCAGCTTCGCGATTGCGCCCCGGCTCGGCCCGCCGCGCCCGGACCAGGACGCGGCCGACCCGGAGGTGGCGCTCCCGGAGTACCTCGCCGAGACCTATTCGTGGGCTTATCTGCGCCCGCAGGCCGTGCGGCTGCTCGACCGCGAGCTCGTCGTCAACGCGATCCTGTGGGGCAATTACGCGCGCCTGGTGCGCGCCGCGTGCTCGCACTTCCACCCCGGCGAGCACGTGCTGCAGGCCGCGAGCGTCTACGGCAGCCAGCCGCTCAAGCTCGCCGATCGCCTCGGCCCGACGGGCCGGCTCACCGTCATCGACGTCTCGCGGCTGCAGGTCGAGCACCTGCGCGCGAAGCTCGCCACGCGGGCGAACGCCAGCGTCCGCCTGGCGGATGCCACGGCGCCGGGCAGCGAGAGCTACCACGGCGTGTGCTGCTTCTTCCTTCTCCACGAGATGCCGGACGCCTACAAGCGCCGCACCGTCAATGCGCTGCTGGCACGGCTGAAGCCCGGTGGGCGCGCGGTGTTCGTCGACTACGCCCGTCCACGGTGGTTCCACCCGCTGCGCGGCCTGATGTGGCTCGTGAACCGCTGGCTCGAGCCGTATGCGGCGAGCCTGTGGCGTAGTGCGATTGCGAGCTTTGCCGAAAGGGCCGACCAGTTCCACTGGACCGAGCGGCGGCTGTTCCTCGGGCTCTACCAGGTCGTGGTCGCCCACCGGCGCGGGCCCCGGAGGCGTCACGCGGCGCATCTGCGCTATGCTCGCAAGCGCCCCGAGCGGAACTCACCGGCCCCGTGATCACCACCTCGCCTCCCCCCGACCGTCCCTCGCCCGCGCTTGCGGGTCCGGGACCCGGCGTGACCGCGAAGCGTCTGTTCCTCTCGACGCGGCCCGCCTTCTTCACCGCCTCGGTGCTGCCGGTGTTCGTCGGCACGGCCTGGGCCGCCGCGGCCACCGGGCACGTCGACTGGCGGCTGCTGGCACTCGCGCTCGCAGCCACGGTGCTCGCGCACGGCGCGACCAACGTCTACAACGACGTCGGCGACGACGTCATCGGCGCCGACGAGGGCAACAACGAACGCATCTATCCTTACACGGGCGGCTCGCGCTTCATCCAGACGGGGCTCCTCACCCGCGCCGAGATGGCGCGCCTGGCGCTCGGCCTGGCCGTGGCGGCGCTGGTCGTCGGCTTCGCGCTGACCCTGCTGCGGGGCCCCGGCGTCGTGCTGCTCGGCCTCGCCGGACTGGCGCTCGGAATCCTTTACTCGATGCCGGGCGTGCAGCTCTCGGCACGCGGCGTCGGCGAGCTGGCGGTCGCCGTCGGCTTCGGGCCGCTGCCGCTTCTCGGGGCGGCATGGCTGCAGGGCGCCCCGGTGAATGCCGGGGCGGTACTCGTCTCGCTCCCGGTGGGTGCCTGGGTGGCCGCCATCCTGCTGATCAACGAGGTTCCGGACCGCGACGCCGATGCGCGCGCGGGCAAGCGTACGCTGGTGGTGCGGCTCGGCGCCGCCGGCGCGCGCGCCATCTACTTCGGCCTCACCGCGCTCGCGCTCGCTGCGAGCGCCGCCGCCGCCACGATCGGCGCACTGCCGCTCTGGTACGCCCTGCCCGCCGCGGCACTCGCGCTCGCCGGCGTACTGGCCGCCCGCGGCATCAGCGTGGAACCGGCCGCCCGGCCGCAGCTCAGGAAGAGCATCGAGCTCACGCTGGCGATTCACGCGCTCGGCAGCATCACGCTGTGTCTGGCGATCCTCGCGCACCGTTTTGCCTGACTGACCCGACGCCTGCGACACGACATCGACAGCCGTCGTGTCTCATCGAATGGATGCTCGCACACCACTGCTGATCTACGACGGCGACTGCGGGTTCTGCGGCTATTGGGCACGCTACTGGCAGAAGCTCACCGGCGACCGTGTCCGCTACCGCACGTACCAGGAGGCGGCGGCGCAGTACCCGGCGATCCCGCTCGCCGACTTCCAGCGCGCGGTTCAGTACCTCGACCCTGACGGACGGCGTGCGAGCGCGGCCGAGGCGAGCTTCCTCACCCTGAGCCACGCCCCCGGGAAAGGCCTGTGGCTCGCGCTCTACCGCCGCCTGCCCGGATTCGCCGCCCTCGCGGAATGGACTTACGCCTTCATCGCGCGGCACCGCCCGGCCTTCTATCGCATCAGCCTCTTTCTCTGGGGCAGGAACTACGCACCGCCGCGCTATGAGCTCGTCTCGTTCGTCTTTCTGAGGCTCCTCGGGCTCATCTACCTCGCAGCCTTCGCCTCCTTCGCCGTGCAGGCGCAAGGTCTCATCGGCAGCCACGGCATCCTGCCGCTCGGTGAGTTCCTCGATGCGGTCCGCCACGCTGCGGGGTGGGAGCGTTTCTACCTCATGCCGACGGTCTTCTGGTGGAACGCCGGCGATGCCGCCATCCAGGCGGTCTCCTGGGGTGGAGCCGCGCTGGCGGTGCTGCTCACGCTCAATCTCCTGCCGCGCCTCTGCCTGCTACTCCTTTATATCCTCTACCTCTCGCTCCTTTACGCCGGCCAGGTCTTCATGACCTACCAGTGGGACACGTTCCTGCTGGAGGCCGGCTTTCTCGCGCTGCTCGTGAGCTTCGCTCCCAACCCCGGAATCTGGCTGCTGCGCTGGCTGCTGTTCCGCTTCATGTTCATGTCGGGCATGGTGAAGCTCCTCTCGGGCGATCCGAACTGGTGGAACCTGTCGGCGCTCTCCTACCACTTTCTTACCCAGCCGCTGCCGACGCCGCTCGCCTGGTATGCCGCGCACCTGCCGTCCGGCGTGCTGACCTTCGCCACCGGCAGCACCTTCGTGATCGAGCTCGGCCTGCCGTTCCTCATTTTCGCTCCGCGGCGGCTGCGCTTCTGCGCCGCCTGGGGCATCGTGCTGCTCGAGAGCTGCATCCTGCTCACCGGCAACTACAACTGGTTCAACCTGCAGACCGTGTTGTTGTGCCTGCCGCTGTTCGACGATGCGGCCCTGAGCAGGATCGTGCCGCAGCGTCTGCCCGCGCCGCCGCCGCGGCCGGCGCAGACGGTGCGGCCGCGCCGCGCGGCCCGGATCGCGCTCGGCAGCGTGGCGGTGCTGATCGTCTTCTGCAGCCTCGTCGAGATGGACGCGCGCTTCGGCGGCGACCCGCCCGCGGCCGCACGCGCGGTCGACGCCCTCATCGAGCCGCTGCACATCGTGAGCTCCTACGGTCTCTTTGCCGTGATGACGACCAGGCGCAACGAGATAGTCATCGAGGGCACGAGCGACGGCGTGGCGTGGCGCGAATACGAGTTCCGCTACAAGCCCGGCGATGTGGCGCGCCGCCCGCCCTGGAACATTCCCCATCAACCGCGGCTCGACTGGCAGATGTGGTTCGCCGCCCTCGAGGATCCGCAGCGGCTGCGGTGGTTCTGGCTGTTCCTCGAGAAGCTCCTGCACAACGAGCCGGCGGTCACGGCGCTCCTCGCCCGGAATCCCTTTCCGGACAAGCCGCCCCTCTACATCCGCGCCAGGTTCTACGACTACACCTATAGCGACGCGGCCGCGAAGGCCCGCGGCCTGTGGTGGGAGCGGCGCCTGCTCGGACTATACTTTCCCGCAGTGCAGCTCAGGAGCGACGAGCCGGCGCACTGAAGCGCGTGCGAAAGCCCCCGTTTGGCGAATCCCAAATCGCTGCCCTGCGATGAGCTGGCGATCCGCTCGCATCCAAGCGTGCCGGCCTGCGCCGCGGCCAGGTCCTGGGTGCTCGCGGTGGCGGTGCTCGGCTCGACCCTGGCGTTCGTCGACGAGTCGGTGGTCAACGTAGCCCTTCCCGCCATCGAGGCCGACCTGCGCACGACGCTGCCGGCGATGCAGTGGGTGATCAATGCCTACACGCTGTGCATGTCGGCGCTGCTCCTCGTCGGCGGCGCGGCGGCGGACCGCTTCGGCCGGCGCCGCATGTTCGTGATCGGAGTGAGCCTCTTTGCCGTGGCGTCGCTCGGCTGCGGTCTGGCGAGGGGCGTGCCGGTACTGCTCGCCGCCCGCGCCGTCTCCGGGGTCGGCGCCGCGCTGCTCGTGCCCTGCTCGCTGGCGCTCATCGGCGCGGCCTTCGGGGAGCGCGAGCGCGGAACGGCGATCGGGGTCTGGTCGGGCGCCTCCGCCATCGCCGCGGGAGCGGCCCCGCTTCTCGGCGGCGGGCTGCTGGACCACTGGTCCTGGCGGGTCATCTTTCTCATCAATCCGCTTCTCGCGCTTCCCACGCTGTGGATTGCGCTGCGACGCGTGCCCGAAAGCCGCGACCCGCAAGCGCCGCCGGGGATCGATTGGCTGGGAAGCCTGCTCGCGTTCGCCGGGCTCGGGACTCTCGTGTACGGACTCATTGCCTCGTCCGGGCTCGGCTGGAGTCATCCCGCGGTGGCGGGCTCACTGGCGCTCGGCGCGGGATTGCTGGCCCTGTTCCTCAACGCCGAGCACCGCAGCCGCGCCCCGATGATGCCGCTCGAGCTCTTCCGCTCGCCCACCTTCAGCGGCGTCAACCTGCTGACGCTGCTCCTCTACGGCGGGCTCGGCGGCGGATTCTTCTTCCTGCCTTTCCTCCTGATTCAGGCACGCGGTTATTCGGCGACCGCCGCCGGCGCCGCTTATCTCCCCTTCACCGTGGTCCTCGCCGTGCTGTCGCGCTGGTCGGGAGGCCTGATCGACCGCTTCGGCGCCCGCGGGCCGCTCATCGTCGGCCCCGCGATCGCGGCAGGCGGTTTTGCGCTCCTGGGCGTCAGCCGTCAGCCCTACTGGACCATCCTCGCGCCCATGGCCGTGCTCGGGTTCGGGATGGCCCTCACGGTGGCCCCGCTCACCACCGCGGTCCTCAACGCCGTCCCCGCGCATCGCACCGGCGTCGCCTCGGGGATCAACAATGCGGTTGCCTCCATCGGCAGCCTGCTCGTCATCGCGGTGCTCGGCAGCGTGGCCGTCGGGGCCATGTCGCGCTCCATCGAACGGCACCTCGACCATGCGGCGGCGGTCGCCCCCGAAGTACGGGAGGCGGTCGAGGCCGCGCGCGGCGGCTTCGTCGTCCCGCCGATCCCGGCCGGCCTTGCGGAGCCGGAGCGCCGCCGTGCCCGCGCGCTCATCGCCGCCTCGATCGACGATACGGGGCGAATGATGCAGTGGATCGCAGCCGCTCTGGCTCTGGCAGGCGCGCTGACCGCGCTCGGTACACTGCCGCGGACCGCGCGGCGCGCTGCTGCCGCGCCGCCGGCTCATTGAGCAGCAGCTCCTCGGCGGCACTCAGGCCGGCTGCTTCGGCTCGAGGATCGTCGTGATAGCCACGCCCTGCTTCAGCGTCAGGGTGACGGGGGTGCGCTCGGCGATGTCGGCGAGGCGCGCGCGCTGCGCCTCATCGAGCTCTCCCTCGAGACGCAGCCGGCGCGTCATCGTGCGTTTCTCGCCTTCGTGCTGGAACAGCACGTCGACGTGCGCCGCGCGCAGCGCCCAGCTCTTGCGCTCGGCGTACATGCGCAGCGTGATCGCGGTGCAGGCCGCGAGCGCCGCGCACAGCAGCTCATGCGGAGCGGCACCGGTGTCCTTGCCTCCGAGCGCCGGGCCTTCGTCCGAGGTGAGGGGATGATGCCCCGCCATGAGCGCAGTCCGGTAGTCGATGGTGCCGATGTCCGCCGTCGCACGCGCCATGCTCATTCTCCTCGACTCTAGTCCATGGGGACCGGAATCGACTTCGGCAGCGCGCCGGCGAGGGTGTCGCGCAGCGGGTGGGCGCGCTCCGGCCGCTCCGTTCGCCACCAGGGCTCGAGGTCGGTGCCGTGGGAGGGCTCGATGGCCTCGCCGAGGCGCGGCATGAGGAGCTGCGCACCCGCGGCGGGCCCGAGCCTGAGAAGGACTTCGGCGGGCTGATCCCACGCGTGCGTCCCGAGTGCAAACGTTCCCCAGTGAACCGGCAGGAACGGACCGCCGCCGAGCAATGCGTTTGCCTTGAGCGCGTTCTCGGGACCTAGGTGCATGTCCCCCCAGGCGGGATGCCAGGCGCCCACTTCGAGCATCGTGAGATCGAAGGGACCCAGCCGTTCGCGGATCAGCTGGTACTCGGTGGTGAGTCCGGTATCGCCGCTGAAGAACACTGCGTGGTGCGGCGAGCGGATGACGAGCGAGGACCAGAGCGTCGTGCTGCGCGTCTTGATCGTGCGCCCGGAGAAATGCTGCGACGGTGCGGCGGTCACGCTGAGATCGGCGTTCGGCAGCGTATAGGACTCCCACCAGTCGAGCTCGACGATGCGCTCGGGGGCTATGCCCCAGGCCTCGAGGTGCGCACCGACGCCAAGCGAGGTCACGAACGGCACCGCACGCTTTCTCAGCTGCCGGATGGTCGGATAGTCGAGGTGGTCGTAGTGATCGTGCGAGATGACGACCAGGTCGATGGGCGGAAGTGCGTGCAGCGAAACCGGCACCGGCTGGAAGCGTCTCGGCCCGATGAAGCGCGAGGGCGAGGCGCGCGGACCCCACACCGGGTCGGTGAGCACGCGCAGGCCGTCGATCTCGATGAGCACGGTCGAATGACCCAGCCAGGTGGCGCGCAGTCCGCTGCCCGGCGGCTTCAGCCACGTGTCTAAAGGGCTCACCGCGGGCAGCGGCCCGGGCGGCACCCGCCGCTCGCCGCCGCATAAGAATTCCCGCAGCGTCGGCATCGGCGCATTCGCATCGCGCAGGCCCGGAAGAATCGGGTGCAGGTTGTGGAAGCGCTCGCCCGCCCAGCGCGCCGAGGCCCGGATGCGCTCGAGCCGGGTGCCTTCGGGCCTTCGTCCCAGGGATCTCATCAATTCCATGATACAGAGAGACGTATGAGGCCGTGCCGTTCGTGTTTCGCGACCAAAACGCCTCAGCCGAAGGCGAGGTAAATCCCGTAGCTGGCGATGACCAGCACGAGAAAAGCGCACAGCACGAGCTCGGTGCGCACGCTCGAGGCCGAATGGACCGCGCCGTCGTCGAGCAGGCGCGTCGTGCGCACGAAGCGTACCGTCGAGAGCACCACGAGTCCGATGCCGCCGAAGATGAGCGCCAGCCCGTCGTAGCGCCCGCCCCTGCCCGAGAATTTCACCAGCTGTGCGGAGCGCTCGTTGAGCGCCCCGGCCGCGATCGCGAGCAGGAACAGATTGAACTTCTCGATCACGAAGCCGAAGGCGATCATCGCGATGCCGGTGCGCACCCAGGCGAGAAACGTGCGTTCGTTCGCCGCATGGTCGCTGTAGCCCGTGATCATTGCGATCCTCCGTTGCTGTCGATCGAAGCACAGTTGGTGCGCCCGGAGAGCGCACAGTCCTCGAGCCGCCCGGAGTCCCCGAGCAGCTTCACCAGCACGAGCCCGAGCACGATCAGGACGAGCACCGCGAGGAGGCCGAGCACCGCCGCGCGGCGCGACGGCGGCTCGCGCCGGTCGCGCGGCTCCTCAGACATGGATGCGCTTCATCCCGGGGTCGTAGAGCGCCCGGGCGGAGACCACGGCCGGATAGAGCTTGCCGGCGATGTCGACCTGCCACTCCCCACTCGCGAGATACGCCTCATCGACGCTCGCCTTCGGCTCCCTCTTCGGCTCGATCATGGCGAGCCCGACCGCGCCGCCGAGCGTGTGGCCGTAGGAAGCGGCACGCACGTAGCCGACCGGCACACCGTCGCGGCGCACGACCTCGGCGTGGAACATGAGGGGCTCGGGATCCTTCACCAGCACCTGCACCAGGCGGCGCGCGAGCGGACCGGCGGCTTGCTGCGCGAGCACCGCCTCCTTGCCGATGAAGCCCTCCGGCTTCTTGAGATCCAGCGCGAAGCCGAGACCGACCTCGTAGGGGACGTCGGTGTTGTCGATGTCGTGGCCGTAGTCGCGGTAGCCCTTCTCCAGGCGCAGGCTCCCGAGCGCCTTGAGCCCGGCATGCCGCAACCCAAGCTCGCGGCCCGCCGCGACCAGGCGATCGTATACATGGGTCGCCTGCTCGGCGGGCACGTACAGCTCGTAGCCGAGCTCCCCGAGGTAGGTAATGCGGATGCAGAGCACGCGCGCGAAGCCGATGTCGATCTCGCGTGCGGCGCGGAACGGGAAGGCCGCGTTCGAGAGATCGGCGCTCGTCAGTCTCTGCAGCAGCGCGCGCGAATTCGGCCCCTGCACGTTGAGCTGCCCGTAGGCCGAGGTGACGTCGGTGACCAGGGCATGCGCTTGATCGCCGATGCGGCGCCGCATCCAGGTCTCGGCGTGGCGCACCATGGTGTCGGTCACGACCACCAGGTAGCGCTCCTCAGCGAGCTTGGTGACGGTGAGATCGGCCTCGAGGCGGCCGGTCTCGTTCAGCCATTGCGTGTAGGTGATGACCCCGGCCGGGCCATCGACCTGGTTGGCGGAGATGCGATTCAGGCAGCGCCCGGCATCGCGGCCCTGCACCAGGAATTTCCCCATGAACGACATGTCCATGAGGATCACGTTCTCGCGCGCGGCGCGGTGCTCCTCGCGCCAGCGCCCAAACCAGCTCGGGCGCCCCCAGCCGAGCGGTCCGGGATCGGGCGTGGTCCCGGGATCTCCATACCAGTCGGGGCTCTCCCAGCCGCTCACCTCTTTGAAGTACGCGCCCGCCGCCGCGAGCCGCTCGTGAAACGGCGACCTCCTCACGCCACGCGCCGTCGCGAGCGACATGAACGGGTAGTGGCACTTGTAGACCATGCCGAGCGATTCGACCGTGCGCGCCCGCCGGTACTCGGGATTGGTCTGCGTCACGTGCAGCCGATCGATGTTGAAACCGGTGACATCGACGTCGGGGCAGCCGGTCACGATCCAGTGGGCGAGCACGCGCCCGAGCCCCCCGCCGGTCAGGACCCCGATGGAGTTGAGCCCTGCGGCGACAAAGTACCCGCTGAGCTCGGGGGCCTCGCCGACGATGGGCCGCAGGTCCGGAGTGAAGCTCTCCGGCCCGCAGAAGAAGCGCTTCATGCCCACTTCCTGCGTGATGGGCACGCGCGACATGGCGCGCTCGAGGAACGGCGTCATGCGCTCCCAGTCGGGCGGCAGCTCGCCGAAGGAGAAGTCGTCGGGGATCCCCTCGACTCGCCACGGCGCACACAGCGGCTCGAAGAGCCCGACCATGAGCCCGCCGCCCTCCTCGCGGTAGTAGCCGTAGGCGCCGGGATCCTCGAGCACCGGCATGTCGGGCGGGAGGTCCCTGATCGCCTCGGTGATCAGGTAGTAGTGCTCGGCGGCCTGGTTGGCGATTGCGACACCGCTCGCCGCGCCGAGCTGCCGCGCCCACATGCCGGCGCAGTTGACGACGATCTCGGTCCTGATGTCGCCGAGCGCGGTGCGCACGCCGCTCACGCGGCCGCGTGCCTGCAGCACGCCGGTCGCGGGCAAGCCCTCGATGATCCTGACGCCCCGCTGGCGCGCGCCCCTGGCGAGCGCCATGGTGACGTCCACGGGATTGACGCGTCCGTCCTCCTTCACATAGAAGCCGGCCTCGATATCGTCGACGCGCGCGAGCGGAAAGAGCTCGAGCACCTCGCGCGGCGAGATCTCCTCGACGTCGACGCCGCAATAGCGGTTGAACGCCGCGACGCGCCGGTATTCCTCGAGGCGGTCCTTGTCGGAGGCGACCTCGATGAAGCCGATCTGCGCAAGCCCCGTCGACTGGCCGGTCTCGGCCTCGAGGCGCCGGTAGAGATCGCGCGAGTACTTGCGCATCTCGGTCGAGGTCTCCGAGGTCGAGCCGAAGGTGACCATGAGGCCCGCGGCGTGCCAGGTGGTGCCCGAGGTGAGCCGGTCGCGCTCGAGCAGCACGACGTCTTTCCAGCCCATGGCCGCCAGGTGGTAGGCGACCGAAGTGCCGATGATGCCGCCGCCGACGATGACCACGCGGGCGTGGGACGGAATGGCGGGTAAGTCGGCGTTCACGCTGCTAGCGCCCCAGATAGCGAGTCAACACATTGTGCGTCACGCGCTCCACCATGGGATCGCGCCGCAGGAGCGCCGCCACCCATTCGCAGCTGCCGGCGTGAAAGACCTCGCCCCTGCCGCGCGTGAAGTTGACGATCATCCCGGCGCCACGTTTGACGCGCTCCACGGCCGCGTCGCTCTGCTCTCCGTGCCGGATCTCGGCCACGTACCTGGCGTCGTCGTCGGAGAGAAACCGGTCATCGAGCGGGACGTCCATGCGCTCCTCCTTGAGAGCCGACATGCCGAGCGCGAGGATCGTAAGTCCCGGCGGGGCGCCGCTCGTCCCGGCCGGCTCGGGCAGGCCGCCGCGGATGAGATAGTCGAGCCCGTCGACCTCGTATCCGAAGGCATGACCCTGCGCACCGAGGAGGTCGCCGTAGCAAAGCCCCGTGCCGGCAAAGGCCCAATGCCCGGGCCGGTACACCGGGAAGCCGCGCACGCCTCGCGGCGCGCAGGCGCCCCAGCCCGCATACAGGCCGTTGGTGGCATTCAAACCGAAGGTCGAGGCACCCGGACGTCCTGTCTCGGGCGCCTCCCACGAGCCGGTGGTGCGCGAGCGATCAGCGGACTGGTACGCCGGATCCTCGGCGCGTGCCCGGTACTTGTAGCAAACCTGGGCGTTGCCATCTCTCTCCAGGCGCGTCTGCCACATGAAGTTGCCCGCGAAGCGCGCCACCTTGCCGCCGCGATCGACATAAGCGTCGACCGCATCGCGCATCTCCCACGTCCAGTATTCGTCGTGCCCGACGAAGACCACGCAGGCATAGCCCTCGAGAATCTCCGGATTGAAATGCAATTCGTGCTGACTGGCGAGATCCACCCCGTAGCCCGAGCGCTCCGCCCAATGCAGGAAATGCCGGTCGTAGCTCGCCCAGCCGGAGGAGGCGTACTTGTTGGAGTAACCGTTGGCAAAGGCCCACTCGAGGTGCGGATAGCGCGGCGCAGCTCCCGGCGGCGGATCGACCTCGAGCGGCACCCGCGGCGCCTCAGCCGGCAGGACGACGAAGCCGCGACACCAGGGACGCTCGAGGCTCACGGTCGTCGCGTACTGGTTGCGCTTCGCCCCGGTGATTCCCTGGTAGTGATTGGAGCCGCCCCAGGTATTGTAGGCCGTCCAGGTGCCGGAGGCCGCGACCTGGAGGATCCGATTCGCTTTGCAGCCGGGGAGCGGCCGCACGATCATGAGATGGTGGGCGCTCAGCTCGTCGCCCCGGGGACCCTCGGCCTGCAGCGTGATCCGGTAGGCACCGGAAGGCCAATCCTCGGCGATCCGAAACTCGAGCGACGCAGCCCAGCCACAGCCGCTCACCGAGCACTGCTCGGGCGTATCCTGCCAGCGGGCGTCGCGCACCTCCCGCTCGAGCACCGGCAGCGCGCTCGCGCCGTCGCGCATTACGGTGAGCCGATAGCTGCGGACGCTGGAGCTCACACACAACCGCACCACCGCTCCCGGCGGGTAGGCGATTCGCTCCGTGTAGCACCAGATCTCGCCGCGTGCGCCCGCCATCCCCGCGCGCTCGTAGCGGTGGCCGAAGACAGCCTCGTGCCGCTCTGCCGGCGTGAGGCCAAAGTCCGGAAAGGCCGTCATAGACTCTCGCAACTCTAGCCTATGTTAGAGTCGATCGCCTTCGGATGAGCGCCACGTTGCAGCAGACCGCCAATAAATCCCCGCGCATCGAGCAGCACACGATCTACCAGATCCCGCTCGAGCAGCGGCACGGCAAGGCACGCCAGTTGTTCACGCTGTGGTTCGGAGCGAATCTGAACGTACTGACCGTGGTGACCGGGGCCCTCGCCACCACGATTTTCCGGCAGTCCTTCGTTTCTGCGGTCCTCGCCATACTCCTCGGCAACCTGACCGGCACGATCTTCATGGCCTTGCATGCGGCCCAGGGCCCGCGGCTCGGCGTGCCGCAGATGATCCAGAGCCGCGGCCAGTTCGGCGCGAAGGGAGCCGGCTTCGTCGTCGCCCTGGTCGCCTTCATGTACGTCGGGTACGCGGGCACGGCCTTCGTCACCGGCGGCCAGTCGCTGCATTTCATCGTTCCGGCGCTCAGCGAGAACCTGGCGATCGTCGCCATCGGCGCGATCACGCTTGCCGGCGCGATCTACGGTCACGATGTGATCCACTTCTCCACCCGCATGATGACCTACGTATCGGGCAGTGCGCTGCTGCTCGCCTACGTGTGGCTGCTGTTCATCACGCCGATACCGGGCCACTTCCTCACGCAGGGATCCTTCTCCGCGGTCGGCTTCTTCAAGATGGTCTCCATGGGCGCGCTCTGGCAGCTCGGCTACGCGCCCTATGTCTCCGACTATTCACGCTATCTGCCGCCGGACTCCGGTCCCCGCCGGGCTTTCTGGGCCTGCTACTGGGGCACGACGCTCGGCGCCGTGCTGCCGATGATCCTCGGAGCCATGATCGGCCCGGCCGTCGCAGACGGCAACGTGGTCGTCGCCATCGCACACCTCACCGGGCGCGTGAGCCTGATCGTCATGCTGCTGCTCGTGCCCGGTGTCGCGGTGGCCGGTGCGATCTGTCTCTACGGGGGCGCGCTGGCGCTGATGACGCTCGGGCACACGCTCGTGCCCCGCTGGCGCATCAGCCACCGCGCGCGCATCGTGATCGCCTCGGGAATCTTCCTGGTGGCGCTGCTGATCAGCGTCGTAGGGGCGAAGAACTTCCTGCCGCTCTACAGTCACTTCAACGAGCTGCTCCTCTACCTGCTGGTGCCGTGGACCGCGGTGAACCTCGTCGACTATTACCTGATCCGCTTCGGCGATTACCACGTGCCGTCGTTTTTCGCGGCCGACGGCGGCATCTACGGGCACTACAACCACACCGCCCTCGCCTGCTACCTCGTGGGTATCGTGGTGCAGATCCCCTTCATCGCGACCGACCTCTACACCGGCCCCTGCGCCCGCGCCCTCGGCGGCGTCGATCTCTCCTGGATGGTCGGCATCGCCGTCGTGAGCCCGGTCTACTATTTCGCCGTGCGTTCCTGGCAGCGGCCGCTGGCCGCCGTGCCGGCAGAAAAGTCATGAGCGTCGAAGCCCGGCACAGCGCCGCAGCGCACCGCCCCGAGCGCGAGAGCGTGCTCCACAGCTGGTGCATCCAGACCGAATGGAATGCGCCGACCATCGTCGGCGGCGCGGGCGCGCGCCTTTACACCGCCGACGGGCGCACCATTCTCGACATGTCGAGCCTCGCCGAATGCTCGAGCCTCGGCCATCAGCACCCGCGCGTGGTCGAGGCGATCCGCGCTCAGGCGCAGAAGCTGTGCTTCGTCACCAACGCCTGGGGCGCCGAGCCGCGCGCCGAGCTCGCGGCACTGCTGCTCGAGCGCTCAGGCCTGGGGCAGGGCCGGGTGTTCTTCACGCTGGGCGGCGCCGATGCCAACGAGCACGCCGTCAAGTTTGCCCGCCTGGCCGCCGCCAAACCACGCGGCTGGGTGATCACGCGCGAGCGCTCCTATCACGGCGCGAGCTACGCCGCGATGGCCCTCTCGGGCGATGCGCGCACCGCGAGCCAGGTGGACGCGCAAGCCTTCGGCGTGCGGCACGTGCCGCCGCCCTATGCCTATCGCTGCCCCTTCGGCACGCTGAGCGCCGAGGAGTGCGCGGCGGCCGCGGTGCGCCGCGTGGCGGAAGTCATCGCGGAGCTCGGCGCGGGTGCGGTCGCCGCCGTGATGATGGAGCCCAACGCCGGAACCAACGGCATCGTCGCCCCCGACAGCTTCTGGCCGGCGCTGCGCGCGGCCACCCGCACGGCCGGCGTCTATCTGATCGCCGATGAGGTCATGAGCGGTTTCGGACGCTGCGGTGAGTGGTTTGCGTGGCAACGCTACGGCGCGGACTGCCGGCCCGACCTCATGACGCTCGCCAAGGGCCTCACCGGGGCGCACCTGCCGCTCGGCGCGGTGGTGGTCTCGGCGGACGTGGCACGCGCCCTCGAGCCGCAGATGCTCATGACCGGACTCACCTACTGCGGCCACCCGCTCGCCTGCGCCGCGGGCGTCGCGGCGCTCGAGAGCTATCGCGACGAGGGGCTGATCGAGCGCTCCCGGGCGCTCGGGGCGCAAATGCTCGCCCAGTTGAGGCGCCTGCAGGCGCGGCACGCGGTCGTCGGCGACGTGCGCGGCGGCCACGGGCTGTTCGCGGTAGTCGAGCTGGTGCGCGACCGCCCGAGCCGCACGCCGCTCGCGCCCTGGCCGCAAATGCACGCCGCGCTCCGCAGACTGCTCGAGTGCGCGCTCGCCGCGGGTGTTTCCTTCGCCGCGCGCGGCAACCTGCTGCTGCTCGCGCCGCCGCTCGTCATCGGCGAGCGCGAGCTCAGCGATGCGCTCGAGCTCCTCGACCGGCTGCTCGGCGAGCTCGGCGCCTGCGTCGCCGGGGAGCAGAACTCATGACCTTCAAGCTCACTTACGCGACCATGTTCGATCCGCCCGAGGAGCTGCACACGCGCTTCGACGCCGCGATGCAGCGCGTGCGCAGCGCACTCGGCGGCTCGCACCCGCTCTACGTCGCCGGCGCCGACCGCCCGGCGGAGCACGCCGCGGAAAAGCGCACTCCCGCGGACCGCGACGTGCTCATCGGCACTTTTGCGGCGGCGAGCGCCGCGGATGCGGACCGTGCGCTGCGCGCCGCGCACGGCGCCTGGCCGCAGTGGAAGCGGACCCCGGCCGCAGCACGCGCGCAGCTCCTGCGGCGCGTCGGGCAGCTGATCGAGGAGCGCGTGTACGACATCGCGGCGGCACTCACGCTCGAGGTCGGAAAGAACCGCATGGAGGCGCTCGGCGAGGCGCAGGAGGCCGCGGATTTCTTCGCGACCTATTGCGACGATTTCGAGCGTGCCGGCGGCTTCGCGCATGTGCTCCCCGACGATCCGCTGACGAGTCACGTGTCGCATAACCGCAGTGTGCTCAAGCCCTACGGGACCTGGGTCGTCATCACACCGTTCAACTTCCCCATCGCACTCGCCGCCGGCCCGGTGGCCGCCGCGCTCATCACCGGCAACACCGTGGTGCTGAAGGGTGCGACGGCCACGCCGTGGGCGGGGCGGCTGCTGGCGGACTGCATCCGCGATGCCGGGCTCCCGCCCGGGGTGTTCAACTACCTGAGCGGCTCGAGCAGCGAGATCGGCGCGGCGCTCGTCGAGCATCCGCTCACGGCCGGCGTCACGTTCACGGGCTCGTACGAAGTCGGCCGGCAGATCGCCCTGAAGATGCAGAGCGGCGCGTACCCCAGGCCCTGCATCGCGGAGATGGGCGGCAAGAACGCCTGCATCGTCACGGCCCGCGCGGATCTGCAGCGCGCCGCGGCCGGCGTCCTGCGCTCCGCGTTCGGCATGGGCGGGCAGAAGTGCTCGGCGCTCTCGCGGCTCTATGTCGACCGCCAGGTGGCCGAGCCACTCACGGAAGTCCTGCTCGCGCAGCTCGCGGCCTTGAGGATCGGGGACCCGGCGCGGCGCGAGAACTGGCTGGGTCCCGTCGCGACGAGCTCGGGCTACGACGACTACGCGCGCTACGCGGCGCAGCTCAACACGGGGGGGGCCCGGATCCTCTTCGGCGGCGAGCAGCTCAGGGACGGCGCTCTCGCCCGCGGCCTGTTCGTGCGCCCGACGCTGGCCGAAGCGCCGCCCGGCCACCCCCTGTGGGACAAGGAGATGTTTCTTCCCATCCTGATGCTGCATCGCGTGGCATCGAACGAGGAAGCCATGGGGCTCGCCAACGCATCCCCGCTCGGGCTCACGGCCGGCTTCTACGGCGCACCCGACGAGATCGGCTGGTTCCAGGAGCACATCGAGGCCGGCGTCACCTACGCCAACCGGCCGCAGGGAGCGACCACGGGCGCCTGGCCCGGCTATCAGCCCTTCGGCGGCTGGAAGGGTTCGGGCTCCACCGGCAAGGCCATCGCCTCCTTCTACTACCTGCCGCAGTATCTGCGCGAGCAGTCGCAGACCGTGGTCGAGTGAGCTTCGATGCAGCTGCTGCCGCTCACCGAGGCGATCGCAACGCACGTGCACGACGGCGACAGCGTGGCGCTCGAGGGCTTCACCCACCTCATCCCGTTCGCCGCCGGCCACGAGATCGTGCGTCTCGGGCGGCGTGACCTGCACCTGATCCGCATGACGCCGGATCTCATCTACGACCAGCTGATCGGCATGGGCTGCGCGGCGCGGCTCACCTTCTCCTGGGGCGGTAATCCCGGGGTCGGATCGCTGCATCGCCTGCGCGATGCGGTCGAGCGGCAGTGGCCGCGGCCGCTCGCGCTCAGCGAATTCACCCACGCCGAGCTCGCGCTCGCTTATCAGGCGGGAGCGAGCGGCATGAGCTGCGGCCTGATGCCCCGTTACGGCGACACGGATCTCGGGCGCCTGCCGGGCACGAGCCTGCGGACGGTGCGCTGTCCGTTCACGGAGCGGCTGCTGACCGCCGTTCCCGCCATCAACCCGGACGTCACCATCCTCCACGCGCAGCAAATCGATGCCGAGGGCAACGTCCTCATCCGCGGGATCGTCGGCGCCGCCAAAGAGGCGGCGCTGGCGGCGCGGCGCGTGCTGGTCACCGTCGAGGAGCGCGTCGAGCGGCTGCGGGCCGACATGAACGCGCTGGTGCTGCCCTCGTGGCTGATCAGCGCCGCGAGCGTCGTGCCAGGCGGCGCCTATCCTTCCTACGCCCACGGCTACTATGCGCGCGACAACCGCTTCTATCTCGCCTGGGACGAGATCGCGCGCGACCGCCGCGCGTTCACGGCGTGGATGGAGCGCTACGTGCTCGGCGCGCCCAATCATGCCGCGCTGCTGCGCGCGCTCGGAGTGGCCGCGTGAGCGGGCCCGCCTACTCCCCGGATGAGATCATGACGGTGACTGCCGCGCGGCAGCTGGTGAACGGCGCCGTGTGTTTCGTCGGCATCGGCCTCCCGAGCGCCGCGTGCAACCTGGCGCGCATGACGCATGCTCCGGATCTGGTGCTGATCTACGAATCGGGCACCGTGGGAACCCGGCCCAAGGTGCTGCCGCTCTCGATCGGGGACGGCGAGCTCGCCGAGACCGCCACCTGCGTCGTGCCGTTGGCGGAGATCTTCGCGCACTACCTGCAGCGCGGCCGGGTCGACGTCGGCTTCCTCGGCGCGGCGCAGATCGACCGCTACGGGAATCTCAACAGCACCGTAATCGGCGACTACGCGCATCCGACCGTACGGCTCCCGGGCGGAGGCGGAGCCCCCGAGATCGCGACCTACGCGCGCGAGGTGCTGGTCATCATGAAGCAGACGCCGCGCAGCTTCGTGCCACGGCTCGACTTTCGCACCTCCTGCGGCTACCTCGAAGGCTCCGGTGCGCGCGCCGCGAGCGGCAGCCCCGGCGCGGGCCCGCGGGCGGTGATCACCGATTTCGGCGTGCTGCGGCCCAGGCCCGGGACCGAGGAGCTCGAGCTCGCCGCGCTCTATCCCGGCATCAGCGTGGATGCCGCCCGTGCCGCCACCGGCTGGCCGCTGAGGATCGCCGCGCACGTCGAGATGCTTCCCGCCCCGGGGCCTGCCGAGCTCGCCGTGCTGCGCGGCCTCGAGGCGGCTACGCGCGAGGCGCACGCCCGTCCGATCCGCATCAGCCTGAGGAACTGACATGGCCTCACCGCACATCCGCACGCCCCTTCCCGGCCCCAAGGCGCAGGCACTCATCGCCCGCGACCGGCCGGTGACGACGCCCTCCTACCCGCGCGACTACCCCTTCGTCATGGCGCGCGCGCGCGGCGCCGAGGCCTGGGACGTCGACGGCAATCGCTTCCTCGATTTCATGAGCGGCATCGGCGTCGCGAGCACCGGACACGCGCATCCCAAGGTCGTGCAGGCCATCAAGGACGCGGCCGACGATTTCCTGCACATCTCCTCGGATTACTGGCACGAGCGCATGACGCGCCTTGCCGAGCGCATCAACGAGCTCGACCCGATGGGCGAGCCGGTGCAGGTGCTCGTGTGCCAGAGCGGCACCGAATCGGTCGAAGGCGCGCTCAAGCTGGCACGCTATGTGACCGGCCGCCCGCGCTTCATCGGTTTTCTCGGCGGCTTTCATGGCCGCACCATGGGCTCGCTCGCCTTCACCTCGAGCAAGGTGACGCAGCAGGCGGGATTCTTCCCGACCATGCCGGGCGTGACGCACGTGCCCTACCCCAACCCGTACCGGCCGCTCTTCGTGGGCGCCGACCAGGGCCGCGCCGTCCTCGACTACCTCGAGATGCTGTTCCAGAGCAACGTGCCGCCGGCCGAGGTCGCCGCGATCGTAGTCGAGCCGATCCAGGGCGAAGGCGGCTATCTCGTGCCGCCCGACAGCTTTCTCCCCGGCCTGCGCGCGCTCTGCGACCGCCACGGGATCCTCCTGATCTTCGACGAGGTGCAGTGCGGCATCGGGCGCACCGGCCGGATGTTCGCCGGCGCGCATTGGGGCGTGTCGCCGGACATAATGACGCTCGCCAAGGGCCTGGCCTCCGGGCTGCCGATGGGGCTGGTCGTCGCGCGCCGCACGCACATGGAAAAGTGGAAACGCGGTGCGCATGGCAACACCTTCGGCGGCAACCCCCTGTGCTGCGCGGCGGCGCTCGCGACGCTCGAGCTGGTCGAGCGCGAGTACGCCGCCAACGCCGCCGCGGTCGGCGAGTACTTCATCGGCCGCCTGCGCGAGCTGCAGCAGCGCTTTCCCTGCATCGGCGACGTCCGCGGCAAGGGGCTGATGATCGGCATGGAGCTGGTCACCGACCGCGCGAGCCGCACGCCGGCGAAGAAGCTGTGCGAGGCGGTGCTGACGCGCGCCTTTCATCATGGGCTGCTGCTGCTCTCGTGCGGCGCGAGCACCGTGCGCTTCATTCCCCCGCTCATGATCAACCGCGCCCACGTGGACGAAGCCCTGACACTGCTCGAGCCGGCGCTCGAGGAAGCGCTGGCGTCGGTCTGAAGGCGCCGCGCATGTCGGGCAGCACCGCCGAGCAGCCGCGCGCCCTGGGGCTCCTCATGTGCACCGCGCTGGTCGTGGGCAACACGATCGGCGTGGGCCTCTTCATGCTGCCGGCCTCGCTCGCCCCCTACGGTCTCAACGCCGTGCCGGCCTGGCTGATCACCACCGTCGGCTGCATCTTCGTCGCCTGGGTATTTGCGGGGCTGGCGCGCGCCTTTCCCCAGGACGACGGTCCGTACGCCTATTCGAGCCGTGCCCTGGGCAGCGGCGTCGCCTTCGTGATCATGTGGTGCTACTGGATCTCCACCGTCGTGACCAACGCCGTGCTCGCGACCGGCGTGGTCGGCTACCTGTCCTCCTTCCTGCCGGTGCTCGCGACCAACCACCTGCTCGCCGCCGTGACGGCGGTCGCGTTCGTCTGGCTGTTCGTGGCGATCAACATCCGCGGGGTACGTGCCGCCGGCTGGGTGCAGGTGTGGAGCAGCGTGTTGAAGCTCCTGCCGCAGGTCGGGATCGTGGCGCTCGGGGTGTGGGCATTTTCCGCGCCCCACGGGACCTCGCCGGTGCAGCTGCCGACGACGCCCACCTCCCTGAGCGGCGTGATGGCCGCGTCGACCCTCGCACTCTATGCGATGCTCGGCGTCGAGAGCGCCGCGATGCCCGCCGGCCGGGTATGCGATCCGGGCCGCACGATCCCACGCGCCACGTTCATCGGTACGCTGACGGTCGCGCTGGTATCCATCTGCGTCTCGCTGATCCCGATGCTGCTGATCCCGCAAGGCGAGCTCGCGGCCTCGAGCGCACCGTTCTCGGACCTGTTCGCGCGCTTCCTGGGTCCCGCCTCGGGCAGGCTCCTCGCCGCCTTCGTGATCGTGAGCGGCCTGGGCTGCCTCAACGGCTGGACGCTGATCCTGGGCGAGCTGACCGTGAGCTTCGCCCGGCACGGCGGCTTTCCGCCGGCCCTGGGGAAAGTGAACGCGCACGGCGCGCCGACGCGTGCCTTCGTGGTCACCGCCATCCTCGCGAGTCTCATGATGCTGACGAGCTACAACGATTCGACCGCGGGCGCCTTCACCTTCCTCGAGCTCGTCGTCACCGCGTCCAATCTGCCGGTCTATCTCGGCTGTGCGATCGCCGTGCTGATCCTGTGGCGCCGCGGTGAGCTCGGCCGGCTCGGGTCCCGGGAGTCGCGTTGGCTCGCCGCAGCGGTCATGGCGACCGTCTACTGCGTCTGGGTCTCGATCGGCCTCGGCGGCAAGTCGCTGCTCTGGGCGCTGGCGCTGTGCGCCCTGGGGGTGCCGGTGTACTGGTGGTACGCGATCGTACGGCGGCCGGTCCTCGCGACCTGAAGAGGGCCACGACATGTCGCGTCCCGTCATACTCTCTCTGGCGCTCGCGCTGATGCTCTCGGCTACCGCGGCTGCGGCCGGCGCCGCCGACCCGGCGGGCCACAAGGCCCGCGCGCGCGACCTGGGCGTACCCTTCGACGGCACACCGGGACCGCTCGATGCGATCACCGACGTCGAGGGCGTGCTGGTCGGCCACACGACGCTCATCTCCGGTGAAGGCAAGCTGGTCGTCGGCCGGGGGCCGATCCGCACGGGCGTCACCGCCGTGCTGCCGCGGGGCGCCGCTTCCATGCAGCGCTTCTCCTTCGCAGGCTGGTACTCGCAGAACGGCAACGGCGAGATGACCGGCACCACCTGGGTCGAGGAGTCCGGCTTCCTCGAGGGCCCGGTGCTCATCACGAACACCCACAGCGTCGGCGTGGTGCGCGATGCCGTGATCGCCTGGCGCGTCGCGCACGGCCCGCCGGATGCCACCGACTCCTGGTGGTCGCTGCCGGTGGTCGCCGAGACCTGGGACGGGTGGCTCAACGACATCAACGGCTTTCACGTGAGACCCGAGCATGTGTTTCACGCGCTCGACAGCGCCCGCTCGGGACCGGTGGAGGAAGGCGCCGTCGGCGGCGGCACCGGCATGATCTGCAACGGCTTCAAGGGCGGCATCGGCACCTCCTCGCGCAAACTCACCGACCAGGACGGCGGCTACCTGGTCGGCGTGCTGGTCCAGTGCAACTACGGGACGCGGCAGAACCTGCGCATCGCAGGCATCCCCGTGGGCCGGGAGATCCAGAGCGAGGATCCTTATGCCTTCGTACCATCGGACCTCGCCGAGCGCGGCTCGATCATCGTGGTCGTGGCGACCGACGCGCCGCTCCTCCCGCACCAGCTGAAGCGCATCGCGCGGCGCGTGCCGCTCGGCATCGGCCGTAACGGCAGCATCGCCGGCAACGGCTCGGGCGATATCTTCCTCGCGTTCTCGACCGCCAACCCGGGCGCGAGCGAGATCGATCACGGCCCCGTGGATCTCGAGATGGTGCCCAACGACTCCATGGACCCGTTGTTCGCCGCCACCGTGCAGGCCACCGAGGAAGCGATCGTCAATGCCATGGTCGCCGCCACCGACATGACGGGCATCGACGGGCATCACGTGCGGGCGCTGCCGCACGAGGAGCTGCGCGCCGTGCTCGCGAAATACAACCGGCTGACGAAGTAGCGGAGAGCGCGAATGTCGAACCGTGTCCTGGTCAGGTCCGCGCTGTGCGCCATGATGCTGGCGCTCCTCGCCCGCGCGCCGCTCGCGTGCGCCGCCGCGTCCGCCCCGCTCAAGACGCGCAATGTCGTGCTCATCGTGAGCGACGGGCTGCGCTGGCAGGAGATCTTCACCGGGGCCGACCCGACGCTCCTCAACGAGAAGAACGGCGGCATCTGGGACAAGGAAGCGCACCTGAAGCGCGAGTTCTGGCGCGAGGACGTGAACGAGCGGCGCAAGGCGCTGTTCCCGTTCATCTGGAACACGGTCGCCGTAAAGGGCCAGATCTTCGGCAACCAGCTGAAGGGCAGCGTCGCGCGCGTCACCAACACATTCTGGTTCTCCTACCCCGGCTACAACGAGATGCTCTCGGGCCATGCCGATCCGCGCGTCAACTCCAACGAGTTCGGGCCGAACCCCAACGTCACCGTCTTCGAATGGCTCAACGGCCTGCCCGACCTCAAAGGCCGGGTCGCGGTGTTCGCCAGCTGGGGCGCGTTCAAGGACATCTTCAACGTCGCCCGCAGCCACCTGCCGCTGCAGGCCGGCCAGGACCTGCCATACCGAGGTGAGCCGGGCCCGCGTGAGGCGCTGATGAACGAGCTCTACCGGACCACGACGACGCTCGAGGACGGGAGCGTCTACGACTCATTCGTGCAGATCCCGCTGATGGACTCCCTGGCCAGGGTGCAGCCGCGGGTCCTGTTCGTGGGCTACGGCGAGACCGACGACTGGGGCCACATGGGCCGCTACGACCTGCTGCTGCACGCCGCGCATTCCTTCGACCACTACGTCGAGCAGCTGTGGAACACGCTGCAGAGCCTGCCCGCGTACCGCGATCGGACGACCTTCATCCTCACCGCCGATCACGGGCGTGGCAGCGGGCCCGTCGAATGGAAGGACCACGGCGTGAAGGAGAAGGGCTCGGACGACATCTGGATGGCGGTGCTGGGACCCGATACCGCGCCGCTCGGCGAGCGCACTCAGACGCGCGAGATCCACCAGGCGCAGATCGCCGCGACCGTGGCGGCGCTCCTCGGCAAGGATTACCGCACGGCGGTGCCGGCCGCGGCGCCGCCCATCGAGGCGGTTCTAGCGCGGGGACGCTGAGCGCCCTTCGAGCGCCGTGAGGATCGCCGTCAGGATCCGCGCCGGATCCGGCGGACATCCCGGCACGGCCACGTCCACCGGAATGACGTTGGCGATGCGGCCGCGGCTCGCATAGCCTTCGCCGAAAATGCCGCCGCTGCAGGCGCAATCCCCGACCGCCACTACCAGCTTCGGATCGGGTGTGGCCTCGTAGGTGCGGCGCAAGGCGGTCTCCATGTGCCTCGAGACCGGGCCGGTCACGAGCAACAGATCGGCGTGCCGGGGGCTCGCAACGAAGCGGATGCCGAGGCCCTCGATGTTGTAGAAGGGGTTGTTGAGCGCATGGATCTCGAGCTCGCAGCCGTTGCACGAGCCGGCATCCACCGCCCGCACGCACAGGGCGCGACCCAGCACGGCGAGGATGCGCGCCTGCAGCGCCTCGCGCAGGCGCAGCGCCGCGTCGGGGGCGGGCGCGGGCTCGCTCGCGATTCCGACCGAGGCGATCTGGCGCAGCGTCTTCAGCATGGTGCGCTCCTAGAGGTCGTGCCCGCTGTAGGAGAGATTGAAGGACTTATTGATGAGCGGGAAATCGGGCACGATGTTGTCGATGATCGCGTGCTCGAGCACCGGCCAGTTCTGCCACGAGGGATCGTGCGGGTGACAGCGGCGGATGCTGCCCTCGGGGCCGGCCTCGAGCGCGACCAGCACCGGCCCGCGCCAGCCCTCGATCGCACCCATGCCGAGTGCACCCGGCGGCGGGATGGCAACGGCCTCGCGATGAGGTCCCGGGGGGATCGCGGCGATGATTCGTTCGATCAGACGCACCGATTCGGCCAGCTCGTCGAATCGCACGGCGACACGGGCCGCGACGTCGCCTGCGCGGCTGCCGATTCTGGCGACGGACAGCTCCGTGTACGGCGCACAGGGCCAGTCGATCCGCAGATCGAACGCCTGCCCGCTGGCGCGTCCGGCGAGTCCGGTGAGGCCGAGCCGGGCGGCGAGCGGCGGCGCGACCGTGCCGGCACCGGTGAAGCGATCGCGCACCCCCTGGTGCTCGTCGTAGACCGTGCGCAGCGCGAGCGCCTCGCGCGCAATCTCATCCGCACACGAGCGCAGCAGCTGCGCACCGCTGCCCGTCAGATCGACCCCGCTGCCGCCCGGCACGATGGCGCTCATGAGGTAGCGCTCGCCGAGCGCCTCGGCGCAGCTGCGCAGCAGCAACTCCTTCAGGCGCGAGAACTGCGCGAGACCGAAGGCAAAGCCGGCATCGTTGCCGAGCGCGCCGAGGTCTCCGAGGTGATTGGCCACGCGCTCGAGCTCGAGGTACAGCGCTCGCAGCCAGGCGGCACGCGCCGGCAGCGCGACACCCGCCAGACTCTCGAGCGCCTGGCAGTAGGCCCAGGAGAACGCCACCGCGGAGTCTCCCGATACGCGCGCCGCGAGACGATGTGCCTCGAGGATGGGCAGCTCGGTGAAGCGACGCTCGATGCCCTTGTGCACGTAGCCGAGGCGCTCCTCGAGCCGCAGCACCTTCTCCCCGACCACTGAGAAGCGAAAATGGCCCGGCTCGATGATGCCCGCGTGCACCGGACCGACGGGAATCTCGTGCACTCCCTCGCCCTCGACCCGCACGAACTCGTAAGTCTCGCCCCCGGGCTCGTGAGCGGCCGGCGGCAGCGACGGATCGAGCAGCGGCGCCCAGGCGGCCGGCCAGGCGTTGTGCCGCAACCAGGGACGGGTGTCGGGATCCGACGCAAGCACTCCGGAAAGATCCGCTGCAGCCCGCTGCATGCGGGCGGCGCACGGGAAGAGCTCCTCGAGCCCGGGATAGGGCGCAGCCGGATCCTCGAGCGGCAGGCTGAGGAGCAGCGGTCCCGTGCCGGTGAAGAAGGCCGCGTGCACGGTCGGCGCGCCGCGCTCGCCGCTGCCCGCCCAGAGCGCCGCGAGCCGTGCGCCGCTCCCGGCCAGGTCCCGTGCCGCGCCGCTCCATTCCGCGCCGGACACCGTCCGCGTACGCCACTGCCTCATGTCAGCCGCCCCCGCCGATCAGGCGCGCCGCCGCCCGATACCAGTCCGCCAGGTAAGGCGGGATGTAGAGTCCGAGGGCGAGCACCAGGCCGAGGTGCACGAACACCGGCAACAGTGCCGGCGGGTGCGGCAGGCGCTTCGCGGTCGTCTCGCCGAACACCATCGGCTGCACCCGGCCGAAGATGGCGGCGAACGCCACCGCCAGCGCCGCCAGCAATATCGGCGTTGCCCAGGGCTGCTCGCGCATCGCGGTGGTGAGGATCAGGAACTCGCTGGCGAAGACGCCGAAGGGCGGCAGCCCGAGAATCGCCAGCGATCCCATCATGAGGCCCCAGCCGATGGTCGGACTCACCGTGACGAGGCCGCGGATCTGATCCATGAGCTGCGAGCCGGCTTTTTGCGCGGCGTGGCCCGCGGCAAAGAAGATCGCGGACTTGGTGAGGGAGTGCACCGTCATGTGCAGCAGCGCGGCGAAGTTCGCCACCGCGCCGCCCATGCCGAAGGCGAAGGTGATGATGCCCATGTGCTCGATCGAGGAGTAGGCGAACAGCCGCTTGATGTCACGCTGGCGCCACAGCAGGAATACCGCGAGCACCACCGACAGCAGCCCGAAACCCATCAGCATTTGCGAGGGCAGCGCCGAGTGCAGCGAGCCCTCGACCAGCACCTTGCAGCGCACGACGGCGTAGATGGCCACATTCAACAACAGCCCCGAGAGCACGGCGGAGATCGGCGTCGGGCCCTCGGCGTGGGCATCCGGCAGCCAGTTGTGCAACGGCGCGAGCCCGACCTTGGTGCCGTAACCGACCAGCAGGAACACGAACGCGAGGCCCAGCACCGCGGGCTCGAGCTGCCCTTTCACGCCGTTCAGGTGCGTCCACAGGAGGGCGCTCACCCCTTCGGCGCCGATGGCATGCTCGGCGGCGAAGTACAGCAGGATGGTGCCGAACAGCGCCTGCGCGATGCCGACGCCGCACAGGATGAAGTATTTCCAGCCGGCCTCGAGACTCGCCGGGGTCCGATAGAGCGTCACCAGCAGCACCGTGGAGAGCGTCGCAGCCTCCATGGCCACCCACAGGAGCCCCATGTTGTTGGCGGTGAGCGCGATCAGCATCGTCGACATGAAGAGCTGATACATGCTGTGGTAGAGGCGCAGCTGCGTGGATCTCACCCGGCCGTGCTCCAGCTCCACGCGCATGTAGGGACGCGAGAAGATCGCGGTCGTGAGCCCCACGAAGGCGGTGAGCGCCACGAGGAACACGTTGAAGGCGTCGATGAAGAACTGATCGTGGGCCAGGATCAGGCGGCCTTCGCCGATGACGCGCGCGGCCAGCGCGCATGCGGCGAGGAAGGTGAGCAGGCTGAAGCCGATGTTGAGCTCGGGCGCGAAGCGCCGCGCGCCGAGGAGGCCGAGCGTCAGCGCGCCGGTCAGAGGCGTAGCCAGCAGCAGCAGCAGCTCCATGCTAGCTCCCCCCCCCGCTGCCGGCTTCCTCGCGCAGCGACTCGAGGTGATGCAGATCGAGGCTGTCGAACTGCTCGCGGATCTGGAAGAAGAAAATGCCGAGCACCAGCACCGCGACCAGCACGTCGAGCGCGACCCCGAACTCGACGACCATCGGCATGCCGTAGGTCGCGCTCATGGCGCCGAAGAACAGGCCGTTCTCCATGGACAGGAAGCCCACCACCTGGGACATGGCCTTGCGGCGCGTGATCATCATCAGGAAGGAAAGCAGCACGACGGCGACGGCGATGCCGATCGCGTTGCGGGTCGCGGTGCTGGCGAGCTGCGAGATCGGCTGGGCCAGGCCGAACGCGAAGACGACGATCAGCACCCCGACCAGCATCGTTCCGGAGATGTTGAGCAGCGGCTCGGCATCCCAGTAGACGCCGAGGCGGCGGATCAGCCGACGCAGCAGCCACGGCAGCAGGATCACCTTGAGGCCGAGCGTCAGGGCCGCCGAGAGGTACAGGTGATGCTGGCCGGTGCGCGCGGCCAGCAGCAGCGTCGCGAGCAGCAGTACGCTCCCCTGGACGGCGAGCAGATTGACCAGATTCACGATGCGCCGCTGCGAGAGCATCGCGAACGACAGCAGCAGCAGGAGCGCCGCACAGAAGTTCAGCAGCTGCAGGGTCAGGGGTACACCGTTCATCGGCTTCAGGCTCCGAGCAGGAGGTGCACCAGGAGCCCGAGCACCGCAAAGAGAAACGCCGTGGCGAGGAACTCCGGGGCGCGAAATACCCGCAGCTTGGCCGACACGGTCTCGATGAGGGCCAGCGCGCCGCCGGCGACGGCGAGCTTGGCGGCGAGCACGGGAATGGAGGCGAGCAGCGCCAGCGGACCACCCTGCCCGGTCGAGACGCCCCAGGGAATGAAGAGGGCAAAGCCGATGCAGGCATAGTTGAACAGCTTGAGCGCGGCAGCCCATTCCATGAGCGCCAGATGACGCGCGGAGTACTCGAGCAGCAGCGCCTCGTGGATCATCGTCAGCTCGAGATGGGTGGCGGGGTTGTCGATCGGGATGCGCGCATTCTCGGCGAGCAGCACCATGGTGAAAGCGACCGCCGTGAAGGCGAGGCTCGGATAGAGGCCGAGCGTCTGCGTCGCGAGGTGCTCGGTGATCGCCGGCAGCGCGGTGGTCGCCGAGATGAGCGAGGCGACGAAGATGATCATGAGCAACGCCGGCTCGGCGAGGAATCCGACCATCATTTCACGGCGTGCGCCGAGCGTGCCGAAGGCGGTGCCGACGTCCATGGCGGCGAGCGACATGAAGACCCGCGCGGTCGCGAGAAGGCCGACGAGCGCGATCGCATCGGCGATGCGCGTGAAGGGCAGCCGGGTACCCATCGAGGGGATGATGCCGGCGGCGAGCACCATGGCTCCGAAGACGATGTACGGGGCCAGACGAAAGAGCGCCGAGGCGCGCACGGCGATCACGGCATCCTTGTGAAAGAGCTTGCGGATGCCGCGATAGGGAAGCCAGACGCTCGGTGCGCTGCGGTTCTGCAGCCAGGCGCGGCATTGGTTGATCCAGCCGAGGAACAGCGGCGCGACCGCGAGCGCCGCCGCGAGCTCGAGCAACTGGGTCACGACCTCGATGGGTCTCATAGCGCGAGCGCCAGGAGCGCCACCAGCGTCACGAAGCTGTAGAGAAGATAGGTGGCGATGCGCCCCTGCTGGACCCAGGCGAAGCGGTCGGCGATGCGCTGCACCAGGCCGCCGAGCGGTACGTAGAGGCGCTCCCAGATCCGGTCCCCTACGAGCACGCGGTAGCGCGGCGCCCGATCGAAGGGCGTCGGCAGCTCGCGCCGCAGCAGGAAGAACTGCCCGAAGATGTGCCGGATCGGCTGACCGAAGCCTTCGGCCGTGTCCTGCATGCGCGCGTCGAGCCGGGCAAAGCCGCAATCCCAGGGATCCGCGCGCCGGACCCGCCGGTGATAGAAGAGCCGCACGCCGAGGATGGTGAGCAGCACGACCGCCGTCACGGCGAGCAGGAACCCGAGGGCCGAGTAGGAGGCCTGGCGGCCGGGTATCGGCTCGAGCAGCCACCAGGGTGCGGTCTGTCCCGGCAGATCGGCGCCGCTCAGCTCCTTCACGACGCCGCGCAGGTAGTGGATGACCTGGGTGGGAAACAGTGCGAGCCCGATGCAGCCCGCCGCGAGCCACACCAGCCCGAGGCGTTGCAGGACGCCCGCGTCGTGCGCGCGCTCGAGCGCGGCCTCCCGCGGCTGTCCGAGGAAGATCACGCCGAAGAACTTGACCATCACGTAGGCGGCGAGCGCCGCCGCCAGCACCACGACCGCGGCCGCCATCGGCAGCAGCATATTGACGAACGTGCGCGGCACCTCGTGGGCGAACAGGAAGGCCTGCAGCAGCAGCCATTCCGAGACGAAACCGTTGAGCGGCGGGAGACCGGCGAGCGCCAGCGCGCCGACCAGCGTGAGCCACGCCACCCAGGGCATGCGGTGTATGAGCCCCCCGAGGCGGCCGAGGTTGCGCTCACCGGTCGAGTGCAGCACCGCCCCGGTACCCAGGAACAGCAGGCTCTTCATGAAGGCGTGGTTCAGGCTGTGATAGAGCAGCGCGATGAGCGCCAGCGCCGCCAGCATCGGCATGCCCACGCCGCGAAAGACGAGTGCCAGCCCGAAGGCCGTGAAGATGATCCCGAGGTTCTCGATGGAGGAGTACGCCAGCAGCCGCTTCATGTCGCTCTGCGCCGCGGCGAACACCACGCCGTACAGCGCCGTGAACAGCCCGACGGCGAGCGCCACCACGCCCCACCACCATACCGGCTGTCCGAGGAGATCGAAGGTGACCCGCAGCACGCCGTACACCGCGGTCTTCAGCATCACGCCGCTCATCAGGGCCGAGACCGGTGAGGGCGCCGCCGGGTGGGCTTCGGGGAGCCAGACGTGCAGCGGCACGAGCCCCGCCTTCGCGCCGAAGCCGAACAGGGCGAGCAGGAATGCGGCGGCGGCCCAGGGCGCCGGCAGCCGCGCGCCGCGCATCGCGTCGAAAGTGAACTGCCAGCTGCCGCCCTGCATCACGCCGAAGGCGAGCAGGATCGCGGTCGCGCCGACGTGAGCGATGAGGAGATAGAGGAACCCGGCGCGCCGGATCTCCGGCAGGCCGTGCTGCGTGGTCACGAGGAAGTAGGACGACAGCGCCATCGTCTCCCAGGAGACCATGAAAGCGTAGGCATCGTCGGCGAGCATCACGAGCCCCATGCTCGCGAGGAACAGGTGGTACTGGAGGCACTGGAGCCCCGCCGAGGTGCCGTGTCCCCGGCGGAAGTACCCGGCGGCGAATATCGAGATGCCCGCCGAGGCCGCCCCGAGCAGGAACAGAAACACGCTGCTCAGTCCGTCGCGCCGCAGGTGCACCGGGAGGTCCGGCAGCCCGATGGCGAGAACGGCCCGCTCGGGCGCGGCTCCCAGGCTCCACACAGCGACCGCGGCCAGCGCGACGCTCACCAGCGCACTCACGGGAAAGAGGGTGCGGCCGACGAACCTGAGGCTGGTCGGGCGCAGCAGCCCCGCGAGGCCGATGACGCCCCACAGGACGAGGAGCACCAGGCAGGCGGTGAGGGGCGAGTGGAGCGCGGGTGTCACGGGGGCTACTACTGAAGTCGCACTGGATTATAATAATATTAGACGCCGCGTCCCATACTCGGAGTCGCGCATTTGCCCCTCGAAGCTCGTACCGCACGCCTGACGATCCTCATCGATCCGCGCAAGAAGGCCCTGTTCGAGCGCCTGTGCGCCGAGGAGGACGCAACGCCCTCGCAGGTCGTGCGGCGGCTGATCCGGCGCTACATCGAGGAGCGCACCGGCCGGCGGTGGAATCCGCCGCAAGAAGGAACGCCGCGCCCGGCGCGCCGCGCCCGGCGCGCCCGGCGCGCCTGACCCCGCCGGATCAGGACGGCGGAAACTTCGCGAGCACGGCGGCTACCGCCGCCCGGATCGGAGCTTCCGAATGCTCGAGGTCCGAGCGCGTCAGCTCCTGCCTCGCCCAGCCGTGCCACACCGGGCGGTGGCTGTGGCCGTCGAAGACGTCGATCGAGAGCGTCCCCTCGCGGTACTGGCGCACATCCACCTCCGTGCCCCAGTAGGGGTATCCCCACCAGCCCGGGTAACCCCACCAGCCCGGCCCCAGGTAGGGCGACGGATAGGACTGCACGTCGGTGCGCTCACGCGAGCCGATGGTGAAGTCGACGATGAAATCGGCGGCCGCAGCATTGTCGCTGTAGGTGAAGCCCCTGGCTGTGAGCTCCGCCTGGATCGCATCGTGAGCCCGCTGCACCACCAGCGGGTTGGCCGAGCCATGGTGCTCGCGCGGCAGCCAGGCGAAGCTGTGGTAACCCGTGAAGCTCGCCGCATGATCGAAGTCGCTCGAGACGCGCAGCGTCTCGCACGCTGCCAGCGCGAGAGCCGACAGCATTGCCGCGAGCCACAATGAATATGAGCGTGGTCTCGATGCAGACACGGGACAGTCCTCCTGGGTGGCGCTGGGAGTCTGCCTCAGGATGCTGCGCCTGCCATCCGTAGTTATGCGCAGCGCCGGGTGTGCCCGGCGATTGCTACCGCGCCCGCCGTGAGCGGCGCCTCAGGAAGCGCGGCTGCCGCGGCGGGCGCTGCGCACCGCTCGAGTCACCCGCCGCGCCGCCTGTGGCTGCGGCTCTTTGAGGATGAGGAACACGCTCGCCACCACCAGGGAGGAAGCGATCAGCATCCGCAGCGTCAGCTCCTCCCCGGCCACGAGGTAGCCGAGCGCGACGGCTACCAGCGGATTCACATAGGCATGGCTCGCTACACGCGTCACCGGCATCCGCGCCAGGAGCCAGACGTACGCCGTGAAGCCAAGCCACGAGCCGCCGACGATGAGATAGAGGAGCGCCATCCCGGCGCGCAGCGAGACGTGCGGCGGGGACTCGAGCTCGCCGCTCCCGAGAGACAGCGCCAGCAGCACGGCACCGCCCAGCATCATCTGGGCCCCGGCCGTGAGCGGCAGCGATACCGGCCGCGGCATGGAGCGGGTCAGCACCGCCCCGAGCGACCAGGCGACGCCGCCCGCGAGAATCACCAGGCAGGGCAGCACCGCGAGCGGCTCCTCACCGTGCCCGAGCAGCAGCCATGCAATCCCGCCGAAGCCGAGCGTCACCGCGGCCAGCATCCGCCAGCGAAACGGCTGCTGGCGGAAGACGAACACCTCGAGCGCGATCGTAATGAGCGGCAAGGACGCCTCGATCACCGACGTGAGCCCCGAGGGCACGTACTGCTCCGCCCAGAAGAGCGCGCCATAGGTGGCGACGAAGAGCAGCAGCGCCGTGAGCGCGAGGCTGCGCCACTCGGCGCCGGTCGGTGCCGGCTGCCCGCGCAGGCGCATGAAGGCATAGAGCAGCGCTCCCGCCGTGAGGAAGCGCACCCCGGCCGTGAAGAACGGCGGAATCTCCACCACCGCGATGCGGATCGCGAGGAAGGTCGCGCCCCACAGCAGGTAGATCGCCGCGAAAGCCAGCAGCTCGCGCGGCTCGAGGCGCAGGACCGCGGCGGCCGCTTGCGCCCTTGTAACCCGTATAGCGTCCATAGGTGGTTAGGATAGACAAGACCCTCATAACCTGTAAAATTACCTTTAATGGTTAGGTCATGACCGCCCCGAATGAGCCCGGCCCGCTCTTCAACCTGTGCGGCGGACACGCCGCGCTCGACTTGGTCAATTCGCTCGGCGAGCGCTTCGGCGCCGGGGCGCCGCTCGAGCGGCTGACGGACTACGGCGCCCTGCTCCGCTTCGCGCTCGAGAGCCGTCTGCTCGATGCGCGCCGCGCGCGCCGCCTGGCGCAGGCGCCCCCCGGCGCCGCGCAACGTGCGGTGCGCGCGGCACGGGAGCTGCGCGAAGCCCTCGCCGCGGCGCTCTACGCGAGGATCGACGGGCGCCCCGCTCCGCCCGCGGCGCTGCGCGCGCTCGAGCGCGAGTTCCACCGCGCCGCCCGGCACCGGGAGCTGCGCTGGCGGCGCGGCCAACGGGGCGGCGCGCTCTCCTGGGACTGGGGCCGCTTCGAAGCCCGGGCGGAGCTCCCGGTGTGGCTCCTGGCACAGAGCGCCGGTGAGCTCATGATGTCGGAGACCATGGAGCGGGTGCGTGCGTGCGACGCCGACACCTGCCGGTGGCTGTTCCTCGACACGAGCCGCAACCACACGCGACGCTGGTGCGACATGAAGGTCTGCGGCAACCGCATGAAGGCCCGCCGCTTCCAGGCGCGCCACGAAGCGTAAGCCGGACGCATCCGTAGTTGTGGCTACTTCACAGCACCGGCGTCTTTGCGTAATCTTCCGCGGCGTGCTCTAAGGTCGTCGAGGAGAATCGCATGAAGCAGGTATTCGATGAGTCCCGCCGCCGGCTGCTGAAGAAGGTCGCTCTCGGTGCGGTCCTGATTCCGATCGCCGTGAGGACGGCTGGCGCGGCCGATCTGCCTCTGGTCTCGACGGACGACCCGACCGCCAAGGCGCTCAAGTACACACCGGACGCGAGCAAGGCAACCGGCGCCAAGCCCGGCAGCAAGTGCGGCAACTGCACCCTCTACCAGGGCGCGGCCGGCTCGGCCCAGGGCGGCTGCCTCCTCTTCCCCGGCAAGGCCGTCAAGGCCACCGGCTGGTGCAGCTCCTGGACTCCCAAGCAGCAGTAGCTCCCTAGGCGATTCAGCCCGAGCCCGTCGCGCCGCAGGACGGGACGGGCGTCCTGCCGCGCAGGCGCACCGCGCTGCCGAACGGCGCGGCGGTGAGTTACGCTCGCACGCATGAAACGCTCCGGCCTCAATACCCTGTGCGTGCATGCCGCGCACTCCCCCGACGCGGCGGTCGGCTCGATCGCCGAGCCGATCTATCTCAGCACCACCTTCGAGCGCGACGCGGACGGCGCCTACCCGCGCGGCTATCGCTACAGCCGCGAGGGCACACCCAACCGCACCGCTCTCGAAGCCTGCATGGCGGAGCTCGAGGGCGGCATCGGTGCGGTCGCCTTCGCCTCCGGGCTCGCCGCCAACATGGCGGTGCTCGACCTCCTCGGCTCAGGCGAGCGGCTCGTGGCGCCGCGCGAGGCCTACTACGGCTCGGTGAAGCAATTCAGCGAGGTCAGCCGCCAGCGCGGCGCCGCGCTCGAGCTCATCGACTTCCGCGACCCGGCGGCCATCAAGGCCGCCGCCGCCGGCCGCCCGCGGCTCCTGTGGATCGAGACCCCCGCCAATCCGCTGCTCGACATCACGGACCTCAGGCTCGCCGTCGCGATCGGGCACGACGCCGGAGCGCTGGTCGTGTGCGACAACACCTTCGCCACGCCCGTGTGCCAGCGCCCTTTCAGCTTCGGCGCCGACCTCGTGGTCCACAGCGCCACCAAGTATCTCGGCGGCCACAGCGACGTACTGAGCGGCGTGGTCGCGGTGCGCGGGGATCAGGCGCTGCTCGAGCGCCTGCGCGCCTGGCAGCGAACGGCAGGAGCGCCGCTCGCGCCCTTCGACAGCTGGCTGCTGCGCCGGAGCATCGCCACGCTCGGCCTGCGCGTGCGCGCGCAGTGTCACGGGGCGCTCAAAGTGGCCGAGTTCCTCGCCGCACACCCCGCCGTGGAGCGCGTCTTCTATCCCGGTCTCGCCTCGCACCCGGGGCACGCGCTCGCCGCGGCTCAGATGCACGGCGGCTTCGGCGCGATGCTGTCGGTGTGCGTCGCTGGCGGCGCGGAGGCGGCGCTGCGGATCGCGGGCCGCACGCGCCTCTTCACACGCGCCACGAGTCTCGGCGGGGTCGAGAGCCTGATCGAGCATCGCGCATCGATCGAGGGACCGGGCTCGCGCACGCCGCAGAATCTGCTGCGCCTGTCGGTGGGTATCGAGGAGCCCGAGGATCTGCTGGGGGATCTGGCGCAGGCTCTCGCGTAAGTCCCGGATCCGGCGGCGCAGCCTTGCCCTGTTGCGGCCTCTCAGCGCTGCGCGCGCGCGCGCATGAAACGCCCGAGCCCGGCGAACGATTCGACGACTTTCACCAGCACCTCCGGATCGATCGGCTTCGCGACGAACAGCAGCGGCGCGCCAGGCAGCCACGGCAAGCCGACGTTCGACAGCTGGCCGCTGAGAAAGATCGTGGGTACCACGTGCCCGAGCGCATGACAGATCTCCTGCGCGGCATCGGCGCCATCCATCTCCCCGGGCAGATTGACGTCCATGATGAGCACGTCGGGAACCGGGGCGCCGTGCGCGATCCGCGCGAGCGCGCTCGGGCCATCGGCGGCGGTCAGCGCCTCGAACCCCTCGGCGCGCAGCAGCTGGCAGACGCTCGCGGCAAGCTCCTCGTCGTCCTCGACGTGCAGCACGACGAACGCCCGCTCTGCGAGACCCGTCCTCTTGGGGTTGGCAGGGCTCATAATTCGCCGGGGCCGTGCTTACATAACACCTCCCCACGAAAATCCTAGCGATTCCGGCGGCGCCGCGTCTCTACGCATCTTCGCGTATGCCTCAGCGCAGGTAGGCCTCGGTCGCGTAGCGGCGCATCATCCGATGGCTGTTGAAGTAGACGGCATTCGCGGCGATGGCGCCTTTCATCAGCCGTGCCCAGCCCGCGGGCTCGCCGTAGAAGAGCGGCAGCACGGTGTGTTCCAGCTTGTCGTAGAGCGAGCCCGCCCCGTCGATCGACCAGCCGGTGACGTTCTCGATGCAGCCTTCGACCCACCAGCCGTCGAGCACCGAGATGCTCGGAACGCCGTTGAATGCCGCCTTCATCCCGCTGGTGCCCGAGGCCTCCAGCGGCGGCTGCGGCGTGTTGAGCCAGATATCGCTGCCCGAGACCAGCAGCTGCGCCAGCGCCAGATCGTAGTCGGGCAGATACGCGGCCGGCACTTTGCCCGCGAGCGATCGGGTCTGCCGGTGCAGCAGCACGATCAGCCGCTTACCTTCCTCATCGTGCGGGTGAGCCTTTCCGGCGAGCAGGATCTGGAAGGGCCGTTGGCGCGCGACCGCCTCGAGCCGCCCGGGATCGGTAAACAAGAGCTCCGGCCGCTTGTAGGCGGTCATGCGGCGCGCGAACCCGATGATCGGCGCGTCCGCGCTCAGCGCGACGCCGGTGAGCACCCGCACGCGCTCGATCAGCGCCAGCTTGGCCTCGAGGTGCGCCGTACGGATCTCGGTATCCGGGATGCCCTCCGCCCGGATCAGCAGCTCGGGCTCGTGGCACCAGCCGGGCACGTGGCGATCGTAGAGCGCCCGAAAGCTCGGGGCCGCCCAGGTGAAGGGATGCACCCCATTGGTGATCGCGCGCACCTGGTAGCCCGGGTACATCCGCGCCGAGAGCTCGGCGTGTCGCTTGGCGACCCCGTTCACGAAGTCGCTCAACGACAGCGCGAGCTGCGTCATGTTGAGCTGATCGCGGCCCGCGAGCTGCTGCAATTCCGCGAGATCGAACCGGACGGCGCTCGAGCCCGGCGACTCACCGTTGTGGAACAGCCGCTCCACCAGCTCGTAAGAGAAGCGGTCGTGTCCGGCCTCGACCGGTGTGTGGGTGGTGAAGCGGCACAGGTGGCGGACACGCGGCACATCGTAGGGCGATTCGCCGGAGCGCAGCTCGCTCGTCGGGTAGGTGAAACGGCGCAGGAGCTCGAGTCCAAGGAGCGCCGAATGGCCTTCGTTCATGTGGTAGGCGCTGATCTCGAATCCGAGGGCGCGCAGCACGCGCACGCCGCCGAGCCCCAGCACCATCTCCTGCATCAGCCGGTAGCGATCGTCGCCGCCATAGAGATAGTGAGTGATCTCGCGATCCGCCGGCGCGTTTTCCGCGAGATCCGTGTCGAGCAATATGACCGGTGCGCGGCCCCCGAGGTGGCTCTCGATCACGTACAGCCACGCGCCCACCCATACCGCGCGGTCCTCGATCCACACGGCCACCTTGGCATCGAGCGGCGCCGCGCGGCGCGCCGGATCCCACAGGGCGGGATGCTCGATCTGCCGGCCTTCGGCATCGAGCTCCTGGCGAAAATAGCCGGCGCGGCTGACGAGCGTGACTCCCACCAGCGGCAGCGACAGATCGGCCGCCGAGCGCAGCGTGTCGCCGGCCAGGACCCCCAGGCCGCCGGCATAGGTGGGGATCTCGCTGCGCAGCGCGATCTCCATGGAGAAATAGGCAACGCGCGCTTCCTGCAGGAACTCATCCAGCATGGCGACCTGCTCGTGTCAGTGCCGAACGCCGCGCGCGGCCGCGAAGACGGGTCAGGGCCGCCGGGCTCCCTCGGAGCGCACCTCGGTGCGGATCGAGCCGATCACGCCGAGGAGCTCCTGCGCAAGCGCGTCCAGCACTTCATCGAGCGACAGAACGCCCGTGAGCTGGCCGACCACATCCACCACCGGAATGCGGCGCACGCCGATCCTGCGCATCTCGGCGAGAGCGGAGTTGAGGGACGCATCCTCGGATACGACCAGCGGCTCGCGCGTCATCACGTCCCCGACCTTGAGGAGGCGGGGATCTGCGCCCTTGGCGAGCACGCCGACGACGATGTCGCGGTCGGTCAGGACTCCGACAGGCCGCGGCGCCGCGTGCGGCGGGTACGGCTCCACCACGATCAGGTAGCCGATGTGCCGCTCGCGCATCAGCTGGGCTGCCCGGTCGAGCTCCTCGTGCGCCTGGATGGTCACCGGGTTCCGCCGGCAGATTTCGCTGACGATCATGATGCCTCCGCCTCGGTGAGCCGCTAGCTTCGCCTGAAAGGCACTCTGCCCGAACGCCCCGGGCCGGTAATCAGTAGTTATGCATAGCCGCCCGGCCGGCGCCTCAGCTCACTGTCTCGGCGCTGTAGCGGGCCAGCAGCCCGGTGCGGACCGCCCGGCGGTAGACGTGCACGAAGTAGGAGCCGGCCAGCACGATCTCGAGCGCCGCCAGCGCCAGCGCGCCGAGCGCGGGCAGCAGCGCGAACGGCCGGCCATCGAGCAGCGCGCGCATTCCTTCGAACACGTAGGACGGCGGCAAAGCATGCGCCACGGCGCGCATCCAGGCCGGCAGGATCGTCAGCGGGTAAAACACCGCGCAGAACGGCGACAGCAGCGCGGGGATCGGCCAGACGAGCCATTCGGATGCCGGGCCGAACCTCAGGACCATCCCGCTCGCCAGGATCCCGAGCGCCACTCCGAACGCGTACAGCACCAGCAGGAACAGCAGCAGGGGCAGGCCGAGCGCCAGGAACGACAGGCCGAACACCGGCACGGCGAGCGCCAGCATGACGGCGAGTCCGATCAGGCTGGTCGCGATGCTGGCGAGCACGAGTCCGGTGACATACTCCGAGATCCTGAGCGGGCTCGCGAACAGGTTGAGGAAGTTGCGCGACCACACGTCCTCGAGGAAGGCGGTGGTCAATCCCTGCATCACGCGCGCGCACAGGTCCCACAGCAGCACCGCGCCGAGGAGCACCGCGGTGAAATCGATGCCGGCGGCACTCACACTGTCGAGGAAGCGCGAGATGAAGCCCCACAGCACGATATCGATCCCCACCCACGCGAACATCGGCAGCGCGCGCACCGGGCTGCCGCGCAGCAGATACCACTGGCGCAGCAGAATGGCCGCGACCGGCGCGACCCTCATGCGAGCCGCTCCGCCGGGTGCGCGAGGGGCTCGCGCGCCAGCTGGATGAAGAGCTCCTCGAGGTTGCGCGCGCCATGCTCGCGCGGCAGCGCGCGCGGGTCGCCCGCCAGGAGAATCCGCCCATGCGACAGGAACAGCACGCGGTCGCACACGTCCTCGACCTCGTACATGTTGTGCGAGGTCCAGAGGATGCCGCAGTCGCTGTCGCGCGCGAGCGTACGGATGGCGCCGCGAATGTCGCGCGCCGCCGCCGGGTCGAGCGACGCGGTGGGCTCGTCGAGCAGCAGCAGTCGCGGCCGGTTGAGCAGGGCCTTCGCGAGCGCCACGCGCGTCAGCTCACCCGAGGACAGAACGCCGCACTTGGTGTCGCGCAGCGCCTCGAGCCGGAACTGCCCGAGGAGCTCCCCGACCCGGCGGCGCAGGAAGCGAACGCCGTAGATGAGCCCGAAGAAGTTGAGATTCTGCACGACGGTGAGATTGCCCGGGAGGCTCGCGTATACGGCGGCAAAGTTGGTACGCGCCAGGGCGAGCGAGCGCTGACGGGAGACGTCCATCTCGCCGATACGAATGGAGCCCGAGCTCGGCGTCAGCACGGCGAGTATGGTATTGATGATGGTGGTCTTACCGGCGCCATTGGGCCCCAGGAGACCGAGGATCTCGCCGGGGGCCACCTCGAACGAGACGCCGTCGACGGCCAGCAGCTCACCGTAGCGCTTGCGCAGATCGCGCACGCGCAGCGCCGCCGCCGCCGCGGCCGAGTCGCTCGGATGCTCGCTGCGCGCGGTCAAAGGGCGCCGGCTGTTCGGAGAGCTGCGCTCAGGACCGGGAGTCGGGGCGGGGCGATGACGACCGCGACGGCGGCTCCTGCGTCACCTCGTACCAGATGGCATTCAGCACAGCGAAGGTGAGCGCAAGGCCGAGCCCGAGGATCCAGCTGAAGTACCACATGGTTGCGCTCCGCGTTCGCCTGCCTCAATAGAGTCCCGTGTGCCGCCGGACCGACTCGAGCGTGATCCGGCCCCTGAGCACGCGGAATACCCAGGCAGTGTAAGCGAGCACGATGGGCAGGAACACCAGCACGGCGATCAGCATGATGCCGAGCGTCCGTGCGCTGCTCGAGGCATCCCACACCGTGAGGCCCTGATCGGGATGGCTGGACGAGGGCATGAGGAAGGGGAAGAGCGCAATTCCCGCGGTCAGAATCGTGGCTGCGGCGGCCGCGCCGCTCGCCACGAAGGCGAGACCCGCCCGCCCGGTCCGCAGGAGCGCCGCGGCGAGTGCCGCGGCGATCACGGCCGCGAGCGGCGCAAGCCACAGCACTCCATGCGCACGATAGTTCCCGAGCCACGCGCCCGGCGCGACCGCCACGTGCTTGGCCAGCGGATTCGCCGCTGCCAGAGTGTCGACCGCCGATGAGATCCTGTGACCGTCGATTGCGTTCGCGACCCAGGCGCCGGCGACGAGAAAGCCGACGATGAACACGAGCGCCGCCCGGCGGCCGACCGCGGCGGCACGCCGCGACATCGGCTCGCCCACCTTGAGCGCCGCGTAGGCCGCGCCGTGCATGACCAGCATCGCGAGGCTCACCAGCCCGACGAGCAGTCCGAAGGGGCGCAGCAGGCCGAAGAAGCTGCCGGTGAACACCGGGCGTTGCAGCGCGTCGAAATGAAACGGCAGGCCGAGGAAAAGATTGCCGAAGGCCACGCCGAACAGCAGCGCCGGGACGGCGCCGCCGAGCGTCAGCGCCCAGTCCCATGCGTTGCGCCAGCGGCGATCCTCGATCTTGTCGCGGAACGCGAACCCCACGGGCCGGAGGATGAGCGCGACCAGCAGCACGAACATCGCCAGGTACAGGCCCGAGAACGAGGCCGCGTACAGCACCGGCCAGGCGGCGAACACCGCGCCGCCGCCCAGGATGAACCACACCTGGTTGCCCTCCCACACCGGCTCGATGGATGCGAGCAGCGCGCGGCGCTCCTCGTCGGTGCGGCCGATGAAGCGGAAGATCGCCCCGACCCCCAGGTCGAAGCCGTCCGTGAGCGCAAAACCGATGAGCAGCGCCCCGAGAATCAGCCACCAGATCAGCCGCAGCGTCTCATAGTCAGGCACGGGCGTCCCCCTCCGGCCAATATCCCAGCCCTTCCGGGCCACGACGAATCATGCGGGTGAGCAGGTACACGTCCACGACCGCCAGCGCCGAATAGAAAATCACGAAGCCGCAGAGCGACAGCACGACGCTGGTCGCCGGCACCGGCGAAGCGCCGAGGAAGGTGGGCAGCACCCCGTCGATCGCCCAGGGCTGCCGTCCGTACTCGGCCACGATCCAGCCGAGCTCGGCGGCGAGCCACGGCAACGGCAATGCGAGAAACGCCGCCCGCAGAAACCAGCGATGCTGCTGCAGCTGGTGCCGTGCCGAGAGATAGAAGGCAGTCGCGAAGAGCAGAATCAACAGCAGCCCGATGCCCACCATGACGCGGAAGCACCAGAAGAGCACGGCGACGTCGGGCACGGTCGACCAGGCCGCCTCCTCGATCTGCCCGGGCGTCGCGTGCGACGGATCGCCGACGCAGCGCAGCAGCAGCAGCCCGTAGCCGAGATCGGCGCGGTGCTCCTCGAACAGCGCCCGCGCGGCGGCATCCTCCGGATGCGCGCGCAGGACCGCAAGCGCGGCATGCGCCTCGATGCCGCTGCGGATGCGGGCGCGGGCACGGGCCACGAGGTCGAAGATGCCGAGCACCGGCTCGTCGACCGAACGCGTCGCAATCAGCCCGAGCAGCCAGGGCACCTTGAGCTCGTCGTGCGTCGTGTGCGTGCGATCGTCGGGAATGCCGAACACCGTGAACGCCGCGGGCGGGCGCTCCGTGTGCCACTCCGCTTCGATGGCGGCGATCTTCATCTTCTGGTTCTCGCTCGCCAGATAGCCGGACTCGTCTCCGAGCACGACCACGGACAGCGAACAGGCGAGCCCGAAGCTCGCCGCCACCGCCATCGAGCGCCGCGCGACCTCGACGTTGCGCCCGCGCAGCAGGTACCAGGCGCTCACCGCGAGCACGAATACCGAGCCCACCACGTAGCCCGCCGCGGCCGTGTGGACGAATTTCGCCTGCGCCACGGGATTGAGCAGCACCTGGGAGAAGGAGGTGAGCTCCATGCGCATGGTCTGCTCGTTGAACTGCGCCCCTACCGGATGCTGCATCCAGGCGTTGGCGATCAGAATCCACAGCGCCGAGAGGCTCGAGCCGAGCGCCACCAGGGCGGTGACGATGAGGTGTCCCACCCTGGGGAGGCGCTCCCAGCCGAAAAAGAACAGACCGACGAAGGTGGACTCGAGGAAGAACGCCGTCAGCCCCTCGAGCGCCAGCGGCGCGCCGAAGATATCGCCCACGTAGTGCGAGTAGTAGGCCCAGTTGGTGCCGAACTGGAACTCCATGGTGATGCCGGTCGCGACCCCCATGGCGAAGTTGATTCCGAACAGCATCCCCCAGAACTGCGTCATGCGCTTCCAGATCTCGCGCCCCGTCATCACGTACACCGCCTCCATGACCACCAGGTTCATGGACAGGCCGAGCGTCAACGGGACGAACAGGAAGTGATAGAGCGCCGTGAGCGCGAACTGCAGGCGCGACAGAGCCACGACCGGGAGATCAATCATGGGTGCCTCCCTTCACAGCCACCGCCAGCTGCCGCCCCGCGGCCTCAGCGTCGACGGCAGTGCGGTGCGCGGGCGAGAAGAACAGCGCCCACAGCAGCACGAGCGCGGCGAGCTTGAGTGCCAGCAGCACCGTCAGGTGCCGCCTCAAGATGCCGCGCCAGAGCGCCGGCGGTGCCGCGGATGTGTGTGTCCCGGAGCGCACCTCTCCCCCGGCGCGCAAGCTTAACCTCGCGGCGCGGAGCCGCAAAGGCGTCTCTCGACCTAGGCCAGCGGGAAGCCGACGCTCTGTGCGAAGGTCACGAACTGCCCGTCGGGCAGCTTCATGAGCTCACCGAGACGATGCGTGTCGACGGCCCCCCTGAAGACCGAGCCGAGGCCTGCGGATGCGCAGAAGAGGTAGACGTTCTGGCCGATAAAGGCGGCATCGACCGAGGCGTACAGGCGCCGCTCCTCGGCCGGGATGTCCTTCATCCGCTCGCCGTGCGCCACGTACACCAGGTTGAGCGGTACCGTTGCAACGAAGTCCTGCAGGCCGGTGTGCCCGCGAATGTCGTCGGACAGGTACGGATGCAGAGCATGACCCTTCGGCTCGTAGAGCCACACGCCGTCCGCCGTCGCGAGGTACAGATCGATCACCATCACGTGACGCCAGTAAGGCGCCGTACGATCGCCGCTTGGGCGATTGATCCCGAAGGCGGCCCACAGCAGATCCGAGAGCGTCTGCGGCGACAGCGGCCGATCGGAGTACGCGCGCGTCGAGTGCCGCACCTTGAGAGCCGCCATCAGCGGCATACCGCCGCCGGTTGCGGGCGCGGGCAACCTCATCGGCTGCGCCGCCCGCGCGGAGCGGCCGGTCGCGGCCAGAGCGGCCCCGGCGAGCATGGCATTCGTCACCTCGCGCCGCGTCGTCATCAAGCCCTCGCTCCGCCATGAGTACCGGCCTCTCGGCCCGTCAATGTTTTCACCCCGCACATATGCTCGTGCCCGCCGCGAGGGCGGCGGTATACGGGGATATGCTTAACCGCCGCCCGGCAATCGCGAGATGTAGTCAGCCAGCGCCTGCTGCTCCTCGGCCGACAACGCGGCTGCCTCGACGCCTCCGCGGTGCGCGGAGCCAAAGTCTCGCAGGCGCGACAGCACATAACGGAAGTGCTGCCCTCCGATGCGCGGCGCCGAGCCGTCGGACCCCGCGCCGTCCTCGCCGTGGCAGCCGGCACAGGCCTTGAGATAGGCGCTCTTTCCGGCCGCCAGGGAGCGGCCCTGCCCCTGCTCGGCCCGCGGGACGGCGGGCGCGCGCGCGAGGCAGGCGGCAAGATCGCGGATCGCCGCCGGACGATTGACGTCCGACGCCTTGAGAGTGTCCCGCATCGCCGGGCCGTGCATGGCGGATCCCGGACGCTCGCCGCTCGCAAAGCGCGTCAGCTGCTCGATGAGGTACGCCTCGCGCTGCCCGGCGAGTGCCGGGATCTCGCGCGGCCCGTCTCCCCAGGCTCGCGCGCCGTGGCACCCGACACAGTGACGGAGATAAAGGACCTCGCCGTGCTGCGGATCCGGGGCGCCCGCCGCAGGCGCAGGCGCCGCGGCCGCCAGGCCGGCCACTGCACCCGGCAACGCGAGCAACGCGAACGCCAGTGCTCTGGGACCCATGGAGCCTGGCCGCCGCGATCCCGGCCAGAACGCGCTCAGGGGCATCGGCAGGCGCAGCTGCACGGATACCGAGGTCCTCGGCACGGTGCCCGCGCCGCGGACGCCGGCGCCGCAGCCATACTTGAAATGGATCGCCGCGGCCATAGGGTCGCCTCCCGGTTGAGCACGCTATTCACCAATGTGCGGCGGGTACATAGGCACAAGAGCGTATGCGCCGTGCAGCGGCCCCGCAGCACAATTATCGCGCATGGCACGTGTCGCAATTGTCACCGGAGGCGTCTCCGGAATCGGCGCAGCCACCTGCCGGGCGCTGCAGAAGGCCGGCTATCAGGTGGCGGCGACCTTTGCCTCCGACGTGACAGCCGCGCGGCGGCTGCGCGAGGAGACCGGTATCCCGGTATTCCAGTGGAACGTCGCCGACTTCGAAGCCTGTCAGAGCGGAGTCGCCGAGATCGTGCGCACGCTGGGCCCGGTCGACGTGCTGGTAAACAACGCCGGCATCACGCGGGACGCGAGCCTGCACAAGATGAGCTGCGAGCAGTGGCGCGCGGTGATCGACGTGAACCTCGGCGGCTGCTTCAACATGTGCCGCGCGCTGATCGGCCCGATGCGCGAGCGCGGCTACGGGCGCATCGTCAACGTCAGCTCCGTCAACGGCCTCGCCGGTCAGTTCGGACAGACTAACTACGCCGCCACCAAGGCCGGCATCATCGGCTTCACCAAGGCGCTCGCCCTGGAAAGCGCCGCCCACGGAATAACGGTGAACGCCATCGCACCCGGCTACACCGACACCCCCATGGTGGCCGCGGTGCGCCCCGACGTCCGCGAGCGGATCATCGCCGCCGTGCCGCTCGGGCGGCTCGGCAAGCCCGAGGAGGTCGCGGCCGCGATCGTCTACCTGGTGAGCGATGCCGCCGCCTTCATCACCGGCGAGACCCTCTCGATCAACGGCGGGCAGTACATGCAGTAGCGCGTGCTGAGCGCCGACGCGCAGTATTACCAGGCCGTGATCAACGACCTGCAGATGGCGGCGGTCCGCTACCAGGACACCGTGGCGCTTTACGTGGCCCTCGGCGGCGGCTGGTGGCGCACCGCGGCCGCACCCGCGGCCGTCCCGCGCCGCGGCGCAGGCCCCTGAGTGCGCAACGGCTTCCGTGAAGCGGCCTCGGCTTGCGAAAGATACGTACAGACGGAGGTTGCCCGATCGTGGATTCTCGGCCCCCGGACCAGGATATTGAGCCCTACATGAACACTAACGGGGTCGGGGGGTCAGGGCCGGCGCCGAAGGCGGCTGATCCGATGGCCGTGCTGCACGGGCGGCTGCTGAACGTCTCGCGCATGGCGACGATCGGCGAGATGGCTGCCGGCGTCGCGCACGAGCTGAATCAGCCCCTGACCGCCATTGCCAACTACGCCCATGCCTGCGAGCGGCTGCTCGCACGTCCCGGCACCGACCCGAACGAGCTGCGCGAGGCGCTGCGCCAGATCGCCGCGCAGACAACCCGCGCCGCCGACATCATTCGCCGGCTGCGCGCCCTGGCGCGCAGCAATCAGGAGCATCTGCCGGTCAGCATGAATGCCCTGGTCGAGGAGCTGCACGAGCTCCTCAAGACCGACGCCAGCCTGCATAGCGTCGAGCTGACGCTCGATCTCTCGCCCGGCCTCCCCGAGGTGGCTGCGGATGCCGGGCAGATTCAGCAGGTGATTCTCAATTTCGTGCGCAACAGCCTCGAGGCGCTCAGCGCACAGCCGAGCGCGAAGCCCACGGTCGCCATCAGCACATCTCTGGTGAACGGCAGCGCCGTGCAGCTCACGGTGTCCGACAACGGTCCCGGGCTGGCGCCGGACACGGTGAAGCGCGTATTCGATCCGTTCTTCTCGACCAAGGAGAACGGTACTGGGCTGGGTCTCGCCATTAGCAGTACTATTGCGCGCGCTCATGGCGGCACTGTCGGCTACCGTGCCAACACCCCGTCCGGAGCGTGTTTCTATATCGTGATACCGACGCAATCCCACGAGTGACATGCATCAACCGGCACCAACGATCTTCGTCGTGGACGACGACGAGGGCGTACGCAACTCGTTGCGTTTTCTCCTGAAATCCGTCGGCCTCCAGGTCCACACTCTCGCCTCGGCGAGCGAGTTCCTGGAGACTTACAAGCCGAGCCAGCCGGGCTGCCTGGTGCTCGATGTGCGCATGCCCGGAATGAGCGGGCTCGAGCTGCAGCAGCAGCTGAATCTCCGCGGCGCGGTCATTCCCGTGATCTTCATCACCGGCCATGGCGACATTCCCATGGCGGTCGAGGCGATGCAGCAGGGGGCGTTCGACTTCCTGCAAAAGCCGTTCCGCGATCAGGATCTCATCGATCGGATCCAGCGCGCGCTCGAGCGCGATGCCCGTAACCGCGCGGCGCTCGATCAGCACGCCAGGATCCGCGAGCGCCTCGACTCACTCACGCCCCGCGAGCGCGAGGTGCTCGCCCTCATGACGCGCGGCAAACCCAACAAGATCATGGCGGCCGAGCTGGGCGTGAGTCAGCGGACGGTCGAGATTCACCGCGCGCGCGTCATGGAGAAGAGCGGCGCAGCCTCGCTCGCGCAACTGGTGCGCATGGTGATGGACCTGGAAGGGGATCGCGCGGGCCACTGACGCGCCCCCGCGGCGCACTACCCTCGCAGCGCCTGCAGCTGCCCGAGAAGCTCCTCCGCATCCACCGGCTTGCTCAGGACCCTGAGGTTCGGATCCGCGTGCATCTCTTTGATCACCGCGGAAGTGTCGCCGGTCAGGAGTATCGAACCGAGGCCGGGCACGCGGCGGCGCAAGGCCGCGATGACTTCCGTACCGAGCTCCCCGTCGGCGAGATGGTAATCGGCCACCAGCAGCTCGGGCGCCTCCTGCGCCACGGCCCGCAGCGCCTGCGCCAGAGACGCGACCGCGGTCACGCGGTAGCCTTCGACCCGCAGCAGCATGGAAGTGGCATCACGGACGCTCGCATCGTCCTCGACCAGCAGCACGCGCGTGCCGCCCGCCGCCCCCGCCGCCGGAAGGCGTGACTCATCCGGCTCCACCTCGCGCGCCGCCGCGGCGGCCAGCGGCAGCAGCAGCGCGAAAGCCGAGCCCTTGCCGACCTCGGACACCACCTCGAGACGCGCGTTGAGGAGCTTCACCAGCCGCTGCACGATGCTCAGGCCCAGCCCATAGCCGTCCCGCGAGCTGTTCGCGGGTATGCCCACCTGGTAGAACTCGTCGTAAATGTAGACCAGCTGCGCGGCCGGAATGCCGACACCGGTATCGAGAACCTCGATGCGCAGCGTCGCCTCCTCGCGGCGGCACCGCACCGCCACCCGGCCCTGCTGCGTGTACTTCACCGCATTCGAGACCAGATTCTTCAGGATCTGCTCGACCATGGCGGGATCGCTGTGAATCGATTCCTCCGAGGACTGCACCACGAGCTCGAGTCCCTTGCTGTGTGCCGGGGCGCCGAATTCCCGGCGCAGCGCCTCGAGCACGCTTGCGACCCGGAAATCGCGCGGCTCGGGCTTGACGGCTCCCGACTCGAGCTTGCTGATGTCGAGCAATGCGTTGAGGAGCCGCGACATCGTGCCGACGGCATGCTCCTGCTGCGCCAGCACTTGCGCCGCGTCGGCACCCGTCACCGTGCGCCGCAGCGTGCCATTGAGCAGTGCGAGCGTCTGCAGCGGCTGGCGCAGGTCGTGACTCGCGGTGGCCAGAAAGCGGCTCTTCGCCCGGTTGGCGCGATCCGCGATCTCGCGCGACTGGTCCGCGACCTGGCGCAGGTGCTCCGCGACCTCACGGGCGCGATCCGCCGCGGTCCGCGCCTTCTCCGCTGCCTCCCGCGCCGCCGTGAGCTCCGCCTCGGCGCGCTTGCGTTCCGTCACGTCCCGGATCGCCGCAGCAACCAGAGCCCGGTCATCGGCCAGGGGACTCAGGCTGATCTCCACCGGGAACTCGCCTCCGTCCCGGCGGCGGGCGAACAGCGCGAGCCCGGTGCCCATGGGCCGCGGGCGTGGCGAGGCGAAGTAGCCGGCGCGGTAGTCGGCGTGACGACCGCGAAGCCTCTGCGGCATCAGCCGCTCAACCTGCTGACCGATCAGCTCCTCGTGCGGGTAGCCGAACAGCACCGACGCCTGGCGGTTGGCGAAGCGGACGATCCCGTCCGCGTCGATGATGACCAGCGCGTCGGGGGCCGCATCGAGCGCCGCGCGCGCGAGTTCTCCGGTGAGAGTCTGCATCGGGACCGAAGCATAACTGACCCTCAGCCGAGGGGCTCCACCGCGACCAGTCGGGCCCCACGGACGGTGCGCGGCACGGGGCTCGTGAACTCCGCCGGCTTCACGACCAGCAGGTCGCATGCCAGGCTGTCGAGCAGCCGCTCGGCCGTGTTGCCGATGAACGCGCGCTTCAAGCCGGAGCGCGACACGGCTCCTGCGACCACGATATCGGCGCTCAGCCGCCGCGCCACCTCCCGAACCACGGTCGCGGGGTCGCCGGCGACCACGTGCCGGCAGGCCGGCCCGATACCCGTGGAGCGCAGCGCCTGATCGAGGCCCGCGCGAGCCTGCGCCGCGGCCGCGCCCTGCGCGCGCGCAGCGGCCGCCCCGGCCAGCAGACCCGCGGTTGCCGCCGCATAAGCGTGCACCGCATTGAGCCTGCCCCGCAGCCCCGCCGATACCGCGCTTCCCGCCTGTACGATCTCGGCGTCGAGCCGCGCGGGTTTGGCGAATGCATGGCTCGGGTCGAGCGCCAGGAGGATCGTCGGACGGTGATAGGGCCGCGTGCGCTTCACCAGCAGCACCGGGACTGCGCTCAGACGCAGCAGCTCCCAATCCGGCAAGCGCAGCAACCCCGGGGCGATACGCCGGCCAGCGTGGCACTCCGCGACGATGAGGTCCGCGCCGATCCTCACGCTCCTTCGCACGATCGCCTCGTACGCGGGATAGTCCCACTCGACGGCCACGCTCACGCGGCGGCTGTGGAGCCGGGCGCGCGCCGCGACGCGCTCGAGCCGCTGCAGGTACTCGCTGCGCTCGTCGCATTCCATCCGCTGGGTGCGCTCCGCGGTCACTCCCAGCATGTCCGTGTAGTACGCCGAATCGAGGGCGTGGAACAGCTCGAGCTCCGCGCCCAGGGCGTGAGCGAGCTGGACCCCCTTGCTCACGGCGGGCAGCGACCGTGCCCCGGGGTCCTTGACCGCGACCAAAATCCGACGAATCGCACGCATGCACCGCCTCCGGAGCGCGACAGACAAGGTTGCGCCATCGCGATCGGCGCACCCTCAGGACTAGTACTTATGGCGGCACGGACACTACCAATTTCAACGAGGTGCGGGCCGCCGCAAGCTGTCGCGCAGGAAAAAAGCCAGGGAACGAAGCGCCGGGGTTCACGCCATGTACAGAGCGACAGCACTGATCCACTCGCTGCGCACGTCCCCCAGGTGGCTGCGGCATGCCGCATGGCGCGGGGATGCGGAGCTCGCGGCGCTCTGCAGGCAGCATTGGCACAGGCCTCGCCGACGGCCAGGCGGGATGGTGCTCGAGGCAGTCCGGGTTCGTCCGCCCCGCTGAATGCCTGCGATGCTGCGCACCTTCGGGTGGGCGCTGCTCGCATGCCTGGCGGCCGGCGCACTGCCATCGGCCCCTGTCCACGCAGCCGATGATCGCGGGGTCCTCGAGGCGCTCTACGCCCGCCACCCGAACGCGCTCCTCTGGAGCCGCTCGGCCGTCCCCACCGTGCAGGCGGGCGCGCTCGTCGCGGTGCTGCAATCTGCCGCGGACTACGGATTGTCGCCGGCCGACTACGGCGCCGCGGGATTAGCCGCGGAGCTGGCGGCACTTTCCGCGCGGCCTGAGACGACCTCCGCCGACTGGTCCCGCTTCGACCACGAGCTGACGGGCGCTGCGCTCGAGTTGGTCGAGCAGCTGCATTCCGGGCGCATCGATCCGCATGCTGCGGGCTTCGACATGCCCGCGCGGACCGAGAAATTCGACGCCGCGGCCGTCGTCGAGCAGCTCGCCGCGCGCTCTGACACGGCCGTGGTGCTCGGCGCCGTCGAGCCCGGCTATCTGCACTACCACCTGCTGCGCCAGTCGCTCACGCGTTATCGCGCGCTCGCGGCGGCGCCGGAGCTGCCGGCACTGCCGCCTCTGCCGCGCCGCTCGGTCAAGCCCGGCGAGTACTACGCGGGCGCACCGCAGCTGCGGGCGCGGCTGGCGGCCGTCGGTGACCTGCCGCAGCAGGACACATCGCGAACGGACCCGGTGCTGGACGAAGACCTGGCCGCCGCCCTCAAGCGGTTCCAATATCTCCACGGGCTGGCGGAAGACGGCGTTCTCGGCGCGAGCACGCTCAGCGCTCTGAAGGTGCCGCTCGCACAGCGGGTGCGCCAGATCGAGCTGACGCTCGAGCGCTGGCGCTGGCTGCCGCCGCTGCGGCCGCCGACGCTCATCGTCAATATTCCGCAGTTCCGGCTGTTCCTCATCCACTCCGCGGTCGATACCGAGTCCGACATGCTGCGCATGAACGTCATCGTCGGACGTCAGTATCCGCGGCTTCATACTCCGGTCTTTACCGCGGACATGACGGCGGTGCTCTTCCGGCCATACTGGGACGTCCCCTCGAGCATCGTGCGGCATGAGCTCCTGGCGGAGCTGCGCGGGGATCCGCGCTACCTCGCGGCGCACGACATGGAGCTGGTGGCCACCGACGGCTCTGGATCCGCCGCCGCGCTCGGAGCGACGCCCGAAAATCTGCAGGCGCTCGCGGCGGGCGGCTTACGCCTGCGTCAGCGGCCGGGTCCGGACAACGCCCTCGGGTTGATCAAGTTCGTGCTGCCCAATGCCTACGACGTGTACCTGCATTCCACGCCGGCGCAGCACCTGTTCGCCGAGCCACGGCGGGCCTTCAGCCACGGCTGCATCCGCGTCAGCGACCCCGTGGCGCTCGCAGCCGCGGTCATGGGTGGCACCCCGGGCGATTGGATGCCGGAGAAGATCCGGGCGGCGATGGATGGCGACCTCACTTTTCAGGTGAAGCTGGCGCAGCCGGTGCACGTGCTGATTCTTTACGGGACGGCCGTCGCCACCGAGGACGGCGCGCTGCACTTCTTCGACGATATCTACGGCCAGGACCGCCGCCTCGAGGCCCTCCTCGGGCTCAAGCCGGTCGCGACGCGTCCCTAGATCACCAGTAGCGGACCCGCCCGGTGTCGACGTGCACGAAGTCGCTGCTCGCGTAATAGCCCACGCCGCCGCGCCCGAGAGCGCGCGCAGCGCTCGCGAGGCTGCGCGTCGAATAGCCGCTCAGACGCACGTCGATGGCGCGGCCCTCGAGATGCATGCTGTGCACGGCCACCCCCTCCGAGCGCCGATGCAGCATGGCATTGGTCGCCGGCGAGCGGTAGCCGCAGATCACTTCGAAGAGCCCGTCGCGATCGGCGCGCACCTGCAGGTCGAAAAGGATATCGAGCAGAGCGGGATCGATCGGATGCACGTCGCCGGTGCGGAAATCGCGCAGCAGGTGATCCACCTGCGTGAGGCAGTCCGACTGGTAACAGCCGTCCTGGTAATAGACCGCGCGCAGCGTCTCGCCCGTGTGGGTATGGACGAAGCTCACGCAACGCGGGCCGCGCGCCGCGGCCCACGCCGGCGCTGCGACGAACGACGCCACGGTGCCGCACACGCCGCCGACCGCCATGAGAAAGCGCCGGCGGCCAGGTTGCACAGCAGGATTCCTGTCTTTGGAGGGGGCGGACATAATGGTGCTCGGCGATCGCATTTGAATGATACCGCACGCGGCCGGGGCCGCGCCTGTGACGCAGGCCGCTTTCGGTGAAGAACGCCGTCCGGGAGTGATCGAGATGAACAAGACCGTCAAACCCGGACGAAGTTCCGCGGCGGCGGCGGCCACGCCGGGCCGTCACTATCTGCGCTTCCTGCAGCGGGCGCGCGCCCTCGGGCCGCTGCGCACGGCGGTGGTGCACCCGGTCGAGCCGATCGCGTTGGGGGGTGCGATTGAAGCCGCCCGGGCCAAGCTGATCATCCCCGTGCTGGTCGGACCTGAGGCGAAGATCCGCGCCGCCGCGCGCGCGGCAGCGGTGGATCTGGCACCTTATGAATGCGTGTGGACGGAGCACAGCCACGCCGCGGCCGCCGAGGCGGTCGCGCTCGCCGCCGAGCGCAAGGTCGAAGCGCTCATGAAAGGGAGCCTGCACACCGAGGAGTTCATGAGCGCGATCGTGGCCGAGCGGCGGCTGCGGACCGGACGGCGCATGAGCCATGTCTTCGTGATCGACGCGCCGGCCTATCCCCGCCCGCTGCTGGTCAGCGACGCGGCCGTCAACATCTATCCGACGCTCGAGGAAAAGGCCGACATCGTGCAGAACGCCATCGAGCTCGCACACGTGCTTGGAACAAAGACGCCGCGCGTTGCGATCCTCTCGGCGATCGAGACGGTGTCCCCCAGAATCAAATCGACGCTCGATGCGGCGGTGCTGTGCAAGATGGCCGAGCGCGGTCAGATCACGGGCGGCATCCTCGATGGGCCGCTGGCCTTCGACAACGCGGTCTCGCTCGAGGCCGCGCGCGCCAAGGGGATCCGCTCACCGGTCGCCGGCCGCGCCGACATCTTCATCGTCCCCGACGTCGAGGCCGGCAACATGCTGGCGAAACAGCTCGAGTACCTGGCAGGGGCGCAGATGGCGGGAATCGTGCTGGGAGCGCGCGTGCCGATCATCCTCACCAGCCGTGCCGACAAGACGCCGGCGCGCCTCGGATCGTGCGCAATTGCGCTACTGCTTGCGCGCAGCCGCCCTAGCCGTCCGACGCCGCAAGCCCGGTGATGTGCCGCTCGAGGGTCTCGAGGAAACGCGCAGCATCACCGCCGAAGACTACGCGGTGGTCGCAGTTGAGCGTGCACAGGGCGTTGCCGCCCTGCACGGCCGCGACCGACAGCAGCGCCGCGGCTCCCTGCGGGACGATCGAATCGAAGCTGTAGACCCGGGGGAAGACGCCGAGATCCGAGAGATAGAAAGTGGCGCCGCTGTATTCAGCGGGCGTGAGCCGCCGCGTGCGCGCCTTCTCGAGCAGCACCCGCCAGTCGCCGAACAGCGCGAGCGGCGAGCGCCGCGCGACATCGCGCAGCACCGGTGTTATGAGCCCTTCAGGCAAATCCACGGCGATCCCTATATCGATCCGTTCGCGCCGGGCGATCCCCTCGGGCGTGTAGGCGGCATTGAACAGCGGGTGCTCCGCGATGGTCAGTGCACAGGCACGGGCGAGCAGCACGCTCAGGGAACGGCCGCCGGCCTTCGCCTTCGCGATCAACGGCCCGAGTGGCAGGGCCGCCGTGACGCGGAAGGCCGGTGTGCCGACGGCGGCGATCATGGCCTGCGCGGTGGCCTCGCGGAAGCTCGTGTTGCGCTCGAGCTGGTAGGGCGGCCCGCCCCGCAGATCCGGGCCCGCCGGATGCCGCCCCGCGGCGACCACGTCCGCAGCGTGCAGCGGGGCGGATGTCGAGCCGCCGTGGCTCAAGTCGACCCCGAGTTCCTGCGCGAGCCTGCGCGCATAGGGAGAAGCTCGTGTACCGCCTGCGGGTGGCGTGGGTCGCACGCCTGCGACGCCGCCCGGCGAGGCTGCCGGCACCGCAGTGGCCGCGGCAGCTGCCGCCGGCGCCGGTGCGGCGGCGGGCGCGGCTCCATCCGCGCCAGGCGGCGCATCGCCTGCGCCGTCGGCTGCCTCGGCGCGCGTGTCCGCCGTGTAGCCGATCGCCTGCCCGACCGGCAGCTCCGCACCGACCGGCGCGAGGGGACCGCACAGAAAACCGTCGCGAAAGGCCTCGACATCCATGATGGCCTTATCGGTCTCGATCTCGGCGATCACCTCGCCGCGCCTGACCGGATCCCCAACCGCCTTCAGCCACTTGACCAGCCGCCCGTTGCTCATCGTGTCCGAGAGCGCGGGCATGGCGATCGGATGCTTCATGCGGCGGCTTTCTCCCGTGGTCCGAGCAGCGCCCGCGCGGCGGCCACGATGTCCGCCACCCGCGGAATGCTGGCGGCTTCGAGCGCGCCGTTGTAAGGCGTCGGCATGTCGAGCCCCGCGACGCGCTCAACCGGCGCATCGAGCGCGAAGAAGCAACGCTCGGCGAGGCTGGCGGCGATCTCGGCACCCGCACCCGCGTGCCGGCAGTCCTCCTCGATGACGAGCGCGCGATGGGTCTTGTTGACCGAATCGCTCAGGGTCTTCCAGTCGATCGGATTGAGGCTCCGCAGGTCGATGACTTCCGCGTCGATTCGATCCCTGGCGAGCTCGGCCGCCGCCTCCTGCGCCTGCAGCGCCGTGCGCGAGTAGCCGATGAGCGTAAGATCCTTGCCGGCGCGGCGGATCGCAGCCTGGTGCATCGGCGGCGGCTCCGCCATCGTGTCGACCGGTCCCTTGGTGAAATACAGCACTTCGTGCTCGAGCAGCACCACCGGCTCGTCGGAGGCGATCGCCTGCCGCAGCTGCCAATAGGCGTCCTGCGGAGTCGACGGCACCGCCACGCGCAGGCCCGGGACGTTCATGAACATCGATTCGAGCCGCTGGGCGTGCTGCGCGGCCAGCTGGCGCGCCACGCCGCCGGGAACCCGGATCACGAGCGGCATGGGAAACTGCCCACCGGACATGAACGGGATCTTCGCCGCCCCGTTCACGATCGAGTCGAGCGCCAGCATGGCGAAGTTGATGGTCATGATCTCGACCACGGGCCGCATGCCGACCATGGCGGCGCCGACCCCGAGGCCGGTGAAGCTGTTCTCCGAGATCGGCGTATCGCGCACGCGGGCCTCGCCGTACCTGGCATAGAGACCTTCCGTGACCCGGTAGCTGCCGCCGTACAGACCGACATCCTCGCCGAGGACGAATACCGATTCGTCGGCCGCCATCTCCACATCGAGGGCCCGGTTGAGGGCCTGCCAATAGAGCAGTTCCTGTGTCATAAAACCTCCTGGGCCTGCAACAGCTGTTCGTGGCGACGGTTGCAGTTGAGGTGCCGCCAGGCGTCGTCCATCGTCGGCTGCGGGCTCGCGAGCGAGAACTGCACCGCATCTTCGACAACCGCCTCGACCTCCTTCCTGATCTGCGCGACCTCCTCCGCTTCGAGATGCCCGACCGAGATCATGTGCTCGGTGAGGCGGGCGATGTTGTCGGGGCCCACTGCGGCGAGCTCGGCCGGCGTCGGATAGCGAAACTCGATCTCGCGCGCACCGATGGTCAGCGGATCGATCACCTGATAGGCCTTCACTTCCACCGGCGGCCGGTACGCGCCCGGATCGGCCATCGAATGTCCGCGGTGGCGGTAGGTCTCGAACTCGAGGAATTGCGGTCCACCGGCGCGGCGGATGCGCTCGAGGGCGTGCCGGGTGGCGTCGTAGACCTTCAGCACGTCCATGCCGTCGACCTTCTCGGCCGCGATGTTGTAGGCGGCGGCGCGCTTGTAGACCTCCGGCACGGCTGAATGGCGGTGGATGTCGGTGCCGATCGCGTAGTGATTGTTCTCGCACACGAACAGCACCGGCAGCCGCCACAGCGCCGCCATGTTGAGCGATTCGTGAAAGGTTCCCTGGTTGACGGCGCCGTCGCCGAAGAAGCAGATGACCGACTCCGGCAAGGCGCGCAGTGCGACGGCGTAGCCGATGCCGATTGCGATCGGGTAGGTCTCGCCGACGATCGCGTATCCGCCCATGAAGCGGCGCTCCCGGTCGAACATGTGCATCGAGCCGCCCATGCCGCCGGACATGCCCGTCGCGCGGCCGAACAGCTCCGCCATCACGGCGCGTGGCGGCACGCCGCGCACCAGCGCGTGCGCGTGCTCGCGGTACGTGCTCACGATGTAGTCCGAGGGTCCCGCGGCGTTTATGACTCCCGCCGCCACCGCCTCCTCACCCGGGTACAGGTGAAGAAACCCCACGATATTGCCCTTCTGGTACTCCTCGGCCGCCCGCTCCTCGAAGACGCGCGACAGCATCATGTCACGCAGCAGTCGATGCATCTTTTCGCGTTCCATGGAACCTCCCCCGCCTGGCGCGCTCACGGGCCGGTGCAAAAAACGATAGGCCGTGCGGCGGCGGCGGGCGATAAGTACATGACGCATCCCGCGTGCGCACTTCCCCGCATTCAGAGCCCCGCGACAAGCGTTGACAATCTTCCCGTCTGCGGAGGGAATTTATGGAAAGCCGTCCCGACAGCGACATCCAGCGCCAGGTCGAGTCAGAGCTCTTTGCATGTCCGGACGTCGATGAGACGGACATCGCGGTCAAAGTGACCGGGGGGACCGTCACCCTGACAGGCTACGCGCGCAGCTTCTTCGACAAGGTCGGCGCGGAGGACGCCGTGAAGCGCGTGCGCGGCGTCACCGCGGTCGCCAACGACATCGAGGTGCGGCCGCGCTTTCCGTCCGCGGCGACCGATCCCGAGATAGCACGGGCGGCGGTTGCCGCTCTCAAGCGCGCCCTGCCGCAATGCGGCGGGCGGGTCATGCCGCTGGTGCGCGGCGGCGTGGTGACGCTCGAAGGAATGCTCGACTGGAACTGCCAGCGGGAGCAGGCCGAGCGTGCGGTGCGCGAGGTGCGCGGCGTGTCGGCCGTGATCAACGCGATCGTGCTCAAGCTCGGAGCGCGGCCGCAGAATACGCAGTGATGCGGATAGCAAAAGCTCATCCCGCGCACTACCTTAAGTCCCGGAATCAACGGGTAAAAGAGCGGAGGAGGAAGTCATGAACGTCATTCGTTGGGAACCTTTCAGCGCAATGAACGACATGCTCAATCGCTTCCCGGCCTGGTTCGGCCCGTGGCCGCGCCTGCCGGCAACGTTTGAGCCCAGCAATGAATGGGCGCCTTCGGTCGACATCAGCGAGACCGAGGGCGAGTATCTGATTCGTGCCTCGCTGCCGGGTGTCAAGAAGGAAGACACCAAGGTGACGATCGAGGACGGGATGCTCACCCTGAGCGGCGAGCGTCAGCAGCAGGAAGAGCTGAAGGACGAGAAGTTCCACAAGGTCGAAAGCTTCTATGGCAGCTTCTCGCGCAGCTTCGCGCTTCCGGATGCCGTCAATGAGAAGGCCATCAAGGCCGACTCCAAGGACGGCGTGTTGACCGTCCACGTTCCGAAGATCAAGGTCGAAGCCAAGGAACCGACCAAGATCGCGATCCAGTAGCGAGTTTGCGAGTCTCGCCGCGGGTGACTCTCTGCGAGCCTTGCCCGCGGTGTTTTTTTGAGGGCGGCAACTTGAACAGCCCGATCAGCCTCGATGCGGCCCTGCTGCGGCGCTACGACCGGCCGGGGCCGAGATACACCTCGTACCCCACGGCGCCGCAGTTCAGCGCCGCCTTCGGCGCGCACGAGCTGCGCGGCTACGCGGCACGCAGCAACGCGCTCCCGGGAAAGCGGCCGCTGTCGCTGTACGTGCACGTGCCTTTTTGCTTCAGTCCCTGCTTCTACTGCGGCTGCAACCGCGTGATCACGCGCGACCTGTCGCGCGGCGAGCGCTACGCCGACGAGCTGCTCACGGAGATCGGGCTGGTCGCGCCCCTGTTCGATCCCGGCCGCGAGGTCGTGCAGCTGCACCTGGGCGGCGGCACGCCCAACTTCCTCGGGCGCGAGACGCTCGAGCGGCTCATCGCCGGCGCGGGCCGGGCATTGCGCCTGAGCGACGCCGCCGACCGCGACTTCTCCATCGAGCTCGACCCGCGCTCCCTGCCGGAGCCGCCGGCGGCGTATGCCGCGGCACTGGCGCGCCTTGGCTTCAATCGCGCGAGTCTCGGTGTCCAGGACTTCGATCCCGACGTGCAGCGCGCCGTCAACCGCGTGCAGACCGTCGAGGAGACGCTCGACCTCATCGACGCCTGCCGCGACAACGGCTTCCGCTCGATCAACGTCGATCTCATCTACGGGTTGCCGGGGCAGACGCCGGACCGCTTCCGGCGCACGCTGCGCACCGTCATGTCCGCGCGGCCCGACCGCATCGCGGTCTACGGCTACGCGCATCTGCCGACGCTCTTCAAGGCGCAACGACGCATCGACCCGGCGGCGCTTCCCGATGCTGCCGCGAGGATCGAGCTGCTGCGCCTCGCGATCGATGAGCTGTCGGCGGACGGCTATGCCTACGTCGGCATGGATCATTTCGCCCTGCCCGGCGACGAGCTGGTGCAGGCGCAGGAGCATGGCGGTCTGCATCGCAACTTCATGGGCTACACCACGCACGCCGACTGCGACCTGATCGGCGTTGGCGCCAGCGCCATCAGTCATATCGCCGACAGCTACAGCCAGAATTTCCGCGAGCTCAAGACCTGGAAGGCGGCCCTCGACGAGCGGCGGCTGCCGCTATGGCGCGGCCTCGCCCTCACCTTCGACGACCGGGTGCGCGCCAGCGTGATCGGTCGGCTGATGTGTCAGGGCGTGATCGATACGGACGCGGTCCAGCAGCACTACGGCATCGACTTCGCAGCCTATTTCGCCGATGCACTGCGACAGCTCGAGCCGCTCGGCGCCGACGGCCTGGTTCACATGGCGCACGGGCAAATCGCGGCGACATCCTCAGGACGGCTGCTGTTGCGCAATATCGCCATGTGCTTCGATCGTTACCTCGCCGCGCCACAGCCGGCGGCGGGGACGGCGCCGCTCTCACGGGCGGTGTAAGGAGCCGCGCACGGCTCGTCAGCCGGCGGCCGCCTGCAGATCGAGCACGACCTCCTCGATGTTCCCCTCGCTCGAGCGCACGCGAAACGCGAGCGAGCGCGCGAGCTCGAGCATGGCGGCATTCTCCGTCAGTACGCTCCCCCACATCTCGCGCGTACCGCGCTCGCGGCAGTAGCGGATCAGCTTGCGCATCAGGAGCGTCCCGAAACCCTGATCCTTGAGATCCGAGCGCACCAGCACGGCGAACTCCGCGGCGTTGTTGTCCGGATCGGCGCAGGCACGCGCCACGCCGAGGATCTCCCCGGCCTCGGGGCCCTCGGCCGCCACGGCGATGAAGGCCATCTCGCGGTCGTAATCGATCTGTGTGAAATGCGCGAGATCGGACTCGGGTAACTCGCGCACGCCCCTGAAGAAGCGGCTATAGAGATCCTCCGCCGATACCCGCGACAGGAAGCGCCGGTGATGGGAGGTGTCCTCCGGACGGATGGGGCGCAGCACCAGGCTCCATCCGCGGTGCGCGATGCGTTCCTCGAGCTCGCTCGGGTAAGGCCGGATCGCAAGGCGCGCGGCGGCGCTCGTCGTGGCGGGCGCGAGGCGCACGCGGGCGTCGAGAGCGACGACCCCGTGCTCGTCGGCGAGCAGCGGGTTGATGTCGAGCTCGGCAATCTCGGCCATCTCGCTCGCGAGCTGCCCGAGGCTGACGAGGGTCGATTCGAGAGCTGCCATGTCGATCGCCGCTACGCCACGGGCCCCGGCGAGCAGACGCGCGATGCGCGTCCGCGAGATCAGCTCGCGCGCCAGCACCGAGTTGAGCGGCGGCAGGGCGAGCGCACGATCGGCGATGACCTCCACCGCAGTGCCCCCGCGCCCGAACAGGATCACCGGGCCGAAGGTCGGATCCGCGGCGATGCCCGCGAGCAGCTCGTGCGCGCCTCCGCGGCGGACCATCTGCTGCACGGTGAAGCCCTCGAGGCGCGCCTGCGGGCGCAGCGTCCGGCAGCGCGCCAGCATCGTCTGCGCCGCCCGCTCGAGCTCCTCCGGGCTCGCGATGTCGAGTGCCACCCCGCCCACGTCGGACTTGTGACTCAGGTCGGGCGAGAGGATCTTGAGGGCAACCGGGAAGCCGATGGCGAGAGCCGCCGCGGAGAGGCCGGCGACGTCACGCACGATCCGGGTGACGACTACGGGGACGCCGTAGGCCGAGAGCAGCTGCTTCGACTCGGGCTCGGTGAGCAGCGTGCGTCCTTGCGCGAGCGCCGCGGCAACGATGGCGCGCCCGGCATCGCGGTCCGGCTCCGGTCCCGCGGGCCTCGAGGCGGGCGTCTGCACGAGGAGCGACTGCAGTTGCGCGTAGCGGCCGACCTGCAGGAAAGCCTCGACCGCCTCCTCCGGCGTGGCGTAACCCGGCACTGCGGCGGTTCCCGGCGACGCCGCGGCCCGCACGCCCTCGGCTCCGAGCCAGCAGGCGAACGCCGGGCGCGACGCCGCGGCGAGCGTCGGCGCACAGGCGGCCGCCACGGCGCTGGTCGATGCCAGCGCCGTCGGCGCGTGGATGAGGAGCAGCGCATCGACGCCGGCATCGCGCAAGAGCGGCCCGAGCGCGGCGAGGTAGCGTTCGGGGCGTGCGTCGCCAATGATGTCGACCGGGTTGGCATGCGACCAGCCGCCGGGCAGCACCGCCTCGAGAGCCGCGAGCGTCTGCGGCGCGAGGGCGGCGAGCTCGCCGCCGCCCTCGAGCAACGCATCGGTTGCCATCACCGCCGGTCCGCCGCCGTTGCTGACGATGGCGAGGCGCGGGCCGGCGTACGGCCTGGCTTGCGTGAGAATCTCCGCCGCCTCGAACAGCTGCCGCGTGGTGCGGACTCGCAGCACTCCCGCCCGCCGCAGCGCCGCCTCATACACGGCATCCGCTCCGGCGAGCGCGCCGCTGTGCGAAGTGGCGACGCGTGCGGCCGCATCGGTGCGGCCCGCTTTGACGGCGATGACCGGCTTGTTGCGCGCGGCCGCGCGCGCCGCCGACATGAACTTGCGCGCTCCGGTTATCGACTCGATGTAGAGCAGTATGGCGCGCGTGCTGCGATCCTTGCCGAGATAGTCGAGCAGATCGCCGAAATCGACGTCGGCGGCATTGCCGAGCGATATGCAGTGCGAGAATCCGACTCCGGACCCCTGCGCCCAGTCGAGCATCGCGGTCGTGAGGGCGCCGGATTGCGCCACGAACGCGATGTTGCCGGCCCGCACGGCGGGGAGGTGCACAAAGCTCGCGTTGAGGCCGATTCCCGGCACCAGGAGCCCGATGCAGTTAGGACCGAGAATCCTCAGCCCGCAGCTGCGCGCCTCGCGCAGCATCGCTGCTGCCGGTGTGGTGCCGTCCGCCTCGGGCCGCTCGAGTCCGGCGCTGATTACGATCGCCGCGCGGCAGCCGCGCGCGGCGAGCTGCGCGACGATCCCGGGGACGGTGGCCGCCGGCGTACAGATCACCGCGAGCTCCGGTGTCGCGGGCAGCTGCGCGGCGCCCGGATAGGCGCGCACGCCCGCCACGTGCGTATGCCGCGGGTTGACCGGCCAGATCGGACCGCGGAAGCCGCCGGCGAGCAGGTTGCGCATGACCGTGGCGCCGACGCTGCCTTCGCGGTCGGACCCGCCGATGACGGCCACGGACTGCGGCGCCAACAGATACCTGAGGTTGTGGCCGCTCATGTGAGTGCGGCATGCTACCGGGCTTGCGTCCGGCGTCCGTAGGGACAATTACGGACGCCATAGGTACAAGCCTTACTAGCCCGCGCCCGCGCGCGCCCGTTAGCCTCACCCCAACAAGCGCAGATCCTCGCGCAGCCAAGGGAGTTCCGCATGTCAGCCACAAAGGTCACGGCGTCGGGCAGGCTTGCCGCCCTAACGCTGCTCGCAGCAGTCTTCGCGGGAGCGGCTCCGGCCGCGCTCGCGGTGCCGAGCTTCGCACGGCAGACGGGCATGGCCTGCGAGGCCTGCCACACCGTGTTCCCCGAGCTGACCCACTTCGGGCGCGTTTTCAAGGCGAACGGCTACATCCTCAGCAACGTGAAGCAGGTGCAGGACGTCACCGGCAAGAAAGAGGAGCTGCTGTCGCTCGCGCAGATGGTGCCCTTGTCGATCATGGCGCAGGTTTCCTACAGCCAGATGAAGACCGGAGTGCCCGACCTGACGGCCGCCGGCGCCCCGGGCGTCGCCCAGAACGGCACGGCCGGCTTCCCGCAGCAGCTGAGCCTGTTCTACGCGGGCAAGATCGCCCCGAACTTCGGCGCCTTCTTCCAGATCACCTATGCCGACGACAGCGGCACCATCGGCATCGACAACACCGACCTGCGGTTTGCGGCCACCACGCTGCTGCCGGACAACAGTCCGCTCACCTACGGGCTGTCGCTCAACAACAACCCGACGGTGCAGGACCTGTGGAACACGACTCCCGCGTGGGGCTATCCGTTCACCGCGAGCAACGCGGTGGCCTCGCCCCTCGCCGGCACGGCGATCGACGGCGGCTTCGCCCAGGATGTCGCGGGACTCACGGGGTATCTCTACTGGAACGAATCGCTGTATCTCGAGGCCGGTGCCTATCGCTCCGCCAAGCAGGGCCAGACCAACGAGCTGACCGGCGGCGCCGGCCCCCTCGATGGATCCGCCTCGAACGTCATATCGGGAGCCGCGCCCTATTGGCGAGTCGCCTACGAATACAGCTGGGAGCGGCATTCGCTCGAGGCGGGTGTCTACGGCCTGGATATCAAGCTGTTTCCGGGCGGCGCTCCGGGAGCCGAGGTTCCGCTCAGCGGACCGGTGAACCGCTTCAACGACGTCGCCGAGGACATCCAGTACCAGTTCGTCAGCGATGAGCACCAGTTCACCCTGGCCGGCACGCACATCCACGAATCGATGTCGCTCGATGCCAGCGTCGCCGGCGGCACGAATCCGAGCGACAACCTGTCGACGACCCGGCTGTGGGCCACCTATTACTACCGGCGCAAGCTCGGCGGCACGCTCGCTTACTTCTCGACGACCGGCAGCACCGATCCCGGACTCTATCCGTCCGCGCCGGCGACGCCGTTTCCGGGCGGCACCGGCAACCCCGGGGTGGTCTTCAGCGCCAACGGCTCCCCCGACACGCGCGGCTGGATGGCGGAGGTGAATTATCTGCCCTGGCTGAACGTGAAGATCTCGGCGCAATACACCGCCTACAACAAGTTCAACGGTGGCGGCAGCAATTATGACGGGGTCGGACGCAACGCCTCCGACAACAACACGTTGTATCTGCTGCTGTGGTTCGCGTACTGAGGTAATCGCCATGCACACCACACACCGCAATGGATCTCAACTCCGGCGCACACGCTGGGCAATGCCTGCACCGCTGCTGCTGGGCGCCGCCGCGCTCCTCGCGCTCGGCGGCGCCGCGGCGCGCGCCGACGAGCCCGACGCCGCGGCCCGCGCCCACGCCGAGCGGATCGCCGTCACCGTCTGCGGCACCTGCCACGGGCCGAATGGCAACAACACCAACCCGAAGTACCCGCGCCTCGCGGGCCAGAACGCCAACTATCTCGCCGCCCAGCTCAAGGCCTTCCGCGCTCAGACTCGTGGCGATCCGGACGCGATCGGCTACATGTGGGGCATGGCGAACCAGCTCGATGACGAGACCATCGAGGCGCTGGCCGCTTATTACGCGGGCCAGAAGGCCGAGCCGAGCGCGAGCGCAGCTTCGGCCGCGATCAGTCGCGGACGCGAGATCTACGCAAACGGAGTCGCCGCGCAGGGCGTGCCGGCCTGCAGCAGCTGTCATGGCCCGGATGCGCATGGAACCCAGGACTTTCCGCGGCTGGCCGGTCAGCACGCCCAGTATGTGCTCAAGCAGCTCGGCTCCTTCCAGAGCAACATGCGCAAGGTCGCGATCATGCACGGCGTGGCGCAGAACCTGAATGTCGGCGACATGGCCGCGGTCGCTGCGTTCCTCGAGACTCGGCCCTGAGGATCGGGACCGGCCCATGACCTCGATGCGCCGCATCATCGCCGCCGTCAAGGATCCCGCGGCACGGCGCCTCCCCGGAGTCGCCAAGGCGGCGCGCCTCGCCGCGGCGCTCGGTGCCGAGCTCGTGCTGTACCACGCCATCACCGAGCCCCTGTACGTCGGCGGCCTCGACGGCGACCTCATGCCGCTGTACGACAAGCCGCCCAACCTCGAGCGCCGCCTGCGGGAGGCGCAGCTCGAGCGGCTGGAGCGCATCGCGCGCCGCCTGCGGGGCGCCGGACTCAAGGTGGCGGTGAGCGTTGCGTGGGACTACCCGGCCTACGAAGCCGTCGTGCGCGAGGCCGCGCGCCTCGGCGCCGGCCTCATCGTGGCCGAGCGGCACCCGGGGCGGCATCTCGCCGCGGGGCTGCTGCATCTCAACGACTGGGAGCTGCTGCGCCGCAGTCCGATTCCGGTGCTGCTCGTCAAGCAGGCGCGCCCCTACCGCCGGCCGGTCGTTCTCGCCGCGGTCGATCCGGAGCATACCTATGCCAAGCCGCTGCGCCTCAATCGGCAGATACTCCGTCTCGGGGCGGCGGTCGCGCACGCGCTGCACGGTGCGCTGCACGCCGGTTATGCCTACATGCCGCTGCCGCTGACGGCTTTCTCGGCAGGCGCACTGTCGGACGCGGAGGTTCTCGCTCTTGAAGCGCGTGCGGCGCGCGCCGCGCGTGCCGAGCTGCAGCGCACGGTAAGCGGGAGCGGAATCCCGCGCACCCGCCAGCACATCCTCGGCCGCCATCCCGTCGATGCGATCGTAGAGCTCGCCACCCGCACCCACAGCTCGATCGTCGTGATGGGCGCGATCTCGCGCTCAGGTCTCAAGCGGCTGCTGATAGGCAACACGGCCGAGCGCGTCCTCGACCGCCTCGGCTGCGACCTGCTGATCGTCAAGCCCGCGGGACTCGTCAAGCCGCCGCCGCGCGCGCGGCGTGGCGCCCGCTATTTCGGCGTGCAACCGCGGCTCTACTGAAGAGCTCCCTGAGAGGTGCGCCGCGCCTGCCACATCCAGTCGCGCACCTCCGGCAGATCCCGACCCTCGCGCACGACGTACTCGTGGTGCTCCGAGAGCCGGTCGCGCATCAGCTGCCGCACGTGCGCCGCGCGGTAGCCGAGGCCCGGCACCCGGTCGATCACATCGATCACGAGGTGAAAACGGTCGAGATCGTTGCGCACCACCATGTCGAAAGGCGTCGTGGTGCTGCCCTCCTCCTTGTAGCCGCGCACGTGGAGGTTGGCGTGGTTCGTGCGCCGGTAAGTGAGCCGGTGGATGAGCCACGGGTAGCCGTGGTAGGCGAAGATGATCGGCCGGTCGGTGGTGAACAGCGCGTCGAATTCGGTGCCATTGAGGCCGCGCGGGTGCTCCTCGCGCGGCTGCAGCGTCATGAGATCGACCACGTTCACCACGCGCACCCTGAGCTCCGGGAGGTGCCGGTGCAGCAGATCGACCGCCGCGAGCGCCTCGAGCGTCGGCACGTCGCCGGCGCAGCCGAGCACCACGTCCGGAGAGCCGTCGCCGTCGTTGCTGGCGAACTCCAGGATGCCGATGCCCGCCTCGCAATGGCGCGCGGCGGCCTCCATCCCGAGCCATTGCGGCTCGCTGTTCTTGCCGGCGACGATGACGTTGACGCGCCCGCGGCTGCGCAGGCAATGGTCGGCGACGCACAGCAGCGTGTTGGCGTCCGGCGGCAGATAGACGCGCACCACCTCGGGCTTCTTGTTGACCACGACATCGATGAATCCCGGATCCTGGTGCGAGAAGCCGTTGTGGTCCTGGCGCCAGACGTGCGAGCTGAGCAGGATGTTGAGCGACGGGATCGATGGCCGCCAGGGGATGCGGCGCGCGGCCTCGAGCCACTTGGCGTGCTGGTTGAACATCGAGTCGACGATATGGATGAAGGCCTCGTAACAGGCGAACAGCCCGTGCCGCCCGGTGAGCACATAACCCTCGAGCCAGCCCTGGCACTGATGCTCGGACAGAACCTCCATCACGCGGCCATCGGCGGCGAGATGATCGTCGCCGGGCTCGGAGGCCGCGATCCAGGTGCGGTTGGTCACCTCGAATACCGCATCGAGGCGGTTGGAGGCGGTCTCGTCGGGGCCGAAGAGGCGGAAGTTGCGGGCCGCGGCGTTGCTGCGCAGCACCTCGCGCAGCCACCGCCCCAGCACGCGGGTGGCTTCCGCCGCCGTCCTGCCCGGCCGGTCCACGGGCACGGCGAAGCCCGAGATCGCGGGCAGCTCGAGGGGCGGGGGGTGGGCCCCGCCGTTGGCGTGCGGATTGCTGCCCATGCGCCGCGCGCCCTGCGGCGCGAGCTCGAGCAGATGCGCACGCGGCGCGCCGCCCGAATCGAACAGCTCCTCCGGCTGGTAGCTGCGCATCCATTGCTCGAGCAGCCGCAGATGCTCCGGGTTGGACGCCACCTCGGCGAGCGGCACCTGATGCGCGCGCCACGTGCCTTCGACCTGGACGCCGTCCACGGTCTTCGGTCCCGTCCATCCCTTGGGGCTCTCGAGCACGATCATCGGCCAGCGCGGCCGCAGCACCGTGCCCGAGCCGCGGGCGCGCTCGCGGATCGCGGCGATCTCATCGAGCACACGCTCGAGCGTCGCGGCCATCTGCGCGTGCATCGACCACGGCTCGTCGCCCGCCACGAAATATGGCCGCCAGCCGTAGCCGCTCAGCAGGCTCTCGAGCTCCTGGCGCGGGATGCGCGCCAGCACCGTAGGATTGGCGATCTTGTAGCCATTCAAGTGCAGAATCGGCAGCACGACGCCGTCGCTGCGCGGATTGAGAAACTTGTTCGAGTGCCAGGCGGTCGCGAGCGGTCCGGTCTCCGCCTCCCCGTCGCCCACCACGCAGGCAACGATGAGCTCGGGATTGTCGAAGGCGGCGCCGAAGGCATGCGCAAGCGAGTAGCCGAGCTCCCCGCCTTCGTGGATCGAGCCGGGAACGTCCGGAGCACAGTGGCTCGGAATCCCGCCCGGGAAGGAGAACTGCCGGAACAGCCGCCTCATGCCCTCGCCGTTGCGCGGCACTTGCGGGTAGAGCTCGCTGTAGCTGCCCTCGAGCCAGGTGTTGGCGACGAGGCCGGGTCCGCCATGGCCGGGGCCGATGACCGGCAGGATGCAGAGATCGCGCGCCCTGATGAGGCGATTCAAGTGCGCGTACAGGAAGTTGAGTCCCGGCGTCGTGCCCCAGTGCCCGAGCAACCGCGGCTTGATGTGCTGCGGCCGCAGGGGCTCGGCCAGCAGCGGATTGTCGAGCAGGTAGATCTGGCCTACCGAAAGATAGTTCGCGGCGCGCCACCAGGCGTGCACGCGCTGCAGCTCATCCGTGCTCATGCAAGTCGCCTCCAGCAACCGACGGCCCGACATGGTAACTCCGGCGCGTCAGGAGTCGTGGCGGCCTCGGGCCGGAAGCTCTCGCGTCGCGGCGATCAGTGCGGCTGGGCCCGGGCCTGCGGCTCGGGCGGCGCGCCGCCCCGCTGTGCCGGCGGCCGGCGCGCATCCGCCGCGGGCTCCGCCTCCCCGTAGACGTACCAGTCGACGCAGCCGTAGTCGGCCCGCCCCTCGAGCTGCGCCTCGGCCGCGCAAGGATCGCGCTCCGCGCTACGCCACCCCGGCCGGCGCGGTGTCTGCGTGACAGCGTTCATCGCGGCTTCTCCTCGGCACTTCTGCGTCATTTGACAGACGCATACTCGATGGCCGCCCGTTCGCCCACCATACGGACTAGCGCGTAACGAGGGGACAACCCGGCTAGGCACTTTCCACGATGCTGCTGCGCCGGGTCTCACATAGAGTCAAGCGGAAGCGCTCGCTGCCCGAGGAATCCATCATGCCCAAGCGCATCCGGCACGTACTCGTGGCCGTTCACGATCTGCGCCATACGCCGCGGAGCGAATTGCGCAAGGCCGGGACCCTCGCCAGAGCCGCGGGCGCGACGCTGGAGTTGTTTCACGCCATCGACGAGCCTGACCCCGGCGCCAGCTGGCCCGAGACGGCGACAGCGGAGTTCGTGACCAGGCGGCGCGCGGCGATCGCCGCCAGGAGCCTGCGCAGGCTCGAGCGATTCGCGCGCGATCAGGCGTTGCGCGGCGTCAGGGTGCGCTGTACCAGCAGCTGGGACTATCCGGCGCACGAGGCGATCGTCCGCCGCGCGCTCGCGAGCCGCTCCGGCCTGGTCGTCGCCGGCACGCGGCGCCACGTACCCGGGGCGCGGCTGGTTCTGCGCAACACCGACTGGGAGCTGATCCGGCAGTGTCCGGCGCCGTTGCTGCTGGTCAAGTCCTCGCGCGACTACCGCCGCCCGGTGATCCTCGCCGCGGTCGATCCGTTCCACGCCCATGCACGCCCGGCGGATCTGGACGCGCGGCTGCTCGAGGCGGGCAGGAGTTACGCGCAGCTGCTGCACGGCAAGCTGCACGTGTTCCACACCTACATGCCGCTGGTCAACGTCGGGATGGTGCCGCTCAGCACGGCGCCGATGCTGACGATACCGCCGGAGGTGGAGGACGCGCACGGCGCGCAGATCGCGCGCGCGATAGACCGCCTGGCGGCCGGCGCCGGCGTGCCGCGCGGGCGGCGTCACGTCGACATGGGCGACGTCGCAGGCGAGCTTCCGGCCGTTGCACGCGACACACGCGCAGCTGTGGTGGTGATGGGCGCGGTATCGCGCTCGGCGCTCAAGCGCTTGTTCATCGGCAACGCAGCCGAGCGGGTTCTCGACAGCCTCGAGTGCGACGTCCTCATCATCAAGCCGCGTGGATTCAAATCGACGGTGCGCCGCCGCCCGGCCGTCGGCGCGTCGAGCTCGGCGGTCGCGAAGTAGCGCGGGCGTCGTCCTTCTGAAGCGCCGCCTCAGAACTTCACCATCACGCCGGCACCCCAGACCACTTCGCGGGTGCGCAGATCCGGGTACCAGATGCCGCCCTCGCTGGCGCAGTTGTCGGCGCCGATGGTGCTGCCGTTGTTGCATACATAGCTCGCGGGGGAGCCGGTGTTGCCGAGCGGCGGCGTGACGCCGGCGGTCCCGGCCCAATAGGGCACGTCGGAGTGGCGGAAACTCAGCTCGGTCCACCACGTGATCCACGGCTTCGGCATGTACTGGAGATTGAGCTGCGTGTCCCACTGGTAGAGCTTCTGACCGGGATTCTCCGTGAAGTAGGGTGAGCCGCTCACCGCTGTCGCGCCGTTGATCGGAGGCAGCAGCGCCAGGTAGCGGCCCGGGTTGTTCATGAAGCCCCCGCCGAGGGTGATCGCGTACAGATCATGATCGAACCACAAGCGGTTGTAGGCCATCATGCCGAAGAAGTTGGCCTTGTTGGGCCCGCTCGAGCAATGCACCCCGCCGCCGTACTCGCAGCCGATGTCCCAGGTGATCGAGGTCGCCATCTTGGACAGGCCGGGGCCGCTGTCCCCGGCCTCGTAATACTTCCACAGCAGGCTGTCGTCCTCGTGCACGCGCGTGACATTGGCGTAGTTGATGTAGGGCGCGCCGGGATTCGGCAGGCCCGCCGGGGCGTTGGGGCTGCCGCCGCTGCTGGGCACGCCGCTGCCGCTCGCCAGATTGTCCTGGCCGATCGCGTAGCTGTTGAAGACCAGCTTGAAATTCTCGTTCGGAATCCACAGGATCTGCCCGCCGAAGCCCGGATGGCTGTTGAACTTGGCGTAAGACTGCCAGCCGTTGATGACCCACGGCTCGATCTTGAGCGTCTGCGTCGGGAACCACTGCACCCGCAGCCCGTTGAAGAACCACGGCGTGTTGGATGACACGAAGGACGGCTGGTAGGTCCAGTTGTCGAAGTTGTAGTAGCTGAAGAGTCCGATGTACGAGACGAAGATGCCCGCGTCCACGTTGAGCCCGTGGTTTACGTCGAAGTGGTAGCCGGCATTGGCCTCCGACACGTACTTGTAGGCACCCTGCAGATCCCACTCGCCCACGCCGGCGCTGGCGTCGTTGCGCGGCGTGGTGACCGCGAACATTCCGAACATCGACAGGAAGCGCGCCTGCACGTTGTTCCAGTGGAAGTTGCCGCCGAAGCTCACCTGCTCGATCTGGAACTCGCCCGAGCGGAACTCCTCGGTCGAGCCGACGATCGTGTGGTCGACGGGGTGGTTGAAGTCCTGCAGATAATTCACGTCGAAGCGCACCTCCGGCGTGAAGAACCTGGTGTCGAAGATCGGCGCCTGGGTGCGCGTCGTGCCGTTCATCCAGCCGATGTCGCCCACGGCGAAGGGTGTCTCGGTATCCACCGCGGGGCCGGGGAGCGGGGCCTGGAGCGCTTCCGGCACCAGCTGCGCGGCGGCCGGTGAGGGAGCCGCGGCCGGCGCCGCAGCGACGGCGGGCGCCGCAGGTGCCGGCGCCGCGACGTTCATGACGATGTCGTGACGGGTTGCCTTGCCCGCGAGCACGGCGAGCGCCGGCACGCTGACCTCGGCCGCGCCGCTCGCCTGCACCGTGATGTCCCAGACTCCGGGCGTCAGGTCGCCGAAAGTGTAGACGCCGTCGCTCCCCGAGATGGTGGCACGGATGGCGGCGCCGTCCGCGCGCAGGGCGGTCACGGTCGCGTGCGCCACGGGCACGCCCGCCGGGCTCGTGACCGTACCGACGATCGCGCCGACGCTCGGCTCGGCTGCCTGCGCTTGCGCAAACGCCAGGCCGAGAAGGAGCGCGCAAAGCCATTTGCCGATGTTTGTCATCCCCGACTTGCTGAGCGCCGCGCGCCAGGCGGCGAGGCTTGGCCGGTCCTTCATCTCTAAGAACCGGGCTGGCGCCCGCGCGCCCGGCCGAGCAGATATCCGGCGGCGAACGGCAGCCCGAGCACGACGACGGCGAGCACGATGAGGAGCAACAGCACCTCCGCGGCCAGCTCGCGCAGTTGCGCCCCGGTGTCCTTCACCACGCTGCTCGAGACCCGGGCGGCATCCGCGGCGAGTGCCCGGCGCTCGACGTCGAGCTCCGCTATGACCGCCGCGCGCTCGCTCCTGAGATCGGCGAACAGGGCCACGCGCTCGGCGTGCAAGGCGTCTTGCGCGCTGCGCGAGGAGGCTGCCAGCTGCTCGAGCACCTCGCGCAGGCTCTGCCGCACGTCGTCTTCGGCGCCGTGCACGAGCCCGGGCGTCGACTCCGCGAGCGCCGTCAGGCGCTCGAGCCGCTCGTTGAGCTGACGGATCGCAGCCTGGACGTCGCCGCCCGTGTATCCCGACTCGCGCAGCGCCAGCTGCGTCTCGTGCATCAGCTGGGAGGGAACGGTCTCGCCGTAGATCTCCAGCCGGTCGGCGGCATCCGCCAGCGCTTCGGGAATCGTGCCGAGTGAATCGGCCAGGGGGACCTCGCCCTTCTGCTCGCGGCTCCAGAGCACGACGATCGACGGGCGCGTGAACGTCAGGTCCGCGAGCGGATGCCCGCGTACGTAGCTCCGCACGAAACTCTCGTAGGCGGCGAAGTCGTGCGGCGCGAGAAGCCTGCGCGCCAGGGCTGCGGTCGCGGCGGCGTACTCGTCGGAGATGTCGCGCACCGCCTGCTGGTGCGCGCCGAACAGGGCGCCGCCCGGAGCACCCTCGGCCGTGAAGGCCTGCATCTGCGCGGCGAGCGCCCAGGTATCGAGCAGGCTCATCATCGGCACGAGGCGCGTGGCCGCCCGCCGGCTCTCGCCGACCGCGGCGATCTCCCAGCGCAGAGTGTCGTCGAGGACCGCGGGGTTGTGCTCGGAGGCGGCAATATCGTCGGCGCAGCGGTTCACCGCCGTCACGAACTGCGCCGACAGCTCCCGCGTGAGGAGCCGGGCGTTGAGATCGCGGGGCGGGAGCGGGCGCTCGGGAGATTTGAGGCTGACGAGCGAGCACGAGGTGAGCGCGAGGCAGAGGACGCCGCAGGCGAGTATCCGCGCGCGCCTGTACCGGGGTCGCCACTCCATACCTGCAAACTATACACTGCGGACTGCACGGCGCCCGGATCCACCCTTGACACGCCCGTGCCTCGGACCGAAGGTGATGCCGTGAGCACTCACGCCGGAGCCTCGCCGCTCGTCATGCTGAGCGCGGTGGAGCTGGCGCGCGCGATCCGCGCGCGAACGGTGTCGTGCGCCGAGGTGATGGCGACCTTCCTCGACCACATCAGCCGCTGCAATCCCCGGGTGAACGCCCTGGTGTCGCTGCAGGAAGCGGACGCTCTCATGCAGCAGGCGCGCGTGCGCGATGCGCAGCTGGCCCGCGGCGAATACCTCGGCCGCATGCACGGCCTGCCCCACGCGGTGAAAGACCTGGCCTTCACGGCCGGTATCCGCACCACGCGCGGCTCGCCGCTCCTCGATACGATCCCCGACCACGACTCCATCCTGGTCGAGCGGCTCAAGGCCCACGGCGCGATCCTCATCGGCAAAACCAACACTGCGGAGCTCGGACTCGGCTCGCAGACCTACAACCCGGTGTTCGGCACCACGCTCAACGCCTATCACCCCGGCAAGACCGCCGGCGGCAGCAGCGGCGGCGCGGCGGCCGCGCTCGCTCTGCGCATGGTGCCGGTCGCCGACGGCAGCGACATGATGGGGTCGCTGCGCAACCCCGCTGCCTATAATAATTTGTTCGCGCTGCGGCCCTCGCGGGGGCGCGTGCCCGCCGCCGGCGAGGAGCTCTTCCTCGATCATCTCTCCGAGTGGGGCGCCATGGGCCGCAGCGTCCCCGATATCGCCATGCTGATGAGCGTCATCGCCGGAGGAGACCCGCGCGCGCCGCTCTCCACGGAAGAGGACCCCGCCGAGTTCCTGCAGCCGCTCGAGCGCAGCTTCGAGAGCGTGCGCCTCGGGTGGCTCGGCGACCTCAAGGGCTATCTGCCGGTCGAGCCGGGCATACTCGAGCTGTGCCGCGCGGCGTGCGCGGTCTTCGAGACCCTCGGCTGCACGGTCGAGGAAGCGAGCCTCCCCTGCTCTCCCGCCGCACTCTGGGACGCGTGGCTCACGCTGCGGCACTGGCTCGTGGCCGGGGACCTGGAGGCGCTCTACAAGGAGCCCGTGAGCCGCGCGCGCCTCAAGCCCGAGGCACGCTGGGAAGTGGAGAGCGCGCAGCACCTCACGGCGCTCGATGTCTACCGCGCCTCGGCGGCGCGCTCGCGCTGGTACACGGCCGCCGCGGAGCTCTTCGAACACTACGACTTCCTGCTGCTGCCGAGCGCGCAGCTGTTCCCCTTCGATGCGGCGACGCTCTGGCCGCGAACCGTCAACGGCGTCGCGATGGATACCTACCACCGCTGGATGGAGGTGGTCGTGCCGGCGAGCCTGCTGGCCGGACCCGTCCTCAACGTGCCGGTCGGGTTCGGCGCACAGGGTTTGCCGATGGGGCTGCAGGTCATCGGCCGCCGCCACGCCGACCACGCGGTGCTGCAGCTCGGCCACGCCTACGACCTCGCGACGCGCTGGGTGAGCCAGCGGCTGCCGGCGCCGCTCGCCTAGACCGAGCGGCGGCCGCTGCGAGCGCGAGCAGCGCGGCACCGGAAGTCGTGAGAAACTCGCGCCGCGATCCTGACATGTCGATCGCCGACGTATGCCACGGAACCAGCAGCCGCATCCGCTCTCGCTCGCCCTCGCCGTCGGAGCGCTCGGCGTGGTGTTCGGCGATATCGGCACGAGCCCGCTCTACACCTTCAAGACGGTGCTGGATCTCACCGGCGGCAACAACGCGCCGACCATCCTCGGCGTCGTGTCCTTGCTCGTGTGGACGCTCACCCTCATCACCAGCGTCAAGTACGCCGCTTTCGCCATGCGCATCGACAACGACGGCGAGGGCGGCATCCTCGCCCTGATGGCGCTGCTCGGCGTCAAGCGCTACAAGCGCCCGCTGCTCGTCGCAGTGGGCCTCTTCGGCGCCGCGCTCGTCTACGGCGACGGCGCGATCACGCCCGCGATCTCGGTGCTGTCGGCGCTCGAGGGCCTCACCATCGTCGAGCGCTCGCTGCAACCCTACGTGCTGCCGCTCACCGTCGCGGTGCTGCTCGCCCTCTTCCTGGCGCAGCCGCTCGGCACCGCGCGCATCGGCCGCGCTTTCGGCCCGGTGATGGCGCTTTGGTTCGTGACCATCGCCGTGCTCGGCGCGCTCGGCGTGGCGCGGCATCCCGCGGTGCTGTGGGCGCTGAACCCCTGGTACGCACTCGAGTATCTGCGTCACGGCGGCCACGCCGCCTTCGCGGTTCTCGGCGGGGTGTTCCTGTGCGTCACGGGCGCCGAGGCGCTGTACGCCGACATGGGCCACTTCGGCGCCCGGCCCATCCGGCTCTCGTGGGGCGCGCTGGTGTTTCCGAGCCTGGTGCTCAACTACGCCGGGCAGGGCGCGATCGTCCTCGCCGGCGCGCCCACGGAGAGCAACATATTCTATCGCCTGTGCCCGAGCGGGTGGCTCGTGCCGATGGTGCTGCTGTCGACGGTCGCGACGATCATCGCCAGCCAGTCGATCATCACCGGCGCCTTCTCCATGACGCGCCAGGCAATCCAGCTCGGCTGGATGCCGCGGCTGAAGGTGGTGCAGACCTCCGGGGAAGGCTACGGTCAGATCTACGTCGGTACGGTCAACTGGCTGCTGATGACCGCGACCGTGGCCCTCGCGCTCGCGTTCCGCAAATCCGACAACCTGGCCGGCGCCTACGGCATCGGCGTGTCGGCCACCATGCTGCTCACTACGGCGCTGCTCTACACCGCGATGCGCGACATCTGGAAATGGGGGCTGGCGGCCAGCCTCGCGGTAGCCGCGGTGTTCTTCACGGTCGACGGCAGCTTCTTCGCCTCCAACATGCTCAAGCTCCTCGAAGGAGGCTACGTGCCGCTGCTGCTGGCCGCGGCGGTTTACGGCGTGATGCTGATCTGGCACCGCGGCCTCGCTGCGATCCGCGAGCGCGTGCACGAGCATGCGGTGCCGGTGGCGGATTTCTTCGCCCGCATCGCCCGCGACGGCATCGCCCGCGTGCCGGGCACCGCGGTGTTCCTCACCCGGGTGAAGGACTCGACGCCGCCCGTCATGCTCTGGTACGTCCGCCACAGTCACGCGCTGCACGAGAAAGTGATCGCGGTGACACTCGAGACCGCCTCCGTCCCCTGGGTGGCACCGGCGGAGCGCATCCAGCTCGCGCAACCGGCCCCTGACTTCTGGGTGGCGAGCGCCTGCTACGGCTTCATGGAGCGGCCGGACATACCCGAGCTCATGCGACAGCTCGCCGCGCTCGGTTGCGGCGTGGTCCCGGAGAAGCTCGCCTACTTCGTCGGCTCCGAGCGCGTCGTAGCGCGCGAGGACGGCGGCGGGCTGCCGCGCTGGATGGAGGCGATTTTCAGCTTCCTGCTGCGCAACTCCATGCACTTGCCCGATTACCTGAACGTGCCGCGCGAGCAGCTGATCGACCTCGGGCGGCAGATCTCGATTTAGCCTCGCCGCTGCGCGCCCGCTTATACTTACTATATGAGTCGATTGCGCGAAGCAGTACCGCTGCTGGCGCTGCTGTTGCCGCCGCTCGCGCCCACGCAGGCCGCCGAGGACCCCTGCGCCGCGTTCTCCTGGGACGTGCACCACGAGCGCGAGCTCTTCAGGGAGCAACCCGTGGATATCGCGAGCGGCAAGGCTTTCGCCGACGCGCCGGTGTTGACGCCCGACCGGCTCTACGAGCTCGAGCTGCGCGCACAGCCGGAGGTGAGCTTCAGCGCACCGCCGAGCCGCACCTGGCCCGAGGAAGCAACCTACGCCGGGCTCGCGCGCCTCACGGTCGAGACCGCGGGCATCTATCGCTTCGCGCTCGACCAGCCGGCCTGGGTAGACGTGATCGCCGGCGGCACCGTGCTGCAGTCGCGCGACGCCCAGGGGCGGGTCGGTTGCAGCACCCCGTACAAGATCGTCGAGTTCGCGCTGCCGGCCGGAAAGCCGCTGGTGCTCGAGTTCAGCGCGAGTGTCACGCCCTCGATCAAAGTCGCCGTGAGCCGTTCTCCGGTCCAGGCGCCCTGAGCGCTCAGCGCGGGCCCGCGCCGCCGAGGATGCGTACTTCGCGCTGCGGGAAGGGCATGACGACGCCGCGCGCGCGGAACGCCGCGAGCACCGCGGCGCAGACCTCGCCGCTCGCCGTGCCCTGGTCCTCGACCGCCACCCATGGACGCACCGCGATCGCCACCGCCGAGTCGCCGAGCTCGAGCGGCTGGACGAAGGGTGCCGGGTCCTTGAGAACGCGCGGGTTGGCCGCGAGCACCTCGCCGATGAGGGCGAGCGCGGCCGCGACGTCGGTGTCGTAAGCGACCCCCACGGTGAGGTCGAGCTGGCGCACCCGGCCGTAGTTGTGAAGGATCTCGCCGACGATCTTGCGGTTCGGAATCACGACCCGCGAGCGGTCCGCGTGGGTGAGCGTGGTGCTGAAGAGCGTAATGCTCTCCACCGCACCCTCGACCCCGGCGATCGCGACATACTCGCCCACCTTGAAGGGCTTGGAGAAGATGATCGAGAGGCCGGCCACGACGTTGCTCAGCACGCCCTGGGTGGCGAGCGCCACCCCCGCCCCCGCCACGCCGAGCCCGGCCACCAGCGGCAGGAGCTCCACCCCGAGGTTCTGCAGGGCCATGATCGCAAACAGCAGCACGCACAGTGCCCAGACGAGGCGCGTGAACAGCGCGCGGATGGGCGGCTCGAGCTCGCGCCGCTCGAGCATGCGGGCAAAGCCGCCGCTCACCCATTTGGCGAACACGAAGCCGGCCGCCAGGATCAGGATCGCCGTCGCGAGACGCGGACCGAAGCGGATCGCCATCTCCAGCATCGTGTCCTTCGCGTGGCTGATGGTCGCGACTTGCTCGTTCATGGCTGCATCCCCTTCCTCGTTTCAGGGCAGGCGCGCGCCGCGCGCGGCCGCCAGGATCCGGTACCAGTCCTCGCGCGTCAGGTGCACGGCGTAGGCGTGGCGCGCCTCGCGGATGCGCGCCGGATTCTGGCTGCCGATCAGCGGCACCGGCCGCGCCGGGTGCGCCATGATCCAGGCATACGTCACCGCCGTGCGCGAGGTGCCGTCGCGCCGCGCGACCGCCTCGAGCGCGGCGATCACCCGGTCGGTACGCGGGCTGTCCGAGAGCTCGCCGGCGCGCGTCGCGAGACGGCCCTGCGCGAGCGGCGACCAGGCGATCACCCCCGTGCCGCGCCGCATGGCGGCATCGAGCGTGCCGTCGTCGAGCCCCTCGATGGCCAGCGGCGAGAGCTCGTTCTGCACGCTCGCGAGGGCGAACGGCAGATGCCCGGCGAGCGCCTCGAACTGCGCCGCGCTGTAGTTGGACACGCCCGCCGCGCGGATCTTGCCCGCGCGCCGCAGCCGCTCGAGGGCCTGAGCCACCTCGCTCGGGTGCGCGAGCAGATCCGGGCGGTGGATCTGATAGAGATCGAGGTATTCGACGCCGAGGCGCTCGAGGGACGCATTGCAGGCGGCGACCAGGTGCTCGGCCGAGGAATCGTACGGCGCCGGCGGGGCGATGCCCGCCTTGGTGGCGAGCACCATGCGGTCGCGCAGCCCGGGTGCCTCGCGCAGCACCGCGCCGAGGAGCGATTCGGCCGTGCCGAAGCCGCTGCCGCGCCGATAGCCGTAGACGTCCGCGGTATCGAATAGCGTGCAGCCGGCCTCGAGGGCGGCCTCCACCCGCTCGCGCGGGCTCGCCTCGCCCGGCTCCCCGAGACGCCACATACCCCAGCCGAGCGGCGCCACGCTCAGGCCGCTGTCGCCGAGTGGAATGCGCGCGTCCGCCGGGGGTCCGAGACTCACGGGGAGCACTTTAAACCAACTACACTCCCTGCGTGCCCGAGCCCGCTCCTGCGAAACGGCGCGACGCGGCAATGGCCGGCTACGTGCGGCACCGACGAGGCGGCCGCGGTCGCGGCGGAGATTCGACGCTCGGGCCGGCCGGGTCGGTCGGAACATTCGCGGCGCAGAGACGCTACAGGCAGAGCACCTCGACGCGTTCGCCGCTCGTGGCCGCGGCGGCGAGCGCCGGCCGGCGGATGAGCGCGTTCGCCGCGGCGAATACCGAGAGGAGCGAGGTGTCCTGGTTGTCGCAAGGGCGCACGCGCAGGCGCGCATCCTCGGCGCGGCTCGCGACCGCGCGCAGGTAGCACTCGTTGGCACCGCTGGCGGCGACTTCGCCTTCGAGCAGCGCGACGGCGCTCGCCTCCTCAAGCTCGCGGCCAAGCATGGCCGCGAGCAGCGGCCGCAGAAAAAGGTGAGCGCATACGAGCGCCGCCGCCGGGTTGCCTGGCAGTCCCAACACCGGTTTGTGCGCGGCGCGGGCGAACCAGGTGGGGCGGCCCGGACGGATCGCGACCCGCTCGACCGCGATGCTGAGGCCGAGCCCGGCGAGAGACTGCTTTACGACATCGTAATCCCCGACCGAGGCTCCCCCGATCACGACCAGGAGATCTGCCCGGGAGAGTGCGTCGCCGGCCGCGGCGGCGATCGCGCCTGGTGAGTCGGGACGGATCGCGAGAGGCAACGCCTCTCCGCCCCACTCTGCGATCGAGGCGCCGATCCCGAAACTCACCGAGTCGAAGATCTGGTGAGCGCCGGCGGCGGCGCCGGGCTGCACCAGCTCATCCCCGGTGGCGAGTACGGCAACGCGCGGCCGACGCGCCACCTGCACCGCCCCGGCGCCGGAGGCCGCGATGAGGGCGATGTGGCGTGCGTTGAGCCGCACGCCCCGGCGCACCAGCACCTCGCCGGCACGGAAGTCGACGCCGGCCTCGCGGATGTTGCTGCGGCGGAGCGCGGCGGCATCCAGCCACAGCGCATCGCCCTCGCGCCGTGCGCGCTCCTGCGGCACGACGAAATCCACGCCGGCAGGAACCGCGGCGCCCGTGAAGATGCGGACGGCGCCGCCTGCGCGCAGCGGCGCGCCCGCATAGGCGCGTCCGGCCGCCGCCTCGCCGAGGACGGTCAAAGGGCCGCAGCCGAGGTCCGCGGCACGGACGCCGTATCCGTCCATCGCCGAGGCGCGAAACGGCGGCTGCGAGCGGGCCGCGGTCACCGCCTCTGCCAGCGTCCGTGCGCTTGCCGCTTCGAGCGCGACCGGCTCGGAGGTCAGCGGTTTACCGGCGGAGAGAATCTCGGCCCGAGCGGCCGCCACGGTGTGCTCGGCGCCCGCCATGGCGGACTCAACGCTCCCGGAAGCGCGGCATGACTTCGACGATCGAGCAGGGGCGGTGGCGGCTGTCGAGCTGCGGCTGGATCAGCCGGTCCCAGCCGTCGCGGCAGGCGCCGTTCGACCCGGGAAGCGCATAGATCACGGTGCCGCGGGCGAGCCCGGCACAGGCGCGCGACTGCAGCGTCGAGACGCCGACCGTCTCGTAAGAGATAAGGTGCCAGAGCACGTTGAAGCCCTCGAGCTCCTTGTCGAAGAGCTCGCGCACCGCCTCGGGAGTGACGTCGCGCCCGGTGAGGCCGGTGCCGCCGGTCGTGATGATCACATCGATGCCGGGGTCGTCGATCCAGCGGCGCAGCTGCTCCTGGATACCGAGCTTGTCGTCGCGCACCAGGGCGCGCGCACCCACGCGATGTCCCGCCGCGCCGATGCGCTCGGCGAGCAGATCGCCCGAGGTGTCGCTCGCCGCGTCGCGCGAATCGGAGATGGTGAGCACCGCGATGGCGAGCGGCGTGAAGGCGCGCGCCGGATCGATCCTGCCGCCGGGAGTCATCCGCTTAGCTTACCCGATCCCTCCCGCGGGGCGGGTCAGGTCCCCGGAGTACCGGTCCCGCGGGCCTCAGCGTGCGCCGTGGGCTTCCGCGCGGTGGCGCTCGCAGGTGGTCTGCACCAGGTCGCGGAGGAACGCCTTCTCGTAGGCCCGCAGCAGGTGGGCCTGATTGCGCTCGACGTAGGTGCCGACCAGATCGCGGTCCGCGGCGATGCTCAAAAGGTGGCGAAAGGTGCTGGCATCCCAGCGCCACGGCAGCTCGAGCTCGCTGAAGGCGCGGTTGTACGCGGCGAGCTCCGCGTCCAGGGTTTCGTTCGTTGCAGTCACCGTCTCCACCTTCGGCGGTCGCGCCGCCAGTCATGCAGGCAGATGGACAACGCTGCTGAGGGTACGGCCGGCCCATGCCAAAGAAAATTCAAAGCTTTCTATCCCGGGCATACGATTTGCTGTATACGTCGCGGGCCGTGGCGGGTATGCTGGCCGCCGCATGAAGCACGTCACCTTGCGGCAGCTGCGGGTGTTCCTGGCGGCCGCCCGCTATATGAACTTCTCGCGGGCCGCCGAAGAGCTGCACCTGACGCAACCGGCCGTCTCGACCCAGATCAAGGAGCTCGCCACCGGCGTCGGGCTGCCGCTGTTCGAGCGCATCGGCCGGCGCAGCTACCTCACGGCCGCGGGCGCCGAGCTGCAGCAGTGCGCCAAGGCCATCGTGCAGAGGCTGCGGGAGACCGAGGACGCGCTCGCGCAGCTGAAGGGCGTCACCGGGGGACAGCTCAACGTCGCGGTCATCAGCGCCGGGGATTACTTCTTCCCGCGCGTACTGGCGGCCTTCGGCGCCAACCATCCCGGCATCAGCTTCAACCTGACGGTCCACAATCGCGAAGGCCTCCTGCATCAGCTGGCCGATAACCTCACCGATCTCGCCGTCATGGTGCGCCCGCCCCGCGACATGGACATCGTCGCCGTGCCCTTCGCTGCGCATCCCTACGTCATCGTGGCGGCGCCCGATCATCCGCTCGCCGGCGTACGGCAGATTCCGCGCGCGGCCCTCAACCGCGAGCGTTTCGTGCAGCGTGAGCACGGCTCGGACACCTGGAACTCGATGCGCGAGGTGTTCGGCCGGCAGTTCTCGCGCCTCGACATCGCGATGCAGATCCAGAGCACCGAGACCATCAAGCAGGCGGTGGTCGCCGGCATGGGGATCGCGTTCCTCTCGGCCCACACCATCTCCCTCGACCTGCGCGCCGGCAACCTCGTCGTGCTCGACGTGCAGGGATTTCCGGCCATGTTGCACTGGTATCTGGTGCATAACCGCGCCAAGCGGCTGCCGCCTGTGGCGGTTGCCTTCAAGGAGTTCCTGCTGCGCGAGGGGGCCGCGCTCATCGAGCGCCTGGTGAACCTTGGGCTGCCCGGCGCCGAGCGTGCCGCGCGGCCGTCCCGGCCGGCGGGTCAGTCGAGGAAATCGCAGTAGCGATCGACGTGCGCGGCGAGATCGAGGGTGTGCTGACGGGTGAGCCGCTCGGCCAGCTCGGTGTCGCGCCGCTCGAGCGCCTCGATGATCTTCAGGTGGTCGATGATCGAGCGCGCCGCGCGATTGTTCTGCGAGATCGTAGCGCGGCGGATGGCCCGCACGTGCAGGAACAGGTTGTGCGTCGCGTCCTCGATCAGCCGTGAGCCGCCGAGGCGGATGATCGCCTGGTGAAAGGCGATGTTGGCGTCGGAATACTCGTCGAGGTGCTCTGCCGGCGGCGAGTTCTGGAATTCATCGAACAGGTGCCGCAGCCTTTCGAGCTGCGCATCCGAGGCATGGAGCGTGGCGAGACGTGCCGACATGCTCTCGAGTGCGGCCCACATCTGGATCATCTCGATCATCTCGCGTTTGGACTTACGGATGATGAAGATCCCGCGCCGCGGAACCGTCTTGACGAAGCCCTGCTGCTCGAGGATCGACAGTGCCTCACGCACGGGCGTGCGGCTCACCCCGAGCGCTCGCATCAACTCCCGCTCATCGAGCCGCAGCAGCTGGCGCTCGCTGTAGATGTCGGTATTGGCGATGGCGTCCTTGATACGCGCATAGGCCTGGTCGCGGAGGCTCACCTGGTTGAGCCGCCCCAGGCCGAGCGCCCCGGTTGCCCGGCGGTCGTGGCGCGTTGCGATCGCGCTCACTCGAGGTCTCTCGTGTTGTAATGCCACGCCGATTGCACAATAGCCGGCACCCGGAATGCAGCCCGCGCCGGAGCTGCCTCGTAATCGTAACTTAAGGTAACTGGCATATCACATATCAGATGAGAATCAGCGGTCAGCCTGAAATTGATATGGTTTGCGATGTCGCTGCGAAGCTCAAGGCCTGGGAGCCGGTTGCGCGCGTCAATCTGGTGCACGCCCCGGCTCGTTGCAGTGTATTGACAAGGCCAAGATATATCACATATGTTCGCCCGCATTTCAAAAAAAGCACCCATGCACCATTTAAGGGCTTTGGGGAGCCGTCGAAGCGCACCCGCACGCACCGGCCACGAAGTCCACGATTGATCTAGGACACGATTCGCCCGACTCAAGATTCTGATCTACCGGCCGACAAGGCTCTTTCAGTCATAGGGGGAATATCGATGGTCACCGATTCGAAACCTCAATCGACCTCCGCCTTCTCCAATCCCTGGGCGCAACTGATCGTCGGCATCGCCTGCATGGTGATGATCGCGAACCTCCAGTACGGCTGGACGCTGTTCGTCGGCCCGATCGGCAACAAGTTCCACTGGACCAAGGCGGCCATCCAGGTCACGTTCACCCTCTTCGTTCTCTTCGAGACCTGGCTGGTACCGGTCGAGGGGTACATCGTCGACCGGATCGGCCCGCGCTGGATGATCGTGGGCGGCGGGCTGCTCGCGGGCCTCTCCTGGGTGCTCAATTCCTACGCGGACTCCCTCGGGATGTTTTACTTCGCCGGCATCGTCGGCGGCATCGGCGCGGGAGCGGTTTACGGCACTTGCATCGGCAATGCCGTGAAGTGGTTCCCGGGGCGCCGCGGGCTTGCAACCGGATTGACCGCGGCGGGCTTCGGCATGGGATCGGCGGCGACCATCATCCCGATCGCCACCATGATCAAGAACTCGGGCTACGAGCAGACGTTCATGACCTTCGGCCTGTTCCAGGGCATCGTCGTCGTCATCGTGGGCTTCCTGATCATGACGCCGCCGGCGGGCTTTGCTGCCACGGCACCGAAGATCGCGCCCGGCGCGACCCGCTATCAGGCCACCCCGCTCGAGATGCTCAAGACCCCGGTCTTCTGGGTCATGTACGCCATGTTCATCATGATGGCGGCCGGCGGCCTCATGGCGACCGCGCAGCTCGCGCCGATCGCCAAGGATTACAAGGTGGCCGAAGTCCCGGTGAGCCTGATCGGGCTCACGATGCCCGCACTCACCTTCGCGCTTTCCCTCGACCGGATACTGAACGGCCTCACGCGACCCTTCTTCGGCTGGGTCTCCGATCAAATCGGCCGGGAACAGACGATGTTCATCGCCTTCCTGCTCGAGGGTCTCGGCATCGTCACACTCGGCAACATGGGAAGCGATCCGGTGATGTTCGTGCTGTTGAGCGGCCTGGTGTTCTTCGCGTGGGGCGAGATCTACAGCCTCTTCCCCTCGACGGTGACGGACACCTTCGGAGCCAGCTACGCCACCACCAACACCGGTCTCATGTATACGGCGAAAGGCACGGCCTCAATCCTCGTGCCGTTCACCAGCGTGCTTGCGGCCAAGGGCAACTGGCATGTGGTGTTCTATCTCGCGGCGGCGCTCAACATCATCGCGGCGCTCGCGGCCGTCATCGTGCTGAAGCCTTTGCGGAGCGCCTACACGAGCCGCACCGGCAGCGGTGTGGGCACCGCGACACCGGCAGCCGCGCATTGAGAGATGAAGCTTCCCGCCGCGGCGTGCGAGCGCCGCGGCCGGGGAGGCCTCGCGGCGAGGCGACCCCGCGAGGATGCGGGCGCCGGGGCACGGGTTGGAACCCGTGCGGGCCGGCTGCGGCGCGCCGCGGGCACGTCGTGGATTGCATTTAGAAGGAACGGAGGCTGACATGCTCGAAACGACGGCCAAGGCTGCGGAACGCAGCGCCACGACGACCGCGGACGACACGCTCAAGCGCAAGAGCCGTGACGCGGGCGTCATTTCCGGCGGCCACTTGGTCGCGAAGGCCCTGAAGAACGAGGGTGTCGACACGATCTTCACCCTCTGCGGCGGCCACATCATCGATATCTACGATGGCTGCATCGACGAGGGCATCCGCATCATCGACGTGCGCCACGAGCAGGTCGCAGCCCACGCCGCGGACGGCTACGCGCGCCAGACCGGCAAGCTCGGCTGCGTGGTGACGACCGCGGGTCCCGGCTGCACCAATGCCGTGACCGGCATCGCCACGGCGTTCCGCTCCGAGAGTCCGGTGCTGCACATCGGCGGCCAGGGCGCCCTCACTCAGCACAAGATGGGCTCGCTCCAGGACCTGCCGCACGTCGACATGATGTCGCCCATCACGAAGTTCGCCGCGACGGTTCCGAGCACCGAGCGCGTCGCCGACATGATCTCGATGGCCGCGCGCGAAGCATTCAACGGCGCGCCGGGACCCGTGTACCTCGAGATTCCGCGCGATGTTCTCGACCGCGAGGTCGATGCCACCAAGGCAATCGTGCCCAAGCCCGGCCACTATCGCGCCTCGACGCGCTCGCTCGGCGATCCGCGCGACATCGAACGGCTCGCCGACATCCTGGCGGACTCCGAGCGGCCGGCCATCCTCTACGGACAGCAGGTCTGGACGGCGCGCGGCCATGAGGAGGCGATCGCGCTGCTGCGCGGCCTCGATATCCCGGGATACTTCAACGGCGCCAGCCGCGGACTCCTGCCCCCGGGCGATCCGCACCACTTCGACCGCACGCGCAGCAACGCCTTCGCCGAAGCCGACGTCATCGTCATCGTCGGCACACCGTTCGATTTCCGCATGGGCTACGGACGGCGCATCAGCAACAAGCTCAAGCTCGTGCAGATCGACCAGGACTACCGCACCGTCGGCAAGAACCGCGACATCGACCTGGGGATCGTCGGCCACCCGGGCACGATCCTCGGCGCGGTGCTGCAGGCGGCCTCCGGGCGCTTGAAGAACGACAAGCGTCAGGCGCGGCAGCAGTGGATGAAGAAGCTCTCCGACATGGAGACGGCGGCCACCGAGAAGCTGATGCCGCTCTTCAAGTCCAACAACCGCCCGATTCATCCCTACCGGCTCGCCTGGGAGCTCAACGAGTTCCTCGCCGACGACACCGTTTATATCGGCGACGGCGGCGATGTGGTCACGATCTCCGCCCAGGCAGTGCGTCCGCGCCGCCCGGGCCAGTGGATGGATCCCGGCGCGCTCGGCTCCCTCGGCGTCGGCACTGGCTTTGCGATCGCCGCGGGGCTCGCGCATCCCGACAAGGAGGTGCTGTGCTACTACGGCGACGGCGCCTTCGGCATGACGGCCTTCGACATGGAGACCGCCAACCGCTTCGGCGTGCCCTACGTCGCCGTCGTCGGCAACAACTCGGCCATGAACCAGATCCGCTACGGGCAGCTCGCCAAGTACGGCGAGGAGCGCGGCAACGTCGGCAACCTGCTCGGCGACGTGCCCTTCGGCAAGTTCGCGGAGATGCTCGGCGGCTACGGCGAGGAGGTGCGCGATCCGGCGGAGATCGCCCCCGCCCTGCGGCGCGCCCGCGAGTCGGTGCACAAGCTGAAGAGATCGGCCGTCATCAACGTCTGGGTCGACCCGCGCGAGTACGCGCCTGGGACCAAGAACCAGACGATGTACAAATAGCGCCAGGGACCAGGGAGACCGGCTGATGGCCAAGGCACTCGACGGCGTGCGCATTCTCGACTTCACCCACGTGCAGTCGGGACCGACCTGCACGCAGCTGCTCGCCTGGTTCGGCGCGGACGTGATCAAGGTCGAGCGCGCGGGCGCCGGCGACATCACCCGCGAGCAGCTGCGCGACATCCCGGACGTCGACAGCCTGTACTTCACCATGCTGAACGGCAACAAGCGCTCGATCACGCTCGACACCAAGAACCCGCGCGGCAAGGCGGTGCTCGAGCGGCTGGTGAAGTACTGCGACGTGCTGGTCGAGAATTTTGCGCCCGGGGCGCTCGACCGCATGGGCCTGACCTGGGAGCGCATCCAGCAGCTCAACCCGCGGATGATCTACGCCTCGGTCAAGGGTTTCGGTCCCGGGCCCTACGAGGAATGCAAGGTCTACGAAAACGTCGCGCAGTGCGCGGGCGGCTCCGCCTCCACCACCGGCTTCGACGACGGACCGCCGCTCGTCACCGGCGCCCAGATCGGCGACAGCGGCACCGGCTTGCACCTCGCGCTCGGCATCGTGGCGGCGCTCTATCAGCGCAACACGAGCGGCCGGGGACAGCGGGTGCTCGCCGCCATGCAGGACGGGGTGCTGAACCTCTGCCGCGTGAAGCTCCGCGACCAGCAGCGGCTCGCGCGCACCGGCGTCATGAAGGAATATCCGCAATACCCGGACGGCAAGTTCGGCTCCGCGGTACCGCGCGCCGGCAATGCCTCAGGCGGCGGCCAGCCCGGCTGGATCATCAGGTGCAAGGGCTGGGAAACCGATCCCAACGCCTATCTCTACTTCATCACCCAGGGGCCCGTGTGGGCGGAGATCTGCAAGGTGATCGGCAAGGAGGAGTGGATCACCGATGCCGACTACGCCACGCCCAATGCGCGCCTGCCGCGCCTTAAGCACGTGTTCGACACCATCGAGAAGTGGACCATGACCAAGACCAAGTTCGAGGCCATGGAGGAGCTCAACAGGCACGACATTCCGTGTGGGCCGATTCTCTCGATGGAAGAGCTGGCGGCGGAGCCCTCGCTGCGCGCCACCGGCACGATCGTCGAAGTGGACCATCCGACTCGCGGCAAGTACCTCACGGTGGGTAATCCCATCAAGATGTCGGACAGCCCCACCGAGGTGAAGCGCTCGCCGCTCCTCGGCGAGCACACCGCGGAAGTGCTGGCGGAGCTCGGCTTGAGCGTGGCGGAGATCGGCACACTGCGGGCGGAGAAGGTGATCTGAGCTGATCGAAGGTTTGGAGGACGAGCGCGCTCGCGCGGCCGGCCGGGGCGCACGGAAGGAATCCAGGGGAGACCATGGCGCACGACAAGAATGCGGTTCGGAAGATCCTTGACCAGGCGAAGGCTGCAAGTCGCGGCGCGCTGACTGCGCCCGAGGCCAAGGGCATCTGCGAGGCCTACGGCATCGCGGTGCCGAAGGAGGCGCTCGCCCGCACCGCCTCCGAGGCGGCGCGGCTGGCCGCGTCCATCGGCTTTCCGGTCGTGATGAAGATCGTCTCCCCGCAGATCCTGCACAAGACCGAGGCCGGCGGCGTCGTGGTGGGGGTCAAGAGCGCCACCGAGGCCGAACAGGCCTTCGCGACCATAGTCGCCAACGCCCGAGCCTATGACGCCAAAGCGGCGATCGATGGCGTGCAGGTGCAGCAGATGCTCTCGGGCGGGCAGGAAGTGATCATCGGCGCGGTCACCGACCCCGCCTTCGGCAAGCTCGTGGCCTTCGGGCTCGGGGGCGTGCTGGTCGAGGTGTTGAAGGACATCACCTTCCGCCTGGCGCCGGCTACCCGCGAGGATGCGCTCTCGATGCTCGACGGCATCGCCGCGGCGCAGATCTTAAAGGGCGTGCGGGGCGCGCCGCCCGTCGACCGGGAAGCCCTCGCCACGATGATCGTGAAGGTCTCGCAGCTGGTCGCGGACTTCCCGGAAGTTTCCGAGCTCGACTTGAACCCCGTGTTCGCAACCCCTGAGGGCGCCACCGCCGCCGACGTGCGCGTGGTGCTCGACTTCAAGCCGCAGCCCGTGCGCTACCGCCCGGACCAGGCGACGATCGTGCGGCAGATGAACCGCATCATGAAGCCCGACGCGGTCGCGGTCATCGGCGCCTCCGCCGAGACCGGCAAGATCGGCAACTCCGTGATGAAGAACCTGATCAACGGCGGCTACAAGGGCGCGATCTATCCGATCCACCCGCACGCCGAGGAGATCCTCGGCCGCCGCGCCTACAAGAGCGTCAAGGACGTGCCGGGAGTGATCGACGTCGCGGTGTTCTGCATCCCGGCGAAGTTCGTCGCCCAGGCACTCGCCGAGGTCGGCGAGAAGAAGATCGCCGGCGCGGTGCTCATTCCGTCCGGCTTCGCCGAGACCGGCAACGTCAAGGGCCAGGAGGAAGTGGTGGCGGTGGCGCGCAAGTACGACGTGCGCCTCATGGGGCCGAACATCTACGGCTTCTACTACACGCCGAAGAACCTGTGCGCGACCTTCTGCACCGCCTACGACGTCAAGGGGGGCGCGGCGCTCTCCTCGCAGTCGGGCGGCATCGGCATGGCGATCGTCGGCTTCTCGCGCTCGGCGAAGATGGGGGTCTCGGCAATCGTCGGACTCGGCAACAAGTCCGACATCGACGAGGACGACCTGCTCGATTTCTTCGAGCAGGATGACAATACCCGCATCATCTGCCAGCACCTCGAGGATCTGAAGGACGGCCGCGCCTTCGCCGAGGTCGCCAGGCGCGTCTCGAAGAAAAAGCCCGTGGTCGTCCTCAAGGCGGGCCGCACGAGCTTGGGCGCGCGCGCGGCGAGCTCGCACACCGGCGCCCTCGCCGGCAACGACAAGATCTACGACGACGTCTTCCGCCAGGCCGGCGTCATCCGTGCGCGCACGCTGCGCGATCTCCTGGACTTCGCGCGTGGCATCCCGCTCTTGCCGACGCCGAAGGGCAACAACGTCGTCATCATCACCGGCGCAGGCGGCTCGGGCGTGCTGCTCTCGGACGCCTGCGTCGACAATCAGCTGCAGCTGATGAGTATGCCGGCGGATCTGGATGCGGCCTTCCGCAAGTTCATTCCGCCGTTCGGCGCCGCCGGCAACCCGGTCGACATCACCGGCGGGGAGCCGCCGACCACGTATCAGAATACCGTGCGGCTCGGGCTCGAGGACGAGCGCATCCACGCGCTCATCCTCGGTTACTGGCACACCATCATTACGCCGCCGATGGTGTTCGCGCGGCTGATGGTGGAAGTCGTCGATCAGATGCGCGCCAAGGGCATCGTCAAGCCGGTGGTGGCCTCCCTCGCCGGCGACGTCGAGGTGGAGGAAGCCGCGGAGTATCTCTACCAGCACGGCATCCCCGCCTACGCCTACTCGACCGAGATCCCGGTTGCGGTGCTCGGCGCCAAATACCGCTGGGCGCGGGGCGCCGGTCTCATACCCGCGATATGAGCACCGGAGGCAGAGGGCCGCGGAATCGCGAGCAGTTTCTAGAGGTAGCGTCTCGTCAAATCACACCTCGGAAAGGGGGAGTTTATGTTTAGTACCAGGTTGCAGAGACCGCTGGTGGCAGCACTGGCGGCCCTGCTGGTCGTCCTGAGCTATTCGACTCAGAGCACAGCGCAGTCCTCGGACCAGGACGCGCGCATGCGCACTCTGCAGCAGCAGATCGACGAGCTCAACAAGGAGATGAAGCAGGTCAAGGACGAGTCCTCGAAGGCCACCAAGGCAGTCACCGAAGGGGAAAAGAAATTCGACAACTTCCTGAAGGGCTTCTTCGGCACGATGGACGCCTCCGTCGATTACACCACCAAGGGCATGAACGGCATGCAGGCCTACCCCTATGCGTGCACCGGCCCCCTCGGGGGAGCGCCGTGCACCGCGTTGACGGGAACGCCCAAGGCAGGTCCGTTCGGCCGGGTGAGCTGGATGGCCGACATGTCGAGCAACGGCTCGAACATCGGCTATCGCGGCACACATAAGATCGGCACGTCGGGCATCGACTTCATCTACCAGGTGTCGTCGGCCTTCAGCGTGAACTCGGCTCCGGGACTTCAGAACACCTGGACCAAGTCCTCGAATACGGTGCAGGGCGCCATCGGCCTCGGCGATACCTTCCTCGGCTTGAAGAGCCGCGCCTGGGGCACGATTCGCTTCGGCGAGCTCTTCATGCCGTACAAGACCGCGACCGACCGGCTGAATCCCTTCTCCGGCCAGCTCGGCGATTACAGCGTGGTCATGGGCAATACCGGCGGCGACAACCGCGTCGAGTTCGGCACGCGCATGGATCACGCGATCATCTACACCTCGCCGAACTGGAACGGCTTCAGCTTCGATGCGGCCTACGCGCTCGGGCAAAACCCCGATTCGAGCAACAACATCGCGCCGCTCGGCTCGCCGGACTGCACGGGCGCGAACAACCCGGGGAGCGGCAACCTGTTCCTCAACTGCGATGACGGCGGCTTCAACAACGCCTACGGCGGCGACCTGAAATTCGAGATGGGCGGGTTGTACCTGGTCGCGGCCTACGAGCTGCACCAGAGGGTCAACCGCTCGAGCGACGGCGTCGGCGCAAACAATCCCATCTACGGTAACTACGTGGGGTTGGGCAACGGCGTATCGCCGCTCCTCGATTGGGCGGACTACAACGCCTACGCGGCCGAGTTCCCGCAGGCTGCAACTTTCGGCTCGCCGGAATACAGCACTGCGTATGACATGGCGAACGAGTACGCGTACAAGTTCGGCGGCCAATATCACTTCAACTTCGGGCTGACCGTCTCGGTGATGTACGAAAGTCTGCACCGCGACCTGCCCGCCATCATGCAGTTCCAGAACGAGCGCCAGCGTAGTGGTGACTGGGTATCGCTCGACTACGTGTTCCCGAACGGTGCGGACCGCATCGCGGCCGGCTGGGCGCACGCGAGTGCGACACCGGGCGACCCGGGCGGACAGCACAACTTCAATCCGAACGGGATCGGCAACAACGAAGCGAACATGGTCACGTTTGCCTGGTGGCACAAGCTGGACAAGCAGCTCACCTGGTACGCCGACATCGCCGACACGATGAACGACGGCAACGCGCACTACGACATCGGCGCCGGCGGGCACGGCATCAAGACCGACTGCCACGATGCGACGCATCCGCTCTTCATCGACTACAGCAGCGCGGGACCGACCACGTGGGGCGGCTGCCACGAGCTCGGCATCTCGACGGGCCTGAACTTCAGGTTCTGACCGTCGGCGCTCCCACGGCGGAGGGCGTGGTGGCGGCGGGGCGCAAACGGATGGGGCCGCTCCCGGCGGTGACGCCGGGAGCGGCCGTCCTCGTGGTGTTTTGTACCCGCGCGGGCAGCCGGCGGCGGCAGGGCGACCCGCGGAGCGCACCGCGGAGATCGTCATCAGCGCGAACCGCCAGAGGGATGAGGCCGTCAGCGCCAGGCTCGTCCGGACGATGCATGACGACGCGCATCTTTTCGCCGATCACATCACGGTGGTGACGGAAGGCGGGATCGTGCGGGTGCAAGGAATCGTTACAGCGCCGGCGCCCGGCACGTGAGGAACTAGATGGAACTGATCGCCGAAGTCGAATGTCATGACTGAGCTTCGCGCCGGGCGCTCCGGGCACGGGCCGGAACGCTCGCTCCGCGGCCGTCTGTGGTATATAGAGGAGGAATGAAGGTGTCGCGATTCACAGAGAGCGCAGGGCGCGCGGTAGCGGTCCTCGCGGCCGCATGCATCCTGGCCGCCTGCGCCTCGGGCCCGCCGAGGACCGAGGCTCAAAAGCAGGCCGATCATGCGCTCGCCGAGCGTGTGGAAGCGGCCCTCACGAGTGACAAGCAGTTCTACGGGAGACTCATCACCGTGCACGCCGACAAGGGCGTGGTGTATCTCGAGGGGTACGTCTGGGATCCACCGGATATCGCGACTGCGCGCATCATCGCCGAGGGTGTCGACGGCGTCACGGGCGTCGTCAACAATCTCGAGCTGCAGCGCAACGGCATCGACAACTCACCGGTCGCGCGCTAGGGAGGAAACCCGGCGCTTCGGGCGCGGCGCGTGAACCTTCAGGCTCCGGCGGGGGTCTATAGAACGGATTGACAATGCAACCCGCCGCGAGGATCAGGTCCCTGGAGGCACTGTGGAGCCGCAGAGTAGGCTCCGTGGCCGTGGCGGCGATCTTCGCGCTCCTCACCGCCTGCGCAACCAACGTGCCCAGGCCGCCTCCTGCGCCGTCGGCTCTGGCCGACCAGGCTCTTGCGAACCAGGTGTATGTCGCGCTCAACGCCGATCCCTGGTACTTCTTCCGCCATGTCGATGTACGGGTGGATCACGGTGTCGCCGACCTGAGCGGCTACGTCTGGAGCGCGGATGCGGTCTACCAGGCGCGTCAGATCACAGCCGCCGTGCCCGGGATAAGGCGAGTCGTGACGAGCAATCTCGAGCTCGAGCGCAATGGGCTCGCCAACGGCGTGACCCGGTGACGCCCGTGCGAATGTCCCTCGCCTTCGGCTGCTGTCTCCTGCTGGCGGCGGGCTGTGCGCAACTACCTGCAAGAACTCCCCAGGAAGTGCAGGCGGATGCAGCGTTGGCCGACCGCGTGCAGGCCGCATTGAGCGCCGACACGATGTTCTACTTCCGTCACGTCGACGCCGCGTCGGAACGCGGCGTCGTGACCCTCACCGGCTACGTCGGAACGCGGGAAGCGAAGTACGAAGCACGCAAGCTCGCGACCAACGCCGGGGCCGTGCGCGTGGTGGATCTGATCAAGCTCTATCGCGAGGACAAGCGCCCCTGACCGTCACTGTGCGGCGGGCACCACCGGCAGCAGGATCCGCGAGGGATGCGCGCGGTCCCCTGCAACAAGGCGGTGCGCGCGACGGCTTCCGGCTACTTCGCCGCGCGCGGCTACGTGGTGGTCATCGAGGACCTGCGCGGCCGCCCGCGATGCCATCCTTAGCCGGACGGTAGACATCGGCCGCCAGCCGCACGCCTCACGACCCCCAGCGCGGCGGGCGCTTCTCGATGAAGGCCTGCACGCCCTCGAGGGCGGCCTCCTCCATCATGTTGCAGGCCATGGTCTCGCCGGCGGCCTCGTAGGCGCTCGCGAGACCGAGCTCGGCCTGGCGGTAGAAGAGCTCCTTGCCCATGGCCACCGCGACGCGCGGCTTGGCCACGATGCTCGCCACCAGCCGCTCGATCTCCGCGTCCAGCGCGCCGGGCTCGACCACGCGGTTCACGAGCCCGCGCAGCAGCGCCTCGGGCGCATCGATGAACTCGCCCGTCACCAGCATCTCGAAGGCGCGCTTGCGCGCCACATTGCGCGACAGCGGCACGGCGGGCGTCGAGCAGAAGAGCCCGAGGTTCACACCGCTCACCGCGAAGCGCGCGCTGCTCGCGGCCACCGCGAGATCGCACTGCGCCACGAGCTGGCAGCCCGCCGCGGTCGCGATGCCCTGCACGCGCGCGATCACCGGGACCGGGAGGCGCGTCAGGCTCAGCATCATGCGGCTGCACTGCGCGAACAGCCCCCGGTAGTAGTCCTCCGAGGGCCGGGCGCGCATCTCGCGCAGGTCGTGGCCGGCGCAGAAGGCCTTGCCCGCGGCTGCCAGCACCACCACGCGCACGGACTCGTTCGCAGCGACCCAGTCGAGCTCGCGCTGCAGCGCGCCGAGCAGCGCCTCGGACAGGGCGTTGTAGGCCTGCGGGCGATTCAGGGTCAGCGTGACCGCGCCGCGCGCGTCCTGGCTGCGCTTCACCAGCGGTTCATCGTCAGTCATGGATGTTCTCCCTGCGGCATTGTGCCGCGGCCTCTCACCAGCAGCCAGTTCACGCTTGCGGTCAGAATCACCCCCAGCACGATGAGCGACTTGCTGAAATCGACACGCGTCAGCAGCGCGAGACAAATCAGCACACCGAGCGCCGGGAGCACCGGACCGAGCGGAAGGCGGAATGTCGCGGCGGCCGGCTGCCGGCGACGCAACACCGGGACGGCGGCACACACCGCGCCGTAGTAGAAGAGCCGCGTTACCGCCGACAGCGTGACATTCCAGGCGAAGCTGCCGAAGAGCGCGAAGGCCCATACCGCGAGCGCCACCGCCACGATCGACACATGCGGCGTGCGGAAGCGCGGATGGATGGCGGCGATGGCGTCCGGGAAGTCGCCGCGCTCGGCGAGGGCAAAGATTCCGCGCGGCACGCCGAGGAGGTTCGCGCTGAGATAGCCGTACACCGAGATGATTACTCCGACCGAGACCAGCACCGCGCCCCCCGATCCCATCATTACGCGTGCCACGTCGGCGACCGGCCGCGTGCTGGCCGCGGCATCGGGCAGTATGCCGACGACGATGAGCTGCAGTGCCGTGTAGAGGACGGTGATGACGATGAGCGCCACGAACAGCGCGAACACGGTGTCGTGCCGCGGATCCTGCACCTCCCCCGTGGGATTCAGGGCGGTCTCGTAGCCGCCGTAGAGGAAGAACAGCAGCAGCATCGCCTTGAGCCAGCCGTCCACGCCGCCCGCAGCGGCCGCCGGCGCCGCCGCCGCGCGCGTCGCAAGGTAGCCAAGACCCACGATGCACACCAATGCGAGGGGCACGAGCTTCGCGACCGTCGACACGTTGCTCACCAGCGTCCCGGCAGCCACGCCGCGGTAGTTGACGGCCGCCAGCGTGCCGATGAGCAGCGTCATGATCGCGAATCGCGGCGCCGGCATGTCGGCCTGCGGCCAGAATTCCCCGAGGGAGACGACCAGCAGGTTGACGGCCGCCGCGCAGGCGGTGAGCCGGCCGAGGAGGTTCAGCCAGCCCACCTGCAGCCCCGCAAAGCGTCCGAAGGCGCGGCGCACGTATATATAGTGTCCGCCGGTCTCGGTGAACTGCGAGGCCACCTCCGCGTAGCAGCCGATGACCACCGCCGTGGCGAGCCCGGCCAGCAGCACCGCCAGTGGACTCAGGCTCCCGACGAGGGCCGCTATCACCGAAGGCAACCCGAAGACGCCGCTGCCGATCATGCAGTTGATCGCCAGTGCTACCATGCTCCAGCGGCCGATGACGCGAACCAGCTGCGGCGGCGTGCTCTGCGATGGCCCCTGCGTCATCGCGCTTTTGTATCACAAGCAGGAGCTGCACAGTGCGCTACTCCTACGCGACCCACCTCGAATGCAGCGCCACCGGGGAGCGCCATGACATCGGCAGGCTCCAGGGGCTCTCGCGCGCAGGCAAGCCGCTGCTCGCCCGCTACGAGCTCGAGGCGCTGCGGCGCGAGCTGAGGCGCGCCGACATCGAGAGCCGGCCGCCGAATCTGTGGCGCTGGCGCGAGCTCCTGCCGGTGCCGGATCCAAGGCATGTGGTGAGCCTCGGCGAGGTGGAGACCCCGCTCATCGAGCTCGTGAACAGCGCCCGGCCGGCGGGCTTCTCCGCGCCGATCGTCAAGGACGAGGGGCGACTCCCGACCGGGTCCTTCAAGGCGCGCGGGCTCTGCCTCGCCGTCTCGATGGCGCAATCCTTCGGCGTCCGCCGCGTCGCGATCCCGACCAACGGCAACGCCGGCGCCGCGATGGCCGCTTACGCCGCGCGCGCCGGGATGGAGGCGTTCTGCTTCTGTCCCGACGACACGCCGGAAATCAACCTGAGCGAGATCGCGCTCCAGGGCGCGGCCGTGTGGCGCGTCAACGGCCTCATCAACGACTGCGCGCGGCTCGTCGGTCTCGGCAAGGAGCGCTTCGGCTGGTTCGATATGTCGACGCTCAAGGAGCCCTACCGCATCGAGGGCAAGAAGACCATGGGACTCGAGCTCGCGGCGCAGATGCAGTGGCAGCTGCCGGACGTGGTGTTCTACCCGACGGGCGGCGGCACCGGGCTGATCGGCATGTGGAAGGGATGGCAGGAGCTCGCCGCGCTCGGGTGGATCGAGGGTCCGATGCCGCGGCTCGTCGCGGTGCAGTCGACCGGCTGCGCGCCGATCGTGCGCGCCTTCGAGGCGGGCGCGCAGACTGCCGCCCCCTGGGAGAATGCCCACACCATCGCCTCCGGGATCCGGGTGCCCGCCGCGATCGGCGACTTCATCATCCTGCGCGCACTGCGTGAGACGAGAGGATTCGCCGTCGCCGTCGAGGACGCGGACATCGAGCGTGCCCGGCGCGAAGTGGCGGCCAGGGATGGGCTGCTGCTGAGTCCCGAAGGGGCGGCGACCTATGCGGCGTACCTCGCCGCGGCGCGCACCGGCAAGCTCGCCGCGCGCGACCGGGTCGTGCTCTTCAACTGCGCGAGCGGCCTCAAGTACCCGATGCCGCCCGTGACCGCGCACATGGACCTCGGCGCACCCTTCGCGGACCTCCCGCCGAACCTCTCAGGGTGACCAGCTCCAGTCGGCGGCGCTCGCGCGGCAGCCGCCGCCCCCGCCGCCCGTCCAGGCGCGCCCGCGCAGCGCACGGCCGCTCGCCGCGCCGGTCGCGACCTCGTGCCGCAACGCGCGCACGCCGTTGATCCAGACATCGCCGACGCCGGTCGCGAGCTGCTGCGGGCGCTCATAAGTCGAGTGGTCCTGCACCTTCGCCGGGTCGAACACCACGATGTCGGCGAAGTACCCCTCCTTGAGGAGCCCGCGGTCGCTCAGCGAGAGCGTCGCCGCGGGCAGCGCCGCGAGCTTGGCTGTCGCCTGCGGCAGCGTCAGCACCTTCTCCTCGCGCACGTAGTGGGCGAGGACGCGCGCGAAGTTGCCGTAGGTGCGCGGGTGGCGGCTGGCCTTGAGGAACACGCCCTCCGGCGCCGGCGCATCCGCGTCCGAATCGAAGCTCACCCAGGGCAGCGCGACTTCGCGCCGGATGTTGTCCTCCGACATGAGGAAGTAGGCCACCTCGACGCGCGAGCCATCCTCGATGACGAGATCGATCGCGGCATCCTGCGCGCTCAACCCCCGCGCCCTGGCGACCGCGGCCAGCGTCTTGCCGGTGAGGGGCTTCAAGGCCGGATTCTTGAAGCCGAGGAGCAGCGTGCCTTCGGCTCCCGCGGCGGCCATGAGGTTCTCCCACGCGGGCGAAGGATCGCGCATGTCGGCGAGCACGCGCTTGCGGTGCTGCGGATTCTTGAGCCGCGCGATCCACGCCTCGAGCCCCCCGTCCTGCACCCAGGGCGGCATGGCGGCATCGAGCCCGGTCGCGCCGGCCGTGTAGACGTACATGTCGGCGGTGATGCGCACGCCCGACGCGCGCGCCGCATCGACCGCGTGGATGAGCGCATCGAGCTTGCCCCAGTTGCGCCTCCCGGCCTCCTTCAGGTGATAGATCTCGGCCGGCGCACCCGAGGCGCGCGCGATGTCGACCGTCTCCTCGACGGCTTCCAGCAGCCGGTCGCCTTCGCTGCGCATGTGCGCGCTGTAGATCCCGCCGCAGCGGGCCGACTCCTGCGCGAGCGCGATGAGCTCGGGCGTCTTCGCGTACTGGTTGGGACTGTAGATGAGGGCGGTCGTGACCCCGAGGGCGCCCTCCTCCATGGCCTGATGCACCAGGGCGCGCATCTCGCCGAGCTGCTCCGCGGTCGGCTGCACGTCGCGCTCGCCGAGCACGTAGGTGCGCACCGTACCGGCGCCGACGTAGGAGGCCACGTTGGGCGCAATGCCGCGCCTCTCGAGCCGGGTGAGGTATTCGCCGAGCGTCGTCCAGTCGATGTCGTACCTGATGTCCGACTGCCGCTGCGCGTAGAGGCGCTTCATCTGCGCCGACAGCGGACCCATCGAGCCCTCTCCGAGCACCTCGAGCGTCACCCCCTGGCGCAGGTCGCTGAGCGCGCGCCCGTCGATCAGCAGGGATTCCTCCGGGTGCGCCAGCATGTTGACGAAGCCCGGCGCCACCGCCTTGCCGCGCGCGGCGAATTCCTCGGCGCCGCGCCCCGGAGCGTGCGGCCCGATGTAAGCGATGCGATCGCCGTGTATCGCGACGTCGCCGACGAACGGGGCGCCTCCCGATCCGTCGTAGACGGTGCCGCCGCGGATCACCACGTCGTAGGCGGCCAGCTGCGCCGCCGCAGGCGGCGCCGCAGCGGTCGCGGTGCTTGAGCCGAGCGCCAGGACGAGAAGCGCGCGGGCCTGGTATCTCACGAGTGCTGCTCCGCCGTTCGGGCCTCGGTGCGCCAGGCGCGGCGCTCGGTGCGCGAGAGCGCGAAGGGTCGTGGATCGACGGCAGTCGCGGCGCCCGAGATCAGCTGCGCGAGGAGCGAGCCCGAGCCGGCCGCCTGCGTCCAGCCGAGATGGCCGTGCCCGGTGTTGACGTAGAGTCCCGCGACGGGCGTCGCGCCGATATACGGTCGCCCGTCGGCCGACATCGGGCGCAGTCCGCACCACGGCCGCGCGCCCGAGCGGTCGACGGTGCGCGCGAGCGTCGGGCTCAAGGCCGCGAGCAGCCTCCAGAGCGCCTGCACCCGCCCCGGGCGGAGAGTCATGTCCCAGCCGCTGAACTCGGCGGTCCCGGCCAGCCGCAGCGTTGCGCCGAGGGGTGTCATCACGGCGTGGAGCGAATCGTCCGAGAGGGCATGCCGCGGACCCGCGCCCGGATCGATGGGAATCGAGAGCGAATAGCCCTTCACCGGCCGCACCTCGACCTGCACCCCGCAGGCGGCCAGCAACGCCGTCGACCAGGGCCCGCCCGCCACCACCACATGCGAGCCCGGGAGGAAGCCGCCGGCGGTCTCGACTCCGACGGCCCTTCCTGCGGTCACGCGCACCGTGCGCACCGCCGTATTGAGGAGGATCTTGACGCCGCGTGCCTCGAGCCGCTCGCGCAAAGCCCGGCAGAAGAGCAGCGCATCGCCGCTCTCGTCCGCCGGAAAATGGATGGCGCCGACCAGGTCGCCGCGTATCTCATCGAGCAGCGGCTCGAGGCGCGCCGTGGCGGCGGGGTCGAGCGGCTCGCCCACGAGCCCGAGGGAGCTGAGCGAGCGCACCTCGGCCACCGCCTGCTCGAAGGATTGCGGGTTGCGGTACACCTCGAGCGTGCCGCGCGTCCCCACGGCGTACTCGAGGTCGAGCGCCGCGCGCCAGGCCCGCAGCCGTTCCAGGCTATAGGCGCACAGGCGGTAATTGGCCTGCATCGAGCTGTGATAGGAGCGCGGCGTGGAGGCGGCCAGGAACCGCAGGCCCCAGCCGACGTAGCCGGGGATGGCCCAGGGCCTGAGCAGCATCGGTGCATCCTCGCGCCCGAGCCAGCGCAGCAGCTGCCAGTGCACGCCGGGCGCGTTCCAGGGGTCGGGCATCGAGGGCGTCAGAATCCCGCCGTTCGCGAAGCTGGTCTCGAGCGCGACATCCTCGCGCCGCTCGAGCAGGCGCACGCTGTAGCCGGCCTCGTGCAGCGCATAAGCGCTGGCAAGGCCCGCCAGGCCGCCGCCCACCACGATGACTTCGCCGCGACTCATGGGCGGGACTACTCGATGGCGCTCGCGGACCGGGCCCGCTCGCGCAGCACGAACTTCTGGATCTTGCCGGTGGAGGTCTTCGGGATCTCCTCGAAGCGCACCTCGCGCGGCACCTTGTAGTGCGCGAGGAGTCCGCGGCAATGGGCAATCAGCTCTTCGGCGCTCGCCGCGGCGCCGCTCTTGAGCTCGACGTAGGCGAGCGGCGACTCGCCCCACCTGGGATCGGGCCGCGCCACCACCGCGCACACGAGCACCGCCGGATGCCGGTAGAGCGCATCCTCGACTTCGAGGGAGCTGATGTTCTCGCCCCCCGAGATGATGACGTCCTTGCTGCGGTCGCGGATCTTCACGTAGCGGTCGGGCTCGAGCACGCCGAGATCGCCGCTGTGAAACCAGCCGCCGGCGAATGCCCGGGCGGTGGCCTGCGGGTTCTTGAGATACCCCTTCATCACGATGTTGCCGCGGAACATGACCTCGCCGAGCGCCTGCCCGTCGGCCGGCACGGCGTGCATCGTCTCGGGCTCGAGCACCGTCATGCCCTCCTCGAGGACGTAGCGCACGCCCTGGCGGCCGTTGAGGCGCGCCTGCTCCGCGGCGCTCTCGCCGGCCCAGGCGGGGCGCCGGGCCGCGACCGCGGCCGGCCCGTAGGTCTCGGTGAGCCCGTAGACATGGGTCAGATCGAAGCCGATGCGCCGCAGGCCCTCGATCATCGCCACCGGCGGGGCGGCTCCGGCGACCATGGCGTGCACCCGCTGCGTGATGCCCGCGCGCCAGGCCGGATCGGCGTCGATCAGCATGTTGTGCACGATGGGTGCGCCGCAGTAGTGATCCACGCCGTGGGCGCGCATCGCATCGAGGATCGCGCGCGCCTCCACCCTGCGCAGGCACACCTGCGTGCCGCCGAGCATGGCGATGGTCCAGGGGAAGCACCAGCCGTTGCAGTGGAACAGCGGCAGCGTCCACAGGTAGCGCGGAAACTGCGGCATGCCCCAGCCCAGGGCGTTCGACACCGCGTTGAGATAGGCGCCGCGGTGATGCGTCACCACGCCCTTGGGGTTGCCGGTAGTGCCCGAGGTGTAGGAGACGGCGATCGCGTCCCACTCGTCCGCCGGACCGGGCAGCGGCGCGAGCGGGGCGTGCGCGGCGAGGAGCGATTCGTACTCGAGCGTGCCGAGGCGCTCGCCGGGCCCGGCATACTCCGCGTCGCACGCGTCGATCACGACCGGCGTGCGGCCATGCTCGGCGCGCAGGATCTCCAGGGCGCGCGCCATGACCGGTGAGAACTCGCGGTCGGTGACCAGCACCGCCGTCTCGCAGTGCTGCATCTGCCAGGCAAGCAGTGCCGCGTCGAGGCGCGTATTGAGGGTGTGGATCACCGCATCGAGCGCCGGCACCGCGTAATGCGCCTCGATCATCTCCGGCGTGTTGGTGAGCATGGTGCTGACGGTGGTGCCGCGCCCCACCCCGAGCGCGCGCAGGGCGGCAGCAAGCCGCGCGCTGCGCTCGTGCGTCTCGCGCCAGCGGTAGCGGCGGCTGCCGTGCACCACGGCCGGCAGGTCGCCGTAGACCTCCGCGCTCCGCTCGACGAAGCTCACCGGCGACAGCGCCACATAGTTGGCGGCGTTCTTGTCGAGCGACTCGTCGTAGATGCTCATGGCGCCGCTCAACCGGCCGGCTGCTCAGCTGCCCACCGCGCCGTCGTCGAACTTGACGGCGGCGTGCGAGCCGTCGCAGAAGGGCTTGTTTTTCGAGGCGCCGCAGCGGCACAGGGTCACGCGGTTGCGCACCTCGTAGGCAAAGCCGTCGGCGCCGATGACCGCGATTCCGCCCCGCAGCCACAGCGGCCCGCTGACACCCTCCGCTGGATCCTCGATCACACCGATCGACACCGGCAGGCGATGCTCGATCGGCTTTCCCGTGGCACGGTCCCACGCGACCAGGCGTCCCGAGGGGCAGTTGTTCACCTGCCGGACGAAGGTGGCGCGCACCTCGGCCTCCTCGGTGCGCCCGACCTGATTCCACACCTGCCCGTTCGGGTCGCAGAAACGCGCGAACGCACACAGGACTTGCGCGTCCGAGAGAGCGAGCGCCGGTCCCTCCGTGAGCGGGGCCTGCTCGCGATAGGGCTGGCGGCTCGCCGTCTCGGTGCCGTCGAAACCGATCTTCTTGTGCGTGCCGTCGCAGAAGGGCTTGTTGGCGGAATGCCCGCAACGGCACAGCGCGTAGCTCTGCTGCTCCGGAAAGGGATGGCTCTCGCGCCAGTGCTCCGAGCCGCCCTCGCGGTCGGGCACTATCGTCTGCCGGGCCATCGGCACCGAGCCGCTCACCAGGTAGGGCCCGTTCCTGCTGACGACCACCCGTGGCTCGCCCGTGGACTTCGTCATGGCTGAACTCCCCGGACCGCTGTTGTTTGGATCGCGCGCGGTGCGGAGTGCCTAGACTGAACCAAGCGCGCGCGCGCCACAAGAGTGTGGCCCGCGCCGGCAACCGCGCGAATAATGCGCCCCGGCGCGCCCGAGAATGGCGCCGTCAGTGGAGCAGATCATGGCCAAAAAGACCCGTTTGGTACCGCCCATCCCCAGCCTCGGCAAGCACCGCTACGCGCGCGAGCTGCGGCGGCTGCAGATCGAGCTGGTGAAGCTGCACCGCCACGTCATCGCCCGCGGACGCAAGGTACTGGTGATCCTCGAAGGACGCGACGCCGCGGGCAAGGACGGCACCATCAAGCGCATCGTCGAGCACTTGAGCCCGCGCGAGGCGCGGGTGGTCGCGCCCGGCAAGCCGAGCGACCGCGAGGAGACGGAGTGGTACTTCCAGCGCTTTGCCGTGCATCTGCCGGCGGCCCAGGAGATCGTGCTGTTCAACCGCAGCTGGTACAACCGCGCCGGCGTCGAGTACGTCATGAAGTTCTGCACGCGCGCCGAGCACGACGCCTTCCTCGAGTCGGCTCCGGGCTTCGAGCGGATGCTGGTGCGTTCGGGGATTCACCTCCTCAAATACTATCTCGACATCACCCGCCCCGAGCAGGCGCGGCGGCTGCGCGAGCGGCGCCGCGACCCGCTCAAGCAGTGGAAGCTGAGCCCGGTCGACGAGGCGGCGCAACGGCACTGGAACGACTACAGCCGCGCCCGCGACCAGATGTTCCTGCGCACCCACACGCGCGAGGCGCCCTGGATGGTGGTGCGCGCCGACGACAAGCGCCAGGCACGCCTCAACGTCATCCGCGACATACTCGCGCGCGTGCCGGCACCCGATGTCGCGCGCCGGCTGGCGCGGCCCGATGCGCGCGTGCTGCGCGAGTTCACCGAGCCGCTCCTCGGCTCGGGGTGGGTGGCACGTTAGGTTACAATGCGGGCCCGCATGCACGCGCCACGCTCCACCACCCCGCCGTTCGCCGTGCAGGCGCTGATGTTCGCGGCCGCCGCGGTCGTCATGCTCGGCAATTACTACGGCTACGACTCGATCGGCCCGGTCGCCGAGCAGCTCTCTCGCGAGCTGCACTTTTCCGACACGCAGATCGGCACCCTGAATGCGATCTACAGCCTCCCCAACATCTTCCTGGTGGTGATCGGCGGCGTGCTGGTCGATCGCTTCACCGCGCGGCGCATGGTGGTTGCGACCACGGCGCTGTGCCTGGTGGGCGCTGCGGTGACGGCGGTGGGTGCGCAGTTCCCGCTGATGGCGGCCGGGAGGCTCCTTTTCGGGATAGGTTCGGAGACCCTGGTGGTGGCCGTGATGGTGGCGCTCGCACAGTGGTTCGCCGGGCGTTATCTGGCGCTGCTGATGGCGATGAACCTGAGCCTGGCGCGCCTCGGCTCCTATCTCGCGGATCAATCCCCGTCCTTCGCGGGCGGGCTCTATGCGCGCGGCTGGCAGCCGCCGCTGCAGCTCGCGTTCGCCTTCGCGGCCGCCTCGTTTGCCGGCGCACTCGTGTACTTCTGGCTCGACCGGCGCGAGGCCTCACGCGGCACGCTGGCGCTGCCGCCGGCTCCTGAGCGCTTCGCCTGGCGCCACCTGCTCGCCTTCCGTGCCGAGTACTGGGTGCTGGTCGCCGTGTGCGTGACCTTCTATTCGGTCATCTTCCCGTTCCGCAGCACCTTCGCCATCAAATACCTGCAGGAGGCGCAGGGTTACACGCTGGCGCAGGCCGGCAGGCTCAACAGCTACGTGTTTCTCGCCGCGGTGTTCGCCACCCCGGTTTTTGGCCTCATTCTCGACCGCATCGGGCGCAACACGCTGCTGCTGGCCGCGGGCGCGCTGCTGCTGCCGCCGAGCTTCCTGGTGCTCGGAGCGGTGTCCGACGGCGCCGGGCTCTCGACCGCCATGCTCGGCGTGAGCTTCTCGTTCCTGCCCGCGGTGCTCTGGCCGACGGTGGTGCGCTACACGCCGCCCGAGCACCTCGGCACCGCCTTCGGTCTCATGACGACGCTGCAGAACGCCGGGCTCTTCGGCGCCAACATCATCGCCGGCTACCTGAACGACGCGAACGGCGCCAGCGCGGCCAATCCCGGCGGCTACACGCCCATGCTGTGGTTCTTCGGTCTCCTGAGCCTCACCGCATTCGTGCTCACGCTGGTGCTGCGGGCGCTCGATCACGGCGCCGCCGCCACGCGGCCCGCGGCGGCGGACGGCCGCGGCTGAGGGGAAGCGGCCATGGAGTGGCTGACCCCGCTGTTCATCCTCGCGGTGCTGGGCGGCTTCGCTCTCGAGCTGTGGCTCGCGCAGCGGCAGATGGCCGCCGTGGCGCGCCATCGCGGCGTGGTGCCGGCACCCTTTGCCGCCAGCGTCTCCGCGGCCGACCATGCCAGGGCCGCCGACTACACCCTCGCCAAGGTGCGCCTCGGGCGCATCGGCTCCGGACTCGACGCCGCGCTGGTGCTCGCGCTCACGGTCGGCGGCGGCCTCGCGGCGCTCGATACTCTGTGGCGCCGCTCGCACCTCGCCGAGCCCTGGCTCGGACTCGCCGTGATTGCCTCCGCGGCGCTCCTGATCCGCCTCGTCGGTCTGCCGCTCTCGCTGTGGCGGACCTTCAGACTCGAGGCGCGCTTCGGCTTCAACCGCACCACCCCCGCGCTCTACCTCACCGATCTCGCCAAGAGCCTGGCGCTCGCCGTGGTGCTCGGCGGGCCGTTGCTGCTCGCGACGCTCTGGCTGATGGCGCGCGCCGGGCGCTGGTGGTGGCTCGCGGCGTGGCTGCTGTGGCTCGCGGTCATGGTAGTGATGGCGTGGGCGTGGCCGGCGTTCATCGCGCCCCTCTTCAATCGCTTCTCGCCGCTCGCCGACCAGGTGCTCAAGCAGCGCATCGAGTCGCTCCTCGGGCGCTGCGGCTTCGCCTCCCGGGGCGTGTTCGTGATCGACAGCTCGCGCCGCTCGAGCCACGGCAACGCCTACTTCACCGGGATCGGGCGGCACAAGCGCATCGTGTTCTTCGACACGCTGCTCGAGACCCTCGGTCACGGCGAGGTGGAGGCGGTGCTGGCGCATGAGCTCGGCCACTTCCGCCTCAAGCACGTTCGCCACCGGCTGCTGGTCTCGGTCGCGGCCGCCTTCGCCGGACTCGCCGTGCTCGGCTGGCTGGCGGCGCAGAGCGGCTTCTACCGCGCGCTCGGCATACCGACGCCCTCGCCGCACGCGGCGCTGCTCCTGTTCGTGCTGGCGGTGCCGGCGTTCACCTTCTTCATCACGCCGCTCGCCTCGCTGTGGTCGCGCCGGCACGAGTTCGAGGCGGATGCCTTCGCGACCCGCAATGCAAGCGCCGCCGAGCTCGCCGCGGCGCTCGTCAAGCTGCATCGCGACAACGCCAGCACGCTGACGCCTGACCCGGTATACGCCGCGTTCTACTACTCGCACCCGCCGCCGCTGGTACGCATCACGCGGCTGCGGGAGCAGTCACCAACGTAGGATCGCAGGGGAATCCCCGGCGCGCACGCCCCGGGAAGGGACTCTCCAAGCGAGTCTCCGTCCGGCGGTCTCGGCGTCGTGACCCATCCCGCTACGGGATGTAGTAGAGGTCGATCGACTTCCCGACGCGCTCGACGGGCTTATAGGCATCGAGCCAGGCGTAATCGCTCCGGTTGCGCGTGCGCGCGAGCTGCGAGACCGCCACCCAGCCGGTGGTCGGCTGGTGGGGCGGAAGAATGACGAGCGGCGGCAGCGGCTCGCGCGTCAGGTCCGCGGTGCCACGGTAGGCGAGGCTGAGGCGCGGGATCTTGAGCTCCGCTGCCCTCTTCTCGAGGCGCCGCAAGTCCTGGCCCCAGTCGAGATCCGAGTCCACCAGCACGCGCTCGGGGTGGGAGACGGTCTCGTTGAACCAGGCGAGGTAGTCCGGCCACGCGAGCCACAGGGTGCTCAACTGCCAGGTGAGCACGGCCGCGAGCGCCACGGTGCCCGACGCCGCCAGACGCCGGTTCCGCAGGCGCCGCAGGGCCTGCCAGGCGCGCGTCACGACCCAGGCGGCGCCGAGCGCGAGCAGCGGATAGAGGATCAACACGTGGCGGATGCCGATGTTGATGTGGCTGAAGCCGCTCGCGAACACGAGGATGGCCACGATGAGCACCGCCGGCGTGAATCGCCAGTTGTCGCCGCTCCGCCAGCCCTCGCGGGCGAGCCAGGCGACCCCGGCGGTGCCGGCCGCGAGCAGCGGCAACGGCGTCTTCACCGCGAGCGCGACCAGATAGAAGTACCACCAGCCGGTCGTGCGCACCTCGCCGAGCAGGTACGACAGATGTCCGGTGTCGTTGTGCGCCTCGACGGCGACGAAACCATTCAGCAGATCCTCGATCTCGCGCGGCAGCCACAGGTGCTGGAACACGACGCCGAGCGCGTGCTCGACACCCTGCTGCTGCAGCAGGTAGAACACCGCCCAGTCGAAGCGCGCCGCGACCCGGGCCTCGTTCGGCGCCCGTATGCCGTAGGCGATGAAGAGCGGCACGAGCGCGGCGAGCGCCACGAGGCCGAGCTCCCCCGCGCGCCGGCGGCGGATGCGGGCGCGCTCGGCGGGCGGCGCGGGCGGGGCCAGCCACCAGTGAGTGAGCCCGAGAGCGAGCAGCGACATGCCGATGTAGGGCACGGCCGAGAACTTGGTCCCCACCGCGAATCCGCTCGCGAGCCCGAAGAGGAGCGCCGTGCGGACGTTCGGCGTGTCGAGCCAGCGATCGAGCGCGTAGAGGGCCAGCAGGATGGTGGCGGCCGCCGCCACGTCGAGCGCGGCCAGACCTGCATGCCCGAGCACCGGCGGCACCGACAGGAGGAGAGTGACGGCGAGCAGCGCCGCGCCTTCGCCGGCGAGCATTCGCCGCGCCCACAGCCAGGTCACGAACAGCAGCAGCACGAAAAAGGGCAGCGCGCCCGCGCGCGCGAGCGTGAGATAGAGGTCGTACTTGCCGTCGCGGTAGAGGATGTCCTCGCCCTCGGTCACCCCGCTCGGCGGCGGGGTGCCGTAGGAATGGGCGCCGGCGAGGTACGGTCCGAGCGCCAGCACCACGCGGCCGATCGGCGGGTGCTCGGTGTCGTATTCGTAGTAGCCGCGATCGAGCAGCTCCACCCCGGCGGCGAGGTGCTCGGGCTCGTCCCAGGTCGCGAAGAACACGTGCCAGGTGCTGGCGACGAGACCGCACGCCCCGAGCATGATCAGCGCGAGGGCGACGCGTGCGGCCGGTGTCGCGCGCGCAGCCGCCGCGAAAGGCGGCTCAGCCACCGAACGGGTGCCGCAGCACGATGGTCTGGTCGCGGTCCGGGCCGGTGGAGATCATATCGAGCGGCACCTGGGTGAGCGCCGCGAGCCGCTCGAGATAGCGGCGGGCGTTGCCCGGCAGCCCCGCGTAGTCGGTGACGCCGACGGTCGATTCGCGCCAGCCCGGCAGCTCCTCGTACACCGGCTCGATGCCCGCGTAGCCCTCCAGCGTGAGCGGCGGCTCGGGGGTCACCACCCCGTCGATGCGGTAGCCCACGCCGATGCGAATGGTGTCGAGCCCGTCGAGCACGTCGAGCTTGGTGATGCACAGGCCCGAGACGCTCGAGTTCACGACCGCGCGCTGCAAGGCCACCGAGTCGAACCAGCCGCAGCGGCGCCGGCGCCCGGTCACCGAGCCGAACTCGTGACCGACGCGCGACAGGTGCTCGCCGTACTCATCGAAGAGCTCGGTCGGAAACGGCCCCGCGCCCACCCGGGTCGTATAGGCCTTGACGATGCCGAGCACGGCGTCGAACGCGCGGGGGCCGAGCCCCGTGCCGGTGGCGGCGAAGCCCGCCGTGGTGTTGGAGGAGGTGACGTAAGGATAGGTGCCGAGGTCCACGTCGAGCATCGCTCCCTGGGCGCCCTCGAAGAGCACGTTGGCCCCGGCGGCGCGCAGCCCGGCGAGCGAGCGCGTCACGTCGGTGACCAGCGGTTTCAGGCGCTCGGCGAGCGCCAGCTGCGCATCGAGCGTCTGCTGAAAATCGACCGGCGGCAGGCGGTAGTAGTGCTGCAGCAGGAAGTTGTGGAAGTCGAGCACCTCGCCGAGCTTGGCGGCGAAGCGGTCGCGCTGGAAGAGGTCCGCGACCCGCACGGCGCGGCGCGCCACCTTGTCCTCGTAGGCCGGCCCGATGCCGCGGCCCGTGGTGCCGATCGCGTTGGCGCCGCGGGCGCGCTCGCGCGCCTGGTCGAGCAGCACGTGCGAGGGCAGGATCAGCGGGCAATGCGGCGAGATCGCGAGCCGCTCGAACACCGGCACGCCCTGCCCGATCAGCATGTCGCTCTCGGCGAACAGCGCCTCGAGGGAGAGCACCACGCCGTTGCCGATGAAGCAGCGCACCTCGCGCCGCAGGATCCCGGAAGGAATGAGCGACAGCACGGTCTTGCGGCCGCCGATCACCAGCGTGTGGCCGGCGTTGTGGCCGCCCTGAAAGCGCGCCACCGCGGCCGCGCGCTCGGTGAGGAGATCGACGACCTTGCCCTTGCCTTCATCGCCCCACTGGGTGCCGATGACGACGACGAATCTGCCCATGCGTGCCTACCGCGCCACGAACAGGATGATCACGCCGACCAGCATGGAACCTAAGCCCGCGATGCGCAACTCGCGGTCGCCAACTTCGATGAGGCGCGCGAGCGCGCGCTTCACGCCCTGCGGATTGATGAAGGGAGCGATGCCTTCGAACACGAGAAACAGGCCGAACGCGGCCGCGAGGTCGGAAGAGTTCACGCCGCCGGCTTCACTTCGCTGCGCGGCGCTTGTCCGGGTCCTTCAGGTACTTGAAGAACTCCCCGTCGGGAGTCAGCACCAGGAGGTCCCCGTCCTTGCCGAGGGAGTGCTCGTAAGCCTGCAGGCTCCGGTAGAAAGCGTAGAACTCGGGGTCCTTCGAGTAGGCGCGCGCGTAGGTTTGCGTGGCGGCCGCGTCGCCCTCGCCGCGAATGCGCAGCGCGTCGCGCTCGGCGTTGGCGAGAATCTCGGTGCGGCGCCGCTCGGCCGCGGCGCGGATGCCGGTGCTGGCGCTCTGGCCTTCGGCGCGCAGCCGCCCGGCGGTCTTGGCGAAGCTCTGCTTCATGCTCTCGAAGACGCGCGCGGCCACGTCGTCCGGCAGATCGATGCGCTGCACGCGCACGTCGACCAGCTCGACGCCGAGGCCGGCGCCGCTCTTGCTCGCCTGGCCGAACATCTCGCTCGTGACCGCGGCACGCTCCGCCGACACGATCTGCTGGAGCGTGCGCTGCGCCACCACGCCCTTGATCCCGTCCTTGACGATGTCGGCGAGGCGCTCGCCGGCAAGCTCAACCCGACCGCCGGTCGCGGTGTAGAACTGCACCGGCTCCTTGACGCGCCACTTGATGTAGAAGTCGACGATCAGTCCGCGGTTGTCGTTGGTGAGGAAGGTCTCGCCGTTATAGGACTGCGAGAGGATGCGCCGGTCGAACTTGGTGACGACGTCCCAGGGCCACTTGTAGTGCAGCCCCGGCACATAGTGGCTGCCCCTGACGGCCCCGAACTCGGTGACGATGGCGACCTCGGTCTCGCTCACCGTGAACAGCGACAGCCCGGCGAGGACCAGCGCCACGGCGAGCGCCAGGAGCACCGGGAACAGCCGCCCGCTCATCAGCGCTCCCCCCGGCCGCGGGCTTCGATGGTCACCTGCTCGGGCTGCTCCTTGGCGGCGCCCGTCGCGGACTGCTCGCCCGTCTCCGCCGCGGTGCTGATCTGCTTCTCGAGCAGCTTGTCGATCGGTAAGTAGATCATGTTGCCGCCGGCGCGGGCATCGATGATTACCTTGTGGGCGCGCGTCAGGACGTTCTCGACCGCATCGACGTACATGCGCTTGCGCGTCACCTCGGGAGAGAGCGCATAGGCGCCCTCGAGCTGTGTGAAGCGCGCCGCCTGCCCCTCGGCCAGCGCAGTCACCTGCGAGCGGTAGGCCTCGGCGTCCTGCTGGATGCGCCCGGCCGAGCCTTGTGCGACCGGGACGATGCTGTTGGCGTACGCCTCGGCCTCGAGGATGAAGCGCTCCTTGTCGGCCTGCGCCTTGTTGGCGTCGCGCTGCGAGGGAATCACCGCATCCGGCACCTGCACGTCCTTGAGGTTCACGGTGGTCACGGTGATCCCGGAGTCGTAGTTGTCCAGCACGTGCTGGATGAGCTCCTTGGTGCGCCGGGTGATCTCCGGGCGCGTATTGCCGACCAGCACCTCATCGAGTGTGCTGCGGCCGATGGTCTCGCGGATGGCGCTCTCGCTCACCTCGTTGAGTGTCGCTTCCGGGTCGCGCACGCGGAACAGCTTCTTCACGGGGTCGGTGAACTGGTACTGGACCGAGAACACGAGCTCCACCAGGAAGACGTCGGAGGTCAGCACGCGCGACTTGAAGTCGCTCGAGTTGACGCTGGCGACATTGACCCGCGTGACCGTCTCGATCGGCCACGGCAGCCGCCAGCCGACGCCCGGCGGGCGCACCGGCAGGACCAGCCGGCCGAAGCGCTGGATGATGCCGCGCTCGGCGGCCGTGACCTGATAGAAGCCGCTGAAGAGCCAGAGCGCCAGCACCACCAGAGCCGCCACCATCAGGAGCGACCCGCCCTCGCCGCCGCGCCCGCCCGAGCGCCACAGCGACTCGAGCCGGCGCTGCCAGCTCTTCAGGCGCTCGTCGAGGTCGGGAGCGCCCTGCCCCGGGCGGCGTCCCCACGGATTGTTCGGACCGTTTGGCTGATTCCACGGCATAGGGACAGTGCGGTGCGCCTCTGAGTCAGCGCAGCTTGGTCGCGCTCGCGGCGCCGCTCGATTGTAGGTAGGCCCCCGAGGGGGCACAAGCCGTGTCGGGGCCCTGCACCTCGAGGATCTGCACGCCCGCGGTGCGCGCCAGCTGCAGCAGCTCGAGGTCGGGAAGCTCCACGGCGAGCTCGATGGAGCCATCCGGCGCGCTCGCCTCGGCGCGCACGGCCTGCGCGGAGTAGAGGCGCGAGCGCAGCGCGCCGGCGCTCGCCGGCATCCTGAGCCGTGCGCGGCGCGCAAAGCGCGCGAGCCGCTCGGCCGCCGCGCGTATCAGCAGGTCGAGCCCGGTACGCTGCTCGGCCGAGATCCACACCGCGCTCGCACGGCCCTCGCCGTCGCGGTCGATGCGGGCGGCGAGGCCCAAGCGGTCGATCTTGTTGTAGACGATGAGCTGCGGGATCGCGCGCGCGCCGATCTCCTCCAGCACCGCGTCCACCTGGGCGAGCTGCTCGGCGCGGCGCGGGTTGCTCGCATCGACGACGTGCAGCAGCAGCGTCGCCGCGCGCGCCTCGGTGAGCGTCGACTGGAAGGCCGCGACCAGCTCGTGCGGCAGCTCGCGGATGAAGCCGACCGTGTCGGCGACCACCACCGCGGTACCGCCCGGAAGCGTGATGCGGCGGACCGTCGGGTCGAGCGTGGCGAACAGCTGATCGGCGATGTAGGCGTCGGCGCCGGTGAGCGAGCGAAAGAGCGTCGACTTGCCGGCGTTGGTGTAGCCGACGAGCGCGAGCGAGGGCACGGGAATCTCCGCGCGCATCTGCCGCCCGGTCTCGCGCTGCTGCTTGAGCTTCGCGAGGCGCTTGCCGAGCACGCGCACGCGTTGCCCGATGATGCGGCGGTCGGTCTCGAGCTGCGTCTCGCCCGGACCGCGCAGTCCGATGCCGCCCTTCTGCCGCTCGAGGTGCGTCCAGCCGCGCACCAGGCGGCTGGCGATGTGCTTCAGCTGCGCGAGCTCGACTTCGAGCTTGCCTTCATGGCTGCGCGCGCGCTGCGCGAAGATGTCGAGGATCAGGCCATTGCGGTCGAGCACGCGCTTACCCGTCAGCTTCTCGAGATTGCGCTCCTGGCTCGGGCTCAGGGCGTGATCCACGAGGATCACCTCGGCGTCGTGGGCTTCGGCGGCAGTCTTCAGCTCCTCGGCCTTGCCGCTGCCGACGAAGTAGCGCGGGTCCGGGCGGTCGCGCCGGCCGGTCACCGTGGCCACGGGCTGCGCGCCGGCGGAGAGCGCGAGTTGAGTGAACTCCTCGAGGTCTTCCGGATCGACGGGGGCGCCCAGCCCCAAGCGCACCAGCAGGGCGCGTTCACCGGACCGCGGGCGTTCGAACACTCAGGCTTCCGAGGGACGGGGACATTATTCGGCGGGCGTCTCCGGGCTGGGGCCGCCCTCGTCCGACGACAGGCGCACGTTGCGCGCGGGCACGACGGTGGAAATCGCGTGCTTGTAGACCATCTGGCTGACGCTGTTCTTCAACAACACCACGAACTGATCGAAGGAATCGATCTGGCCCTGCAATTTGATGCCGTTCACCAGATAGATGGAGACCGGCACCCGCTCCTTGCGCAGGGCGTTCAAAAAGGGGTCCTGCAGAGACTGTCCTTTGGCCATCGGGTTCTCCTTGTTTTGTGCGAATTCGAGTTCTTTGCACGCTGGACGGGACCGCGCCCGAGCTTCCCTGTTTTCCGCGATCCTCAAGATTTCAAGCAAATGTACCGAGCCCAAAGGGCCCGGGACCGACAACACATATTAACACGCCGGGCCGTTTTCAGAATCCAAGCGCCCTCAACTGGTTACATATGTCATGGTTCCATGACAGCTGGGCAGCCGGATCCAGCCACTCCGCCCGGGTTTCGCCGCGCATCCAGGTCAGCTGCCGTTTGGCCAGTTGGCGCGTCGCCGCAAGCGCGCGCTGTTCGGCCTCCGGGAGATCGCACTGCCCCTCCAGATGGGCCCACAGTTGCCGGTAGCCTACGGCGCGCATCGAGGAATGGCGGCTCGTGAGATCCCCCCGGTCGCGCAAACGCCTCACCTCGTCGAGAAAGCCGGCGGCCATCATGGCCTCGAGGCGCCAGGACAGCCGCTGGTGCAGCACCGTCCGGTCGGGCGGGCTCAGCATCCAGTAACGCACGCTATAGGGCGCGAGGGGACTTGGGGTCCTCCCCTGCTGCTCGGAGATCGGCCGGCCCGTGGCCTTCAGGACCTCGAGTGCCCGCTGGATCCGCTGCGCGTCGTTCGGCGCGATGCGCGCGGCGGCCACGGGGTCGAGACGGGCGAGCTCGGCGTGGAGCGCCGGCCAGCCGAGGGCGGCGGCGCGCGCATCGAGCTCGCGGCGCAGCTCCGGCCGTGCCTCGGGCAGTGCCGCGAGCCCCTCGAGAAGGGAGCGCAGATACAACATCGTGCCGCCCACCAGGAGCGGCACCCGGCGGCGTGCGTGGATCCCGCGGATGGCGGCCAGTGCGTCGCCGACGAACCTCCCGGCCGAGTAGTTTTCCGCCGCATCGCAGATGTCGATGAGGTGATGAGGAAAGCGCGCCCGCAGTTCCGCCGAGGGCTTCGCAGTGCCGATATCGAGCCCCCGGTACACCAAGGCCGAGTCCACGCTCACGATCTCCACGGGGGCACTTTCGGCGAGGCGGACCGCCCAGTCCGTCTTGCCCGCACCGGTGGGACCCGTGAGCAGGAGTACGGGCAGGCGCCGGGCGCCCGATGCGTGATCCCCCGCCATTCAGCGCCCCCGCAGGAAGAGCTGATCGAGCTGCGAGAGCGACAGGCGGGTCCAGGTGGGGCGGCCGTGGTTGCACTGGTTGGCGCGCTCGGTCGCCTCCATCTGCCGCAGCAGGGCGTTCATCTCCGGAAGGGTGAGCCGTCGGTGCGCGTGAATGGCACTGCGGCAGGCCAGCGTGCCGAGGAAGCGGTCCGCGGCGGCCTCGAGATGGTGGGTATCGGCATCGAGCACCAGGTCGCGGACCAGCGAGGCCACCAGCTCGCCGACGTCGCGCGCATCGAGGAGCGCCGGCACGGCGCGCACGGCGAGGCGCGTCGGACCGAGCGCATCGAGCTCGAAGCCGGCCCGCTCGAACTCATCGCGCCGCTCGAGGAGCGCGCCGAGCTCGTGGGCCTTCAACTCGATGACGAGCGGCGTCAGGAGCCGTTGGGTGGCGGGAGGACCCAGGGCCCGCTCGGCTTTGAGTTGTTCGTAGAGCACGCGCTCGTGCGCGGCGTGCATGTCGACCAGCACGAGACCCTCGCGGTTCTGCGCGAGGATGTAAACGCCGTGCAGCTGCGCGAGCGCAGCTCCGAGCGGCTGCTCCTCGGCTGCCGGCGGCGGCGGAGCCTCGCGCACCAGGGCCGCGAGCGCCCAGGGGTCGGGAGCCGCATCGGCAAAGGCGAGCGGCGCACCCGGCGCACCGGAATACGCCGCCGAAGGGGCCCGCGGCGCGCCGTTGCCGCCCGGGGTCAAGGCCGCGGGCGCGCCGTCGGGATTCGGCCGGGTGGCCGCGAGCGAGCGCTCCACCGCGCGAAACACGAAATCGTGAATCTGGCGGCTGTCGCGGAAGCGCACTTCGAGCTTGGCGGGATGCGCGTTGACGTCGACCAGCGCGGGGGCGAGCTGGAGGTAGAGCGCATAGGCGGCGTGGCGGCCGTGGTAGAGGACGTCGCGGTACGCGAGGCGCACCGCGTTCATCAGCAGCCGGTCGCGGACGCTGCGGCCGTTGACGAACCAGAACTGCTGATCGGGCTGCGCGCGCGAGCGCGTCGGCAGGCCCAGCCAGCCGCTGAGCATCACCGGACCCGCGGCGTGCCTCACCGGCACGGCGCCCGCGGCAAAATCGGGTCCCAGAACCGCCTCGAGCCGCGCGGCCTCCCCGTCCGCGCCGCCCGCGGCCTGCGTCTCGAGGAGCACCCGGCCTCCATGGCGGAGCCTGAGGCTCACGTCGAAGCGCGACAGGGCGAAGCGCTCCATGAGGCGCACGATGTGCGCGAGCTCGGTCGCCTCGCTGCGCACGAACCTGCGCCGCGCCGGCACGTTGAAAAAGAGATCCCGCACCTCGACGCTGGTTCCGGGCGGGTGCGCCGCGGGGTGCACGGAGCGCACCGCGGCGCCCTCGACGGTGATCTCGGCCGCCTGGGCGGCGGACGCCGCGCGCGAGGTGATCCTGAGGCGCGACACGGAGCCGATCGACGGCAGCGCCTCGCCGCGAAAGCCCAGGGTCGCGATTGCCTCGAGGTCCTCGAGCGAGGCGATCTTGCTGGTCGCGTGGCGCGCGACCGCCACCGGCAGCTCCGCCGCGGCAATCCCGCCGCCGTCGTCGCGCACGCGGATCAGCCCCGTGCCGCCGCGCTCCACGTCGACCTCGACGTGCCGTGCGCCCGCGTCGAGCGCGTTCTCGACGAGCTCCTTGACCACCGAGGCCGGCCGCTCGATCACCTCGCCGGCGGCGATCTGGTCGACGAGCTCGCTGGGAAGAACGCGAATGGGCATGCGGCTCAAGCGGACGAGGGGCGCGCGCATCGGGCGCGCCGCGCAGTGTACAGGCGATCCGCATCACGCGCGGCGCCCGCGGCGTTCGGGGGCTTACTGGTTGTTCGCGCCGGCGGGCCCGGTGCCGGCGGCCGCGACGGCCGCGGCGCTCGCGACGCGCCGCTCCTGCTTGAAGCGCGTGCCGTCGGGCGGATTCTGCACGAAGTAGCTGCGCACGCCGCCGCAGATCGCATCCGCAAGCCGTACCTGCTGCGCGGGATTGCGCAGGCGGCGCTCCTCGCCGGGATTCGAGATGTAGGCGGTCTCGACGAGCATCGAGGGAATATCGGGGGATTTCAGCACCACGAAGCCGGCGCGCTGCACCTGGGCCTTGCGCACCTCGCCCACGCTCTCGAGCGCGGACACCACGCGCTCGGCCGCCGTGGCGGAGAGGCCGATGGCCTCCTGCTGCACCAGATCGAGGACCACCGGAGCGGCCGCGCCGCCCTCGGCTAGGCGCACGCCGCCCATGAGATCGGCCGCATTCTGTCCCTCGGCCAGCTCGCGCGCCGCCTCGCTCGAGGCGCCGTGCACCGAGAGAATGTACACCGACGCCCCCGAGATGCTGCGATCGGAGATCGAGTCGGCGTGGATCGAGACGAACATGTCGGCATGCGCCGCGCGGGCCCGCTGAATGCGCTCGCGCAGCTCGAGGAATTCGTCCCGGTCGCGCGTCAGCACGGCGCGCATCCCGGGCTCGGCGTCGATGCGCGCGGCGAGGTCGCGTGCGATCGCGAGCGTCACGTCTTTCTCGCGCGTGCGCCCATGCCCGATGGCGCCGGGATCGACGCCGCCATGGCCCGCATCCACCGCGATGATCACGTCACGGTCGCCGTCGCCCGGCGCGTGCGCCGCGCGTACGGCCTTCGGTCCCGCATCCGCCACCGCCGCCGGCTCACCGAGCGCCACGGTGAGCTGGCGCCTGCCCGAGGGCCCCGCGGCCTGAGTGCCGCGTACGGCGACCGGCGAAGCGAGCTCGAGGACGATACGGAGCGTGCCGCCCGGCTGGCGGCCGAGGCGCACGGCGGTGACGAGTCCTGCGGCCGCCGGCACCGCGATGCCGCGTCCGGCATGGGTGCCGGGAAGGTCGATGACCGCGCGATCGGGCCCGTCGAGCGTGAAGATCTTCGCGGCCGGGCCGTCGGTGAGCGCGAGTGTCACGACGGCACTGTCTGCGCTCGCAGACAGCTCAATGGAGCGCAGCTCCGCGGCGCTCGCCGTCGAGAGAGCGGCGAGGCTCAGCAGACCACCGGCGACCCTTCCTAGAAATATCTTTCTAATCATCGAGTTCGCGGCGCAAGCTACCGTGTAATCTACGGCGTTCGTCCATGACTTTCAAGTTGGACCAGCCAGGCGGCACCGAGTGCTGAAGTCCCCGTGAGCTCGATCTCATGGCCCGCCCCGCCGGCCGCGAACTGCAGCAGGAGATCGGCAGCCGGGAGCCGCCCCGTCCCATGCTCCGGCCATTCGATGAGCCACGTGTGTTTCGGCGCGGCCCACTCGCGTAGTCCCAGGGAATCAAGCTCGGCGGCCGATTGCACCCGGTAGAGATCGAGGTGCACGAGCGTGATGCCCCCGGCCGGATAGAGCTCGAGCAGGGTGTAGGTGGGGCTGCGCACCAGCCCGTGAACGCCTGAAGCGCGCGCAAAGCCGCGCACGAAGGTGGTCTTGCCCGAGCCGAGCTCGCCGGAGAGATAGAGCACCGCGAGCGCCGCCTCCGATGCGGGCCGCGCACCGGCCAGCCGCGCGCCGAGCTCCTCCGTCGCTTCAGGCGTCTCAGTCCGCGCGCGCACCGGCATCGGCTCTAGAGATTGACGGCGTGGTGCAGTTCCCGCGCCAGATCGCTCGCCAGCACGCCGCGCTCGCCGACGCGCGCGGCGGCATCGCCCGCCATGGCGTGCACCAGCACGCCGACGCGCGCGGCCGCCCAGGGATCGCGGCACTGCGCCAGGATCCCGGCGATCGCGCCGGTGAGGACATCGCCGGACCCGGCGGTCGCCATGCCGGGATTGCCGCGCTCGCACACGCCCGGCGTGCGGCCGGCGGCTCCGACCAGCGTGCCGGCGCCTTTCAGGACCACCGTGCCGCCGAAGCGCGCGAGCAGCCGATCGAGCGCCGCGAGGCGATCGCGCTGGATGTCTTGCGTCGTGGCGGCCAGCAGCCGCGCCGCCTCCCCCGGGTGGGGCGTCAGGATCCAGTCCTCGCGCGGGGCTGCCCCGGCCTCGGCGAGGAGGTTGAGCGCGTCCGCATCGACCACCACCGGCTTGTCCGCGGCCAGGACCGCATCGAGCGCCGTGCGCGCCCAGGGACTCCTCCCCAGGCCCGGGCCGATGGCGACCACGTCGGCGGGCGCGAGCGCTTCCGCAAGCACGCGCGGATCGGTGAGCGCCAAGCAGATGAGCTCGGGCCGGCCGGCGGCAATCGCCGCGACGTTCTCGGGCGCCACCGCCACCGTCGTGAGACCTGCGCCGACACGCAGACACGCCTCGCCCGCAAGCCGCGTCGCGCCCGGCATGCCGCTGCCGCTGCCGACGATGAGCACCCGGCCGAAATCCCCCTTGTGGGCGGCGCGGTGCCGGCGCGGCAAGGCCGCCTCGATCTCGCTCTCGACGATGCGCGTCAGGCGGGGCACGAGCTCGCCCGCCGGAGCCGTGAGCTCGAGATCGTCGAAGACCACGGCGCCCGTGTACTCCGGGCCCTCCCCGACCAGGAGCCCGGTCTTGAGTCCCACGAACGTGACCGTGCAATCGGCGCGCACCGCCTCGCCGAGCGGCACGCCGGCGTCGCTGTCGAGGCCCGAGGGCACATCGAGCGCGAACACGGGCCGCCCGCTCGAGTTGATGGCGCGGATCGCCGCGGCGTACTCGGTGCGCACCTCGCCGTGCAGCCCCGTGCCGAGGAGCGCGTCCACCACGACCTCGCCCTCGGCGAGGAGCGGGGCCGCGAAGGGGCGCGCCCGCGCGCCATTCGCGCGGAAGTCCTCGAACGCCTGCTGCGCCGCGCCGCGCAGCCGTTCCGGCTCGCTCGCCGCGAGCACGGTCACGGTGAGTCCCGCCGCCTGCGCAAAGCGCGCCAGCACATAGCCGTCGCCGCCGTTGTTGCCGCCCCCGCAGACGATGACGATGCGGTGCGCCAGGGGGTAGCGCGTGCGCAGGTGCCGCAGCGCCGCCTCGCCGGCGCGCTTCATGAGGGTATAGGCCGGGATTCCCAGTGCCTCGATCGCGTGAGCGTCGAGGGCGCGCACTTGCGCGCTGGAATACAACGCAATCGGCAGCGCCATGGGGTCATTATACTGACGGGTTGATTACGCCATGAGCCATCCCGCCTCCATCGACCTCGACGCGGCCAAACGTGCACTCGCAAGCCAGGCCCGCGCCCTGGGCTTCGACGCCCTCGGCGTCACCGCCATCGATATCCCCGAGGACGAGCGGCACCTCCTCACCTGGCTCGACGCAGGCTTCCACGGGGACATGGGCTACATGCGCCGCCACGCCAGGCTCCGAGGCAGGCCGGAGGAGCTGCTCCCCGGCACCGTGCGCGTCGTGAGCGTGCGCATGGACTACTGGCCGGGCGAGGCGCGCGACGCGCAAGCGGTGCTCGCCGACCCGACGCTCGGCTACATCTCCCGCTACGCGCTCGGGCGCGACTACCACAAGGTCCTGCGCCGCTCGCTCGCGCGGCTCGCCGCGGACCTCGCGGGGCGAATCGGCCCCTTCGGCTACCGTGTCTGCGTCGACAGCGCGCCGGTGCTCGAGAAGGCGCACGCACGCAACGCCGGCCTCGGCTGGATCGGCAAGCACACGAACCTCATCGCCCGCGATGCCGGCTCGTGGTTCTTCCTCGGCGAGATCCTCACCGACCTGCCGCTGCCGGCAGACGAGCGCGCGAGCGCGCACTGCGGCAGCTGCCAGGCGTGCATCCCGGCCTGCCCGACGGGCGCGATCGTCGCGCCGTTCCGGCTCGACGCCCGGCGCTGCATCTCCTACCTCACCATCGAGCACCACGGCGCCATCCCCGAAGAGCTGCGCCCGGCGCTCGGCAACCGCATCTACGGCTGCGATGACTGTCAGCTGGTGTGCCCCTGGAACAAGTTCGCCCGCGCCGCGGCGCATCCCGACTTCAAGGTGCGCCACGCCCTCGATGCGCCGGCGCTCCCGGGGCTCTTTCTCTCGACGGAGGCCGCGTTCGAGCAGCGCATGCGCGGCTCGGCGATCTATCGTCTGGGCTACGAGCGCTGGTCGCGCAATATCGCGGTGGCCCTGGGCAACGCGCCGACCTCGGACGCGGTGACGGGCGCGCTCGAGGCACGGCGCGAGGACGCATCGCCCCTCGTGCGCGAGCACGTGGCCTGGGCGCTCGGCCGCCACCGCCCGGCAAGCTAAAGGAGCCGCGCCACCTGCACGTTGTCGATGAGCCGCGCCCGGCCCAAGCGCGCGGCCGCGAGCACCACGAGAGCGCGGGCCTCCGGCGTCGGGCTGCCCAAGTCGTCGGCGCGGCGCACCGAGAAATAGTCGGGCCGGAGGCCCGCGCGCTCGAGCGCCTGGAAGCCGTCGCGCTCGATGCCGGCAAAGTGCGCATCCCCGGCGCGCAAGCGGCCCGCGGCCGCCTCGAGCGTCGCGTAGATGACGGGCGCGACCCTGCGCTCCGCGGGCGTCAGGTACTGGTTGCGCGAGCTCAAGGCCAGCCCGTCGGTATCGCGCATGGTCGGCGCACCGACGATCTCGACCCGCATGCACAGCTCCGCCACCATGCGGCGGATCACGGTGAGCTGCTGAAAATCCTTCTCGCCGAACACCGCGACGTCGGGCTCGACGATGTGAAAGAGCTTGGCCACGACGGTGCTGACGCCCTCCATGTGGCCGGGGCGGAACTCACCCTCGAGGATGCGCGACAGTCCCGGCACCTCGACCCGCGTGGCGCGCTCGGAGCCGTGCGGATAGATCTCGGCGACGTCCGGCATGAACATGAGGTCGCAGCCGGCGGCGGCCAGCATGCGCTCGTCCTCGCGCGGCGTGCGCGGGTAGTGGGCGAAGTCCTCGTTGGGGCCGAACTGCATCGGGTTCACGAAGATGCTGGCGACGAAACGCTTGCCGTGGCGGCCCGCGGCCTCGATGAGGCTCACGTGTCCGGCGTGCAGATTCCCCATGGTGGGCACGAACACGACCCGCTCGCCGGCGCGGCGCCACGCGCGCACCCGCTCGCGAACCGCGCTGATGGTGGTGACGGTCTCCATGGGTCGCGGCCGGGGCAGGCGCGGCAGGACGCCGCTTCAGAAACAGTGCTCGGGAGCCGGATATTCGCGCTGCTTGACGGCGCGCACGTAGCGCTTGAGCGCCTCGAGGTTGTCGCCCGCGCCTTCCATGAAGTTGCGCACGAAGCGCGGCTTGCGCCCGGTGGTGATGTCGAGCATGTCGTAGGTCACGAGGATCTGCCCGTCGGTGTCGGGACCGGCGCCGATGCCGATGACGGGCACGTGCAGCTCCTCGGCGATGGCCTTGCCGAGCGCGGCCGGAATGCACTCGAGCAGCACGATGTCGGCGCCGGCGGACTCCAGGCGCCGTGCCTCCTCGAGGAGGCGCGCCGCGGTCTCGCGCTCGCGTCCCTGCACCCGAAAGCCCCCGGTCTTGTGCACCGACTGGGGCTTTAAGCCCACGTGCGCGCACACCGCGATGTCGTGGCCCGCGAGGAACTCGACGATGTCGGTCTGCTTGCCGCCGCTCTCGAGCTTCACCATCTGCACGCCGCCTTCCTGCATCAGGCGCACGGAGTTCTGGAGCGCGATCTCGCGCGACGGGTAGCTCATGTACGGCAGGTCGCCGATCAGGAAAGGACGGTGCACGCCGCGCGCCACGCAGGCGCAGTGATACACCATCTGGTCCATGGTGACGGGCACCGTGGTGTTGTGTCCCTGGATCACCATGCCGAGCGAGTCCCCCACCAGCACCACGTCGACGTCCGCCGCATCGAGCAGCACGGCGAAGCTCGCGTCATAACAGGTGAGGCTCGCGATCTTCTCGCCGTCCGCCTTCATGCGCGCGAGCGTCGAGAGCGTGACCGGCGGACGGGTGGCGTCGCGTTGCAGGTGGGTGTACATAACCGCTCAGAGTGTACTTAGATGGCGCGGCTGCGCAACGGATTGTAGTAAAGCCGGCCGCGGCTCATGCGTTTGACGGCCGCCAGCAGCTCGTCGTAGTCGCGCGGGTTGCTGATCGGGTCGATGGAGGCGGCGTTCACGATGAGGAGCGGTGCGGCGTCGAACTCGTGGAAGAAGCGCGCATAGGCTTCGTTGAGCCGCTCGAGGTAGCCGCGATCGATGTACTGCTCGCAGGCGACGCCGCGCCTGGCGATGCGCTCGAGGAGCACGTCGACCGGCGCCTGGAGATACACCACGAGATCGGGCTTGGGCACCTGGATGTCGAGCCGCGCGTAGAGCTGCTCGTAGAGCGCGTACTCGGCGTCATCGAGCGTCACGCGTGCGAACAGCCGGTCCTTCTCCAGGAGGTAATCCGCCACCCGCACCGGCGCAAAGAGGTCCGCCTGTTTGAGCGAGGCCAGCTGCTGCGCCCGCTGCAGGAGGAAGTAGAGCTGGGCGGGCAGCGCCCCGGCACGCGGATTGCGGTAGAAGCGCTCGAGGAAGGGGTTCTGCGCCGCCTCCTCCAGCACCGGCTGGGCCGAGAGGCTCGCGGCCAGGCGACGCGCCAGGCTCGTCTTGCCGACGCCGATCGGACCTTCGACGGCAATGAAGCGATGGGTTGTCTCGTTCGCCATGTGCGCACGCCGCGCGCCTCAGAGGCGCGTGATCCCCTCGGCCGTGACCCTGCCCGCGAGCTCGGCGACGCGCCCGAGCCCGGGGAGATCGAGATCCGGGGCAATGTCCGCGAGAGGATACAGAACGAAGTTGCGCTCCGGTATCCCGGGGTGCGGCAGTGCGAGCTCGGGCCCGGCGCGGCGCTCGCGCCCATAAGTGAGGAGATCGAGGTCGATCGTGCGCGGGCCCCAGCGCTCGTGCACCGCCGGGCGGCCGAGCGCCGCCTCGAGCGCGCGCAGCTCCGCAAAGAGCGCCGGCGCTTCGAGCTCGGTCAGCAGCCCCGCCACGGCATTCACGAAGTCGGGCTGGGCGATCGGCCCCATCGGCCGCGAGCGATAGAGCGGCGAGGTCAATTCGACGCGCGTGCGCGGCAGCTGCGCGAGGCGGCCGAGGGCGCGCAGCACCTGAGCGCGCGGCTCCTGGAGGTTGCTGCCCACTCCGACATACGCGGGCCGCCACAGCACCATGGGCGCGAGTCCGTCACGAGGGGGAGGCGGCCCGGGCTCGCGGGCGCCGGCGCCGCCGGCGGCCGCCGCGGCGCGCCGCGGGGGCC
>DASYYF010000045.1:0-2013 GCA_035934055.1 Steroidobacteraceae bacterium | reverse complement strand
ACCGGGATTCTCTCGGCGTGGGTGGCCGCACGTTTCGGCTTCGGCTGGCCCGCTCTTGCAGCGCTGACGCTCACCTGGTTCCTGATCGCCCTCACCTTTATCGATGTCGACCACCAGCTGCTGCCCGATGACCTGACGCTGCCGCTCCTGTGGCTGGGACTCACCCTGAGCCTCTGGGGACCCCAGGGAGCCGCAGCGGTGCCCGTCGACGTGCGCTCGAGCCTGATCGGTGCGCTGGCCGGTTACCTGAGCCTTTGGAGCGTCTATCATCTGTTCCGGCTGGTCACCGGGAAGGAAGGCATGGGGTACGGGGACTTCAAGCTCTTTGCCGCGCTCGGCGCCTGGCTGGGTTGGCAGATGCTCCTACCCGTCATCCTGATCGCCGCCGTGGTCGGCGCGGTGGTGGGCGTCACCATCCTCGCGATCCGGGGACAGAGCCGCGCGACACCGATCCCCTTCGGGCCGTTCCTCGCCGCCTCCGGCTGGCTGGTGCTGATGTTCGGCCACGGGCTCGTCGGCCGGTACCTCGCGCTCTTCACGCCGCATCCGTGAGCACGCCCACCGTCTCGCGCGTCTTCCGCGTCGGCCTCACCGGCGGGATTGCCAGTGGCAAATCGACGGCCGCCAAATTCTTCGGTGCACTCGGCGTCCCGATCCTCGACAGCGACAGCATCGCGCGCGAGGTGGTCGAGCCCGGCCAGCCGCCGCTCGAGCGGCTGGTGGAGCGCTTCGGCAGCGGCATCTTGACGCCCGACGGGCACCTCGACCGGCCCGCGCTGCGCGAGATCGTGTTCTCCGACCCCAAGGCACGCGCCGATCTCGAGAATCTGACGCACCCGGCGATCGGCGCCGCGCTCGAGGCGCGCTCGGCCGCGGCGGGCGGCCCCTACCAGATTCTGGTGATCCCGCTCCTGGTCGAGAAGCATCTCGGTGCGCACGTCGACCGGGTGTTGGTCGTCGACTGCGACGAGGGGCTGCAGATCCGCCGTCTGCTCGCACGCGACGGCTCGACGCGCGCACAGGCACAGGCAATCCTCGATGCGCAGGCCTCGCGCAGTGCGCGCCTCAAGGCCGCCGACGATGTGATCACGAACGATGCCGACATGAGCGTAGTGCAGGCCCAGGTCGCCGCGCTCCACGCGCGCTATCTCGAGCTCGCACGCGCCCCGCGCTCCTAAGACTCGCGCGGACCGACGCGGGCACGGCGCCAGGCCCTGGCCCGATCGGCCCGCGGCCGTTTACGGACCCGGCACGTGTCAAGCACAATAGCGCCATGGCCGAATCCGCCTTGTCCGAGTCCGAGGTCGCCGCAGCGGCCGCGCCCGAGGCCGGGCTGCTCGTGTTCGAGCAGCCCCTGAATGAGCGCATGCGCACCTTCCTGCGGCTCGACTTCCTCTACAACCAGGCGCTCTATCACAACGAGATGGGGAGCCAGTGGGGCAGCCGTGCCGCCATGGCGAGCCTGATCGACATCCTCTCCATCATGACGCGCGGCGATGTCCGCTCGGACGTGCTCAAGGAGCTCGAGAGGGAGCTCACCTCGCTCAACGAATTCCAGTCCAAGGCCGGCGTCGATACGCAGCGCCTGAAGACCGTGATGTCGAACCTCCTGAGGCTGCGGGCCGATCTGATGGGCGCGGGCTCCGCCTTCCTGCAGCCGCTGCGGGACTCGGAGTTCCTCAACTCGGTCAAGCACCGCACGGCGATCCCGGGAGGCACCTGCGAGTTCGATCTGCCGGACTACTATTTCTGGCTCTCGCAGCCCGATGAGCTGCGCATGCGCACCTTCAACCAGTGGCTCGCGCTGCTGCGTCCTCTGTGCGATGCGGTTGCGGAGCTCCTCTGGCTCACGCGCCAGAACGGACGCACGCGCGACGAGGTCGCGAAGGGTGGGACTTTCAACATTGCGTTCGATCGCGACCACCCCCTGCAGCTGCTGCGCATCTCGCTGCCGGCGGCGGCGGGGCTCTATCCCGAGATCAGCGGCAGCCACTACCGCTGCAACCTGCGCTT
>DASYYF010000042.1:0-11670 GCA_035934055.1 Steroidobacteraceae bacterium | reverse complement strand
AACGCCACGTCGAACTCGGCGTTGTGGATCACGAGCTCGGCGTCGGCAAGAAAGGCGAGCAGCTCCTCGTGAATCTCCGCAAAACGCGGCTGGCCGTCGAGATCGGTGCGTGAGATGCCGTGCACGGCGAGCGCTGCGTCGTCGATCTCGCGCTCGGGGTTCAGGTAACGATGAAAGGTGCGGCCGGTCGCGCGGCGGTTCACGAGCTCGACGCAGCCGATCTCGATGATCCGGTGCCCGAGCTCGGGCTCGAGGCCCGTCGTCTCGGTATCGAGGACGATCTGTCGCATTGCGCGAGTCTACCGTAAGCCGCTTTGCCCCAAGGCGTCGATCGCCTGATTGGCCAGGGCGTCGACGCGCTCGTTGCCCTCGACACCTGAGTGTGCCGGCACCCAGTGCCACTCGATGCGGTGTGACGCCGCGAGCGCATCGAGCCGCTCCCACAGATCCTGGTTCTTGACGGGCTTCTTGTCCGCGGTGCGCCAGCCGCGCGCCTTCCACGAGGCGAGCCACTCGGTGATGCCGCGCCGGACATATTCTGAATCGGTGTAGACCCGCGCCTCGACCGGCCGGCGGAGCGCCTCGAGCGCGCGGATGACCGCCGTGAGCTCCATGCGGTTATTGGTGGTGTGGCGCTCGGCGCCGTGGATCTCCCTCTCATGCGTCCCACGCCGCAGCAGCGCCGCCCAGCCGCCGGCGCCGGGATTGCCGCGGCAGGCGCCGTCGGTATAGATCTCGACCACGCCGGTTGTTCGCGCCGTTGTCACTTCGAACGGTGTCCTCGCGGGCTACAGGCCCGAGCGCGTCGTAGGCTTGACGAGCCCGCCGAGGACCGCCGGCCGCTGCTCGCGCAGCCGCGGGCGGATCGGCGTCATCGTGTAGATGCGCTTGCGTGCCTTGAGGAGATACGCGCCCGCCGGCAGCGGGTAGGTGAGTCCGGGACGGAGCAGCCGTCCGGTTCCCTGACCCGCAGAGAGCCCGCGGCTCCAGGGGCTCACGTAGAGATAGCGCGTGGCCGCGACGACTTCGTACCCGAGGAGCACGAGCCACTCGCGCACCAGGTTCCCCGACAGCACGCGGCGCATCCCGGGCGGGAATCCGCTGCGGCTCGCGCGCGAGCGCAGGCCCCAGAGGCTGAAGGGCCGGAAGCCCAGGATCAGCAGCTGCCCCTCGCCCACCAGCACCCGATCCACCTCGCGCAGGATCGCGTACGGGTCGGGCGCAAACTCGAGCGTATGCGGGAGCAGCGCCGCGTCGATCGAGTCGCTCGTGACCGGCAGGTGCGCGGGGCGGGCGATGACATCGGCGCCCCCCGCGAAGCCGGGGGCGGCCACGAGACTCTGGCGCCGCGTGCGGCCCCGCGCCAGGAGCTCCCGAGCGCCTCCCCACGCCCCGATCTGCAAGAGCTCCCAGCCGAAGACGTCCTCCATGGCCTCGCCGAGGAGCTCGGCCTCGACGGCGATCACCGCGCGTCCGAGCGGCCCCCCCCACCAGGCGGCGAGCGCCGCGTCGCGGTCGCCGATGCTTGAAGTGCGAACTGGCACGATAGAAAAGCTGGCGAATATGTGAACTTAGCGGTTAAATTCCCTGTCCTGAACCAGTAGCGTCCCAATACGAACGACCCGCGCCCTAAGGACAGGGGGCGTCGGGGAACTTAGCACGCCTACTACGGGGTACGGAACCTTGAGAACTCGAGCGATGAGACGAGCGCGCCAGGGATTGTTGTGGGTCGCGCTGGTCGCCCTTTCCGCGTGCGCCCATGCTCCTGCCCCCCGGCCGGATGCGGCTCCCGCTCCGGCGGTTGTGACCGCGCCCGCGCCCGCCGAAGCGCCTCCGGCAGCCCAGGCGCCGGCGATGCCGGTTGCCCCCTGGACCGAGGCGCCCGCAGCCCCCGCGGCTGCGGCAACGCCTGAAATCCCGGTCTCCGCTCCCACCATCGAGACGGTCGTTCCCCCCGCCCCGACGGCCGCCCCGGCGGCCGCTGCCGACGGCGCGGCCCCGAGCGAGACGAGCCCGGCGCCCGCGGCCAGCGCAGCGACCGAGCCGGCCGTGACCTCGCCGGCCGAGTACACCGACCTCTTCGAGCGGATGCGCGCCGGGTTCAAGCTCGACGACGGGGTCGATCGCCGCGCGATCGACCAGCAGCTGCGCTGGTACGCCAACAACCCGGACTATCTGCAGCGTGCCTTCGGGCGTGCCGATCTCTACCTCTATCACATCGTGACCGAGCTCGAGTCTCGCGGCATGCCGCTCGAGCTCGCGCTGCTGCCCGTGGTGGAGAGCGCCTTCGAGCCTTACGCCTACTCGCGCGCACGCGCCACGGGGCTCTGGCAGTTCATCCCGGGAACGGGCTCGCGCTACGGGCTGCGTCAGGACTGGTGGTACGACGGCCGGCGCGACATCGTGGAATCGACGCGCGCCGCGCTCGATTACCTGCAGTCGCTCCACGATGAGTTCAACGGCGACTGGCTGCTCGCGATCGCCGCCTACAACTGCGGCGAGCTCATCATCGAGCGCTCGGTGGCGATGAACCGCGCCGCCGGCCGCCCGATCGACTTCTGGGACCTGTGGTTGCCCAAAGAGACGCGCGCCTACGTGCCGAAGCTCCTCGCCATGGGGCGCCTGGTGCGCGACCCGCGCGCCTACGGCCTCGAGATCAGCCCAATCGCGAACCAGCCCTACTTCGCGCGCGTCGCGACGGGCGGCCAGATAAGCCTCAAGGTCGCCGCCGAGATCGCCGGCATCACGCCCGATGAGCTCTATGAGTTGAATCCCGCCTTCCATCGCTGGGCGACGGACCCGGTGGGACCCTATTACCTGCTCCTGCCGCTGGACGCCGCGGAGGTCTTCACGCAGAACCTCGCGCAGCTCTCGGCCGACCAGCTCCTCGGGGTGACCGAGTACACGGTCAAACACGGCGATTCCGTCGCCTCCGTTGCGGAGCATTTCCACACCACCGCGAACGTGATCCGCGAGCTCAACGATCTCCCCGAAGGGCGCCTCACCGTGGGCGATGACCTGCGGGTGCCGGCCGACGCGGAGCTCCCCGCCAAAGTGGTGCTCGCGGCGGCGCGTGTCGACGGCCGCGTCCGCGGCCGCCGCCCGCACGTGCTCATCGTGCACCACGGCGACACGCTCTATTCCATCGCGCGCCGCAATCGCATGGACGTCGACACCCTCGCGGCGCTGAACGGCATGCAGCCGGGGGATGCGCTGCGGACCGGGCAGAGGATCAAGGTCGCAAGCTCTGGCTCCCCGCGTCACGCGCGCAGCCACCGGCATGTCCTCTACACCGTGAGGAGCGGCGACACCGTCGCCGGGATCGCGCAGCTCTTCCAGTGCAGCGTGCCGCAGATCGTCGCGTGGAACGGGCTCGGGCCCCATCCCCACATTCACGCGGGCCAGAAGCTGCGCATCCACGTGGTGCGCCACAGCTGAAGCGCCCTCACCCGGACCTCGCTGAAGGTTCGGGTCGGCGCGCAACTTCCGGCATAATCTCCGCCGGGAGGACTCGACATGGGATTTCTCGCCGGCAAGCGCGCCTTCATAGTGGGCGTCGCGACCGATCGCTCGATCGCCTGGGGGATCGCGCAGGCCATGCACCGCGAAGGCGCCGAGCTCGCGTTCTCCTACGTGAACGACAAGATGAAGGAACGGGTCGAGCCGCTCGCGCATTCGCTCGGCTCGCGCCTCACCATGCCGCTCGATGTGACCGTCGACGGACAGATCGATGCCGCCTACGAGCTGCTCGAGCGCGAGTGGGGCGCGCTCGACATCGTCGTGCATGCGGTGGCTTTCGCGCCGCGCGAGGCGCTCACCGGATCCTTCGTCGCCGCGACCAGCCGCGAGGGCTTTCGCGTCGCGCACGATGTGTCGAGCTACAGCCTGACCGCCCTCGCCCGCGGCGCGCAGCCCCTGATGACCGGCCGCCCCGGGGCGCTCCTCACCCTCACCTATCTCGGGGCGATGCGCTCGATTCCCGGCTACAACGTCATGGGCCTCGCCAAGGCGAGCCTCGAGGCGAACGTGCGCTTCCTGGCCGCGGACTTAGGCCCCCTCGGCATCCGCGTCAACGGCATCTCGGCGGGACCCATCAAGACCCTCGCGGCCGCCGGCATTCCGGGCTTTCGCAAGATGCTGGCCCGCGTGGCGGAGATTGCCCCGCTCAGGCGCAACGTGACGCTCGAGGATGTCGGCAACACCGCCGCGTTCCTCTGCTCGGACCTCGCAGCCGGCATCACCGGCGAGATCGTCTACGTGGACGGCGGCTTCAGCACGGTCGGGATGAGCTTCCCGCTCGAGGCCGAGGGCTGAGAGCGCAGCGCTACTCGAACGCCTTCGGGTTCTTGCGCACATCGGCCGTGCGCCGCACGTCGCCGACGTAGGCGAGCACATCCCCCGCACCCTCGCGTCCCGCCTCCTGCTGCATGCGCTCGGCCTGGCTCTGCGCATCCGGGGTCGCCGCTGCGGTGCGCACCGCCGTGACGGCGACCACGGCGGCTCCGCCGGTGGCCATCGCGAGTGCGCGGTACACGGCCGTCTTCGCAGGCCGCGGCGCTGCGAACACCGCGGCGCGGATCGGCGCCGGAACGGAAGGATCGTTGCGGCCGACGAAATGGGCCGGCAGGGCGGTGAGCCCCAGCGACTGCGCCACGGCGTCGAACGAGGTACCCGCCTCGAGCCGCGCCTGGGCGGCCTGCGCGGCCTTCAACGCCGCCGCCGTGCCGCGCTCCCTGGCGATCGCGGACACGATGTCGGCGCGCACCGCCGCGAGCGGCTTGGGTGCGGGCTTGCGGTGCTCGAGCACCTTCACGACGACGAGCGCGCTCTCCCCGAGGAGCACCGGGCCGCCCAGGTGCCCGGTGGCGAGCGGCGGATCGCCGAAGAGAAGGTCCTGAAGCTGGGGCGAGGTTCCCAAGGGGGCCGCGCCCGCGCCCTTGAGGTACTGCGCGATGTCGCCCGACTCGAGCTTGAATTCCTGCGCGATCGCGGCGAGATCCGCATCGGGCTGCGACAGCTTCGTCTGCAGCTGCTCCTGGATCTCGCCGAAGCGGTCGGTGGCCCGGTTGCGCTTGAGCTCCGATTCGAGCTGCGCGCGCGCCTCCTCGAATGATTTGCCCTTGGCGGGCTGAATCTCCTCCAGGCGGATGATGTGGTAGCCGAACTGAGTCTTGACCGGCCCGCGGATCTCCCCGGGCTGCATGCTGAAGAGCGCATCCGCAAACGGCGCGACGAACGTGCTCTTGTCCGCGAAGCCCAGATCGCCCCCGTTGCCCGCGGACCCGGGGTCCTTGGAATACTGCTTCGCAAGCTCGCCGAAGTCCTTGCCGGCCTTGGCTTGCGCGAGCACGTCCTGCGCTTCCTTGAGCGCCGCGGCGTCGTCCTTGGCCGTGATGAGGATGTGCCGGGCGTGCCGCTTCTCGGGCGTCGCGAGCTGCCCCTTCTCCTTGTCGTACTGCGCATGCAGGTCGGCATCGCTCACCGTGACCTGCGCCTCGAGCGCATCGAGCCTGAGCTCGCCGTACTGGAGGTGGACCGACTCGGGCGTGAGGTACTGCGCCTCGTGCGCCTTGTAGTACGCCTCGACCGCGGCATCGTCGGCCGGGGCGCCTGTGAACTTGTCCGCCGGAAGAACGACGTAGCGCACCTCGCGCTCCTGGTCCTCGAGCTCCCGCAGGCGCGCCGACTCCGTGGGAGTGAGGAAGTCCGAGCTGCGGATCCCATTCTCGAGCTGCGAGCGCCGCAGATCGTTGCCGAGCTCCTCCTGGAAGGCCTCGGGCGTAAGTCCCGCGCGTGCCAGGGCATCGCGCGCGGCCTCGGGCGAGTACTGCCCGCCGATCTGGAACGCAGGCTCGCCGTGGACGGCTTCGATCAGCTCGTCGTGGCCGACCCGGTAGCCCAGATCGTGCGTGCGCTTGGAGATGAGCTCCCGGCTGATCATCGCCTCGAGCACCTGGTCCTGGAGCCGGGTGCGCAGCTCCGCCGGGATCTCCGCGCCCCCGAGGCGCTGCTGCCACTGTGCCTGCTCGCGCAGCCAGGCGTTCCGCGCCTCCTCGAGGGTGATCTTGCTGCCGGCGGCCTCCGCGGCGTAGTTCGCGGACTGGAAGTTGAGGTTCACGATGCCGTAGGCGCCCCAGGCGGCGAAGATGACCACCAGGGGGCCGAGCACTACGTACGCGAGCCACCTGTGGCCCTTGAGACGGTCACCGATACTCTGAAGCATGTGTAAGGCTGAGCTGGGTTGAGCAGGGGAATCTGGCGGAGCGGACGGGACTCGAACCCGCGACCCCCGGCGTGACAGGCCGGTATTCTAACCAGCTGAACTACCGCTCCGAATTTGGGGGGCGAATCCTAGCGGATTGAGGAACTTGGCCACAAGCGGTTTTGCCGGACCGGGCGCGGAACCACTCCTCCTGAACCCCCTGCGGCCGCCGCGGTCAACCCATCCGGGCACTTGCACGCTATGCACGGGTGGACCCTTGGACGCCTCAGGGTTAGGGTTCGCGCGTCGCCAGGGCCCGACAGGGGGCATCCGGGCGCTCGTGTGGGCACAATCGGACTCACGCTCGGTTTAAGGAAGGTGGCGGTGAAATCATTCAACAGAGGTTCCCTGCTGACAGCCCTTGGGGTGGCTGCCCTTGCCTCGGCCTCCCCCGCCTTCGCGGCGCTCGGGGGCGATGTCACCTCGATCGACGCCGACCGGGTGTCGATGAAGGGCGCCCTCGCCGCTTTCAGAACGGTAAAGGGTTACGGGGTGCACGAGATCACGACCCCATCCGGCGTCCACGTTGACGAGTACGTGACTGCGGACGGCAAGGTGTTTGCCGTGAGCTGGCAGGGGCCGTTCATTCCGGATCTCAGGCAGATGCTCGGGGCTTACTACGCGCGCTACGCCCAGGCCGCCTCCGCGGCGCACACGGGCGGACACCGGCACCTGAGGATCGAGCAGCCGGGACTCGTCGTGGAGTCGAACGGGCGCATGCGGGCTTTCTACGGCAGGGCCTGGGATCCGGCGCTCCTGCCGCAGAATTTCACCGCCGCCGACATCCGCTGACGCGATTCTTAAGGTAACCGCCCATGCATAAGTACCCTGCCCTCGCCTTGAGCTCGCTCTTCATGCTCGCCTCCTGCGGAGGCGGCGGGGGCTATAGCACCGGTGGAGGAGGCGGCGGGGGCGGCGGCGGCGGAATCGCGGGCCCCGGACCCAACGTCGCGACGATGACGGTCGAGATCGGGCCCGGGGGGCAGGGCTTCGTCAACATCCCGTTCGTCACGATCACCGTCTGTGCGCCGAACAGCACCACCAACTGCCAGACCATCGACCACGTCGAGGTCGACACCGGTTCCACCGGGGTGCGCGTCATCGCTTCGGTCCTCACCCCGGCGCTGCTTTCGGCTTTGCCGCAGCAGTTCGTCGGGGCCACGACGACGCCGGTCGTCGAGTGCACGCAGTTCGCCGACGGCTACAGCTGGGGGCCGGTGGTGTCCGCCGATGTCTCGGTCTCGAGCGAGAAGGCGAGCGGCATTCCGATCCAGGTGATCGGTGCTCCCGCGTTCACCCAGGTTCCGGCCAACTGCTCGACGCCGGTCCCGGTCCCGGAGAACACCGTCGCCACCTTCGGCGCCAACGGCATCATCGGAGTCGGCGTCTTTGCGCAGGATTGTGGCAGCGCCTGCGCTTCCGGCGTGGTCGCCGGAACCTACTACGGCTGCCCGACCAACGGGCAGACCTGCAATGGCATCACGGAGGCGGTCAATCTTCAGGTATCGCATCCGGTCGCCGCCTTCGCGAGCGATAACAACGGCGTCATCGTCGAGCTGCCGGGCGTCGCGGCCGGCGGCGCCGCCACTGCCACCGGCGCGCTGGTGTTCGGCATCGGCACCGAGGCCAACAACGGTCTCGGCGGCGCTACGATCTTCGCCACCGATCCCAACGCCGGCACCATCAACGTAACCTTCAACGGCACCCAGTATCCGCTGAGCGCGCTCGACAGCGGCTCGAACGCGCTCTACTTCACCGACAATTCCTTGAGCGTGTGCGCCGCGGGTACCGCGGGCGATGGCTTCTACTGCACGGCCGCGAATCTCTCCGCCACCATCGCGACGCTCGCCGGCACGCAGCTCACCGCGAACTTCGCCGTCGGCGATGCGACCACGATGGTCACGGCCAACCCGACGGCCGCCGCGTATCCGCAGCTCGCCGGGCCCGTTGGTACGACGCTATCGCAGACCTTCGACTTCGGGCTCCCGTATTTCTACGGTCGCGACGTCTTTACCGCCATCGAAGGCATGAACGCCGGCGGAACCACCGGCCCGTACGTCGCCTACTGAGCACCCCTCCCGAGCGGGATGACGGGCTGGCTCGATGAGGGCTTTCACGTGGCATCATAGGGGCCCGTCCGTCGCGCATCCGCCCCGATGAGACCACTGCAGAAGATCCTCGCCGGCCTGCTCCTCGTTCTTCTCGCCGTCACCGGCTACGGATGGTGGAGGTCCGATCAGGCGGGCTCGACTCCGGTCGCCGCACTGAACGCCAGGCCGGCCGCGCAGCCGGCCGCGCGCGGCGACCTGCCGGTCATCGATCAGACCACGTTCCTCATCGCGCAGCGCCTCGCGCTGCGCGCCACGACGCCCGAGGAGCAGCCGCTCGCGCAGCAGGCCGTGGAGCTCGCCGATCATGAGCTCGATCTCGCCTTCGCGGGCGCTCTGCGCCACATCGAGGCGCATCCTCCGGTGCTGAGCCCCGAGGCGCTCGCGATCCAGGACCGGTTGAACAACACCCAGGCACAGCTCGATGCAGAGACCGCCCGCGTCAAGCGCCTCACGGACGCGCTCGCCAGGGCGCCGGATTCGGCCAAGGCGGTGCTGCAGGATGAGCTCGACCTCGCCGAGGCGCAGCAGGAGCTCGATCAGGACGAGGTCACCCAGGCGAACAACGACCTGATGCAGGCCGGCGGCAACGTGCACCAGCGCATCCGCCTGATGCAGGAGCAGCACGAGGCCGCCGCGCACAACCGCCCGACCCTCCCGCCCGCAACTTCCGGCGCTTTCGGCAACCTCAACGGGCTGGTTGGCACCGCGCGCGAGTGGTACGCGCTGCACAAGAAACGAGGCTGGCTCGCCGAGGCGGAGAAACGGGTCACCGACAGCGTCGAGCAGCTCGCGGCCGAGAAGCAGCAGCTCGCCAACGAGCTCGCTGCGAGTAAACAGCAAGCGGCGGGCGCCGCTGCTACCCCGACCTCCGCGGCAGGCGTCGCGTCGGCCGGAGGAGCCACGCCGCAGGCAAGCGCCGCGCCGGGCGCGGCCGCAACCGGCGGCGGGCCCTCCACGCTCCTCACGATGACGCGGCGGCTCGCCGCCGAGCAGAACCGCCTCACGATCCGCGATCAGCGCATCAGCGTCCGCAAGCGCCTGGCCGACACCTACGCACAGTGGGGCAAGGTCGTCGATACCGAGGGGGATGCCATCCTGCACACGGGCCTCACCAGCGTGGCGGTAGTGCTGATTGCGCTGCTGGTGCTGCTCTTCATCGATTCCTGGCTCGAGAAGCTCCTCGGGCGCGCGCCCATCGATCGCCGCCAGGTCGGCGCCTTGCGCAGCCTCGTCGGCGTGAGCCTGCAGATCGTCGGCGTCGTGGTGATCCTCCTGATGCTGATCGGAGTGCCGGGCCAGATCGGCACCATGGTCGGGCTCGCCGGCGCGGGGCTCACCGTTGCGCTCAAGGACTTCATCATCGGCTTCCTCGGCTGGTTCGTGCTCATGGGCAGGCACGGCATCAGGCTCGGGGACTGGGTCGAGATCAACGGGGTGAGCGGCGAGGTCATCGAGCTCGGCATCTTTCACACGGTGCTGCTCGAGACCGGCAACTGGACCGACCCCGGTCACCCCACGGGACGCCGCGTCACCTTCACCAACAGCTTCGCCATCGAGGGCCACTACTTCAACTTCTCGACCACCGGGCAGTGGCTATGGGATGAGCTGTCGATCACCGTGCCCTACGACCGCGATCCGCACGCGGTCGCCGAGGCTATCCGCAAGGAAGTCACCGCGGCCACGGCCGAAAACAGCCGCCAGGCGGAGGCGGAGTGGCTGCGCGCCTCGCGCGGGCAGCGCGGGCCCGCGATCTCGGCGCAGCCCGCCATTGCAGAGCGCCCGGCCGCGGGCGGGGTCGATATCGCGGTGCGCTACGTGACCCGCGCCACCGAGCGCTTCGCGCTGCGTGCGCGTCTGTACCAGCTGGCGGTGCAGCTCCTGGCACTGCGCTCGCAACAAACGGCGACGCCGTGAGCGCGCGGCTCCCGGCGGTCTTCCTCGGGCACGGTAACCCGATGAATGCCCTGGGCGAGAATGCCTGGACGCGCGCCTGGGCGGCGCTCGGCGCTGCCCTCACCCCGAGGCCGCGCGCCGTGCTCGCGATCTCTGCGCATTGGTACGTTGCGGGCACCGCGGTCACCGCGATGGCGGCCCCGCGCACCATCCACGACTTCGGCGGCTTCCCGCGCGAGCTCTTCGCGATGCGCTACCCCGCCCCCGGCGACCCCGCGCTCGCGGCGCGCGTCGCTGAGCTCCTCGCGCCGCTTGCGGTCGAGGCCGATCAGTCGTGGGGACTCGATCACGGCACCTGGTCGGTCCTGTGCCACGTGTTTCCGCAGGCAGACATCCCCGTCGTACAGCTCAGCATCGACGAGACGCGCCCGCCCGCGTTCCATTACGAGCTCGGCACGCGCCTCAAGCCGCTGCGCGAGGAGGGCGTGCTCATCGTCGGCAGCGGCGACGTCGTGCACAACCTCGAGGCCTACGCGTGGGGAGGACGCCCGGCGGAGCCCTACGACTGGGCAATGCGCTTCGAGCGGGCGGTGCGCGAGCGTCTGGTCGCGGGCGATCACGCGGGGCTCGTCGATTACACCGCCCTGGGTCGTGACGCCCTCCTCTCGGTGCCGACTCCCGAGCATTACCTGCCGCTCCTCTACGTGCTCGGCGCGAGCGTGCCCGGGGAGTTCGTTACATTTCCAACAGAGGGGATCGACGGCGGCTCGGTCTCGATGCTCGCAGTGCGCTTCGGTTAGAAAGAAAGCTCGCTGAGTGCCCGACGCCCGAGGAAATGCGTGAACGGCTGAAGACCCGCAGCGCCTGCCGGGGGAAGACCTCCCCTGCGGAAATGCTGCGCATGGAGCGCGACCGACCCCCGGAGCGGATGGTGGGTGCTGACGGGCTCGAACCGCCGACATTCGCCTTGTAAGGGCGACGCTCTACCAGCTGAGCTAAGCACCCGCCTTTGTGGGCCTCACGGCGGCGGAGTTTAGGGGGAAAAGGCCCTGCCTGACAGCGCTGCGCGCGTTGCCGGCTCTTCGAGGCGACCGAAACCGAGGACCGGTGATTCTCGACACCGCTCACCAGCACGCATCAACCTCGTCCACCGGAAACTCGAGTCCGAGCACCTTCCAGGCCGCGGCTACCCGATCGATGGCGGGCTGTGCCCGCTCGACCCACTCGGGGTGCCGGCGCCGGGCGGCGTCGGAGACCTCAAACTCGCGCGGCTCGAGTCCGCTGCCGTAACGCACGTGATATTCGCGGGCGAGCGCGCGCAGCGTATCGCGGCCGTAGGCCGCCATGCGCAGCCGCGCCGCGGCGGCGGGACCCGCCATCGCCAGTGCCAGGTGATACTGCTCC
>DASYYF010000012.1:0-94122 GCA_035934055.1 Steroidobacteraceae bacterium | reverse complement strand
CGTGAACTACGCATCGGAGGGAATGGTTTTCTACTTGTTTGGACTCTTTTGCGCCTACTGGGCGCAATCCACAAAACGAAATGCCTGGTTGTGGTTCTTTCTTGGGCTGTTCTTTGCGCCGATCACAGGGCTGTTCTTGCTCTACAAGAACAGCCAGGATTCCGGTACGCACCCAACCACCAGTGCGGACTAACAATCATTGAAGGGGTCCGTGAGGCGTGGTCTGATAGGCTCTTCGGGCACTAGAAAATATTGTGCACCTTCGGCGCCCTGCCGGCCGCTCAGGGAGCGCGTGACGAGCTTCGTTCGACCTAAGTGCGGCCTTACGCCTCGGCCGGCCCCTCAACTTCACCGTTAGGCGTCGTGCACGCGGCTCCGTTTTGCCGCGTCGCTAGCCTTTGATCTCGCCGCGGCCCTGTGGGGCGATGCCGCATGCACTCTCGGGTCCTCGGCAAGATTACGGATACCGAAACAATTGCCACGGGGTCGGCATTCGCGAAATCGCTCGCCTGCTGAAGCGCTACGGGCGCGCGCGATGGCGGAAGCGCAAAGTCATGGCAGAAATTGAGCTCGCCAGCGGTGAGATCGTCTCTGCCGAGTTACACTGACAATCGTCAGGGGGGCGTGATGCGCTGGTGGTCAGGCGCGGCGGGACCCGTCGATGTTGCGGGCCCGCCGCGCCTGTGACACGTGGTCGGCCGTCCCCTCGACTTCACCGTTAGCCGGCGGGAGTAGCGATGGTGCCAAGTACAACCGATGCGATTCGACGAGCGCTTGCAGTACTTAGTACCCTCTTATTGATTGCGTGCTCGTCACAGCGTTTGGCACCGGCACACAGCTTTTCTCGGTCGGGGGACTCGTCCATTGTCGGGGTGTGGCGAGTCGAGCAATTCTGCGATATTGATCGTGTTAATGGCAGAGAAACTGCGCCATATGGCCCACGTCCAATTGGCTACTTCATTTACTTGCCAACCGGACAACTGTCGATCCAGGTCATGGACTCATCCCCTCATGCAGCCGACGTGAAACCCGCCTACTTCGGCTACTTCGGCACCTACACAGTAGATGCGGCCACTTCAACAGTAGTTCATCACGTTCAAGGCGGAACTATCATCGACTACATAGGCACTGATCAGGTTCGAAGATACCGAATAACGGGAGACACGCTTTCAATTGGCAACACGCCACTACCTTGCCGCGTTTTCCGGCGGGAACCGTGATCTGCCTGCCGTCTGGCAATCGTTGGAAGGGCCCATGACGCGCGGGTGGTTGGGCGCGGCCGGACCCGGTCGGTGTTGCGCGCCCGCCGCGCCTGTGACACGTGGTCGGCCGGGCCCTCAGCTTCTCCATTAGGTGCCGCCGATGAGCCTCGTCAGGGTGCTGACGCCCGACTCCGAAGCGGAGCTTCTGACCGTCTGTTCCATGCTGGAAGCGCATGGCATTCCTTTTTTTGTCCGCAGCGCGGGCCTCAGCTCGCTGTTCCCTGCAACGACGCCGGTGGAATGGGTTAACGCTCGTGCCATCATGGTACCGGAGGAGCGTGCTGACGATGCGTTAGCGCTCATTGCAGATTCCGGTGGTTCGCGCGAGTCGAAGTCATGACGCTAGCGGCGTCACCTAACAATCGTCGGAGGGGGGCGTGATGCGCCATCTGTTTGGCGCCGCGGGCGCCTGGGGACAGCGTGCGCCCGCGGCGCCTGTCCGGCGTGGTCGTGCGGCCCTCGGCGCCATCGGGCGCTTCCGTGCGGTCGCTCAACTTCACCGTTAGGTGACGCGGGAGATGACAACGCAAGTACCTTACTCAGTGCTTCTTGTTTGGCTCGTCGGCCCCGCGCTCGTCTTGACGATCTTTGGGGTCGTACTCTTCAGACGGTACCGCACACTGCCGTCAGCACTTGTGGCGCTGGGATTTGCGGTGGTGCTCGTGAGCGGAATTGTTAACGTCATGATCAGCTACGAGGTCTCGCACATCTACGGCTACTCGTCCAACCTCGCGGGTGCCTCTGTATATATCCAACTACACGGACCACTGTGGATGTTGGCGCGTTTGTGGGGGCCTCTCGGAATGTGGCTAGCTTCGCTAAGCCTTTTGTGGCACATGTTCAGCACACGAGTTTCGGCGTTCCCTAACAATCGTGGGAGGGGGCCGTGATGCGCGGGTTGTTAGGCGTGGCGGGACCCAGTCGATATTGCGGGCCGGCCGCGCCTGTGACACGTGGTAGGCCGGCCCCTCGCCTTCACCGTTAGGAGGCAGGGGTGCGGCCTCGCTGGTTAGCTGACGCGCTGAGTGGCAAGGTTTCGCTGTCCCGCGCCTTCTGGCTTTACGGCCTGGGGATATCGGTTGCGTATTCCCTCATCGGGTTACTCATAGACATACAAAACCTGCCTGTCGTCGCGATTTACCTGGCCGTAGGACTTGCTCTAGGCGTCTTGCAGACGATAATTCTCTGGCGAAGTGCTTCTAATTCTCGCTCTAAGTTTTTGAGCAGGCTCGTTCACACAGTGATGGTTTTTGGCTTCATTGTCGTGGCGATCATGCTCTACGTGCTGTTCACGAATTGGAACTTGCTTGCTGCCTCCTGACAATCGTCGTGGGGGGCGTCATGCGCCGGTGGTCGGGCGCCGCGGGACCCCGTCGATATTACGGGCGCGCCGCGCCGGTGACAGGTGCATGCCCGGCCGCCAAACTGCACCGTTAGATGTCAGCGTCTGACTCGTACGCCGAACCGCTGCTCGCTCACATGAGGGCGGAGCACATTACGGCCGTCGCTGAGCTCCTTTGGCCGCTTGCCCTGACGGCGTGCGTAGCGCTGCTGCGTTGGAAGCGGCTGCAGTCTAAGCCCGGCTTCTTAGTACTGGGTGTTCTTGGCTGCTTTGGACTTCAGGCGCTCCTGGCCCGCTTCGCCAGGTACGTTTTCTGGACATACTGTGCGTCGATGGAGCCACGCTACTATGTGACGGCGCTTCGCGTCATCGACCCGATCGTCATCACGGTTGCCAGTGCAGTTTTGAGCGTACCCCTCTTACTCTGGATCACCGTACTATTAGGTGCTCCACGGACATCTGACGATCGTCGGAAGGGGCGGTCGCGCTTTGCCTGACGCGCCGCGACCCGGCTCAGCATTGCTGGCCACAGGCCTCGGATGGTTCGGGGTTATGGCGTTGACACATTTCTTCGAGTCCTTTTGGATCCTTCCGGCCTTTGGCTGGGACCGGCCCAACGGCGCCGGACACCTCATCGACTCGGCGGCGGCACTGCTTGGCATCGCGTTCGTGACGAGCGGCTTTCCGCTGCGCCGTCTAACCATCATCGGAGGCGTCCGTGAGTCTCATCAGCGTGATGACGCCTGACTCCGACGTGGAGCTTCTGACCGTCTGCACCATGCTCGAAGCACGAGGAATCCCATTCTTCGTCCGCAGCGCCGGCCTCGGTTCGCTGTTCCCCGGACCGATGCAAGCGGGATCGCTGAACGCTCGTTCCATCATGGTACCGGAGGAGCGTGCCGAGGAAGCCTTGGCGCTCATAGCAGACTTCCTGGGCGCGCCCGAGTCGAAGCCATGACGCTTCACCCGGACCACAGATCTACTGTCACACAGGCGGCACTGCCATGAGACTCATTACTACGATATGCGCACTCTTCGTCCTGGTGCCTGGCGTCTCCAGGTCCGACGAGGTCTTCCGCTGCGGCAGCTGGCTCGTGTCGGCCGATGTGTCCGTGGCGGAGCTTCTCAAGAAGTGCGGCAAGCCTTTTTCCCAGGAGGTCTCTACCCAGGACGTGCACAACAAGCATGGGGTTAAGGTGGGTACCTCGACGACTGAAATATGGCGCTATGACCGGGGCTCTCAAGCTGCGCCGATGGTAGTGACCATTGTCGACGGGCAGATTCAAAGCATAGAGCGCGGCAAGTGACAGGCGACAATCGCCGGATGGCTGCAGCGATACCGGTTTGGGCAGGCGCCGTCCTCCGGCCGCGTGGCCGCCATCGTTGCTGCCGTGCTCCTGGCCGTGTGGATTGTCGGAGCAAGGTGGTATGACGCACACACGGCGGACGGGGCCATGGCACCGTCAGCTGTCGGCTGGGAGGGTCCCTTCCTCGTTAGACTGTACGAACTCCAGCCAGTCCGGCCCAAAGGTTTCGATGGGATGCTGAGCGCGCTCTTTTCCATTGCCGCAGCGCAAATCGTTGGCCGCGCAGTACCTCTCGCAGCCCCAGCAGATGCGCTCGGGATGTGCGGGACGCTCTGGTATCCGTCTGACCATCCTGGTTAGCGTGTTGCCATGGAGTGACCGGCGTATCCTCTTATGCGCAAACGCCCGCCGGATAGTCAGGGAATCTACGGATCGGGGCCGGGTGGAACGTGCCGGCCACCCGCAAGGGTCTGCCGCGGGGCCTGAGCATGCCGAGGACCGTGAGGCGCTCGTAATTGTGAACGGGTTGCTACGATTTCCGAGCGCCATCGCGCCATCGCCATCGCGCCATCGCGCGATCCCGCCGTCGATGCGTGGCTCGACAGTCGGCGTTCTCAGCTCCCCGATCCGGCGGGACTGCTGCGGGGGACGGGAAGTAATGCGCCACGTCAAGCTGAAGCCGGGTACGGCTGTGGATGCCTCCTCATTGGAGGTACCACGGGGGTGGTAGAGTGCGAAGCCTGTTCTTTTCCCTGAGGGAGCACGCGATCCTCTCGTGCATGTAGTCGTCGAGGGTCGAGGCGAGGTGGATGGATGACGAGCCGCGCGCACCGGAGCGAAGCTCTGACGGCCAGGGCCGGGGACAGAGTCTGAAGCTGCCCGCGGCGCTGTTCCGCGCGACCGGCACCTTCACCGTCTGAGGTCATGAATGCGCTACCACGACGGCCAGCCAATTCATGTCGGAGACGCCGTCACCATCGATGTGATGCACCACGGCACCGTCGTGGCGTGCATCAAGGACGGCGTCTATCTTCAGCCGCACACGAGCGAACAGTGGACGCATCTGCGCGACGGCGTGCTGATCGATACGAGCTTTGCCGGCTTGGTTCACTACCCGGATGAAGCCGCGCTCGAAGCGGCTAAGGTGGAGCTGCTGCGCAAGCAGGCATGACCGTGACTCCGATGAGGACTGATTTCACCGTGCGGCCGGGGAGAGGGCGATGCCCGTCGAGCTACTCGTAGTCCTTGCCGCGGGCAAGGCTCCCGACTGGTCGAGTTGGAACGAGGCCCTGTGGGACGCCCGCGCGCCGGCGAGCCTTGCGCGATCGGTCGACCTGCAACGCCATGATGGGTTCCTGCCGGTCAGGGTGCAGGGGCGGGCTACGGGCTTTTACTTCGTCCTCGAATCCGCATCCGATGTCGCCCTGCGATACCCCGCTCTGGCGAGCGTTCCACTGGTGAAGCCCGTCGTTTATTCCCTCACCTACGGAGTACGCCCCGAGGAATGCGCCGCTGCATTCCTCTCCGCATCGGTCCTCGTCTCACGCTTCGACGGCATTGTGTTCGATCCGCGGCAAGGCGCGCTGCTCAGCCTCGAGCAGGTGAACGATGGCGCTGCGCAATGCCTGAGTCTCATGTCCAAGTGAGATACCATCGCACGCGCTACCGCAAATCGCCGCTGGATAGTGTTCATGGGGTCCTTCGCCGGCGCTTTTCCCGAGCTTGCCTTCGATCTGGCGTCGGAGCTGCGCGCAACGGGCCGAACAGACCTCGCCCGCGAGCTGGAAGCGAGCTCCGTCAAGTCCGTCAGTTATGACCCGGAGACCGATGCCGGGCTGGTCGCTCTCGAGGCGCAGCGCGAGCTGAACGCCGTCGAACGAAACGTCGTCGGGCAAAAGCTCGGCCAGGTGATCGCGTTCGGCGGCGCGCGCTACGCCTCCCTGCAATTGGATAACTTCGGGCGGGTTGTGGCGGTGGACCTTCGGGCACCGCCCCGGGAGCTGCGCTGGAAGCTCATGCGGCTGACGTCCGACAGCCGCTGGTGAAGGGCCGCGAGCAGCCGCGCGTGCCGAGATACGAGGTAACCGTTCAGGGACGCGGCATTGCGCTGCCGATCGAGGACGTCGTGGCCATCGGCTTCCTGCGGCTCGTGCAGCTGCGCGCCCGCGACCCCGTCGAAGCCGAGATTCGCGCAGTCGAGATCGTCCGGTCCGACTGGGTTTCGAGCCCCCATGCCGCCCGCAACCTCGGCGCGGCCCCCTATCTCACCATCAGCCGCATCGGCTCGTTGCACTGGTGGCACCGGCTGCTCGGCGCGCCGCGGACCTATATTTTCTTCTCCGAGGACGGGATCCAGGTGCCGTCCAGCCGTTCCTAGCCGAATGCTCCTGCGCGCACTCGCCGCCGTGGGATCCCTCGCGGCATCTGGTCACGGGGTGATTCTCGCCGGGTGGTGCACGCTGTGGAATTCGCGCGCATTGATCATCTGCGCGGCGCTGTTCATGATTGGTCTTCATCTCAGTGTCGTGCTGGCCGAGGAGCCCCGGGCGCGCCGCCGGTTCGGGGCGGAGCGGGACGCGTACCGGCCGCGGGTGCCGCGCCGGGTCATATAACCGGGTCATGTAAATAGACAGGGGTGGAAGTTGCCGTGACGTCCATCGGCCCCATCCGGCCGAGCCGGGCCGCCTTCGCCGCCGCCCTCGTCGGGCTCGGCGTCCTCGGCTTGATCTATGGAAATTCCTGCGAGGTCTGGGAGTCGATCCCGAAGAGCCTTCCCGGCCGGCCCGTCGTCATGTATCTCTGCGCGGTCGTCGCGCTCGCGACCGGCGTCGGGCTGCTGCGGCGTTCGTCGATCACCCTTGCCTGCCGCGTCCTGCTTCCCTTCCTGCTGCTGTGGCTGGTGTTGCTCAAGCTCCCGGCGCTCCTCACCGCCCCCCGGGTCATGGTGGGCTGGGAGTCGTTTGCCGAGACGGCCGCCCTCTCGGCCGGCGGCTGGTGCCTGTTTGCAGCCCGTGCGGGCGCCTGGGAGCAAAGGCATCTCGGCTTCGCCGTCGGCCCGAGCGGGGTCCGGGCGGCCCGGCTGCTGCTGATCGCGGCGCTACCCATGATCGGTCTGAGCCACTTCGTCTACCACGACCTGACCGCGAGCCTCGTGCCGGGATGGCTCGGCTTTCCGCTCGGCTGGACTTACCTCACCGGTGCCGCGAGTCTCGCGGCCGCGGCGGGTATGCTGTTCGGCATCGTTGCGCGGCTGGCAGCGAGCCTCGAGGCCGCAATGCTCTGGGCCTTCACGCTGCTCGTCTGGGTGCCGCGGGTGGCGGCGAGCCCCCACGCTCAGGGAAACTGGTCCGAGCTCCTCATCTCCGCCGCGATCGCCAGCGGCGCCTGGCTGGTGGCCGACACCTATCGCGGCGCCGCCTGGCTGGCGAGCGGGCGGGCCGCGCGCACAGTAAGCTTCGACTGAGGACCGAACGAGGGCTCACCCCAGACTATGCTATTTGCTCCCAAGACCCCGGCACTTCGCAGGTGGCGCCTGTGGTTCGGCGCGCTCGCCATCGCAGAGGTCGGCTGGTTCCTGCTGGTGCGCCCGCCGTTCGCCGGCCACTTCAAATCGCTTCTCCTGCTGGCGCTCATTCCGGCCGCGGTAGTCGGCTACGTTTATCTGCTGGCGGCCGTCGCGGCGTTCCTCGACAGCCGGGACTGGGATTATCAGATGCGCCAGGTGATCGTCGTCATGCTGGGGCTGAGCGTCGGGTTCTTCGTGTTCGTGTTGTCGAGTATCTCGACCGCGCAGCTCGAGGCGAGCGCGGTTGAATGTCATCCGCCCGGATGTGAGCCGGCCGACGAGCCCGACCAGTAACGGAGGCACCTCCCGTGGCCAGAGCATATTGGATCACCGCGTACCGCTCGGTGCGCGACCCGCAGGCGCTCGCCGCCTACGCGAAGCTCGCTCTCCCCGCGCTCGAGGCGGCCGGCGGCCGCTTCCTGGTGCGCGGCATCCCGGCGCGCGTCTACGAGGGTGGACTCGAGCAGCGCACCGTTCTCATCGAGTTCGCGAGCGTGGCGCAGGCCATCGCCGCGCACGACAGCCCCGCGTATCAGGAGGCCCTGCGCGCGCTCGGCAACGGCGCCGATCGCGACATGCGCATTGTCGAAGGCGTCTGATACGCTCGTTGCGGTTCCGGGCGGCAGCGTCTTCGTCCGCCGCTGGAGCGCACCTCGCGGCGATCGCCCGCCGGTCATTCTCCTGCAACCGCGGGATTCCGGTGCGAGTGTTCCGCACCGTCGAGGGCGCGGAGAAGTGGCTGCTCGCGAAGAAGCCCACTCCCTGAGACTCAGGCGACTTCCGCCTTGAGGGGGCGGCTCATGAGCTCGCGCACCGCCTCCTTCGCTGGCATGCCCTCGTAAAGCACGCGGTACACCGCATCGCAGATCGGCATCTCGACCCCGGTGCGCGCCGCGACGGCGCGAATCGCGCGCGCCGCCGCGTAGCCTTCGACCGACTGGCCGATCGCCTCGAGCGCGCTCTCCGGGGTCGCGCCTGCGGCGAGGGCCAGGCCGAAGCGGCGATTGCGGGACTGGTCGTCGGTGCAGGTGAGCACGAGGTCGCCGAGTCCCGCGAGACCCATGAAGGTGTGGGCGTCGGCGCCGAGCGCGACCCCTAAGCGCGTCATCTCCTTCAGTCCCCGCGTGATGAGCGCGACACGCGTGTTGGCGCCGAAGCCGAGCCCGTCGGAGAGGCCCGCTCCGACCGCGAGCGCGTTCTTCACCGCGCCGCCGATCTCGACTCCGATGATGTCGGTCGAGGTGTAGGCGCGGAAGTTCGCGGAGCTGAGCTCGGCGGCGAGCGCCTCGGCGTAAGCCGCATCGGGCGAGGCGACGGTCATGGCGGTCGGAAGTCCCGCACCGACCTCGCGTGCGAACGTGGGACCGGAGAGCACCGCGATGCGCCGGCCCGGCCCGAGGACCTCGCGGGCCACCTGGTGCGGCAGCAGCCCGCTCGAGAGCTCGAACCCCTTGGTCGCCCAGGCGACGTGCATTCGCGGCTCGAGGTGCGGCGCGAGGGCAGTGAGGACACCGCGAAATGCGGGACTCGGCACCACGACGAGCACGTCGCGGGCGCCGCCGAGCGCGGCCGGCAGGCGGGGCTCGACCTCGAGCGTATCGGGAAAGGGCGCGCTCGGCAGGTAGCGCTCGTTGCGCCGCGCACGCCCCATTGCCGCGAGGCGCGCGCCATCGCGCCCCCAGAGCCGCACCGTGCGCCCGCCGCGCGCGAACTGGATGGCGAGCGCCGTGCCCCAGGAGCCCGCGCCGAGCACCGCGACCGGGTCCTGCGGTGCGCGTGGCGTCATCGTTGAGCTCCGGCTGGCCTCAGTTGGTCTGCGGCGGCTGCTGCTGCCCCTGGTTCGCCGCGTACAGGGCCTCGAAATTCACCGGCGGCAGCAGGAACTGCGGGAAGCCCCCCTGGCTCACGAGCTGCGACACGGCGCTGCGCGCAAAGGGAAAGAGCACGCCCGGACAGACCGCGCTCACCGCGCGCTTCAGATCCGAGTCGCCGAGGTTGCGGATCAGGAAGAGGCCCGCCTGCTTCACCTCCACCAGGAACACCGTGACGTCGTTCTGCTTGGCGGACACCGTCACCGTCAGCACCACTTCGCGCAGGTCCGGCGAGACGAGCGTCGTACCGGTCTGCAGATCGAGATTCACCTGCGGATTCCAGGTGCCGTCGACGCGCGGACCGTTGGGCGCCTCGTAGGAGCAGTCCTTCAGGTACACGGTCTGCAGCGCGAGCACCGGGGCGTCCGCGGGCAAGTCATTGGCCGGCGCCGCGCCGGCAGTCTCATTCACCATTTCAAGCTCCGTTTCTCAATAAAGGATCGAGGCGCCCGGCGGCATCGAGCTCATGCAGCTCATCGCAGCCGCCCACCGCCTTGCCACCGATGAATATCTGCGGGACGGTGCCGCCGCCGCCGCGTGCCGCCATCTCGCGGCGCGCCTCGGGCACCGCGTCCACGTCGATCTCGGTGAACGCGACGCCCTTCGCCTCGAGGAGCGCCCGGGCGCGCGCGCAGTACGGGCACCAGTCGGTCGTGTACATCTCGATCCGGGGCGTGCCCATGGGAGACAAGAACTCAGGGCCGCGACAGCGGCAGATTGTCCGCGCGCCACGCGGCGACTCCGCCGCGCAGCGTGAACGCCCGGGCGAAGCCCTGCGCCGCGAGCTGGCGGACCGCCGCGGCGCTCCCCGCGCCGGTGTCGTCGTAGACCACGACGGTCTTTTCCTTGTGCTTCTTCAAGGTGTCGCCCGCCGTGAGCAGCGCCTCGCCGCTCATCTGCCGCGCCCCGGCGAGGTGGCCCGCCTGATACTGATCCGCGGGCCTCAAGTCGAGCAGCAGCGCCCCCTGGTTCATGAGGCGGATCAGCTCCTGGGGCGAGATCGAAAATTGGCTTTCCGCACGCGCCCGCATCTCGTATACAACTATCAGCGCCACGGCAACGGCGGTGGCGGTCCCTAACCAGGGGTGATGACTGACGAATTCGAGCAGGCGATCCATGGGGCTAAGACACGGATTGGGGGCCAAAAAGGCCGCGCATTATAGCGTCCTGGTGATGCTCGCGGCGGTCGCCGGGGGACTCGCGGCGCCGGGGGGCGGCCAAAAGCCCGAGGCGGACGCCCGGAAGGCCGAGGCGGAGCTGCAGGCGGTCAAGTCCGAGATCGAGCGCGTCACCCGCGAGGTGAGCACGAGCCAGGTCGAGCGCGACCGCCTCACCCGGGACCTGAAGAGCGCCGAGCTCTCGGTCGGCAAGGCGCGCGCGGGCTTGAGCGACCTCAAGCGCCAGCGGGCCGGGCACGCCGCCCGCCGCACGGCGCTGACCGCCGAGCAGCGCGAGCGCCAGGCGCAGCTCGCGAGGAATCGCGCCGACCTCGCCGGCCAGATCCGCGCCGCCTACAGCATCGGCCGCCAGGAGCCCTTGAAGCTCCTCCTCAACCAGGAGGATCCGGCGCTCGCCGGACGCATGTTCGTCTACTACGGCTACTTCGGCCGCGCGCGCGCCGGCCAGATCAAGCTCATCGAGGACGACGTGCAGCGCCTCGCCGAGCTCACCGCCGAGCTCGATGCCGAGGATGCCGAGCTCGCCCGGCTCGAGCAGCAGCAGCGCGCGCAGCTCAGTGCGCTCGAGCAGGCGCGTGCGCAGCGCTCGCAGGTCCTCGCGGGGCTCGAGGCCGAGTCGCGCACGCGCGCGCAGAACCTCGAGCGGCTGCGCGCCCAGCAGGCCGGGCTCGAACAGCTGCTCAAGGAGCTGCGTGCGGCGATGGAGCGCTTCCCGCTCGAGACCAACGAGGCGTTCGCGCGGTTGCGCGGCAAGCTCGCGTGGCCGGTGAGCGGGCACCTGGTGGCGCGCTTCGGCGATGCACGCGCAGGCGGCGTGCGCTGGGACGGAGTGCTGGTCGCGACCGAGCGCGGCGCGCCGGTGAAGTCCGTGTGCGGGGGCCGGGTGATCTACGCCGACTGGCTTCCGGGCTTGGGACTGCTGGCCATCGTCGACCACGGCGAGGGGTACCTGAGCCTCTATGGACATAACGAGCGGCTCTACAAGGCGGCCGGCGATCACGTCGCCGCCGGGGAAACACTCGCCGCCGCCGGCGACAGCGGCGGCAGCGGCAGACCCGAGCTCTATTTCGAGATCCGCAAGGGCGGCAAGCCCGTCGATCCGCGCCCCTGGTTCAGGGCCGCGGACCCCTGAAGAGCCGCGCGTCCGTCCCACACGGGGCGCCCGCCCGCCGCTCCAGGATGTGACCAGCGTCAATCTTTTGCGCTCTGCGCCGACCCCTTCGGCCCCCATTTGCCAACTCGCGCAAGGACCCCGGACGACATAAGCGCAATCGTGTCGTCCGGCTCCGACAGAACGCACGTGGCATCCGACCGCGACCCATGAGCGCGCCTCAATCCACCGATCCGCCGGCCGGGCCTCCCGCTGCCCGGTTCGAGCCCTATTTCCGCCTGGTGCGCTCGCTCCTGCCGCGCGCCTCGAGCCTCGCGATCTTCGGCGTGAGCGGCGAGCTCCTCTGGTCCTCGGAGACCATGACGGGACCGGATCTCATGAACGTGGTCGAGGACGCGCTCATCGCGGCGCGCGCCAGCGAGGGCGGCGCGGGGCAGCTGCGCACCCTCGCCGGCGACCTCCCGGTGTATCTGTGCTCGCTGCGCGACGATGCCGCGGGGCTGCTCGCGATCGTCGCCGTCGTCTGCCGGCCGAACGAGGGCGGCGAGCGCAAGCACCAGGATTTCTCCTTCGCCAGCTCGCTGCTGGCGCCGGCGCTCGAGTGCCTGCGGCGCGAGTTCATCGCCCACGCCAACATCGAGGAGCTGAACGGCTCGCTCGCCGCGCTCAACCGCGACCTGGAGCTGGTGCTCTCGCATGGGGCCGCGGACGCGCCCGCTCCCGACGGCGCCAACGATCTGCAGCTGCTCCTGCAGCAGACCATCGAGCACCTGCGCGCCACGACCGGGGCGCTGCTCGTGCCGGAGAAGAACCTGACGCTGCTGCGCTCGAAGGGCGACAGTGCGCCGGATGCGCGTTTCATGACCAGGGCGCACCGCAAGCTCATGACGCTCGCGCAGGCGCAGAGCCAGCCGCTCATCGTCAACGACATCGACGTCGCGATCGCCGACACCTACCCCTACCGCGTGCTCGCATGTGCGCTGCGCTCGCGCGCCGGGCGCTGCATCGGCATGCTGGCGCTGCTGCGCGACGAGGCGAGCGAGCGCTTCAGCCAGCGCGACGCGCACATCGCGCACATCATCTCCCGCAAGGCGCTCGACATCGTCGAGTCGAGCTACGACGCCCTGAGCGGCCTCTACACCCGCCCCGCCTTCGAGCGCCGCCTGGCGGCGGTCGTGACCGACGGCAAGAGCGGCCAGCAGTGGAGCGCGCTCTACATCGACGTCGATCAGCTGCACGCCATCAATGAGAAGGCCGGCATGCACGTCGGCGACTCGGTGCTCGGGCAGCTCGGGGAGCTGTTTCGCAGGCGCCTGCCGCCCGGGGCCTTCGGCGCCCGCATCTCCGGCGACCGGTTCGCGGTGCTGCTGCCGGCGCAGATGGACGATGCCGAGAAGTTCGCGCAGGCACTGCGCGCCGGGGCGGAGCACCTCGTGCCGGGTCCGGGCGAATCGCGCCCGCCGGTCTCGATCAGCATCGGCGTCGCGCTCCTCGACCCCGAGGGCGGCGAGCTCGGTCACGTGCTCGCGGCCGCCGAGAGCGCCTGCAAGGCCGCCAAGGACCGCGGCCGCAACCGCGTCGAGGTCTACCAGTCGAGCGATACCAGCATCGTGCGCCGCTTCGCCGACATCTCGGTCGCCGCGCAGCTGCGCGACGCCGTCGACAACGACCGGCTGCGGCTCGATGCGCAGCTCATCCTGCCGTTCTCCGCCGCCGAGAGCGCCCGGCCGCACTACGAGCTGCTGCTGCGCATGATCAACGACGACGGCCTCACCATGGGCCCGGACAGCTTCCTCGCCGCCGCCGCGCGCTATCAGCTGATGCCGATCATCGACCGCTGGGTGATCGGCCACGTGATCGAGGCGCTCAAGCCCCGCGCCGGGGTGCTCGAGGGCAAGGCGCTCGGCTTCACCATCAATTTCTCCGGCCAATCGCTCGATGACGACACCTTCGCCGACTTCCTCATCAAGTCGATCGGCGAGAGCGGACTCGATCCGGATCTCTTCTGCTTCGAGCTCACCGAGAATGCCACCGTCGCCCACCTGCCGCGCGCCGAGGAGCTGATGCGGCGGCTGCGCAAGCTCGGCTGCGGTGTGGCGCTCGATGACTTCGGCACCGGACTCTCCTCGCTGTCGTGCATCCGGCAGCTGCCCATCACCATGCTCAAGATCGACGGCAGCTTCGTCCGCGACGTCGTGAAGGACAAGCGCGCCGAGTCCATGGTGCGCGCCATCGCCGAGCTCGCCCGCAGCATGTCGATCATCACGGTGGCCGAGTACATCGAGACCGAGGCCATCAGCAATCACGTGGCCGGGCTCGGCGTCGACTATGGCCAGGGTTTTGCGATCGGCCGGCCGATCGCGCTCGCGGAGCTCCTCAACGAGCTGCCGCTGCCGAGCGACGCGCCCGGGGAGCTACGGGGACCGAACGACATCATGTGGTACGCAGGAGCGACGCCGTGAAGGGAGTTTCGAACACATGTCCAGCCGTTCACGGACGCTGATCGCGCTGTGCGCCGGAGCCGTCTTCGGCTTCTGCGGCGCGCTCACCAGCGGCGTTCTCGCCGAGCACCCGGGCGAGCTGCGCGCTCCCGCCGTGCGCGCCATCCTGCCCTGGGAGGAGGCGAGCCTCTTCGCCGAGGTCTACGAGCGCATCAAGCGCGACTACGTCGAGGACGTCGACGATCACGTCCTGATGGAGCGGGCGGTCCGCGGCATGGTGGCCGCGCTCGATCCGCACTCCGCCTACCTCAACAGCCAGGAGTTCGAGGAGATACGCCTCAGCACCACGGGCTCCTATCCCGGGGTCGGCATCGAGGTCGTGCCGGGCGAGGGCGTGGTGAAGGTGCTGCACACCATCGAGGGCTCGCCGGCCCAAAACGCCGGCCTCAAGCCCGGCGACGAGATCGTGAAGATCGACGGCGCCGATATCGGCGGGGATCTGGCCGGCGCCACCGCGCGCATGCGCGGCGCCACCGGCAGCACCGTCAGGCTCACCATCCGCCGCAAGGGGAGCGCGGCGCCCCTGGAGTTCACGCTGCGGCGCGCCCAGGTCGAAGTGTCGAGCGTCGCGGAGCAGACCCTCGAGCCGGGCTATGGCTACATCCGGATCACGAGCTTCACGGAGATGACCGCAGAGGACGTGAACCACGCGATATTGCGCCTGAAAAGAGACAATAAGCCGCGTCTAAAGGGTCTGGTGCTCGATCTGAGAGACAATCCCGGGGGAGTGCTCGAAGCGGGCGTCGCCGTGGCGGATGACTTCCTCGCGCAGGGCGTGATCGTCAGCGCCGACGGACGCACCCCCGAGGCGCGCTTCAGGATGGACGCGACCCACCGCGGAGACCTGATCAACGGCGCTCCTCTGGTCGTGCTGGTGGATGGCGGCACTGCATCCGCTTCCGAGATCGTGGCGGGCGCCCTGAAGGATCACGGGCGCGCGCTTCTCATCGGGCGCAGGACCTATGGCAAGGGCTCGGTGCAGACCGTCATGCCGCTGGCGCACGGCGGGGCGCTGAAGCTCACTACGTCGCACTACTTCACCCCGTCCGGTGCCTCGATCCAGGGTAAGGGCATCGTTCCCGACATCGTCGAGAACGGACCGGAGGAGTCGGCGACGGCGAACGCCGGCAGTCTTCAGCCGCTCGCCCTGCGCGACCCGGACGTGCATACCGGGCTCGCGACGCTCAAGACCCGCGGCGCTCTCACCGCGCGCGCCGCGGGCGAGGCGGGCATGGCGCGCGACCTCGTGCCGTAGTCGATTGGACGAAATCGCCTGCCGTCGGCGATTTCGTCGGACGTCAGTCCGTCGACCGCGGGCAAAGGCGTGGCGGCTTTGGCCCGCTGCGCATCGGGGAAGCGATTTCGGCGGATAGCGGGCCTGCCTGCCCTGCGCTCGCGCGCTTCCGGCTATCCTCTCGCGCCATGCTCGCCTGGCTCATCGACTTCGTTCTGCATCTCGACCGCCATCTGGTCGAGATGCTCGCGGCCTATCACCTGTGGATCTACCCGATCCTCTTTGCCGTGATCTTCGCCGAGACGGGTCTCGTCGTGACCCCGTTTCTCCCGGGAGACTCGCTGCTCTTCGCGGTCGGAGCGCTCGCCGCGGTGGACACGAGCGGCACGCTGAGCGCGCCCTGGGCGAGCGTCGCGCTGGCGGGGGCGGCGGTGCTCGGCAACACCGTGAACTACAGCATCGGGCGCGCGATCGGTCCGCCCGCCTTCTCGGGCCGCTACCGCTGGCTCAAGGTGGAGTACCTGAGGCGCACCGAGGCGTTCTTCCTCCGCCACGGCGGCCTCGCGGTCTTCCTCTCGCGCTTCATGCCCGTCATCCGCACCTGCGCGCCGTTCGTCGCCGGGATCGGCCGCATGCCCTACGGGAGATTCCTCGCCTGGAACCTCGCGGGGGGCTGCGCGTGGGTGCTGCTCTTCATCTGGGGAGGGTATCTCTTCGGCAACATCCCGCTGGTCAAGCAGCACTTCGGCCTGGTCACGATCGCGATCATCGTGGCCTCGCTCGTGCCGCTCGCGAGCGCCCTGTGGCGGCGCGCGCCCTGAGCGTCCCCGAGCGGTGGCAGAATGTAGCGATGGCCGAGAGAGTTCGTGGCTACGCGCACCGGGTCGACATCGCCGCCGACGCCGACAAGGTATGGCGCGCGATCACCGAGCCGCAGAGCCTCGCGCGCTGGTGCTCGCCCGAGGCGGAGCTGCAGCCGCGCCAGGGGGGCCTGTTCCGCGCGCGCGTCGACCGGGTGACCGAGCTCGAGGCGCACATCGACGTGTTCGAAGCGGGCCGCCGGCTGCGGCTCATCTATCTGCCGAACCCCGCCTTGCCGCGCGCCGAGTCGGTGCTCACCGACGATCTCATCGTCGAGGCCGTGCCCGGCGGGACGGTGGTGCGGCTCCTCGGCTCGGGAGTGCCCGGCGAGGCCGAGTGGGATACCCAGTACTGGCGGCTGCGGACCGCGTGGCTGCAGGCGCTCAACCGCCTCAAAGTGCTCGCCGAGGCGCAGCCCGGCGCAGGAGCGGCCCGATGACCGGGTTCCTGCTGCGGGCGCTGCTCGCCGCCTTCGGGCTCTGGCTTGCGAGCCGCTGGGTGCACGGTGTGCATGTCGATGACGTGCCGACGCTGCTCCTCGCCGGGCTCCTGCTCGGCGTGATGAACGCCGTCGTGCGCCCGATCGCCTTCGTTCTCACTTTGCCGCTCACCATCGTGACGCTCGGGCTCTTTCTCCTCGTGCTGAACGCCGCCATGGTGGTGCTGGTCGCCTGGATCCTCCCGGGTTTTCATCTCTACGGGGGCTTCAGGGCGGCGCTCCTCACCTGGATCATCGTCTGGCTCACGGGGTGGCTCGGCTCGGCCCTCATCGGCCATCACGGGTTCGAGCGCTACGACCGCCGCCGCAGCCCCTTGTAAGGCGCCGCGGGCACCGCGCACTCGATCCATGGCGGCGCTCGCCGTGGCGCAGCGCCCGGCCCCCCCCCGGGGGGCGACGGTGGCGACGATCGCGGTGGATTCGGGGCTGCGTTACCTCAGCACCGACGTATTCCGCAGCTGACGCGCTCGACTCACGTCTTGAGCGAGCGGCCCACGCGGCGGTAGAGCGCGTAGATCACCACGATGAAGACCAGGGCGCCGAGCCACACGGCGCCGTGGTCCGCGAAGGCATCGCCCACCAGTGACAGCGGGAAATCCTGGCCCGAGAATGCGACCAGCGCGGCCACCAGCACGCCGACCAATCCCTCACCGACGATCATGCCCGAGGCGAGCAGCACGCCGAGCTGCTTGGTCGCCTCGGGGCGCGCGCGCCGCTGCGCCGCGCGGTCGTAGAGCCAGCCGCACACCGCGCCCACCACCACCATGAGCGTGCTCTGGGTCGGAAGATAGATGCCGAGACCCACCGCGAGCGGCGAGCAGTGCGCGCCCGGCACTCCCCGGCGCAGCACGATGTCGAGGAGGATCAGCACCGCCCCGATGGCACCGCCGGTCTCGATCAGGCTCCAGTCGACGTTGTTCTGGATGACGCCCTGGGCGAGCGCCGAGATGAGGCCCGCCTGCGGCGCCGGCAGCGGGTGCTCGCGGGCCCCGGGGGCCCCGGCAAAGCCATAAGCATGGTTCAGCAGGTCGAGAATCGGCGGGATGATCACGGCGCCTGCGATCACGCCGACCACCAGCGCCGCCTGTTGCTTCCAGGGGGTGGCATCGACCAGCTGCCCGGTCTTCAGATCCTGCAGGTTGTTGTTGGCGATCGCCGCCGCGGCAAACACCACCGCGGTCACGAAGAGCGCATAGGCCACGAGGGATCTGCCGGCATCGGGGGCCGAGCCGACGTCGATGCCGAACACGAGGATCAGCCCGAAGCCGACCACGGCGAGGATGCCGATGCCGGACAGGGGGCTGTTGGAGGCGCCGATGAGCCCCGCCATGTAACCGCACACCCCCGAGACCAGAAAGCTCATGACCGCGATATAGAGGGCGCCGGCGATTGTGAGCGCGAGGAAATGGCCGCCGAGCCCGCTCTGGCTCACGAACTGCCCGAGGAGCACCGCCGAGGCGAGCACACACACCAGCGACACGACGCCGACCGTGCCGATCGGCATGTCCTGCTCGGTGATCGGCAGCAGCGCCGCATTGCCCGCAGCGCGCGTGCGGGCCGCGGCCATCGCGGAGGCCAGGCCCGCGGCGACGGGCCTGGCGAGCTTGGCGAGCGTCCAGACCGCCGCCACGCCGATCGTGCCCGCGCCGACGAAGCGCACCTTGTGACTCCAGGTCGCGCGCGCCAGGGCGGCGACCGCGGCCGGATCGCTCAGGTTCACCGCCGGATCGGCGAGCGCCGAGAAATGCGGGATGCCCCACACCCAGGCGATGAGGGCGCCGAGCAGCATCGCGAGGCCCACCCAGAGCCCGACCAGGTGCCCGACGCCGAAGAGCGCGAACGACAGGAAGAAATCGAAGCCCGACACGCCGCGCTCGCCCACGCGGAAAGTGCGCGCGACGTCGCTCGCGAAGACGCGCGTCGCGGTGATGAGCGAGAAGGCGCCCGAGACCACCGAGCCCCACAGCAGCGCCTGCAGCCCCGCGCGCGTCTCCTCGAGGCCCTCGGCCTGCCCGCCGCTGCCGCATTTCAGCACCTCGGCACAGGCGACGCCCTCGGGAAAGGGCAGATCCTTCTGATCGAGCAGCGCCCGTCTCAGCGGTATCGAGTACATGACGCCGAGCGTGCCGCCGAACACGCAGATGGCGCACGACACCCAGTAGGGAAAGCCGTTCCACCAGCCGATCATCACCATGCCGGGCAGCACGAAGATGACCGAGGAGAGCGTTCCGGCCGCCGAGGCGACCGTCTGCACGATGTTGTTCTCCTGGATGGTTACGCCCTTGAAGCCGCGCAGCACCGCCATGGAGATGACCGCCGCCGGGATCGAGGTCGCGAAGGTGAGTCCCGCCTTCAAGCCGAAGTAGACGTTCGCCGCGGTGAACACCAGTGTGATCAGCACACCGAGGATGAGTCCCCTGAGCGTCAGCTCGGCGCGCGACTCGGTCTTCATGATGGGAGCCCCTCGGAAGTTGTTGCTGTTATGAAAGCGGCCATCTTAGCCTCGCGGTCCACGCGCGCGCTATGCTTGAGGCCTGCGCGCGTCGCTGGAGTAGCAGGCCATGCTCAGAGTGCTCATCTCGCTGGTGGTTGTCGCGGTGCTCGGCCTCGCGGGCTTCACGTGGGTGACGCTCCACTGGTCGTACTCGGAAGGCGAACGCGCCGGCTACGTGCAGAAGCTCTCGAAGAAGGGCTTCATCTGCAAGACCTGGGAAGGCGAGATGGCCATGGTGACCATGCCGGGAACCGTGGCGGAGAAATTCCTCTTCACCGTGCCGAGCGACGCGATCGCCGCGAAGCTCAACGCCAGCGTCGGCAAGCGCATGGCGCTGCACTACGAGCAGCACAAGTGGATTCCAACCTCGTGCTTCGGCGAGACCGAGTACTTCATCACCGGCGTGCGCGTCACGGAGTGAGGGCTACGTCACGCCCGCCATCAGGCGCTTCACGAGCGGCGTGAGCAGCAGCATCACCACGCCGGCGATGGCGCCGTACCAGAAGATCCTGAGGAACAGCGCCGGCAGCGAATCGAGGTGACTCGCGTCGTACTCACCGGTCAGCTGGCCGGCGAGATTGCCGCCGAGCGCGAGCGACAGGAACCACATGCCCATCGCCTGGCCGACGAAACGCGGCGGCACGAGCTTGCTCATGTTGGAGAGGCCCACGGGCGACAGGCACATCTCGCCGCAGACGTGCAGGAAGTAGGTGCTCACCAGCCAGGTGGGCAGCACCAGGCGGCCGGCGAGCACGTGCCGTGCGGCGAAGTACATGACGAGGAACCCGACGCCGAGGAGCAGCAGCGCCACGCCGAACTTGGCGGTCACCGGCGGATCGCGGTCGCGCCTGCCGAGGGCGAGCCACAGCGCCGCGAACGCCCCGGCGAGGATGATCACGAACAGCGAATCGAGCGACTGCAGTATGCCGGGCGGCGCGTTCCAGCCGAGGATGTGCATGTCCGTGTAGCGGGCCGCGAACAGGTTGAAGGACGCGCCCTGCTGAAAGTAGCCGGCCCAGAAGGTGACCGAGCCGAGGAACAGGGCCACCATCACCATCACCCGCCTGCGCTCGGTGCCCGCAAGCCCGGCGAAGAACAGCAGGTACCCGAAATACGCCACCGCGAGCAGCGCGAAGGCCCAGGACGCGAAGGAGGCGAGCAGCGCGCTGTCGATGCGCACCGCGCCGCTGACGGCGAGCAGCACGGCGGCGGCCAGCAGCACGAAGAGCGCCACGACCGGCGTCCACGAGGCGCGCTGCTCGGGCGCGACCGCGATGCCCGCGCCGCCGAGAAAGCGGCGTGTCACGAGGAACTGGCCGACGCCGAGCACCATGCCGAGCGCCGTCAGAGCGAAGCCGAAGCGCCAGCCGAGGGCAGTGGCGATGAGCGGCACCACCACCGGCCCGAGAAACCCGCCGGTGTTGATACCCATGTAGAAGATCGAGAAGCCGGCGTCGCGCCGCGCCCCGCCCTCGGGATAGAGCGCCGCCACCAGCGCGCTCACGTTGGGCTTGAGCAGCCCGACGCCCATGGCGATGACCAGGAGCCCGACGAAGAACACCGCCGTGGTGCCGAGGGCGAGCAGCGTGTTGCCGAGGGCGATCAGGATCCCGCCGGCAATCACCGCGCGCTGCGCGCCGGCAAGCCGGTCGGCAATCCAGCCGCCGAGGAGTCCGAGGAGATAGGTGCTCCCGACGTAGAGGCCGTAGATCGAGGCCGAGGACTTGTCGTCGAGGCCGAGCCCGCCCTTGGCGGCCGGCGCCACCATGAAGAGGATCAGGAGCGACTGGATTCCGTAATAGGTGAAGCGCTCCCACAGCTCGGTGAGGAACAGCGTCGCGATGCCGATCGGCTGGCCGAGGATCGTGCGCTTCGCCGCGGGGGCGAGGAGGCTGGCGTCGGCGGACTGGCTCATGCTCGGCTCAACCCCCTGGCGCGCTTTCTGCGGCGCGCCTTGCAATGAGTCTGACACGCAGGGCGACCCTTGTGCGAGGGGCCTCGAGGAACCGAGCTCCGGACGCGGCGTAGTTTTCAGCTCTCGCCGACTTTCTCGGCGGCCTCGGCGTGGCGCGCGCGCGAGAGGATGCGCGCCATGAGGATGCCGCCCTCGTAGAGGAGGTACATCGGGATCGCGAGCGAGCACTGCGAGATCGCATCGGGCGGGGTGAGGAGCGCCGCCAGGATGAAGATGCCGATCAGTACGTAGCCGCGATTCTTCTTGAGCTTCTCGATGCGCACGATGCCCATCACCACCAGCAGCACTACCGCGATCGGCACCTCGAAGGCGATCCCGAAGCAGAAGACCATCGTCAGCACGAAGTCCAGGTATTGGTTGATGTCGGTCATCATCGCCACGCCCTTCGGCGTCGTGGCGGCGAAGAACTGGAACATCACCGGAAAGACGAAGTAGTAGGCGAAGGCGATGCCGACGTAGAAGAGCAGAATCGAGGACAGCAGCAGCGGCACGGCGAAGCGCCGCTCGTGGCGGTAGAGGCCCGGTGCCACGAAGGCCCACAGCTGATAGATCACGTACGGCATCGCCGCAAGGAGGGCGACGAAGAACGACAGCTTGAAGGGCGTCGTGAACGGCGACATCACGCCGGTCGCGATCAGGTTGCTGCCCGGCGGGAGCTTCGCGAGCAGCGGCTGGGCGACGAAGGTGAAGATGGCGTTCGAATAGTAGACGCACGGGAGGAACGCGACACCCACGGCCATCATCGAGCGCAGCAGCCGGTCCCGCAGCTCGAGCAGGTGCGAGATCAGCGAGCCTTCGGCGAGCCTTTCAGGTTCTTCGCTCATCGGCGCGCGGTGTCGGGCCGGCCTCACCGGCGGCGAAGGTGCTGGCGTCAGGGGCCTCAGGGGCGTCGCCGGGCGCTGGCGGCGGCGGCGGCGCGGGCGGTGTTGGCCCATGGTGCGGGGGCGGCGGCGGGCTCTGCGCCTGCGCCCGGCGCGCCTGCTCGAGCTGCACTTCCTCCTCGAGCTGCTCGCGGAACTGCCGTGCCATGGCGCGCGCGCGTCCGACCCACCGGCCGACCTCGGCGACGACGCGCGGCAGCTTCTCGGGTCCCAGCACGACCAGCGCCAGGACGAAGATGATCAGGACTTCGGAGAAGCGTCCCTCGAACAGGTCACACGCTCCGGTCGTTCTTGCTGGTCGCCTCGCTCTTGCGGACCTCGTCGAACTCCGCGTCCGCCTTCTCGGAGCGGATCTGCTTCTGCTCGGCGCTCTGCTCTTCCTCGCCCTCGTTCATCGCCTTCTTGAACCCGCGGACCGCCGCTCCGAGATCGGAGCCCACGGTGCGCAGCTTCTTGGCGCCGAATACGACGAGCACCACGAGCAGGATGATCAGCAGCTCGCGCATTCCTATACCCATACGTCAACACTCCGCTTGAGGTCCGCAATCGCGGCCGAAAAGAATCAAATCATAGGTCAAATGAGCGCCCCGGGGCCCGGAAGTTCGCCGAAATCCGCCAACCCCTTCACTCTCAGGGAGCAGGAGCCTCGAGCCAGAACGTCACCGGCCCGTCATTGACGAGCGACACCCGCATATGGGCGCCAAATACGCCAGCGGAAACATGGGGATATGAGCCGCGGGCCTTCTCGAGCATATGGCCGAAAAGACGCCGCGCCTCCTCGGGCTCCGCGGCGCCCGAGAACCCCGCGCGCGTGCCCTTTTTCGTGTCGGCCGCGAGGGTGAACTGCGGCACCAGGAGCAGCCCTCCGTCCACCTCGCGGACCGAGAGATTCATGCGCCCTTCGGCGTCGGGGAAGATGCGGTAGGAGAGCAGCCGCTCGAGGAGCCGCTCGGCGGACGCCGGCGTGTCATCGCGGCGCACCGCGACGAAGGCGAGCACGCCGCGGGAGATCGCGCCGACGACCCGGCCGTCGACGCGGACCTCGGCGCTCTCGACTCGCTGGATGAGACCGATCATCGGTCGCTATCATCCATCAGGTTCGCCGCGTTGTGGCATTTGGCCCGGCGAGTCCGTAAGATTCGGGGCCGTTTTTGGGCCGTTTGAGCGGGCGGGGAGTGAGCGGAATGAGGCGCGGGCGAGCCACTCGAGTGCGTGCGGTTTCGATGGTGCTGATTGCCGCCGGCGCGCTCACCCTGAGCGGGGCGCCGCGGGCGCAGCCCGCCGCCACGGCGCCGGCACCGCAGCCCGCCGCTCAGCCTGCCGCGGCGCCGCAGGCGGCCGATCCCCAGCGCGGCAAGGCGGTCTCCTACACCTGTCTCGGCTGCCACGGGATCGAGGGCTACAAGAACGCCTATCCCATGTACAGCGTGCCGGAGCTGCGTGGGCAGAACGCGCAGTACCTGGTGATTGCGCTGCACGGCTACCGCGACGGCGACCGCTCGCACATCACCATGCACTCGCAGACCGCCTCGCTCTCCGAGCGGGACATGAATGACGTCGCCGCCTACCTCGCCGGCAAGCCCCTGGTCGCGAGCGGCAAGCCGCCCGGCTCCGTGCCGCAGGCGGCGCAGCTGTGCGTCTCCTGCCACGGGCAGGACGGCATCGCGGTCGCCCCGATCTACCCCTCGCTCGCCGGGCAGCACGAGGATTACATCGTCCGTGCGCTCAACGAGTACAGGCATGGCGGGCGCAAGAATCCGGTCATGAAGGGATTCGCGGCCAATCTCAAGGACGAGGACATTGCGCAGATCGCGGCTTACTTCTCCGGGCTCACGCCCTCTCTCGGCACCGAGCCGCGCCCCTACACCCGCCTGGGCGAATGATGCCCGCGCGCTCCGGGGCCTGAGCCGGGCGCAGACACCCGGCCGCTCCGGAACTTTTCACGGTTCCCGGGCTTCCAAATGCGGCGCTGCCTGCGTGCGTTCCGCGATATGAGGGGCCTTAAGACTCCGTTAAGACGGCCCGCCTATCGTTCGCCCATGGGGCAATTTTCCCTTTTCGAGGAGCCGTCCATGCGTTTCGTCTCGTTTGTCCGCAAGCCGCTCGTCATCGCGATGCTGGGGGCCGCCACCGTCGCCGTGCCGGTCGGGGCACTGTATTTCTCGGGTGCCGCGCATGCCGCCGCAAGCAGTGCGGCGCAGACCGCCGGGGCCCCGGCGCCCGCGGCCAGCACGGCGGCCGCCAATCCCGTCGCAGCGCTGCCGGATTTCAGCGGCATGGTGCAGAAGTACGGGCCGGCGGTCGTGAACATCACCGTCACGACCAAGGTGTCGGCCTCCTACGACCAAGGGGATGAGGGCGATGAAGGCGACGGCGGCGACGGGGGCGGCGGGGGCGGCGGGGGCGGCGGGGGCAACGACAACCCCTTCGGACCCAACAGTCCGTTCGCGCCGTTCTTCCGCGGCTTCGGCTTCCAGATGCCGCGTCCGCAGCCGATGCACGGCGAGGGCTCCGGCTTCGTCATCCGCCCGGACGGCCTGATCATGACCAACGCGCACGTCGTGAAGGGCGCGAGCGAGGTGACGGTGCGCCTCACCGACCGCCGCGAATACCCGGCCAAGGTGATCGGCATCGACGCACGTTCGGACATCGCGCTGGTCAAGATCAACGCCAGGAATCTTCCCACCGTGAAGATCGGCGACTCGCGCACGCTCAAGGTGGGCGAATGGGTGCTGGCGATCGGCGCACCGTTCGGCTTCGACAACAGCGCCACGGCCGGCATCGTGAGCGCCAAGAACCGGCCGCTCAACGGCGACGCCGTGCCCTTCATCCAGACCGACGTGCCGATCAACCCCGGCAATTCCGGCGGGCCGCTCTTCAACATGCGCGGCGAGGTGGTCGGCGTCAACTCGCAGATCTACAGCCGCAGCGGCGGCTACATGGGCGTGTCGTTCTCGATTCCGATCGATGCCGCCATGAAGGTCGGCAATCAGCTCGAGACCTCAGGTCACGTCACCCGCGGCAAGCTCGGCGTCGTGATCCAGAACGTCACCCAGGACCTCGCCGACTCGTTCGGGCTGCCGCAGCCCGAGGGCGCGCTGGTCTCGAGCGTCGAGAAGGGCGGGCCGGCCGCCCGCGCCGGCATCGAAGCGGGCGACGTCATCCTCAAGCTCGACGGCGAGCCGATCGAGAGCACGGTCGAGCTGTCGGAGAAAGTCTCGGAGCTCGGTCCGGGCGCCACGGCGGATCTCGAGCTCTGGCACAACCACGCCGCGCGCAACCTGAGCGTGAAGCTCGGCACGCTCGAGGAGCAGCCCACCGCGCGCAACCGCGAGAGCCGTCACGAGGGCGGCAAGCTCGGCCTCGCGGTGCGCCCGCTCACGGGCGAGGAGCAGCGCGAGGGGAAGGTGCAGGGCGGGCTCCTGGTCGAGCAGGCGTCCGGCCCCGCGGCCGAGGCCGGCATCCAGGCCGGCGACATCGTGCTCTCCGCCAACGGCGCCCCGGTGTCGAGCGAGTCGGCGCTGAAGAGCGCGATCGCGAATTCCAAGGGCCACATCGCGCTTCTCATCCAGCGCGGCGACGCGCGCATCTTCGTGCCGGTGCGGGTCGGGTAGGAAACACTCGAGGCCCCGGGGCCGCCAAGGCGGCCCCGGGGCGCCGGGAATTCAGCGCTCCGGCGCGTTCCCGCGGTAGAGGTCGAGCCTCGACCGAAGCGCCTCGTCCACCGGATGGGAGAAGGACCCGCTCACCACCTCGCACGGCGGCCGCCTGCGCAGTTTCTTCTCGAACACGACCATCGAGTCGTAGAAATGGAGTCCGCCGAGCTCGCGCGTGAAGCGGCTCCGCGCCAGCTGCGGATCGCGCCACCAGAGGGCGTTGAGGTCGTCGATCCTGCCCCGGGCGAAATCGACGAAGCTGTTGCCGGTGTTCAGGCCGCCGCCGTACTCGGGCCAGTACGCGGTATGGCAGTCCTCGACGATGTAGGTGCCGCCGTCGCACAGGTGCGGCCACAGAGACAGGAACGACGCCCTCTGATGGGCGGCCACGTGCGAGCCGTCGTCGATGACGACCTCGAAGTCCCCGTGACGCTCGACGAGCCGGCGCCAGAACTGCGGGTCCGACTGGTCGCCGATCTCGATGTCTATGCCGTCCTCGGCGTACCCCGAGCAGCGCGGGTCGATGTCGACGCCGACCACGGTGGCATCCTCGCCAAAGTAGCGCTTCCACATCTGCAGCGAGCCACCGTGAAAGACCCCGATCTCCAGGACCCGGATCGGCGTGCCGCGATACGACCGCAGGTGGCGCTCGTAGATCGGGAAATAGTGCGACCACTTGTGGACCAGCCGGCCCGTATGTTGCCGAAAGATGTCAGCCAGCGAGGGCGAATCATTCATCGGATTACGATCCGTTTGCGACCAGCGCCGCCAGAAACTCGTTCACCGGCAGGGCATCGAGCGCCGCCGGTTTCGCGAACAACGCCTTCACCCGCTCGGCCTGCCTGGCGGGGAAGCGGGCGCCCACGGCGGCCTCGAACTTGCGCACCAGCACCGGCATTCCCTCGGCGCGGCGCTTGCGATGGCCGATCGGAAAATCGACCTGCACCCGCTCGCTGCGGCTGCCGTCGCGGAAGAACACCTGCACGGCGTTGCCGATGTAGCGCTTGTCGGCGGCGTAATACTCCGCGGTGAACTGCGGGTTCTCGCGCACCTGCATCCGCGCGCGCAGCGCGTCGATGCGCGGATCCGACGCGAGCGCGTCCTCGTAGTCCGCGGCGGTGAGCCGGCCGAAGATCAGCGGGATCGCCACCATGTACTGGATACAGTGGTCGCGGTCGGCGGGGTTGGCGAGCGGGCCGGTCTTGTCGATGATGCGCACGCCCGGCTCCTGCGTCTCGATCACGATGCGCTCGATGTCGGCGATGCGATCCCGCACCGCCGGGTGGAGCGTCATCGCCGCCTCGACCGCGGTCTGCGCGTGGAACTCCGCCGGGTAGGAGATCTTGAAGAGCACGTTCTCCATCACGTAGGAGCCGAAGGGCTGCGGCAGCGACAGGGGCCTGCCCTCGAAGAGCACGTCGCAGAATCCCCAGGTCCTGGCCGTCAGCGCCGACGGATAGCCCATCTCGCCGGTGAGAGCGATGAGCGCGAGGCGCACCGCGCGGCTCGTGGCATCGCCGGCCGCCCAGCTCTTCCTCGAGCCGGTGTTGGGCGCGTGGCGGTAGGTGCGCAGCGCTCCGCCGTCGATCCAGGCGTTCGACACCGCGTTCACGACCTGCTCGAGGCTCCCGCCGAGCAGCGCGGTCACGACGGCCGTGGAGGCTACCCGCACCAGCAGCACGTGGTCGAGCCCGACGCGATTGAAGCTGTTCTCGAGCGCCAGCACGCCCTGGATCTCGTGCGCCTTGATCATGGCGGTGAGCACGTCGCGCACGGTGGGCGGGGCCTGGCCCGACATGACCGCGAGCCGCGCGCGGTAATCGGCCGCCGCGAGGATGGCGCCCAGGTTATCGGACGGATGGCCCCATTCGGCGGCGAGCCAGGTGTCGTTGAAGTCGAGCCAGCGGATCATGGCGCCGATGTTGAAGGCGGCCTGCACCGGGTCGAGCTCGTAGGACGTGCCGGGCACGCGCGCCCCTCCCGGCATCACGGCTCCCGGCACGACGGGCCCGAGGAGCCTGCGGCAGGCCGGGTACTTCAGCGCCAAGAAGCCGCAGGCGAGCGTATCCATCAGGCAGTAGCGCGCCGTCTCGTAGGCGGCCTGGCTCTGGATGCGGAAATTGCGAGCGTACTCGGCGATGGTCGTGAGCGCGGCGTCGAAGGCCGGGCGCTCGGCGGATTTCGCGTCGTGGGTGGACATGCGTGTGCTCAGGCGCTCCGGACGCGGAGCGTTCGCGGCTTCAGTTGCGTTGCTCGATCGGCACGAACTTCAGGTTCTCGGGACCGACATAGTTGGCGGCCGGCCGGATGATCTTGCCGTCGGCGCGCTGCTCGATGACGTGCGCCGACCAGCCGGTCGTGCGGGCGATGACGAACAGCGGCGTGAACATCTCGGTCGGTATGCCCATCATGTTGTAGGCGACCGCCGAGAACCAGTCGAGGTTGGCGAACATCTTCTTGGTCTCGCGCATCACCGCCTCGATGCGGTCGGCGATCTCGAAGCGGCGCAGGTCGCCCGCGGCACGCGCGAGCCGCAGCGCCACCTCCTTGATCACCTCGTTGCGCGGATCGGCGATGGTGTAGACAGGGTGGCCGAAGCCGATGATGACTTCCTTGTTCGCCACGCGCGCGCGGATGTCGGCCTCGGCCTGAGCGGCGGACTCGTAGCGCTGCTGAATCACCAGCGCGGTCTCGTTGGCGCCCCCGTGCTTCGGTCCCCGCAGCGCGCCGATCGCGCCGGCGATGCAGGAGTAGAGGTCCGAGCCCGTGCCGGAGATGACGCGCGCCGCGAAGGTCGAGGCGTTGAACTCGTGCTCGGCGTAGAGGATGAGCGAGGTGTGCATCGCCCGCACCCAGTCGGCGGGCGGCGGCCGCCGGTGCAGCAGGTGCAGGAAGTGCGCTCCGATCGAGTCGTCGGCGGTCTCGGTGTGGATGCGCTCGCCCGAATGGCTGAAGTGATACCAGTAGGTGAGCATCGAGCCGAGCGAGGCGATCAGGCGATCGGCTATCTCGCGCGCGCCGGCTGCGAGGTGCTCGTCCTTCTCGGGCAGCACGCAGCCGAGGGCCGACACGCCGGTGCGCAGCACGTCCATGGGATGCGCCGCCGCCGGCAGAGCCTCGAGCACGGTGCGCACCGCCGCCGGCAGCCCGCGCAGCGCCTTGAGGCGCGTCTTGTAGCCGGCGAGCTCGGCGCCGTTGGGAAGCTTGCCGTGGATGAGCAGGAAGGCGATCTCCTCGAACTCGCACTTCTCGGCGATCTCGAGGATGTCGTAGCCGCGGTAATGCAGGTCGTTGCCGGTGCGGCCGACGGTGCACAGGGCGGTATTGCCGGCCAGCACCCCGGAGAGCGCCACGGACTTCTTGGGCTTGAGCGGGTTGGGGTCGTTCATGGCTTGCTTCCGAACAGCTCGTCGAGCTTCCTCTCGTACTCGTGGTAGCCGAGCACCTCGTAAAGCTCGGCGCGCGTCTGCATGCCGGGCACGACGCTCCTCTGCGTACCCTCGCGGCGGATCGCCGCGTACACCACCTCGTGAGCCCGGGCGGCGGCACGGAACGCCGACAGCGGGTAGAGCACGAGGCGCACGCCGGCAGCGCCGAGCTCGGCGAGCGTGAAGAGCGGCGTCTCGCCGAACTCGGTGATGTTGGCGAGCACCGGGATGCCCGCTGCGTCGGCGAACTGCCGGTACTCATCCAGCGTCTTCAGCGCCTCGGCGAAGATCATGTCCGCGCCGGCGGCGACGTAGGCGCCGGCGCGCTCGAGCGCGGCGTCGAGGCCCTCGACCGCGAGCGCATCGGTGCGCGCCATGATGACGAAGGCCGGATCGGTGCGCGCATCGACCGCGGCCTTCAGGCGGTCGACCATCTCGCCCGCCGGGACCAGCGCCTTGCCGGGGCGGTGGCCGCAGCGCTTGGCGGACACCTGGTCCTCGAGGTGCATGCCGGCGGCCCCGGCGCGGATCAGGTCACGGCAGGTGCGGGCGATGTTGAAGGCGCTGCCGAAGCCGGTGTCGGCGTCGACCAGGAGCGGCAGAGAGCATTTGCCCGTGATGCGCCGCACATCCTCGCAGACGTCGTTGAGTGTCGTGACCCCGAGATCCGGCAGCCCGAAGGAGGCGTTGGCGACCCCGGCGCCCGAGAGATAGATGGCGCGAAAGCCGGCGCGCTCGGCGAGCAGAGCCGCGAAGGCGTTGATCGTGCCGACGAGCTGCAGCGGGCGCTCCGCCTCGACGGCGGCACGCAGGCGCGCTCCAGCGGTAGGTGCTCGATCCGACATGGGCGACCTCGAAGGGGAGCGCCATTCTATACGCGCGGCGCGGCCGCGGGGCAAGCGCGCGATCCTACTCGCCGGTAGGTTTCAGCCGATGCGCACCAGGGTGCGCCCGATGACGCGCCCGGCGAGGTAGTCGGGGAAGGCCTGGGGCAGGTCCGCGAGGTCGATGGTGCGCGTGACGATGCGCGCGAGATGCCGGGGCCGCAGGTCGGTCGCGATGCGCTGCCACACGGCGAGGCGCCACTCCCGGCGGGTCGCCGAGGAGTTGATGCCGAGGAGCGCCACCCCCCGCAGGATGAACGGCATCACGGTCGTCTTGAGCTCGGGCGAGCTCGCGAGCCCGATGCTGGCGATGTTGCCCCAGAAATCCACCGTGCGCGTGAGCCAGGTGAGCACCTCGCCGCCGAGATTGTCGATCGCACCGCCAAAGCGGGCCGCCTCGAGGGGCCGGCTCCCCAGGTCGAGGCTCCTGCGGTCGAGCACCTCGGAGGCGCCGAGCGCCTTCAGGTACTCGGCGGCATCCGCCTTGCCGCTCACCGCGATCACCCGGTAGCCGCGCGTCGCGAGCATGTCGACGGCGACGCTGCCCACGCCTCCGGTCGCGCCGGTGACGACGATCGGACCGCCGCCGGGCGCCTGCCCGTTCTGCTCCATGCGGTGAATGGCGAGCGCCGCGGTGAAGCCCGCGGTGCCGAGCGACATGGCCGTCCGGGCGTCGAGCCCGGCGGGCATGGGGATCACCCAGTCGCCCGGGACGCGCGCGAACTGCGCATAGCCGCCGTCGTGGGTCTCGGAGAGCCCGCAGCCGGTCACCAGCACCGCATCGCCCGGCTTGAAGCGCGCATCGCCCGAGCTCTCGACGGCGCCGGCGAGATCGATGCCACCGACCAGCGGATAGCGGCGCAGGATCTTGCCGGCGCCGGTGGCGGCGAGCGCGTCCTTGTAGTTGATTCCCGAGCAGGCGACGCGGATCACGACCTCGCCCTCGCCGAGGTCGTCGAGCGTCAGATCCTCGAAGCGCGCGGCGATCTTGCCGCCCTCGGAATGAATGCGGAATGCCCTGAAGGGTTTCATGACTTTCGCTCCGTGCCGCGGTCGAGCCAGGCGATCAGCCCCTGGGTGTTGAGCTCGAGGTCGCCCTCGAGTGCGCGCTCGAGCGCCTGCGGCTCGAGCGTGCTGCCCTCGCGCCGTGCCAGGGCGAGCCACAGCGCGAGCATGTCGGCGCGGATGCGGTGCGCGCGATCGGCCGCGTGCGCGTGGCGGCGCGCGATGGCGACCAGCTCGGGGATCTGCTCTTTCAGGAGCTCGGCGAGCCGCGGCACGCCGGTGACGCGGCTGAAGTGCATGAGGTAGATCGACTCGGGGCGGTAGCTCAGCATGCGGTCGATCGAGGCGAGGTGCTGCTGCGGGTCGAACTGCGTCGGTACCGTCGACGGGGTGATGAAGCTGCCGCGCGGCGTCGCGAGCGGCGGATAGGAGATGCCGAAGGTATCGCCGCTGAAAATGCTGCCGTGCGCGGCATCGACCACCGCGTAGTGATGCATGGCGTGGCCGGGCGTATGGATGAGCTCGAGCGTGCGGGCACCCAAGGCGATGCGCTCGCCGTCCGCGGCCACGCGCACCCGCTCGCGCGGGATGGGCACGAGCTCGCCGTAGAGCTGCGTGAAGCGCGCCTCGCCGTACACCACCCTGGAGCCGGCGATGAGCCGCGACGGATCGATCATGTGCGGCGCGCCGCGCGGATGCAGCACGGCACGGGCGTCGGGGAGCTCCTGCATCAGCCGTCCGGCGCCGCCGGCGTGATCGAGGTGCACGTGCGTCAGGAGGACATAGTCGACCGACTCGCGCGCAATGCCGAGCTCGGCGAGCGCCGCGAGCAGGTACGGCACCGAGTCGTTGGTGCCGACGTCGACGAAGGCGGCGCGGCCGCAGTCCTCGATCAGATGGGCGGCAGCATGCCCCGGGTAGAGGTACTCGGCATCGATCGCGCTGATGCCGTGGGGGTGGCGGTAGATCCTTGGCTTCACGTGTACACATCGTAACCCGTGCGCTAGGTTAGACACATGACTCGACGGCTTAGTGCTTTCGCGGCGGCTCTCGGCCTGGCCATCGGCGCGGCGGCGGGCGGGCGGGAGCCCGCGCTGCCGGAGCCGCCGCCGCCGAGCTCCGCTCCCGAGCAGCAACCGACGCCGGGGCAAACCGCGCCGGAACAGCCGGCGGCGCAGCAGCCCGCGCCGCAAGCCCCCGCGTGGACCCCGCCGTTGCTGCCGCGGCGCGAGCAGGGGAGCCTGGTCTTCGACGGCATTCCTCGACCCGATCCCGAGCTCGCCGCGCGCCTTCACCGCTACCTCGCCTCGCGTCAGGCGACGCTCCTCGACTGGCTGCCGGACGGCTCGCTTCTCATCGCGACCCGGTTCGGCGACACCGAGCAGGTGCACGGAGTCTCGGCGCCGCTCGCGGCGCGCGAGCAGCTCACCTTCTACCGCGAGCCGGTCAACGTCGCCCGGGCCGCACCGAGCGGCGGCTTCGTGTTCCTCAAGGACCAGGGGGGGGACGAGAACTCGCAGGTCTATTACCAGGCCGCCGGCGGCAGCGTGCGCGAGCTCACCCACGGCGCGTTTCTCCACGGCAGTCCGGTGTGGGCCCACGACGGCAAACGCGTCGCCTTCTACGGCAACGACCGCGACGGCGCCAGCTACGACGTGTATGTCGCCGACGTGTCGGGCGGCGCCGAGCCGCGGCTGGTCGTGGGCGGCGGAGCAGGCGCGTGGTATCCGCTCGACTGGTCGGCCGACGACGGCAAGCTCCTCGTGTGGCGGTACGTCTCGATCGGCGAGGGTTATCTCTACACCGCGGACGTCGCGAGCGGCGCGCTGACGCCGCTCGATACGAGCGGCCGCAAGATCGGCATTCGCGATGCGAAATTCGTCCCCGGCGGCCGCGGGGTCTACGTGCTGTCGGACGAGGACAGCGACTTCGTCCAGCTGCGGCTCATCGATCCGGCGACGCACGAGAACCGCCGGCTGACGCCCGAGACGGGTTGGGATGTCGAGGCGTTCGACGCGAGCCCGGACGGGCGCTACCTCGCCTACGTGATCAACCAGGACGGGCGCAGCCGCCTCGTCGTCGAGGACGCGCAGACGCACGCCGAGGCCTCGCCCGCGGGTCTGCCCGAGGGGGTGATCACGCACCTCGCCTTCGATCGCGCCGGGCACCGGCTCGGGCTGTCGGTGGAGTCCCCCGAGGCGCCGCGTGACGTCTATTCCTGGGATCTCGAGCACGCGCGGCTCGAGCGCTGGACCAGGAGCGAGCCGGGGCCGCTCGAGCGCCGGGCGCTGGTCGCGCCCGAGCTCGTGCGCTACCCCACGTGGGATCGCATCGGCGGTCACCCGCGCCTCATCTCGGCCTACGTCTACCGGCCGCGCAACGCGATCCACTGTCCGGTCGTCATCGACATCCACGGTGGACCGGAGTCGCAGTTCCGCCCCGGCTGGGATCCGTTCATCCAGTTTCTCGTGAATGAGCTCGGGATTGCGGTGGTCGCGCCCAACGTGCGCGGCTCGTCGGGCTACGGCAAGAGCTTCCTCGCGCTCGACAACGGCGAGCTGCGCGAGGATGCGGTGCGCGACATCGGCTCGCTCCTGGTGTGGATCGCCGCGCAGCCGGCCTTCGACCGCGAGCGTGTCTCCGTCATGGGCGCTTCCTACGGCGGCTACATGGCGCTCGCCGCGCTCGTGGCCTACGGCCAGCGGCTGCGCGGCGGGATCGACGTCGTCGGCATCAGCAACTTCGTCACCTTCCTCACGCACACCTCGGCCTACCGGCGCGACCTGCGCCGCGCCGAATACGGCGACGAACGCGACCCGCACATGCGCGAGTTTCTCGAGCGCATCTCGCCGCTCACCAACGCGAGCCGCATCAAGCGGCCGCTGCTGGTCGTCGAGGGTCTGAACGATCCGCGCGTCCCGGGGTCCGAGTCGGAGCAGCTGGTGTGGCGGGTGCGCGCCGCGGGCGGCGAGGTGTGGTACCTCACGGCGAAGGACGAGGGCCATGGCTTTCGCAAGAAGGCCAACCGCGACGCCTACCTCGAGACCGCCGCGACCTTTCTTCAAAGACTTGGCCGGTAGGGCCTTCGGCCCTCGTCAATAAGGCAAAAGTCGCCTGCGGCGCTTTTGCCGGACATGAGCTTCGATGCCGGGCGCCAAACGGCGGGCCCGATGCGCCTCAGGGTGGCGGGAACGTCACGATGACCCGCAGCCCGCGCCCGTCGGGCCCGGCGGTGAGCGTGAGCGTCGCGCCGTGCGCATCCGCGATCGCCTTCACGATCGCGAGCCCCAGGCCGCTCCCGGGAGGCGCCGTACCGGCGGGGCGATAGAAGCGATCGAGCACCCGGGCGCGCTCCTCGGGCGGGATCCCCGGGCCGCAATCCGTCACGGCGAGCTGCACGCGGGGCGCAGCGGCGCTCCGGTCCTCCTCCACCGAGACGTCGACGCGGCTGCCCTCGCCGCCATAGCGCACGGCATTGTCGATGAGGTTCCGCAGCAGCGTGCGCAGCGCGTCCGGATCACCCGACACGGTGAGCGCACTCGCGGCGCCGAGCCCCAGGTCGACGTGGCGCGCGTCGGCGAGCGGCAGGAGCTCGGCAATACATTCGCGCGCCAGCGGCTCGAGCGCCACCGGCACACGCCGCGGCACAATGCCCGGCTGCTCGCGCGCGAGCGACAGCATCTGCTCGACCAGGCGGATGGCGCGCTGCACGCCCTCGGACAGCTGCCCCATGGCGGCGCCGCGCTCGCTCTCGCCCTCGGCGCGCGCGAGCATGTCCATCTGCAGGTGCAGCGCCGTGAGCGGCGTACGCAGCTCGTGCGCGGCGTCCGCCATGAAGGCCCGCTCGCGCCCGAGCGCGGCCTGCAGCCGCGCGAGCAGCTCGTTGAGCGCCCCGACCAACGGCCGCACCTCGTCGGGGAGCTGCGTATCGGGGAGCGGCTCGAGCGCGTTCACCCGGCGCGCCTTGACCAGGGCGGTGAGCCGCTCGAGGGGCCGCAGCGCATGCCCGACCGCGAGCCAGATGAGGAGCGCGAGCACCGGCAGGAGCAGCGCGAAGGGTGCGAGCGTGCTCAGGGCGAGGCCCGCCGCACGCTTCTCGCGCACGCTCATCGGCTGGGCGACCTGGATCACGCGGGTGAGCGCCTGCACGCCGTAGACGCGCCAGCGCCCCTCGGCGGTGCTCACGGTCGAGAAGCCGAGCGTCGTGATCGCGGGCAGCACCGCGTGCGGGCGCGACAGGTACACGCGCACCCCGTCGAGCGACCACACCTGCACGACGAAATCGTAAGAGGCATCGGCGGGCGCGACCTCCTGCGGCAGCAGGTACTCGACCGGCTGGTCGCGCAGGATGAGGGCCGTCTGGCGCAGGTGGTAATCGAAAAAGGCGTCCGCCTCGGAGAGCGCGTTGCGATACACGATCCAGCCGCCGGCCGCGCCGACGAACACGACTCCCGCGAGGAGCCAGGCGAGGAGCCGTGCGCGCAGCGAGCTCACCGCGCCGGCCTCACGCGGTAACCGACCCCGCGCACCGTGAGGATGAACTCGGCGCCGAGCTTGCGCCGCAGGCCGTGGATGTGGACTTCGACGGCGTTGCTCTCGACCTCCTCGCCCCAGCCGTACAGCCGCTCCTCGAGCTGGGCGCGCGAGAGGATCGCGCCCGGGCGCTCGAGCAGCAGCTCGAGCAGCGCGAACTCGCGCGGGGAGAGCGACACGTCGGTTCCGTCCCGGGTGACGCGGTGCGTGGCGGGATCGAGCACCACGCCGAGGTGCTCGAGGTGCGGCTCGCTGCGCCCCGACTTGCGGCGCAGCAGCGCGCGGATGCGCGCCGCCAGCTCATCGAGGTCGAAGGGCTTGACCAGATAGTCGTCGGCGCCCGCATCGAGTCCCGCCACCCGGTCCGCTACCGCATCGCGCGCGGTGATGACGAGGACCGGCAGCGCCGAGCCGCGCTCGCGCAGCGCCTTGAGGAGAGCCAGCCCGTCGCCCCCCGGGAGCCCCAGATCGAGGAGCAGCAGCTCGAAGGGCTCGGTGCCGAGCGCCGCGCCGGCGGATGCGGTGTCGCGCACCCAGTCGACGGCTAGCCCCAAGCGCTTCAAGCCGGCGCGAATGGCCTCGCCGATCATGGAATCATCTTCCACCAGGAGCAGTCGCATACGGTTCCGCGAGTATGATCAATCGCGCCCCGAATCGTTCATAGGAGCTTTCCAAGTTGAGCCCGACCGGGCGTCTCAGGCACGACGCCGCGCTTCTCGGGGTCACTCTCGAGGAGGCGGATGCAGCGCGCCTCCTCGCGCTGCTCGATGAGCTCGAGCGCTGGAACAGGAGCTACAACCTCACGGCCATCGAGGGCCGCGAGCAGATGATCACCCATCACCTCCTCGACAGCCTGTCGATCAGCCCGGAGCTCGCCGGCGCGCGCATCGCGGACGCCGGCACGGGGGCCGGCTTCCCGGGGCTGCCGCTCGCCATCGCGAATCCGGCGCGGGAGTTCACGCTCATCGACTCGAACGGCAAGAAGGTGCGCTTCGTCGCGCACGCGGCGCGCACGCTCGGGCTGCGCAACGTGGTGGCGGTGCACTCGCGCTCCGAGACGCTGCACCCGCAAGCGCCCTTCGACACCGTCACGGCGCGGGCGCTCGCCCCGCTGTCCGAGCTTCTCAGGCAGGTGGCGCCGCTGTGCGGGCCCGCGACGCGCGTGCTCGCCATGAAGGGGCGGCGGCCGGACGAGGAGCTCGGCAAGCTTCCGCCGCCGTGGCGCCTCGCCGCCTCGCGCAGGATTGCCGTCCCCGGGCTCGATGCCGAGCGCTGTGTGTTGGTGTTATCGATGGGCTGAAATTGCCGACGGCAATTTCAGCAGGCCCACCGCGCAGCTGAAGGTGCCGGTCAAGGGAGGTGGAGAGGCAGGGCGGTCGTCTCCTTGATGACCGCGAGCGCGATCGAGGAGTTGACCGACTGCACACCGGGGAAGCGCGACAGGTGGTCGAGGAAGAACGCCTCGTACGCCTTGATGTCGCGGCACACGATGCGCAGCAGGAAGTCGGTCTCGCCCATCAGGGTGTAGCACTCGAGGATCTCGGGATGCGCGCGCACCGCCTGCTCGAACTTGAGGAGCGCGTCGCGGCCGTGACCGGAGAGCTTCACGTGCGAGAACACCATGACGGAAAGCCCCACCTTCTCGCGCTCGAGCACGGCCACGCGGCGCTTGATGACCCCGAGCCCGGTGAGACGGCTGATGCGCCGCCAGCAGGTCGAGGCGCTCATCCCGAGGCGCTCGCCGATCTCGGCCGCCGAGAGGTCCCCGTGCTCCTGGAGGAGATCGAGGATCCGCAGGTCGCCGCGGGTCAGGTCAGCGTGCAACACCCGTCTCACGGTCCATCAATTTCATGACATATATATTTCACCAGAAGGACTCCCAGAGCAACTATTGTGATGAGTCTTCCACCCCCGCCGCGTAGGCTATCCGGCGCCAGGAAAGCCGGAGACGGGAGGCGGCATGGAAGTTTTCGACCTGCGGGAATTCGACGGCCACGAGCTCGTGATCTTCGGTCACGACGCGCAAGCCGGGCTGCGCGCCGTCATCGCCATTCACTCGACCGTGCCCGGGCCCGCCGCGGGCGGCTGCCGCATGTGGCCGTATGCGACCACCACCGAGGCGGTCGCGGATGTGCTGCGCCTCTCGCGCGGCATGAGCTACAAGAACGCCATGGCGGGCCTGCCCTTCGGCGGCGGCAAGGCCGTCATCATCGGCGATGCGCGCGCCGCCAAGACTCCCGAGCTCTTCGCCGCCTTCGGCCGCATGGTCGACTCGCTGCGCGGGCGCTACGTCACGGCCGAGGATGTCGGCACGACCACCGCCGACATGGCCCACGTGGCCCGCGTCACCAGGTACGTGTCGGGACTCGGCCGCCCGCCCGGCGAGGCCGGCGGCGACCCGGCGCCGAAGACCGCGCTCGGCGTCTTCCTCGGCATCAAGGCGGCGGTGAAATTCCGCCTCGGCCGCGCCGATCTCGCCGGACTCATGGTGGCCGTGCAGGGTGCGGGCGGGGTCGGCTATCACCTGTGCGGGCTGCTCTCGGGGGCAGGCGCGCGGCTCAAGGTCGCCGACGTGCAGCCGCGGGCCCTCGAGCGCGTGTGCGATGAGTTCGGGGCGACGCCGGTCCCCGCCGTGCAGGCGCTCGAGGTGGAAGCCGACGTGCTCGCTCCCTGTGCGCTCGGCGCGATTCTCAACACCCGCTCGATCGCCGGGCTCAAGGTGCCGGTGGTCGCGGGCGCCGCCAACAACCAGCTGGCGAGGGATGCGGACGGCGAAGCGCTGCGCGCCGCGGGCATCCTGTACGCGCCGGACTACGTGATCAACGCCGGCGGCATCATCAGCGTGGCGCGCGAGTACTACGGCGGCACCGAGGCGCAGGTCATCGAGGACATCCAGGGGATCCCCGCACGCCTCACCGAGATCTTCGAGCGCGCCCGCCACGAGAACCGCACCACCAACGAAGTCGCCGACCAGATGGCGCGCGAGCGCCTCGGTCACGGCCGCGAATCCCGGCGCCTGGTGGCCTGAAACGGGCCGCCCCGGGGCCGGCAAGCCCCGCGGGGCAGCCCGTCCCTGTCGCCACGCGTAAACACCGGACACCGGGGGAAGCGCGCGGGCGGCGGTGAAGTACACTGTCGCCCCATGAATCGGGTCATCGCCATCGCGAACCAGAAGGGCGGCGTCGGCAAGACCACCACCGCGGTCAATCTCGCCGCCTCGCTCGCCGCCACCCGCCGGCGCGTGCTGCTGATCGACATGGATCCCCAGGGCAACGCCACGATGGGCAGCGGGATCGACAAGTCCCAGCTCGAGCACAGCGTCTGCAACGTGCTGCTCGGGGAGTCGGACCTGAAAGACGCGCTGGTCACCGTAAACGACGGCGGCTTCATGCTGCTGCCGGCCAACCAGGAGCTGACGGCGGCGGAAGTGCGCCTGATGACGCTGCCCATCGGGCGCGAGACCAAGCTCCGCCACGCGCTGCAGGGGCAGCGGGAGGCATTCGACGTCATCTTCATCGACTGCCCCCCGGCGCTCAACATGCTCACCGTGAACGCCCTGGTGGCCGCCGACAGCGTCCTTATCCCGATGCAATGCGAGTATTACGCGCTCGAGGGGCTCACGGCGCTGCTCGCGACGGTGGAGCAGATCCGCGAGGCGGTGAATCCGGGGCTCGTCATCGAGGGCGTGCTGCGCACCCTGTTCGACCCGCGCAATAATCTCGCCAACGAGGTGAGCAGCCAGCTGATCGGCCACTTCGGCGACAAGGTGTTCCGCACCGTCATCCCGCGCAACATCCGGCTCGCGGAAGCGCCCTCGTTCGGCAAGCCGGCGTTGTTCCACGACAAAGAATCGCGCGGCGCACTGGCGTATCTCGCGCTCGCAGGGGAGATGATCCGGCGTGAGGAAGAAGCAAACTCCGAAGCGCGTTCGGCCCCGCGGCCGAACGCGGCCGCCAACGGCGGCAGCGCGCCCGCGGAGCCGGACGGCGCGCCCGAGCGCGACCCCGCCGCCGCGCCCGACGCCGCCGTCGGCGGGGGAAAAGGCGCATGAGATCAACGTCACCGGAAACACCCGCATGAGAAAGCCGACGCTCGGCAGGGGCCTTGCGGATCTGCTCGGCCAGGCGGTCGCCCGGCCCACGGTCACGCCCGGCCCCGGGGAGGAGCTCGCGAGACTGCCGCTCGACCTGTTGCAGCGCGGCCGCTATCAGCCGCGCAGCGACATGCGCACCGACACGCTCACCGAGCTCGCCGACTCGATCAGGGCCCAGGGCGTGGTGCAGCCCATCGTGGTGCGCGCGCTCGAGCCCTCCGCGGGCGGTGCGCCCGGCTCGCCGCAGCGCTACGAGATCATCGCCGGCGAGCGCCGCTGGCGCGCCGCGCAGATGGCGGGCCTCACCGAGATCCCGGCCGTCGTGCGCCGTATCCCCGACTCGGCCGCGATCGCCGTGGCCCTGATCGAGAACATCCAGCGCGAGAGCCTGAATCCCCTCGAGGAGGCGCGCGCGCTCACCCGCCTCATCACCGAGTTCGGGCTGACGCACCAGGAGGCGGCCGACTCCGTCGGGCGCTCGCGCGCGGGGGTGAGCAATCTGCTGCGGCTGCTGGAGCTCCCCACGGAGGTGTGCGAGCTCCTCGAGCACCGCTCGCTCGAGATGGGCCACGCCCGGGCGCTGCTCTCCCTCGGCGGCCGGCGCCAGCAGAGCGAGGTGGGGGCGCTGGTCGCCAGGAAGGGGCTCTCGGTGCGCGAGACCGAGGCGCTGGTGCGCCGCCTCACCGCCCCGACCCTGCACGGGGCCGATGGCGACGGCGAGCCGCCCCGCGACCCGAACGTCGAGCGGCTCGAGCAGGAGCTCGCCGAGAAGCTCGGGGCCCGTGTTGCGATCCAGCATTCCGCCAAGGGCCGCGGCAAGCTGGTCGTGAGCTTCAACAGCCTGGACGAGCTCGACGGGATCCTCGCGCATATCCAGTAAGGGCTCGCGGACACAATACGTAGTACCGTCTGTGGACTGCCGTCCGCGCGCTCTCTATAATCCCGCGGCTTTTTCGCCGTCGTCACGTAAGTGACTGAACGGCCGAGGTAAGTAAGCCCCTTGCGCCGTGCTCAAAGCGCAGGAACAGCGGCTCTTTTGAGCCCCTCGAGCGGGACTTATATAAGGTGTTGGCGATCGATCTGCCCCAGGCGCGGCGGCTGGCCTTACGTCTGGTGCTGGGTCAGGCAGCCGTGACGGTGGTAGCGGCGCTGGCCGCGTGGGGAATCGCGGGCCGGGAAGCGGCGCTGTCGGCGCTCCTCGGCGGAGGAATAGCCACGGCGGGAAGCCTCGCGATGGCGGGCCTGGTGTTTGCCGGTGCGATCGCCGACGCGCGGCGCATCGTCGCGGCGTTCTACGTCGGCGAGGCGCTGAAGCTGGCGGTCGTGGTGGCGCTGTTCCTGCTGGTGCTGCGGACGGTGAGAGTGGTGCCGCTGGCGATGCTCGGCAGCTTCGCCGCGACGTATCTGGTGTACTGGATCGCGCTGGTCGGCGCGCTGCCCGCAGTGAGCGGCACGCGGCGCGGCGCCTGAGACGAGAGCGGGAGTACGGTGGCGGGACTTGTGACAACGATGGCGGCCGAGGAGGCAGGCGGCGCGACCGAGTACATCGTGCACCACGAGACTTTCCTCTCGAGCAAGGTGCCGCACGGGATCTTCGATTTCTCCACGGTCAACCTCGATACCGTGTTCGTCTCGGTGCTGCTCGCAGTGCTCTTCGGCGGCGCGTTCTTCTTCGCCGCCCGCCGCGCCACGACCGGCGTGCCGGGCAAATTTCAGCTGTTCGTCGAGGTGCTGGTCGACTTCGTCGATACCCAGGTGCGCGATACCTTCCACGGCACGAGCAAGCTGATCGCGCCGCTGGCGCTCACCATCTTCTGCTGGATTCTGCTGTTCAACATCATGGACGTCGTGCCGGTGGACCTGCTGCCGGCAGCGGCGCACCACGCAGGCCTCGAGCACCTCAAAGTGGTTCCGAGCACCGACCTGAACGCGACCTTCGCCATGTCGCTGACGGTGTTCGTCCTCATCATCTTCTACAGCGTGAAGATGAAGGGGCTGATCGGCTTCATCAGCGAGCTGACGCTGCAGCCCTTCAGCGCCAAGAACCCGTTCGTGCAGGCGCTGTTCGTGCCGGTCAACTTCCTGCTCGAGTCCGTGACGCTGCTGGCGCGCCCGGTGTCGCTGTCGCTGCGGCTGTACGGCAACCTGTACGCCGGGGAGATGGTCTTCCTGCTGATCGCGGCGCTGACGCTGTCGCGCGGGCTCGAGGCCCTCACGCACGTGACGGGCTGGGTGTGGATCGTGGTGCAGATCGGCCTGGGTCTCGCCTGGTCGATATTCCACCTGCTCATCATCCTGCTGCAGGCCTTCATATTCATGACATTGACGGTCGTCTATCTGGCGCTCGCCAGCGAGCATCACTGACGGGCGACAGGGTTGCTGGCTTTCGTATCGGTTTCGTTCTCGAGGAGATTTGAATGGAAATTGCACAGATCCAGGCCATGACCGTACTGGCGGTCGGCATCATCTTCGGTTTGGGCGCCGCCGGCACCGCGATCGGCTTCGGCATCCTGGGCGGACGCTTCATCGAAGGCTCGGCGCGGCAGCCGGAACTGCTGCCGGTGCTGCGCATCCAGATGTTCGTGGTCGCCGGGCTGCTCGACGCGGTGGCGATGATCGGCATCGGCTTCGCGCTGTTCTTCACCTTCGCGAATCCGTTTCTGGGCGCGCTGCACCACTGAGGCGGCTGACGGTTCCGAGGCAGGAGACCCAAGCGGTGAACATCAACCTCACGCTCATCGTGCAGATGATCGTGTTCATACTGCTCATCTGGTTCACGATGAAGTTCGTCTGGCCGATGATTCTCGGGCCGATGAACGAGCGCGAGCGCAAGATCGCGCAGGGCCTCGCGGCCGCCGAGAAGGGCGAGCAGGAGCTCGCCGAGGCGCGCGGCAAGGCCGAGACCATCGTGCGCGAGGCGCGTGAGCGCGCCAACCAGATCATCGATCACGCGCAGCACCGCGCCAACGATCTGGTGGAGCAGGCCAAGGGCACCGCCAGCGCCGAGGGCGCGCGCATCGTCGCCGCCGCGCACCAGCAGATCGAGCTCGAAGCCACGCGCGCGCGTGAGAGCCTGCGCCGCGAGGTGGCGGGCATCGCGGTCGGCGCCGCCGCCAAGCTCCTCGGCCGCGAGATCGACGCGGCTAAGCACGCCGATCTCCTCGACAAGCTCGCGGCGGAGGTCTGAGAGGCTCATGCCGGACAAGAGCACCATCGCCAGGCCCTACGCCCGCGCGGCCTTCGAGGAGGCGCGCGACACGAAGCGGCTCGAGCCCTGGTCGGAGGCGCTGCACGTCGCCGCCGCCGTGGTAGAGGACTCGCGCGTCCGGGCCCTGCTCGGTGATCCACGTGTATCGCCGGAGCAGCTCGCGCAGCTCGTGTCCGGCATCGCCGGACCGAAGCTCGGCGAGGAGGGCGCCAGCTTCGTGCGTACGCTGGCCGCCAACCGCCGCCTCCCGGTGCTGCCGGAGATCGCCGCGCGGTTCGATGAGCTCAAGGACGCCGAGCAGGGAGTGGCAGACGTCACCGTCACCTCCGCCGCGCCGCTCGACGCCGCACAGCAGAAGGCGCTGTCGGGCGCGCTCGGGCGGCGCCTGCAGCGCACCGTGCGCCTGCACTGCGCGACCGACCCCGCCCTCATCGGCGGCGCCGTGGTGCAGAGCGGCGACCTGGTGATCGACGGCTCGCTCCGCACGCGCCTCGAGCGCATCGCCTACGAATTGACCGCCTGAGGAACCCACATGGCCATCAAGGCATCCGAGATCTCCGATCTCATCAAGCAACGCATCGAGAACTTCAAGTCCGTCACCGAGGCGCGCAACGTCGGCACCATCATCTCGGTGACCGACGGCATCACGCGCATCCACGGGCTCGCCGATGCGCGCTACGGCGAGATGCTGGAATTTCCCGGCAACACCTTCGGACTCGCGCTCAACCTCGAGCAGGACTCGGTCGGCGCGGTGGTGCTCGGCGAGTACAAGCACCTGACGGAGGGCGATACCGTCAAGACCACCAACCGCATCCTCGAGGTGCCGGTGGGCCCGGAGCTCCTCGGGCGCGTGGTCGATGCGCTGGGAAATCCGCTCGACGGCAAGGGCCCGGTGAAGGCGGCGCGCACCGCGCCGATCGAGCGCGTGGCCCCGGGCGTCATCTACAGGAAGTCCGTGAGCCAGCCGGTGCAGACCGGCTACAAGGCCATCGACTCGATGGTGCCGATCGGCCGCGGCCAGCGCGAGCTCATCATCGGCGACCGCCAGACGGGCAAGACCGCGCTCGCGGTCGATACCATCATCAACCAGAAGGGCTCGGGGATTAAGTGCATCTACGTCGCGATCGGCCAGAAGCAGTCGACCATCGCCAACGTGGTGCGCAAGCTCGAGGAGCACGGCGCGCTCGCCCATACCGTGGTGGTGGCGGCATCCGCCTCGACGCCGGCCGCCATGCAGTACATCGCCGCCTACTCCGGCGTCACCATGGGCGAGTACTTCATGGACAACGGCGAGGACGCGCTCATCATCTACGACGACCTCTCCAAGCAGGCGGTCGCCTACCGGCAGATCTCGCTGCTGCTGCGCCGTCCGCCCGGGCGCGAGGCCTTTCCCGGCGACGTGTTCTATCTGCACTCGCGCCTGCTCGAGCGCTCGGCGCGCGTCAACGAGGAGTACGTCACCATGGTCAGCAAGGGTGCGGTCAAGGCCAAGACCGGCTCGCTCACCGGCCTGCCCATCATCGAGACCCAGGCGGGCGACGTGACCGCCTTCGTGCCGACCAACGTCATCTCGATCACCGACGGCCAGATCTTCCTCGAGACCGACCTCTTCAACGCCGGCATCCGCCCGGCGATGAACGCCGGCATCTCGGTGTCGCGCGTCGGCGGCGCCGCCCAGACCGACATCATCAAGAAGCTCGGCGGCGGCATCCGCCTGGCGCTCGCCCAGTACCGCGAGCTCGCCGCCTTCTCGCAGTTCGCCTCCGATCTCGACGAGGCCACGCGCAAGCAGCTCGAGCGCGGCCAGCGCGTCACCGAGGTCATGAAGCAGAAGCAGTACGCGCCGATGTCGGTGGCGCAGATGGCGCTCTCCATCTACGCGGTCAACAACGGCTACATGGACAAGGTGGAGCTGAAGAAGGTGGTGGACTTCGAGGCGGCGCTGCAGGCCTTCGCGCAGAGCAACTACCAGTCGACGCTCGATGCCATCAACGCCACACCTAAGCTCTCCAGGGAGAACGAGGCGGCGATGAAGAAGTGCATCGAGGACTTCGTGGCGACCGGCTCGTACTGAGCAGCCGGCAGGTACCAAGCAGCAGCAACCATCACCCTGAAGTGACGCAAACACAGTGCCCGGCACCAAGGAAATCCGCGCCAAGATCGCGAGTGTGAAAAGCACTCAGAAGATCACCAAGGCGATGCAGATGGTGGCCACCAGCAAGATGCGCCGTGCCCAGGAGCGCATGAGGCTGGCGCGCCCCTACGCCAAGCGCATGCTCGAGGTCATCGGCCACCTCACCGAGGCCAACCCCGACTACCGCCATCCGTTCCTCGTGACCCGCGAGCTGCGGGCCGCGGGCGTCATCGTGATCTCCTCGGACCGCGGGCTCGCGGGGGCGCTGAACGCCAACGTGTTCCGCGAGACCCTGAAGCTCATCCGCGAGTGGCAGGGGAAGGGTGCGACGGTGAGCCTGTGCCTGATCGGCACCAAGGCGCTCAACTTCTTCAGGCGTCTGCCTCTGCCGATCCTCGCCAACGTCACGCACCTCGGCGACAAGCCGCACGTCAAGGACCTGATCGGCACCGTCAAGGTGATGCTGGACGGCTACCGGGCCGGCGAGCTCGACCGGCTCTTCCTCGTGAACGCGCAGTTCGTCAACACCATGACGCAGAAGCCGACCGTGCAGCAGCTGCTGCCGATCGAAGCGCTCGACACGGAAGGGCTGCAGGAGCACTGGGACTACATCTACGAGCCGGATGCCGCGGGGATTCTCGACGGCCTGCTCATGCGCTACATCGAGTCGCAGGTCTATCGCGCCGCGGTCGAGAACGTCGCCTCGGAGATGGCGGCGCGCATGGTCGCGATGAAGGCGGCCTCGGACAACGCCGGCAAGCTCATCAACGAATTGCAATTGATCTACAACAAGGCCCGCCAGGCTGCGATCACGAAGGAGCTTTCGGAGATCGTGGGCGGCGCCGCAGCGGTTTGAGGACAAGCACCATGGCCACTCCCGGCGAGGGAAAGATCACCCAGATCATCGGCGCCGTCATCGACGTCGAGTTTCCGCGCGAGTCGATTCCGCACGTCTACGAGGCCCTCAAGCTCAAGGACGCGGACCTCACGCTCGAGGTGCAGCAGCAGCTCGGCGACGGCGTCGTGCGTACCATCGCGATGGGCTCCTCCGAGGGGCTGAAGCGCGGACTCGCGGTGCAGGCGACCGGCGCTCCGATCTCCGTACCGGTCGGCAAGGGCACGCTCGGGCGCATCATGGACGTGCTCGGCAAGCCGCAGGACAACCGCGGCCCGGTCGAGGCGCAGGAGTACCTGCCGATCCACCGGCCGCCGCCCTCGTTCGCGGAGCAGGCCGGCGGACGCGACCTGCTCGTGACCGGCATCAAGGTCATCGATCTGCTGGTGCCCTTCGCCAAGGGCGGCAAGATCGGCCTGTTCGGCGGCGCCGGCGTCGGCAAGACCGTCAACATGCTCGAGCTCATCAACAACATCGCCAAGCAGTACTCGGGACTCTCGGTGTTTGCGGGCGTCGGCGAGCGCACCCGCGAGGGCAACGACTTCTATCACGAGATGATCGAGTCGGGCGTCATCGACAAGGACAACCTGTCGAACTCCAAGGTCGCGATGGTGTACGGCCAGATGAACGAGCCGCCGGGCAACCGCCTGCGCGTCGGCCTCACCGGCCTCACCATGGCCGAGTATTTCCGCGACGAGCAGCGCGAGGACGGCGGCAAGGGCCGCGACGTGCTGTTCTTCGTCGACAACATCTACCGCTACACGCTGGCCGGCACCGAGGTGTCGGCGCTGCTCGGGCGCATGCCGTCCGCGGTGGGCTACCAGCCGACGCTCGCCGAGGAGATGGGCGTGCTGCAGGAGCGCATCACCTCGACCAAGACGGGCTCGATCACGTCGATCCAGGCGGTGTACGTGCCGGCCGACGACCTGACCGACCCCTCGCCGGCGACCACCTTCGCGCACCTCGATGCGACGGTGGTGCTGTCGCGCCAGATCGCCTCGCTCGGCATCTACCCGGCGGTCGATCCGCTCGACTCCACCAGCCGCCAGCTCGATCCGCTGGTGGTCGGTGAGGAGCACTACAACACCGCGCGCGGGGTGCAGGCGGTGCTGCAGCGCTACAAGGAACTGCAGGACATCATCGCGATCTTAGGAATGGACGAGCTGTCGGAAGAGGACAAGCTCACCGTGTACCGCGCACGCAAGGTGCAGCGTTTCCTGTCGCAGCCCTTCAACGTCGCCAAGGTGTTCACCGGCCAGGACGGCAAGATCGTGCCCTTGAAGGACACCATCCGCGGCTTCAAGGGCATCATCGGCGGCGAGTTCGACACGCTGCCCGAGCAGGCCTTCTACATGGTGGGCGGCATCGAGGAAGCGGTCGCCAAGGCGAAGACACTGCAATAGCCATGGCCGAAGCAGCCACCATCCACGTCGACATCGTGAGCGCCGAGGGCGAGCTCTTCACGGGCGAGGCCTCCGAGGTGATCGCGCCGGCCTCGCAGGGCGATGTGGGCATCCGGCCGCGGCATGCGCCGCTGCTCAGCCTGCTGAAGCCGGGCGAGGTGCGCGTGCGCACCCCCGACGGCGAGGAGCACCACTTCTTCGTCGGCGGCGGCGCGCTCGAGGTGCAGCCGACGCGCGTCACGGTGCTGGCCGACACGGCGCTGCGTGCCAGGGACATCGACGAAGCGGCGGCGCTCGCCGCCAAGCAGCGCGCAGAGGAGGCGCTCAAGGATCGTGCCGGACACATCACCCTGGCCGAAGCGCAGGCCGAGCTCGCGCGGGCGATCGCGCAGCTGAAGGTCATTCAGCGCCTGCGCAAGCTGCGAGGCTGAGCAGCTGAATCCCGCGGCGGACGCTTCCGCTCCCGCACCGGCGGCGCCCGAGGCGCCACCGCCGGGCCTCGCCGCGGGACTCAGACAGAATCTGGGCGGCGGGCTGGCGGTCGCGGCGCTGCGCCGCCGCTGGCCGCCGCGCTTCGCCGTGGGCTTCGACCAGCTGGCCGCGCTCCTCGCGGTGAATCTCGGCGTCTGGGCGGCGCTCGACAAGCTGCACGCCGAGCGCAGTGCCGTGTTTCTGGCCGACGGCCTGTTCGCCTGGGCGTGCTATCTGCTGCTCGGCTTTCTCGCCTGCGCGCTCATCGCGCGGGCCCAGAGCCGCGCCGCGCCGACGCGCGCGCTGCTCACGGTCGCGCTGTCGGTCTCGCCCTTCGTGCTCACGGTCTTCTGGCTCGCGGGCGATCTTGCCTGGCTGGCGCAGCGGCCGCTGCTTACGACCACGCTCGCTCTCGTCTATCTGGCGGTGCTGGCGGTGCGGGTGCTCGGCGCCGCCTTCGGGCCGGCGCGCTTCGCACCCGTGCTGCTCGCGGTGGCGCTCACTCTCGCCTCGCCCTGGGCGCTCGCCTGGCTGGATTTCGACACGCGCCTGTGGGTGCCGCCGGAGACGGAGGGGAGCCAGGAGGACGACGACCCGGCCGCCACCGAGGCGCTGCTCTACGACCAGCCGGCGCGCATCGCCGCCGTGGTCGCGCGCGTCACGCCGGCGGAGCCGGGCGCCGCGCGCGCTTACTTCGTGGGCTTCGCGGGGGATGCCGACCCGGAGGTCTTCAGCCGCGAGACGCAGTTTGCCCGGCAGGTGTTCGCGGCGCACTTCGGCTCCGCGGACCGCTCGGTGCTGCTCGTCAACGACGCCGACGACCGCGACTCCTGGCCGCTCGCGAGCCTCGCCGGGCTCACCCAGACGCTCAAGCTCCTCGCCGCGCGCATGGATCCGCAGCAGGACGTGCTGGTGCTGTTTCTCACCTCGCACGGCTCGGAGGGCGGCCTCGAGGTGCGCAACGGCTCCCTGCCTTTCGCGCCGATCGACCCCGAGGACCTGCGCCAGGCGCTCGACGAGTCGGGGATCCGCTGGCGCGTGGTGGTGGTGTCGGCCTGTTATGCCGGTGTGTTCATCGATGCGCTGAAGAACGCGACCACGGCGATCGTGACCGCCTCCGATGCCGACCACAGCTCCTTCGGCTGCCAGGAGGGCAACGATCTCACCTGGTTCGGAGAGGCATTCCTGCGCGACTCGCTCCCCGGGAGCGCCTCGCTCGAGGCGGCGTTCGCCAAGGCGGCCAGGCTCGTCGCCGAGCGCGAGGACAAGGAGCATCAGATGCATTCCAACCCGCAGCTCTACATGGGCGCGGAGATGCGCCGCAAGCTGAATGAGCTCGAGTCCTCGCACCCCGCCGCCGTGAGCAGCCCGGTGATCGTCGCCCGCTAGGGTACAATTTGCCCATGTCAGACACCGCTGCACCGCTCTCGGTGGTGGTCCTCGCCGCCGGAGAGGGCAAGCGCATGAAGTCGGCGCTGCCGAAGGTGCTGCAGCCGCTCGCCGGCCGGCCGCTTCTCAAACACGTCCTCGACACCGCGCGCTCGCTCGAGCCCGCCGCCGTGTACGTCGTGTACGGGCACGGCGGCGAGCGCGTGCGCGCGCAGCTCGCCGCGGAGCCGGTCACCTGGGTGCTGCAGGAGGAGCGCCGTGGCACGGGCCACGCGCTGCTCCAGGCCATGCCGCACATCCCGGACGGCCACACGGTGCTGGTACTGTACGGCGACGTGCCGCTCATCCGCCGCACCACGCTCGCGCAGCTGTTCCCGGGCGGAGCACGGGCGCAGGTGCGCCTCCTGACGATGAAGGCCGACGACCCGGCGGGCTACGGCCGCATCGTGCGCGACCGCAGCGGCAGCGTGCGCCGCATCGTCGAGGAGAAGGACGCGAGCCGCGCGCAGCTCGCCGTCCGCGAATGCAACACCGGCGTGCTGGCGGCGCCGGCGCGGCTGCTGCGCAAGTGGCTGTCGCTCGTGAAGACCGACAATTCGCAGCGCGAGTACTACCTGACCGACGTCATCGCGCTCGCGGTCAAGGACCGCATAGCGGTCAAGCCCGTTCCGGCGGCCGAGGCCCTCGAGGTCCTCGGCGTCAACGACAAGGTGCAGCTCGCGCAGGCGGAAGGCGCCTGGCGCGCGCAGGCGGCGCGCGAGCTGATGCTGGCCGGAGTCACGGTGGCGGACCCCGCGCGGCTCGAGGTGCGCGGCACGGTCACGCACGGCATGGACGTGTTTCTCGACGTGAACGTGGTGCTCGAGGGGCGGGTGGCGCTCGGCGACGGCGTGCGTGTGGGCCCCGGATGCCTGATCCGCAACAGCGAGATCGGCGCCGGCACCGAGGTGTTCGCGCACTGCGTGATCGACACGGCAGTGATCGGGCCCGACTGCAACATCGGGCCGTTCGCGCGTTTCCGGCCGAGCTCGACGCTCGCACGCGGCGTGCACATCGGCAACTTCGTCGAGGTGAAGAACTCGCGCCTCGGAGAGGGCTCCAAGGCCAATCATCTCGCCTACGTCGGCGATGCGCAGCTCGGCGCCCGGGTCAACATCGGCGCCGGCACCATCGTCGCCAACTACGACGGCGCCAACAAGAACCGCACCGTCATCGAGGACGACGTGCACACCGGCAGCAACAGCGTGCTGGTCGCCCCCATCGTGGTGGGTGCGGGCGCCACCATCGGCGCGGGCTCGACCGTCACCCGGGCCGTCCCGGGCGGCAAGCTCACCGTCGCGCGCGCGCCCCAGAAGACCGTCGAGGGCTGGCAGCGCCCCGTCAAGCGAAAGCGCTAGGCGCCCGCGATCCGGAGGCTGCGACCCCGGTCACGGGTTTCGCGAGCAGAATCAGCGCTCTCCGTCTTTTTGAGGCAAACTGGCACCCCCCCCAGCGGCACGGAAGGCATCGAGGCCATGTGCGGAATCGTCGGAGCGGTCGCTGAGCGCAACATCGTCCCCATCCTGATGGAGGGCCTGCGGCGGCTCGAGTATCGCGGCTACGACTCGGCCGGCATCGCGGTGCTGAACGGCACGCAACACCTGACGCGGCTGCGCACCGTGGGCAAGGTGCGCATGCTCGATGAGGCGCTCGCCCACAACCCGACCACCGGCATGATCGGCATCGCCCACACGCGCTGGGCGACCCACGGCGTGCCGAGCGAGCGCAACGCCCATCCGCACATCTCGCGCGACGGCATCGCCATCGTCCACAACGGCATCATCGAGAACCACGAGGAGCTGCGCGCCGATCTCGAGCGCCGCGGCTACCAGTTCTCATCCGAGACCGACACCGAGGTGATCGCGCACCGCGTCCACTATCACCTGCAGAGCGTGCACGACCTGTTCAAGGCGGTGCGCGCCACCGTCGCCGAGCTCGAGGGCGCCTACGCGCTGGTGGTGGTGAGCGAGCACGATCCCGACCGGCTGATCCTCGCCCGCGAGGGCTGCCCGGTGGTGGTGGGTCTCGGGGTGGACGAGAATTTCGTGGCCTCGGACGTCGCGGCGCTGCTGCCGGAGACGCGCCGCTTCATCTTCCTCGAGGAAGGGGACGTCGCCGAGGTGCGGCGCACCGCGGTGCGCGTCATCGACCGCAACGGCGCCTTCGTCGAGCGGCCGGTGCGCGAGAGCGAGCTGTCGGCGGATGCGGCCGAGAAGGGCCCGTTCGCGCACTTCATGCTCAAGGAAATCCACGAGCAGCCGCGCGCGGTCGCCAACACGCTGCAGGAGCGGGTCGCCAACGGGCGCCTCCTCGAGGCGGCGTTCGGCCCGGCGGCCACCGAAGTCCTCAGGCGCACCCGCAACGTGCACATCGTCGCCTGCGGCACGAGCTACCACGCCGGCTGCGTCGCGCGCTACTTCATCGAGCAGATCGCCAAGGTGCCGTGCGCGGTCGACATCGCGAGCGAGTACCGTTACCGCAGTCCCCTGGTGCCGCCCGACTCGCTGTTCGTCACCATCTCGCAGTCGGGCGAGACCGCCGACACGCTGGCGGCGCTGCGGCTCGCCAGGCAGTCGGGCTATCTCTCGCAGCTCGCGATCTGCAACGTGCCCGAGAGCAGCCTGGTGCGCGAGTCGGAGCTCGTCATGCTGACGCGCGCGGGGCCGGAGATCGGCGTGGCCTCGACCAAGGCCTTCACCACGCAGCTCGCGGCGCTCGGCATGCTGGTGGTGGCGCTCGCCCGCCACCGCGGCGCGGATCCCGAGCGCGAGCGCGGGCTCGTCACGCGCCTCATCGAGTTGCCGTCCCTCATCGAGAAGACGCTGCAGCTCGACCCCGTCATCCGCCGCCTCGCCGAAGAGCGCTTCGCCTCCAAGCACCATGCGCTGTTCCTCGGGCGCGGGGCGCTCTTTCCCGTCGCCATGGAAGGAGCCTTGAAGCTCAAGGAGATCTCCTACATCCACGCCGAGGCCTACCCGGCCGGCGAGCTCAAGCACGGGCCGCTCGCGCTGGTGGATGCGGACATGCCGGTGGTCGCGGTCGCACCCAACAACGACCTGCTCGAGAAGCTCAAGTCCAACCTCATGGAGGTGCGCGCGCGCGGCGGCGAGCTGATCGTGTTCGCCGACCCGGAGTCGGGGATTCAGCCGAGTGATGGCGTCACGGTGATCGAGATGCCCAAGCACGTGAGTTACGTGCAGGCACCGGTGGTGTACACGATTCCGCTGCAGCTGCTCGCCTACCACGCGGCGATCCTGCGCGGCACCGACGTCGATCAGCCGCGCAACCTCGCCAAGAGCGTCACGGTGGAATAGCGCGCTAGCGCCTCAATGTGACCGGGGCTCGCCGCGGGGGACCTCGGGGAGGCGGCTGAGCCTCATGACAGGATTGCCCGAAATGACCGCCACCCGCACCGCATCGGCCGCGGATCTGCTCGCCGGACTTTCCATCGCGGGACTGCTGGTGCCCGAAGCGGTTGCCTACTCGCACCTCGCCGGGCTGCCGCCGCAGGCCGGAGTGATCGCGCTCTTCGCCGGGCTCATCTGCTACGGCCTGATCGGGCGCAGCCGCTTCGCAGTCGTGTCGGCGACCTCCTCCTCCGCGGCGGTGCTCGCCTCGGCGCTGCCCGCGCTCGGCGCCAGCGGCGCGCAGCGCGCCGCTCTCGCCTCCCTGCTGGTGGTGGGCGCGGGCGTGGCTTTTGCGCTCTCCGGGGCGCTCAGGCTCGGGGCGATGTCGAACCTGATCGCGCGCCCGGTACTGCGCGGCTATGCCTTCGGCCTGGCACTCGTCATCGCCGTGAAGCAGTGGCCGACGATGACCGGCATCCACGCCACGGCCGGCGGCTTCTTCGCGCTGCTTCTCGAGATTCTGCGCGGCGTCGGCTCGTGGCAGGCGCCCTCGCTCGGCTGCGGGCTCGTTGCGCTCGCCGGGCTCTTCGTGCTGGAACGCGTGCGCCGCGTGCCCGGAGCGCTCGTGGTGATCGTCGCCGGCATCCTCGCCGCTCCCTGGCTCAGCCTCCACGGCGTGGCGCTCACCGGTCCCATCGACCTCACGCCCGCGCTGCCGCACTTCGCCTTGCCGGACGGCGCCCGCGCGCTGCAGATCGCGGAGTTCTCGCTGGCCCTGATGTTCATCCTGTACGCCGAGTCCTACAGCTCGATCCGCACCTTCGCGCTGAAGCACGACGACGCGGTGCAGCCGAACCGCGATCTCGTCGCGCTCGGCGTCGCCAACGCGCTCGCGGGACTGCTGCAGGGCACCCCGGTGGCCGCGGGCTACTCGGCAACTTCCGCCAACGAGGCGGCGGGCGCCGAGTCGCGCCATGCGGGCCTGCTCGCGGCCGCGGCGGTGCTGCTCGCCGTGGCGCTGTTCCTGCGCTGGATAGAGCGCACGCCCGAGCCGGTGCTGGCGGCGATCGTGATCCACGCCGTGAGCAAGTCCTTGCGAGTCGGCGTGTTCGCCAATTACTTCCGCTGGCGGCGCGACCGGCAGGTGGCGCTCGCCGCCGTGCTGGCCGTGCTGCTTCTCGGGGTGCTGAACGGACTGCTGGCGGCGATCGCCTTCAGTCTCGCGTGGCTGCTGAAGTCGCTGGCGAGCCCGCGCATCGCGGTGCTCGGTCGCATCGGCGCGCACGACTATGTGGACATCGCACGCTTTCCGCAGGCGGAGACGACTCCCGGCCTGCTGGTGCTGCGGCCGGAGGAGCCGCTGTTCTTCGGCAACGCCGAGCCGCTGCTGCTGCGCGCCCGCGAGCTGGTGCGCGCGGCGCCCGCTGCGCGGCGCGTCGTGCTCAGCTTCGAGGAGTCTCCCGATCTCGACAGCACCGCGCTCGAGACGCTCGCGGAGTTCTGCGCCTGGCTCGCTGCGCGCGGCGTCGAGCTGCGGGTTGCGCGGCTGCGGCACACGGTGCGCGAGGCGCTGCTGCGTGCCGGGCTGCCGCAGCTCGCCGATGGGACGCTCGACTACTCGAGCGTGGATGATGCCGTGCGCGGCGAGAGCGTGAGTCCCCCGCCGCCCGCGCCGGGCTGACCGCAGCGCGCGGGGCGCGGTAGCGGCGCATGCGTCGGGGGCCGCTGACGCCGTCTGGAGGCGATTCGTGCTAGTCTCGCGCAGCGCCGCGGCCACGCTGCGGCTGGCAACACTCAAGAGGTTCAACAATGAAGAAACATTCCATCTTCCTGCTGGCCGCGCTCTCGGCCCTGCTCTTGTTCGGTTGCAACACCCAGAAAGGGCCGGCGGAGCAGGCCGTGGCAAGCGCGTCCGCCGCACTCGATGCGGTGCGCGACGAGGCGCAGAAGTACGCGCCCGAGCAGCTCGGCGGCGTCGAGGCGAAGGTCTCCGACATGAAGGGGAGCTTCGAAAAGGGCGACTATGCGGGCGTGCTGGCCGCGGCGCCCGGGGTCACTGCCGCGATCGGGAGCATGAAGGATGCCATCGCCGCCAAGAAGACCGAGGCGGAGGCCGCGCTCGCCAAAGCGAAGGACGACTGGGGCCCGGCGAGCACGGCCGTGCCGAAGATGGTCGATGAGATCGCCAAGCGCGTCGCGACGCTGTCGAAGGCCGGAAAGCTGCCCAAGGGCGTCAGCAAGGAAGCCGTGGCCGCCGCCAGGACCGGTCTCGACTCGCTGAAGTCGACCTGGTCGGATGCCACCAACGCCTCCTCCTCGGGCGATTACAGCACCGCCATGGCCAAGGCACAGGCGGTGAAGGACAAGGCCGCGGAGATCATGAAGTCGCTCGGGATGAATCCCGCGAGCTGAGGCACTCGGCGACGAGATCGTAGGCGGACGAGCCTACGATCTCGACGTCGGCGAACTCCCCCACGCGGATCCCGCCGGCGTCCGCGATCCTCACTACGCCGTCGATCTCGGGCGCATCGGCCTCGCTGCGCGCGGTGGCCGCGCCGTCCGCCACCGCGTCGACGAGCACGCGCAGCGTGCGGCCGACGCGCGTCCTCAGGCGCCGGGCGCTGATGGCCGCGGCGCGCTCCATGAAGCGCCGGTAGCGTTCCTCCTGCACCGCCGGCGGCACGTGACGGCTGAGCGAGTTGGCGGCCGCGCCTTCCACGGGCGAGTACTTGAAGCAGCCGACCCGGTCGAGCTGCGCCTCCTCGAGCCAGGCGAGCAGCTCCTCGAACTCGGCTTCGGTCTCTCCCGGGAAGCCGACGATGAAGGTGCTGCGCAGCGCCAGCTCCGGGCATTGCGCGCGCCAGCGCGCGATGCGCGCCAGCGTGTTCTCGGCGTGCGCGGGCCGGCGCATGCGCTTCAAGACACCGGGGCTGCCGTGCTGGAAGGGAATATCGAGATAGGGCAGCACGCGCCGCTCCGCCATGAGCGGGATCACCTGATCCACGTGCGGATAAGGATAGACGTAGTGCAGCCGTACCCACACGCCGAGCGAGCCGAGCGCGCGCGCGAGATCGACGAAGCGCGTCTGCCACTCGGCGCCCCGCCACTCGCCGCCCGCGTAGCGCAGGTCGGCGCCGTAGGCGCTCGTGTCCTGGGAGATGACCAGCAGCTCCTTCACGCCTGCGGCCACCAGCCGCTCGGCCTCCCGCAGCACCTCGCCGATCGGGCGGCTCGCGAGCCGCCCGCGCATGGAGGGAATGACGCAGAAGCTGCAGCGGTTGTTGCAGCCCTCGGAGATCTTGAGGTAGGCGTAGTGGCGCGGCGTCAACCGCACGCCCTGCGGCGGCACGAGGTCGACGAACGGATCGTGCGCCGGCGGCAGATGCGCGTGCACCGCGCTCACCACTTCCTCGTAGCGCTGCGGGCCCGTGACTTTCAGCACCTGCGGGTGGCGCTCGAGAATGCGCTCGGGCCGCGCGCCGAGACACCCGGTGACGATCACGCGGCCGTTGTGCTCGAGCGCCTCGCCGATCGCATCGAGCGACTCATCGACCGCAGCATCGATGAAGCCGCAGGTGTTGACCACGACCAGGTCGGCCGACTCGTAGGTCGGCGAGACCTCGTAGCCCTCGGAGCGCAACTTCGTGAGGATGCGCTCGGAATCGACCAGCGCCTTCGGGCACCCGAGGCTGACGAAGCCGACCGTGGGAGCGCGGCGGGGCGCCGCGCGCCTGCCGCGCGGCCTGGTGACACCCGATGACATCGGTCGGCCTAGCGGGTCGGCTGCGGGCTGTGGTCGCTCGTCGGATGAGTCCACACGCCCGCCCAGGGAGTGCCCGGACGGTGGTGCATCCGCAGCAGCGCGCAGAACACCAGCAGCACGATCAGCGGCATGAGCAGCCACGGCCAGATCGCCGGCCGCCGCTCGCGCGGACCGCCCGCCTCGAGCCGCCCGTCAGCGGCCATAGAGGCCCATGAGCTCGGCCTTGCCGAGCGCGGCGGCGTTGACGTTGAAGCCGATGAGCGCCGGGCTGGCATCGGCGGGCACGTCGAGCTTGGCTACCTTGAGCGCATACAACCGCAGGTAGTAGCGATGCGGCTTGCCCGGCGGCGGGCAGGGACCGCCGTAGCCCACGCTGCCGTAGTCGGTGCGGCCCTGGAGCGCGCCGGCGGGCAGCAGGCTCTTCTTCGGATCGCCGGCGCCGGCCGGGAGCGAGCTCACGGCGGCGGGGATGTTGTAGACCACCCAATGCCACCAGCCGCTGCCAGTCGGCGCATCCGGGTCGTGCATCAGGAGCGCAAAGCTCTGGGTGCCGGCCGGAGCATTGCTCCACGAGAGCGCGGGAGAGACGTTGCCGCCGGTGCAGCCGAACTGGTTGAAGACCTGCGCAGCGGCGATCGTCCTGCCTTCGGCGATGTCGGGGCTCGACAGGGTGAACTTGCCGCCGCCCCCTGCCTTGCTGGTCTGCGCCGCCGCCATGGTCAGCGCCGCGAGAAGCCAGCCGCCCGCAATCCACGCCGTGCTCATCGGTCCGCTCCTCCCGGGCCTTGAGTCGTTGCCGCCCGAGCGGCGCAGTGTGCAGCGGCCCGGCCTGCGAGGCAAATGCGCGCGCGCGGTGCCAGGGGGAGGTGCTGCAGGGCCTCGGTGGCCCTGCGGCTGCGCTGCCGTCAGCGGCGCTCCCAGTGGCCCTCGCGGGCGCGCCAGCCGCCGCCCACACGCCCCCAGGTGCGCGGCACCCAGTGGTAGCCGGGGCGCGGCGCGGACCAGTAGCCCGGGCGCCAGGCGTAACGCCCGCCTTCCCAGAACCACCCGCCGCCGATCCAGAAATATCCGGGCGCCGGCGCGAGGCCGACCGCTTCGTACTGCAGCGCCGGCGGCGCCGTGTAGACGACCTCGCCGCTGTAGTAGCCCGGTGCCGGGGCCACCACGCAGGCCGACAGCGCCGCGCACAGCAGAGCGGCCGCAACCGCGGCCCGCAGGGCATGGGACTTCATCGACGCCTCCTCTTGTTCACCGGCCACGAGCCGGAACATATTAGGAACAACGCGCGCGGCCGCTGTCAGTATACAAAGCACGTTCGGCACATGAGCCCGGCAGACGCAGACATGCGCAACAACCCCGGCGAGCTCGCCGGCTACAACCTGTTCAGCAGCCATTCAGCGCTCGCCGAGGCGCTCGCGCGCGAGGGCGATGCCGCCGACGGCGGGCGGCTCGCGGCGCTCGGCGCGCGCCTCGGCAGCGCCGAGATGTTCGCGCTCGGCGCGGCCGCCAACCGCAACCCGCCCGAGCTCAAGCGCCTCGATCGCTTCGGCGCGCGGCGCGACGAGGTGGAGTTCCACCCCGCGTGGCATGAGCTGATGCGCCGCCTGGTGGGCGAGGGGCTGCACACCGGCCCCTGGGCGCAGCCGCGCCGCGGCGCGCACGTGGCGCGTGCCGCGGGCTACCTCATGTGGGCCGAGATCGAGAACGGCACGCAGTGTCCCGCCACCATGAGCTACGGCGCGGTGCCGGCGCTCGCCGGCCAGGGCCCGCAGTTCGAGTGGTGGGTGCGCGCGCTGCTGTCGCGCGAATACGATCCGCGCTTCGTCCCCGCCGCCGCCAAGCGCGGCGTGCTGATGGGCATGGGCATGACGGAGCGGCAGGGGGGCTCCGACGTGCGCAGCAACACGACGCGAGCCGTGGCGGTCGGCGCCCGCGGGCCGGGTTGCGAGTATCGGCTCACCGGGCACAAGTGGTTCTTCTCGGCGCCGATGTGCGATGCGTTTCTGGTGCTGGCGCAGGCGCCGGACGGGCTGTCGTGTTTCCTGGTGCCGCGCTTCCGGCCCGACGGCAGTGTGAACGCCCTGCACCTCGAGCGCCTCAAGGACAAGCTCGGCAACCGCTCGAACGCTTCCGGCGAGGTCGAGTTTGCCGCGGCCCTCGGCTGGCTGGTGGGTGAGGAGGGACGCGGCATTCCGGCCATTCTCGAGATGGGTGTCTACACGCGCCTCGACAACGCCGTCGCCACCGCCGGCCTCATGCATCAGTGCGTGGCGCAGGCGATCCACCATGCGCGCGGGCGGCGCGCCTTCGGGCGCCTCCTCATCGAGCAGCCCCTGATGCGCAACGTGCTGGCGGATCTGTCCCTCGAGTGCGAGGCGGCGGTGATGCTCACGATGCGCCTGGCGCGCGCCTACGACGCGCAGGCCGACGAAGGCGCGGCGCGGCTGCGGCGCCTGCTCACGCCGGCGGCGAAATACTGGGTCTGCAAGCGCGCGCCGGCGGTGTGCGCCGAGACGATGGAAGTGCTCGGCGGCAACGGCTACGTGGAGGACGGTCCCATCGCCCGCCGCCTGCGCGAGTCGCCGCTCATGTCCATCTGGGAGGGCTCCGGCAACATCATGTGCCTCGATGTGCTGCGCGCGCTCGACCGTGAGCCGCGCATGCGCGAGGTGCTGGAGGAGCTGCTGTCACCGGCGCGCGGCCGGGACGCGCGTTACGACCGCTTCGTCGACGCGCTCGGGCGCGACCTCGCGGACGCGGCCGATGGCGAGCTGCGCGCCCGGGATCTCACCCAGCGCCTGGCGCTCGCCGTGCAGGCGGCCCTGTTCCTCGCCCACGGCCCGGCCGCCTCGTGCGAGGCGTTCCTCGCCTCGCGCCTCGCCGCCGGCGCCCCGGCGGCCTTCGGCACGCTGCCGCGCGGCGTCGACACCGGGGCGCTCATGGCGCGCGTCCTGCTCTGAACGTGCCGTTCGACCGCGAGTATTACCGGCGCTACTACTACGATCCGCGCACGGCGGTCGCCACGCGCGCCGAGATGCGCGCCCGTGCCCGGCTGATCGCCGCGTTCGTCGAGCACCTCGGGCTGCCGGTGCGGCGCATCCTCGAGGCCGGCTGCGGCACCGGCCTCCTGCGGGCGGAGCTCAGGCGGCTCCTGCCGCGCGCGCATTACACGGCGCTCGAGGCGAGCGCCTACCTGTGCCGCCGCCACGGCTGGCGCCTGGGGCGCATCGAGGAGTACCGCTCCCGTGCGCCCTTCGATCTGGTCGTCTGCTACGACGTGCTGCAGTACCTCGAGCCTGCCGGCGCCGAGCGCGCGCTGCGCAATTTCGCGCTTCTCTCGCGCGGCGCGCTCTACTTCAGCGCCCTGACGCGCGCCGACCTCGCGCGCAACGCCGACCGCGGGCGCACCGACGCCGACGTGCACCTGCGCAGCGCGCATTGGTACCGCACGCGCCTCAGGCGCCATTTCCGCGAGGCCGGCCTCGGTTTCTGGCTGCGGCGCGGCGCGCCGCTCACGCTGTGGGAGCTCGAGTCGCAGTGACGCCGGCACGCGCGCGGGCCGCGCGGCGGAACAGCGGATAGAGCGGCAGGCCGAGCAGGATCAGCACCAGGGCGGCCACGGATTCGGCGGTCGCGGTGATCAGGGCACTGATCACGATCCACACCATCACGAGCGCAAAGAGCAGCGGCACCAGCGGATAGCCGGGCACGCGGAACGGGCGGACGGCCTGCGGGAGCTTGCGGCGCAGGACGATGACGGCAAGCGACACCGGGATCCAGAAAAGCGCGTACGACATGACGGCCATGTTGGTGAGCTGGTCGAAGGTTCCGGACGCCGCGAGCAGCGCTCCCCAGAGGCCGAGCAGCACGAGCGAGGTGAGCGGCACGCGGCTCACCGGATGGAGGCGGCCGAAGGCGGCGAAGAACAGTCCGTCGCGCGCCGCGGCGTAGGGAACGCGCGCCGCGCCCAGGATCACGCCGTTCAGCGAGCCGATGGTCGAGATCAGGAACACCAGGGCCGCGAGCGGCGCGGCCCGCGCGCCGAGGAAGGTTTGCACCGCGCGCGTCGCCACCGAAGGGGCGTCGGGGTAGGCGGTCGAGTTGGCGCTCGTCACCTGCCAGAACGGCAAGGCATAGAGGTAGGCCGTGTTGACGGCGAGGTAGAGCGCCAGCACCAGCAGCGCCCCGCCCACGATCGCGCGCGGCACGTTGCGCTGCGGCTCGCGCACCTCGCCCGCGGCCATGGCCATGTACTGCCAGCCGCTGTAGGCCCAGAGCGCCGCGAACATCGCGCCGCCGAAGCCCGCGAATCCCCCGTTGGCGGCGCCCGGGGCGGCTTCGAGGTTGCCGAAGTCATGCACGTCGCTGAAGGCGAACACGCCCCCGGCGACCGCGATAATGGCGGCCACCTTGATGGCCGTGAGCGCCGTCTGCACGCGCCCGCCGAGCATGACGCCCAGGCAGTTGATGACCGTGAACACGCCTATGACGCCAACCGCGATCAGCTGGCGCGTGCCGAGCTCGAATACATACGTGGCGGCGCCGAGGTGCCAGGTGTGCTCGTACCAGCGAGTATCGAAGCGGTGTACGTCGGAGACGAAGATCGCGACCGCGGCGCCGTAGGCGGCGACCGCCGCGCCCCCGAGAACGAAAGCGTTGCAGGCGAACAGGAATCCGGGGATCTCGCCATACGCCGTGCGCAGGTACACGTACTCGCCGCCGGCGTGGGGCAGGAGCGCCCCGAGCTCGGCGAAACACAGTGCGCCGAGGATCGCGACCAGCCCCGCGGCCACCCAGGCCGCCAGCACCAGGCCCGGCGTTCCCACCGCCTGCGCCATGCTCGCCGCCTTGAGAAAAATTCCGGTGCCGATGATGACCCCGACGACCAGGGAGGTTGCATGCGTCAGGCCGAGATCGCGGCGGGGCTCGAGCTCAGGGCTCTCCATCGCCTTATCGTACAATCGCGAACCCAAGCGCGTGGAGGAAAACCATGGGGGCGCACACGTACCAGGCACGGGTCCATTGGCAGCGCGGCACGGCGGTCTTCACCGACAACCGCTACAGCCGTGCGCACCGCTGGCACTTCGACGGCGGCATCGAGGTGCCGGCTTCCTCATCTCCCTACGTGGTGCGCGCGCCGCTTTCCGACGAGCACGCGGTCGATCCCGAGGAGGCGTTCGTGGCGGCGCTCTCGAGCTGCCACATGCTGTTCTTCCTGTCGTTCGCGGCCGCCAAGGGCTTCCGCGTGGATGACTATCGCGACGACGCGGCGGGGGTCATGGGGAAGAATCCGGCAGGCAGGACCGCCATGGTGCGCGTCGCGCTTCGCCCCCGCGTCATGTTCTCCGGGGAGCGGCTGCCGCAGCGGGCCGACATCGACGCGCTTCACCACCGCGCGCACGAGGAATGCTTCATCGCGAACTCGGTGACCACGACCGTCGACGTCGAGCCCGCGTGGGAGGCTTAGGGTGCCGGCGACGGTAGCGCAGTTCCGCGGCACGGTGACTTGCCTCGGCACATCGCCCGGGCCGCTCGGTCTCACGCTCAGAGGGCGCACGGCCGACCATCCCGGGGAGCTGGTCGAGCTCGCCTTCGCGGGAGCCGCACCCGCCGACCTTCCCGAGCGGCTCGAGGATGCGGTGGTCGAGCGGGCCGGGCCCGGCGAGTACCGCATCGCGAGCGCCGCGCGCGCCTGGACGGTTGCGGCGCGCTCGGTGCATCTGCACCGCGAGGTGGCGCAGGACTTCTACCGGGCGATACCGCCCCGGCCGGCACCGCTCGCGCGCCGCATGCTCTTCGGCGCGATGCTCGGCATCGCCCGCAGCCGCGTGGGGATTGCGCTGCTCAAGGCGCTGCACCGCTGAGCGGCGGCGTCTGAGCGGCGGGCGTCTGAGCGGCGGCGTCAGGTGCTCGGCGAGCTCAGCCCGAGATCCTCGTCTTCCCCGACCGCCGGGCGCCGGGCGCCGATGAGCGCCGTGTAGGTGTCGATCTGCTGGCGCAAGGTGCGGTTCCAGGTGAATTGCCTGACGACGCGCGCACGTGCCGCGGCGCCGACCGCCGCGAGGTCACGCTCGTAGAGCGCGGCGACGCTGGCCGCCATTGCGGCCGCGCTCTCCGGCTCGGCGAGCATGCCGACGCCCTCGTCGACGAGCTCCGGAAAGGCGCCGGCGCGTGCCGTCACCACCGGCCGCCCGCAGGCCATGGCTTCGAGCACCACCAGCCCGAACGTCTCCTTGGTTCCGGCGTGCACCAGCGCGTCCGCGGAGGCGATCCACGAGGCGAGCTCCAGGCTGTCGCGCCGGTAGGGAATCATGGTGACGTTGGGTGCCGGCCGTGCGCGCCTGTGGCCGCCGATGAGCAGCAAGTGGTAGCGGGCGCCGAGCTGCGCGAACGCCCTGAAGAGCACCGGCAGGTTCTTCTCTTCGGCGAAGCGGCCCGCGTAGACGAGCAGCCGCGTGTCAGGGGAGAGGTTGAGGCGCTCGCGCAAGTCGAGCGTGCGGCGACGCGGATGGAACACGTCGGCATCGACCCCGAGGGGCTGGTGCAGCGCGTGGTGCACGCCGAGCGCGCCGAGGTAATCGCACATGACGCGGCTCGGAGCGAACACGACGTCGAAGCGCTCATAGAGGGCGCGCAGATAGCGGCGCACCGGCCGCTCGATCGCGCGGACGCGGCGGCCGATGATCTGCGGCAGGTTCGAATGGTAGAACCCCACGACCGGGATGCCGCGGCGCCGCGCCACGGCCGCCGCACACCAGCCGGGGTGGAAGGCATCGCCGGCCTCGATGAGCGTCGGCTCGAGGCGGTCGAGCACGCTCTTCCAGCGGCGCACATTGAGCGGCAGGCGATAGTTGAAGGTGCCGGGAACGGTGACGCCGGAAAGGGTGCACAGGCCGCCGCGCTCGAAACGGTTGCGCCGGCCGGGAACCACGATGGTGTGCTCCCAGTGGGTGTGCGCGGCCAGCCAGGAATGCTTGGCGTTGAGGTAGCGCCGGACGCCGCCGCTGGTCGGCGAATAGAACAGGGTCGTATCGACCAGGTGCAGGCGGTCCATCCGCGGGGCATTGCACCCGCATGACGATATGGTGTCAAGCCGCGCCGTGCGGCGGGTCTGCCCGCTGCGACGGCCGCCGGCCGCAGCCGCCATGCTCACTTTCTGTTACAGACGCACTACGCCGGTTTGATGTTGGCGTTGAGGCGGAACAGATTGCCCGGGTCGTACTGCTTCTTGAGCGCGGCCAGCCGCGGATAGTTGTCGCCGTACGCGGCCGACAGGTGGCTGTCGTGATCGTCGCCGCTCGTGATGTTGACGTAGCGGCCGTGGGTGAGCGGCTCGAGCCTGGCGAAGGAGCTGCGTACCCATTCCCTGTTGCGCTCGACGGTGTCGGGGTCGGCGTCGATGTCCGCGCCGGCGGCGGCGCCCAGGGCGCGGCGGCTGCGAAACGAGGCCGTGGCGAGCGCGGCGAGACCCGCCGCGACGAAGGTTCTTCTTTTCACGTTCTTCCCCCCGGCTTCGGTGCGGCGAGCGTGCTCCCGGGATCGCGGCCCGTCAAGCGCTCGCAACGCTCAGCGCGTTATCATCGAGCATGCCGCGCCGCGGGGCCCGATGACCGGTTCCGGCGCAACAAGCCCAACGAGCGGCGTTCCCGCTGATCGGATGTGAAGCCATGAGCCAACTCCTGCGCCGCCTGGTCGTGCTGCAGCCCGGCGAAGCACCGGCGCTGCTCGCCTCGTTCGCGACGCTGCTGTGCATGTGGGCGAGCTATACCATGCTGCGCCCGGTGCGCGATGCGCTCGGCATCACCTCCGGCCTCGACAAGATTCCCTACCTCTTCTGGGGCGTGTTCGTGGTGATGCTGGCGCTGCAGCCGGTGTACGGCTGGCTCACTTCGCGCTTTCCGCGCACCGTGTTCCTGCCGTGGGTGTACGTCTTCTTTGCCGCCAACCTGATCGCCTTCTACGTGTGGTTCCGCGTGCAGGAGGACCACACCTGGATCGCGCGCACCTATTTCGTGTGGGTGAGCGTCTTCAATCTGTTCGTGGTGGCGGCGTTCTGGAGCCTGATGGCGGACGTCTTCAACCGCGAGCAGGCCGGACGCCTGTTCGGCTTCATCTGGGCGGGCGCGAGCACCGGCGGCCTCATCGGGCCGGCGATCGACAACCGCTTCGCGGTACCGTTTGGCGCCATCAATCTCCTGCCCTTCTCGGCGGGGCTGCTGCTGGTCTCGCTCGTATTCATGAGGCAGGTGATCGGGTGGCAGCGCCGTGCCGGGGCCGCCGCCGATGCCGCGGCGGCATCGGGCGTTGCGGCTGCGCCTCGGGCGGAGGACGCGCTCGGCGGGGGAGTGTGGGCGGCCTTCACGCAGGTGGTGCGCTCGCCGTACCTGCTCGGCATCGCGGCGTTCGTGATGCTCATGACCTGGGTGAACACCTTCCTTTATCTCGAGCAGCAGGCGTTCGTCGCGAAGGCGTTCCACAACGCCGACCAGCGCGCCGCCTTTTTCGGCGGCATCGATTTCTGGGTGCAGGCCGCTTCGCTCACCATCCAGCTGCTGCTCTTCGGGCGGCTCTTCAAATGGCTCGGCCTGAGGGTCGTGCTGGCCGCGGTACCGGCGATGATGATCGCGGGCTATGCGCTGTTTGCCGTGATGCCGGCCTTCATGCTGCTGGTGGTGGTGTACGCCGTGCGCCGCGTCGCGGACTACGCGCTCACGCGACCGTGCCGCGACGCGCTCTTCACGGTCGTGAGCCGCGAGGAGAAGTACAAGGCGAAGAGCCTGATCGACACCTTCGTGTACCGCGGCGGGGACGCGCTCTCCGGCTCGCTCTACAAGGGGCTCACCGGCAGCTTCGGGGCGGGGCCTGCGGCGATCGGCTGGCTCGGAGCGGCGATCTCGGCGGTGTGGACGGTGCTGGCGCTGGCCTTAGGCAGGGCGCAGGAGCGCGCCAAGCCCGGCAGTCTCTGAGCGAATCCGCTCTCAAGCCGCGCTCGACTGCGGCTCGGCGGCCATCGAAGCGAGGAGCTCGCCGGCGGCCGCGACGATCTCCGCGGCACTCGCGAAGCGCTCGGTGCGCGCCTTGGCCACGAGGCGCGCGAGCAGCGGCTGATAACGCGCGAGCGGCTCCGGCAGCCGGGGAGGCGGTGCGCTGACGTGCTGCTGGAGCACATCGAGCGCGCTGCCGCCCGTGTAGGGCTTCTGTCCGGTCAGCATCTCGTAGAGGATGATGCCGAGGCTGTAGAAATCGGAGCGGCCGTCGAGCTGATCGCCGAGCGCCTGCTCGGGACTCATGTAATAAGGAGAGCCGCGCAGCACGCCGGTCTGGCCGGTCTGCATGCTGGTGGTGTTGCCGTCGATCTGGCGCGCGAGCCCGAAGTCGATGAGCGCGACCGCGTCGTTCTCGCGCAGCATGACATTCGGCGGCTTGAGATCCCGGTGCACGAGGCCCGCCTGATGCACGACCTCGAGCGCCTCGGCGATGCGCTGCAGGAACTGCAGCGACTCGCGCTCCGTGACGCCGCGGGCGATACGCGCCTTCAGGTCCCCGCGCGGCAGATATTCCATGGCCAGGTACTCGAACCCGGCGTGCACCCCGTAGTCGTAGATCTCCACCACCAGCGGGCTCTTGATGGCCTGCACCGCGGTGTACTCGCGCTCGAGGAACTGCCGGCCGGCGGCCTCGTCACGCAGCGTCTTGGAGACCTTGAGCGCGACGTTGTGGCCGCGCGCGGCGCTCGTGGCCAGATAGACGGCGGCCTTTTCCGACTCGCCGACTTTCACGCGCAGCGTGTAGCGCGGAATGAAGTCCTCGCTGGGAGCGCTCGTGAGCAGGGCCACGACGCCCGGCGGCTGCAGCGCCTCGGTCGCCGAGGCGGGCGCACTGTCGGGGGCCGGCGGCACGGTACCCGGCGGCACGGTACCCGGCGGCACGGTACCCGGCGGCACGACGCCCGCCACGATGTCGCCGACCCGGCCCGGGGGCCGGTTCTCGCCCGCGGCCTCGTCGGCCGCGGCGCTCTTCGCGGCATGCGCCGCGCGATCGTGCTCGATGTGCGCGAGGCTCGCGAGGCGCCGCTGGACGCGCCGCTCCACGCGGCGCAGCGCCACGCGCACGGCGGTGCTGAGGCGTTCGGGGGTGAGGAGCTTCTTCGGCAGATAGTCCAGGGCACCGAGCTGCAGGGCGCGCACCGCGACGAGCTCGTTGCCGTCCTCGGCGATGGCGATTACGGCGGGCGCCGCGGGCTGATCCCGCAGACGGCGCAGCAGCGCGAGCCCCGGGGAGTTGGGATCCTCAGGGCTCGTGCCGAAACGGCAGCCGAGCATCAGGAGGTCGCAGTCCCGTCCCGAGAAGGTCGTGCACCAGCGCTCGAATTCCGCCAGGTTGAGCATGCTGACGCTGGCGCGCGGACAGAGCACGTCGAGGTGGTGACGCAGCCATTCCGCGTAGCGGACGTCGTCTTCGACGATCAGCATGCGAGCCGGCGGCGGGGGTCGGGCGCTCATTTGCACAAGATGACGCAGCGCGCTGCGGCTGTCGCCCGCGACAGACGGATTCTGTGAAGCTCATTCTGTGAACTGGTTCAAGGTGTGAAAGGGTTCCGTCCGGGGGGCGGTTAACTCAGGCGGGGCGTGAGAGGGCTGCGCGAGAGACTGCGTGAGAGATTCCCCCTGAGCAGGAGTTTGATACTCATCTAACTTGGGCCAGTTGAGGCCCTGAATTGGGCCTCCCGGAGTGCAAGTTAGATGACCATCAAACTCCTGGTCTGAGGAACCCTCGCCTGCCGGCAGGCGACCTCAGGCCGGTCGTCCCCGCCGTCATTCCCGCGTCAGCAGGAACTGCGATCCGTGGTAGGAGAGGACCGCCCCGTCGGGCGTAATGCGCTCGACGCGCACGCCCTCGAGCGACTCGCCTTCGCGGAGCTTATGCATATTGATGAGCACCCAGCGGTCCTCGGGGCGTTCGGCGTAGGCATGCAGGTCGAGGCGCAGCTGCGGCAGCTGGGTTCCGGGCGCGGCCGCCAGCTGCTGGTAGAGCGGCACGCCGGCATCGGTGCCGCGCTTCACCCGCCCGAGGCTCCCGGACCGCGGCTCGGCGGCCGGCGCGAAGTCATCGGGATTCGCTGTCGGCTCGGCGGCGCTGGCGGCTCCCGGCGCCTCCGCCGGCTCTTCGGCCGGGGCCCGCGCGCTCACGACGCTGTGCGCCGGAGGCGTCACCGCGGGCGGAGCCGCCGCAGCGGGGGCGTTCATCGCGACCACCGCGGGCGCCGAGGCAGGTGCTGCGGCCGGCGCCGCGGCTGGTGTCGCGGCCGGCGCCGCGGCCGGTGCAGGGACCGGTGCAGCGGGCGGCACGGACGCGATCCGGGCGCGCGCTTCGGCCGGGGCCGCCGCGTGCCGCACCAGGAGCCAGGCCACGACGCCGAGATTGGCCACGAACAGCACCGCGATCGCCACGGCCCACGACGGCAGAGCGTGGCGCGGCGGCGCGACCTTCACCTCAAAGAGCGCCGGGCCGCCCTGCCGCTGGCGGTCGCTCTCCGATTTCTTCAGTGCATCGAGAATGAACGACATCGGTCACCCGCCGTGAGTATCGGCCGCCGACAGCAGCGGCACGTCCGGGCCCGCCACCGCGCCGGCGAGCGCAATCTGGGTCTCCCGGCCTGCGATGCCATCGACCGACAGCCGGTGCTGGCGCTGGAACTCGCGCACCAGGGCGGAGAGCCGCTCGTCGAACACGTCGCTCACCGGCGCACTCGACTCGACGTGTGCGAGCCGCTCGAGGCTCTGCCGCAGCCAGCGCACGTCCGCGCCGCGCATCCCGGCCGACAGCGGCTTGACCGGCGAGCTCGCCGGGCGCCACAGCATCACGAAATCACCCAGCCAGAAGCGCGACAGCTCGCCCAGGCCCACCGCGTGCGGGCCGCCGAGCTCGAGCCGCGCGTGCTCGTCGTCGAGTGCCGTGAGCACGACCTGATGGCTGCCGCCGCCGGGGTCGCTCAGCATCAGGATTGCCGGATGGTTGTAGACGCGCAGCTGGCCGAACGAGCCGCGCGCGGCGAGGCACTCGAGGTGCTGGCGGCTCGCCTGGGTGCAGGGGTCGGTGCCGGCCGCCTGGTACTTCGCGCCCCAGAGCTCGAAGAGCTTGGCGAAGGCGCTGTCGGTGTCAGTCTCGGCTGCATGCGCACCGAGGAGCTGCGCGAGCGTCGGCACGGCGGGCGCCGTTGCGGCCGCCGCCGCCGGCGCGGCCGCCGCGGCGACGATGACCGCCGCACCGTCCTTCAGGACGCCCGCCGCCGGCGGATGCGTGCCCAGGCTCCATGGCCCGAGCGCCCACAGTGAAGCGGTCACTGCTGCCAGCACGGCCGCGACGGCGGCGGCAGCCGCCCACGGCAGCCAGTACGCCGCGAAGCCGCGTCCGAACACCTCGGCGGCGGCGCGGCGCACGGTGCGGCCCGTGACCCGGTGCCGGTCGAGCGAATAGGCGCCGAGGAGCGCGCGGTCGCACAGGACGTTGATGACGCGCGGCACGCCGCGCGACAGGCGGTACACCTCGCGCAGCGCCCAGGGGCCCAGGATGTCGGTGGTGGCGCCCGCGACCCGCAGGCGGTGGCGCACGTAGGCCGTGGTCTCCTCGCGCGACAGGGGATCGAGGTGATAGCGGCCGGTGATGCGCTGCGCGAGCTGGCGCAGCTCGGTGCGCGCGAGCAGCTCGCGCAGCTCCGGCTGGCCGATGAGGATGATCTGCAGGAGCTTCTGGGTGTTGGTCTCGATGTTGGTGAGGAGCCTCACCTGCTCGAGCACCTCGGGCGAGAGATTCTGCGCCTCGTCCACCACCAGCACCACGCGCTTGCCGGCGGCGTGTGCCCTGAGCAGATGGCCCGAGAGGATGTCGACCAGGTCCTTCAGGCTCCGCCGCGATTCGCCCGGCACGCCGATGCCGAGCTCCTCGCAGATGGTCAGCAGGAACTCCGGCGCCGTCATCTTCGGATTGAGGATCAGGGCGATCTCGGCGTCCTTCGGCGCCTGCGCGAGGAGCGAGCGCACGATGGTGGTCTTGCCGGTGCCGACCTCGCCGGTGAGCTGCACGAAGCCGCCGGCCTCGTTGATGCCGTACATGAGATGCGCCAGCGCCTCGGCATGGCGCTCGCTCAGGTAGAGGTAGCGCGGATCCGGGGTGATCGCGAAAGGCTTCTCGTTCAGGCCGAAGAACTTGAGATACATGGTGCCGGATGCTACTCGATGGTGTTTCCGCGGCGCAGCGCCCGCTCGCCGAAGCGCGCCCGCGCCTCATCGAGCGCCGCGTCGAGCCGCCCGCCGCGGCGCAGGTCCTCGAACAGGCCGAGCTGCGATGCGGGCTGCAGCTCTGTCAGGACCACGCCGAGGAGGCGAAGTTTCGTGCCCGGGTGCGCGCGGAGCCAGCGCTCGAGGAGCTCGGCCGCCACCCCGGCGATGACGCGGCCGGCGCAGGTGCTTGGCGCGATGGCGCGCTGGCGGGTGAAGGTCGTGAAGTCATGGCGGCGGATCTTCACGCCGACGCACCCGCTGACGAGCTCCCGGCTGCGCAGCCGGGCGCACGCCAGATCCGCCAGCCGCGCCAGCTGCGCCTGCAGCACGCGCGGGTCGCCGATATCCTCCTCGAACGTGTCCTCGGCGGAGAGCGACTTCTCCTCGGCGTCCGGCACCACCGGCCGCTCGTCGATGCCGGAGGCGCGCTCGCGTACGAGTGCGGTGTAGCGGCCGAAGAGCGGCCACAGCACCGCGTCCGGCGCGCTGCGCAGCTCCGCGAGCGTGCGAATCCCGGCCGCCTCGACCCGCGCGCCGGTCTTGCGCCCGAGGCCGGGGAGCCGCCGCACCGAGAGCGGATCGAGCACCGCGCGCACCCGCTCCTGGGGAACCACCGAGAGGCCGTCGGGCTTCTCGAGATCGGAGGCGATCTTCGCCACCAGCTTGTTGGGCGCCACCCCCACCGAGGCGCTGAGCCCGGTGAGCTCGCGGATGCGCTGCTTGATGCGGCGCGCGATCCCGACCGCGCCGCCGAGGAGCTCCTGGCTGGCGGTGACGTCGAGGTACGCCTCATCGAGCGACAGTCCCTCGACCAGTGGCGTGACCTCGCGGAACACGCCGAACACGCTGCGCGAGACCTCCTGGTAGCGCGCCATGCGCGGGCGCACGCAGATCGCGTGCGGGCACAGCTTGAGCGCGGTGCGCATCGGCATCGCCGAGCGCACCCCATAGGGGCGCACCTCGTAGCTGGCGGCGGCCACGACGCCGCGCCCGCCAGCCCAGCCGACGACGACCGGCAGCCCGGCGAGCGCCGGGTCGTCGCGTTGCTCGACCGACGCATAGAAAGCGTCCATGTCGACGTGCAGGACCGCGCGGCTCAAGTGGCGGACCTTCCCGGGGGGTTCGCGCCCTCAGCGGCTCACTTCTCGACGGTGATCGTGATTTTCTTCGAGATCACCGGCGGATCGTGCGGGATGTGGCTCTGGTCGGCGAACAGCAGCTGCAGCGTGTGCGTGCCGGGGCTCAGGGTGAGCGAGGTCTCGGTCTGGCCCTTGCCGAAGTGCCTGATGTTGTCGGTCGCCGGCAGCGGCGCACCCATGTTGGCGGGCGCATCGGTGTCGATGAGCAGGTGATGGTGTCCGCTGTTGTCGAACTTCACGCCGGCGGGCGCGACACCCATCTTGTCCTTCAGGCCGAACTGCACCAGCACCGGGCTCTTCACCCTGGCGCCGTCCTTCGGGCTGATGATGTAGACCTCGGCGCCGGGGGGTGAGGGAGTGCGCGGCAACGCAGCCGCGGCCGTGGGCGCTGCTGCCGGCGCCTGGGCCGAGCCAGGCGGCACCGCGGCGAACGATGCGGCGAGAGACAGTGCGGCAACGATGAAGGTACGCATCATGATCTCCTTTTTAGCGTGAAGGCGCTGTACGCGACGGCGAGCCCCAGCATGAGCCAACCGCTCACCGGGTGGAGGAAACTCAGCACCGCCAGCCCGGCGAACGTGAGCCGGCGGCCCGGCCCGTAAACCGCCCGCATGGAACGATACACGTACCAGGGGATGTACAGCGAGGGCGGCGGCGGGGAGATCCATCGTCCGTGCCGCTCAATCGAGCGTGAGTGCGCTGTAGGCGAAGTTGAGCACGAACATCAGCATGCCGAATACGAAGTAGAAAAAGGACAACGCCGCGAGTTTCGCGAGCGTCAGCCCGGGCCCTTGGCCGTAGACGGTGCGCATGGAGCGGTACATGTACCAGAGGAGGTACAGGAACACCGCGAAGTCCACCCAGCCGGCGGCGGACGGCACGAGCGCGCTCAGGCTCCAGGCGACCGGCAGCACGACGAACACGCACGCATGGTTGTGCAAGAGCAGCAACAGGTGCTCGACGTAGTAGTGCCGCGGCCGCCAGTAGAACAGCATCATGAGCCCGGCGAGCAGGGGCAGGAACAGGAACATCGTGCGCGGCAGGTTGTGGCGGAACGCCGACATGAGGGAGCGGGCATTGTCGGCCCGGATCTTGAGGCAGGCCTGTTGCATCGCGGGCCGCAGCGTCGCATGCCATGGTCCGTCGTAGTTGATCATGCCGCACTCGCGCGTGGCCCGCTGCTCCTTGGTCTCGCCGGGGCGCGCGGGCCCGGTTGCCAGGCGCTCCGCATCGGTGAGCGGCACGACGCGCGCCGCCTTCGGGATGCCGTTGTCGTCAGTGCTCAGCTGCACCACCTCCGGCTTCGAGTGCATGACAGAGGCGCACAGGAAGAACACCACCGAGAGCACCAGGTAGAGCCGTACGGGCGGCAGATAGCGGGCGCGCCGCCCGGCGAGGAATTCGTGCGTCAGGTAACCGGGCCTGAAGAGCAGCGCCCAGAGCGTGCGCCACAGCCGCGAGTCGGCGTGAGAGATATCCTCGAGCGCTACCGTGAGGAAATGCCCCAGCGTGTGCACCGGCGCCTCGCGCCGCTGGCCGCAGTCGCTGCAGTAGCGGCCCGGGACGCCGGCACCGCAGTTGTCGCAGCGTGGCACGGCGGGCGCGGCGATGGGCGGGACCTCAGCGGCCACGTCCGGCGGTGCGGCGGCGGCCGCCGGAGCGCTCATGCGACGTAGGGCCGCGGCTGTCCGGCGGCCGGCTCCGCCTCGAGCGGTTGTGCCCGGGTGCCGAGCTCCTCGGAGGCGAAGTCATCGACGTTGATGAGGTCCATCGTCTTGCGGTCGTACTCGCGCAGCGCCGCCGCCTCGGTCTCCGAGACGATGCCGGCGGCGAGCGCCTGCTGGATCTGCCCCGGCAGATCGAGCGCGGTGACCTTGCCGGTCTTGACGCCCTCGACACGGATGCGCTTCAGCAGCGGCTCGAGCTGCCCGGCGAGCAGCATGGCTTCCTGCAGGAGTCCGAGCGGATTGCCCGGCTCGAGCGTCCAGTAGATACCCTGGCAGAGCCACTCGCGCGCCTCGGTCGGTGCGGTGACGAGCGCCGCGACGCGGTGTGCCAGGGCGTCGCCCGGAGCCGAATAGACGAGGCCGCGGGGGAAGATGAGCGCGCGCATCACCCCGGCGAGCACGCGGCTGGGGAAATTGCGCAGGAAGCCGTGCAGCTGCTCCTGCGCCTGGTAGAGGAGATTGCGGCAGGCCCACTCGACGATGGGCAGATCCTCGGCGCGCCGCCCCTGGTTCTCGTGATGCTTGAGCACCATCGAGGCGAGGTACATCGAGGAGAGCACGTCGCCGAGGCGCGCCGACAGGCCCTCCTTCTTCTTGAGGTAGCCGCCGAGCGTCAGCATCGCCACATCCACCGCGAAGGCGAACGAGGCGCTGAAGCGCACGATGTGCTGGTAGTAGCGCGCCGTGCCGCCCGCGACCGGGGCGCGCGTGAAGCGCGCGTGGGTCAGCGCCATGATGAAGGAGCGCACCGCGTTGGAGATGGTGAAGCCGACGTGCCCGAAAAGCGCGCGATCGAACGCATCGACACCCGCGGCGCGGTCGGGATTGCGCGCCGCCGTCATCTCGCGCAGCACGAACGGATGGCAGCGGATCGCGCCCTGGCCGAAGATGATGAGGTTGCGGGTGAGGAGGTTCGCGCCCTCGACGGTGATCGCCACCGGCGTGACCTGATAGCCGCGGCCGAGATAGTTCTTCGGCCCCAGCATGATGCCCTTGCCGCCGTGCACGTCCATGGCGTCGTTGCCGACCTGGCGGCCCATCTCGGTCACGTGGTACTTGAGCATCGCCGACGGCACCGAGGGCTTCTCGCCGCCGTCGATCGCGCCTGCGGTCACCGAGCGGCCCGCGTCCATCGTGTAGGTGAGGCCGACCATACGGGCGATCACCGCCTCGACTCCCTCGAATTTGCCCACCGGCGTATTGAACTGGCTGCGGATGCGCGCGTAGGCGCCGGTGGCCCACACGGCAGCCTTGGCCGCCCCGGTGGTGTTGGAGGGCAGCGAGATGCAGCGGCCGACCGACAGCTGCTCGACCAGCATGCGCCAGCCGCTGCCCGCCAGGCCTACGCCGCCGATGATGAAGTCGAGCGGCACGAACACGTCGCGCCCCTGGATGGGACCGTTCTGGAACGGCACGTTGAGCGGAAAGTGCCGCCGCCCGATAGTGACACCCGGCGTGTTGCGCGGAATGAGCGCGCAGGTGATGCCGATGTCGGTCTTGCCGCCGAGGAGCCGGTCCGGATCGAACATGCGGAAGGCGAGTCCGATCACGGTTGCGACCGGCGCGAGCGTGATGTAGCGCTTGGAGAAGTTGAGCCTCAAGCCGACTATCTCCGACCCCTGCCACATTCCGCGGCACACGACCCCGGTGTCGGGAATGGAGGCGGCATCGGAGCCGGCGCGCGGCCCGGTGAGGGCGAAGCACGGCACTTCCTCGCCGCGGGCGAGGCGCGGCAGATAGTAATTCTTCTGCTCCTCGGTGCCGTAGTGATTGAGGAGCTCCGCGGGCCCGAGCGAATTCGGAACCGCGGCGTTGGAGGCGGCGGTGGGGCTGCGGCTCGAGATCTTGGCGAGCACGCACGAGTGCGCGAAGGCTGAGAACTCGAGTCCGCCGTATTTCTTCGGGATGATCATCGCGAAGAAGCCGCGGGTCTTGAGAAGGTGCCAGGCTTCCGGCGGCAGATCGCCGCGCTCGTGGGTGATGTGCCACTCGTCAAGCATCCGGCACAGCTCCTCGCAGGGACCGTCGAGGAACGCCTGCTCCTCCTGCGAGAGCTGCGGGGGCTTGGCGGCGAGCAGCTTGCGCCAGTCAGGCGCCCCCGTGAACAGCTCCCCGTCCCACCACACCGTGCCCGCCTCGAGCGCCTCCCGCTCGGTCTGCGACATCGACGGCAGGAGCTTGAGATAGGCGGCCATGAAGGGGCGGGTGATGAGCGCCTTGCGCAGCGGCCGCACGTTGAGGAGCCACAGCCCCGCGAGCAGCACCCATAGCAGGCCCTTCCAGATGCCCGCCGGGGCACCCGCGGTCGTGTAGAGCGCGAGCAGCACCGTGAAGGTGATCGTGAAGGTGAGCAGCGACAGGCGCCGGTAGGCGAGGAACAGCACCGCGGCGACGAACACCAGCGTGATGATGCCGCCGACCTGCGTGACCGCGTAGGCGGCGGCCAGCACCACGAGCAGCGAGACGATCGCACCTAACATAGCCATTACCTCCCTTGTCAGCCGAGCAGGTGCTTCACTCCGTCGCGCTCCTCGCGCAGCTCCGTGTGCGTCGCGTCCATGCGCTTGCGGCTGAACTCGTCGATGCTCAGGTCGCGGACGATGCGGTACTCGCCGTTCTCGATCGTTACCGGATACGAGTAGATGACGCCGGCGTCGATCCCGTAGCTGCCGTCGGACGGGATGCCCATGCTCACCCAGTCGTCCTTGGCCGTCCCGTGCACCCAGCTGTGCACGTGATCGATCGCGGCGGATGCCGCCGAGGCGGCCGAGGAGGCGCCGCGCGCCTTGATGACGGCGGCGCCGCGCTGCTGCACGGTCGGAATGAAGCTTCCCTCGATCCACTGGCGCTCGAGGAGCGAGGTCGCCGCCTTGCCGCGCACCGTCGCGTGAGTGAGGTCCGGGTACTGCGTGGCGGAGTGGTTGCCCCAGATCGTCATGCGGCGGACGTCCGAGACGTGCGCGCCGGTCTTGTGCGCGAGCTGCGCCACCGCGCGGTTGTGATCGAGGCGCGTCATGGCGGTGAAATTGCGCGGATTCAGGTCGGGTGCATTTGCCCTGGCGATCAGCGCGTTGGTGTTGGCGGGGTTGCCGACCACCAGCACGCGCACCTTGCGGTCGGCGGCCGCATTCAGCGCCTTGCCCTGCGCGGAGAAGATCTGCGCGTTGGCGAGCAGCAGATCCTTGCGCTCCATGCCCGGCCCGCGCGGGCGCGCGCCGACCAGCATCGCCACCTGGCAGTCGCGGAACGCGACGTTGGCATCGTCGCCGGCGTCGGCGCTCTCCAGTGTTGGGAAGGCACAGTCGTCGAGCTCCATCAGCACGCCCTGGAGTGCGGGCAGCGCGGCGGTGATCTCGAGCAGATGGAGCCTCACGCGCGTGTCGGGCCCGAGGAGGGCGCCCGAGGCCACGCGGAAGGCGAGCGCATAGCCGATCTGCCCGGCGGCGCCGGTGATCGCGACATTCACAGCGGGTTTCATGGGCGGTTTTCTTTGCGGCGAGGGGAAAAGGGCCAGAAAGTTTAGCGTGTGCGCCCCGGCAAGCCCGCAAAAACGGCGTACCCACCCCGGACCACCCAGCCCGCGGACCCGCAACCAGGATCCCCATGAGGGCCTTAAGCCTCCTTTTGCGATCCCTAAGGTCATCTACTGAAATAGCTTGACACTCAAGTAGTGTTGTACTAGAGTACATCACCAAGGAGGGCGACCTGCATGGTGCAGGGAGCCGAAAAGAGACAAAGGACTGAAGAGGAGATGACCATGAACGCACTCACCACCCTGTATCGCAATACGGCCTGCGCCGCTGCCGCCGCCCTGATCTGCGTGCTGTCCAGCATGGCCTTCGTGGAGTCGACTGCAGTTGTTCCGGGCACGCAGCCCGAGTTCATCAGCATCGCGCACGTGTCTTCGCCGTCCTGGTTCGGCAAGCCCGAGCCGGCCGTTTTGGTAGATTAGTTCGCTAACCTCCCAAAACAGCCTCCTTGTCCAAAGAGACGCTCCCGACGGCAATCATGGATCCGCAATGGGACAACAGCCTGCCGATCTACCGGCAACTGAGGGACCGCGTGGTCGCCATGATCCTCGAGGGCGTCCTGAAGGAAGGAGACCCTTTGCCCTCGGTACGCAACGTCGCCGCGGACTTTCGCCTGAATCCGCTGACGGTGCTCAAGGGCTACCAGCAGCTGGTGGACGAGCAGCTGGTCGAGAAACGCCGGGGCCGCGGCATGTTCGTGAGCTTAGGCGCTCGCAAGGCGCTCATGAAGGACGAGCGGCAGCGCTTCCTCGAGGACGAGTGGCCGAAGGTCTACGCGACCATTCAGCGCCTCGGCTTCTCGAGCGATGAGCTGCTGCGCGCCGGAGCCGCCGCACCCGCGGCGCCTTTCCCGGCCGCACCCTCCAAAGGGGAGCAAGATGACAGCGGTAATTGAAGCGCGCGGCCTCGCGAAGTCCTACGGGGCGACGCGCGCGCTCGACTCCGTGAGCTTCAGCGTCGAGCCGGGCCGCATCGTCGGTCTCATCGGCCCGAACGGCGCCGGCAAGACGACCGCCCTCAAGGCGATCCTCGGCCTCACTTCCTTCGGCGGGGACCTGCGGGTGCTCGGACTCGATCCGCGCTCGCAGCGCGACGCGCTGATGCGCGACGTATGTTTCATCGCGGACGTCGCGGTGCTGCCGCGCTGGCTGCGCGTCGCCCAGGCGGTCGACTTCGTCGAGCACGTACACCCGCGCTTCGACCGGAGCGTCGCCGAGAATTTTCTCACCAGGACGGACATCAAACGCTCGAGCCGCGTCGGCCAGCTCTCCAAGGGCATGGTGACGCAGCTGCACCTCGCGCTGATCCTCGCGATCGACGCGCGGCTGCTGGTGCTCGATGAGCCGACGCTCGGACTCGACCTGCTCTACCGGCGGCAGTTCTACGACACGCTGCTCAACGACTATTTCGACAAGGAGCGCACCATCCTCCTCACGACGCACCAGGTGGAGGAGGTGGAGCAGCTCTTCACGGACGTGATCTTCATCAATCACGGGCGCTTCGCGCTCAACTCCCCGGTCGAGGAGCTCGGCAACCGCTACCAGCAGCTCACCGTGAGCTCCGGGGAGGCGGCGCGCGCACGTGCGCTGCGCCCCTTCTACGAACGCGAGGTGTTCGGAAAGGTGGCGATGTTCTTCGAGGGCCGCACGCCCGCCGAGCTCGGCGGCTTCGGGGAGCTGCGTACCCCGTCGATCGCCGACCTGTTCGTGGCCAAGATGCAGGGAGCCTCATCCACATGAGCAGCAACGCCACAGGATTGGACCGCAGGAACGACGCGCGGCACGGGTCGTGGGAGCGCTCCGCGCCCTGGGTGGCCCCGCTGCTCACCGCCGGAGTGCTCGCGCTCGCCACCTTCATCATGTACGCCAGCTGCGGGGCCGCACTGATATGAACGCCAACGCCGCAACCGTCGCGCCCGCGCCCGCGCTCATGCGCCGCGCCGGCCCGCTCGACACCCTCGTGGCGCTCGTGCGCCGCGAGCTGTGGGAGCATCGCTCGCTGTGGATCAGCGCCCTGGTGGTGGAGGGACTGCTCGCCGTCTCGCTGCTCTTCGGCCGCATCAACATGGACTTCCCCGAGGGAGTCCTCAGCCCGCAGCAGAAGGTCGCGATCTTCACGATCGTGCAATGGGCGCTCGCCCAGCCGCTGTTCATCGTGGCTACGATCGTGGTCGGCTTCTACCTGCTCGACTGCCTGTACGCCGAGCGCAGGGACCGCAGCATTCTCTTCTGGAAGTCGCTGCCGCTGTCGGATGGATTCACGGTCGCCTCCAAGTTCCTGGTCGCGGCCGTGGTCGTGCCGCTCGGGGTATTCGTGCTCGCCGCGGCGGGGGACCTGGTATTCGCCGCGATCCTGGCGATGCGCATCCCGGGGACGCTCAGCTGGAGCACGTACGAGTGGCTGCGCACCGAGCTGGTGCTGCTCCTCGAATGCGTCCTCGGAGTCCTGTGGTATTCGCCGATCGCGGGAGCGCTGCTGCTGTTCTCGGCCTGGATACGGCGCAGCCCGATCCTGTGGGCCTCTCTCGTGCCGGTGGTGGCGCCGATCGTCGAGCGCGTCGCGCTCGGCACCCATTACATCTGGGACTTCGAGCGCTACCGGACCAACGGGATCTGGCACAAGCTGGCGCTCGGACCGAACGCGTTCGGCGACTTCCACCACCTGCCCCCGGTGGGCATGGTCCTCGACATCTTCAATATCGGCGGCGTTTTCGCCGACGTCGACCTGTGGCTCGGGGTGGTCGCGGCCATCGCGTTCGTCTACGCCGCGGCACGCGTCCGACGCTACCGGGACGATACCTGATCTGATCAGCCAATTGGCCAGCCTGTCGGTCGACAGTGCGGTTTTGGGGGGATCGCGCTTATGATCGCTTTTCCCTACGGGCGACAAGGCCGCGAGTGTCAGCAACGGTACCGAGAGCAGAGGCCGTCGAGGTCCGGCGCACCGCTGAAGGGGTGGAGCTCGAGCTGAGGGGCGAATGGCGCGCGCGCGAGCTCGCCGCGATCGAGGCGGCCCTCGCGGCGGTCGAGCCCGCCTCGGCACCTCTGGTGCAGATCGCCACCGCGGGCATCACGCAGCTCGATCTCTCCGGTGCCTGGGCGCTGCGCCATTTCGTGCGGCGCGCGCGCCGCGCCGGCGCGCAGGTCAGCTTCCGCACCGCTCCGCCGGACCTGCTGCGCCTGGTGGACGAGACGCTCGCCGAGGAGCCGGGGGCCTCCGCGGCGCCGGCTGCCGCTCCGGCGCCGGACAAGGCGGGCGGGCGCGCGCTCGTGGCGATCGGCCGCTATGCGGTCGCCTGGGGCCACGACCTGATGGCCGGCTGCGCTTTTCTCGGCCGCGTGTGCGTCACTTTCGCCCTGAGTCTCGGGCGCCCGAGGCGCCTGCGGCCGATCTCGATCGTCCGCCACATCTACGACACCGGCATCACCGCCATGCCGATCGTGGCGCTCATCGCCTTCCTGATCAGTGTCATCATCGCCTACCTGAGCGCGCAGCAGCTGCGCGGGCTGGGCGCCGATATTTACGTGGTCGACCTGGTCACGATCGGCGTGCTGCGCGAGCTCGGCGTGCTGCTCACCGCGATCATCGTCGCCGGGCGCTCCGGCAGCGCCTTCGCCGCCGAGCTCGGCTCGATGAGGCTCAACGAGGAGGTGGATGCGCTCACCGCCACGGGCGCCGATCCGATCGAGCTGCTCATCGTGCCGCGCCTGCTGGGACTCGCGATCGCGCTGCCGCTGCTCACCGTCCTGGCCGATCTCATCGGCCTCTCCGGCGGGGCGCTGCTGTGCCGCTACCTGCTGGAGATACCGCTCACCCAGTACGTCAACCGGGTCAACGAGTCGATCTCCTCCACCACCTTCTGGGTCGGCATCATCAAGGCGCCGGTGTTTGCCCTGATCATCGCCTTCGCCGGCTGCTATCGCGGCATGCAGGTGCGCGGCTCGGCGCGCGTGCTCGGGCACATGGTGACGGTGGCGGTCGTGCAGGCGATCTTCCTGGTGATCCTGGCCGACGCCCTGTTCGCGGTGCTGTTCATGAAGATGAACGTCTGATGGAGCCGGTAGTGGAAGTCCGCGGCCTGGTGAACCGCTTCGGCACGCAGGTGGTGCACGACGGGCTCGACATGCAGATCGACGAGGACGAGGTCTTCGGCATCGTCGGCGGCTCGGGCTCGGGCAAGTCGGTGCTGCTGCGGACGATCCTCGGACTGCAGCGCCCGGCTGCCGGCACGGTGCGCATCCGCGGCCGCGATATCACGCACCTCTCCGAGGAGCAGCTGCGGCCCATCAAGGCCGGCTACGGTGTGGCCTTCCAGCAGGGGGCCCTGTACTCGGGGCTGACGGTGCTCGAGAACGTGCAGCTGCCCATGATCGAGCATCTCGAGCTCCCGCCGGCGGCGCTCGACGGCCTGGCGCTCCTCAAGATCCGCCTGGTGGGGCTGCCGGCGGACGCGGCCGGGAAATACCCGGCGCAGCTCTCCGGCGGCATGGTGAAGCGCGCGGCGCTGGCGCGGGCCCTGGCGCTCGATCCGCAGCTGCTCTTTCTCGATGAGCCGACCTCGGGCCTGGACCCGGTGAGCGCCGCGGCGTTCGACGACCTGGTGGTGTACCTGCAGCAGCACCTGAAGCTCACCATCGTCATGATCACGCACGATCTGGACAGCATCTTCCGTACCTGCAATCGTGTCGGGGTGATCGTGGACCAGCGCATGGAGTCCGATACGCTCGAACGCATCGTCGACTACCCGCACCCCTGGATCCAGGCCTACTTCCACGGTGAGCGGGCCCGCGCCCGGCTCGGAGCCACGCATGGAGCGTGAGGCCAACTACGCCGCGGTCGGCGCCTTCGTGCTGCTGGTGGCGCTGGCCGGAGCGCTGTTCGTCTACTGGTATTCCGACACCCGCGAGCACCGCAACTACAACCGCTACGAGATCTATTTCACCGGCAGTGTCAGCGGCCTGGAGAAGGGCGCTGCGGTGCGCTATCTCGGCGTGCCGGTCGGGCGCGTGAACGACCTGCGCATCGACCCGCGCGACTCGAGCCGCGCCGAGGTCATCGTCGACGTCGACGCCAGCACGCCGATCTCCGAGCACACGGTGGCGGAGCTGCAGCTGCAGGGAGTGACGGGCCTGCTTTACATCGACCTGAGCGAGGACCGCACCGGCAAGCGCCTCGCGGCCCCGGTGGCGAGCCTCGGGTATCCCGTGATCCGCTCGGCGCCGTCGCGCTTCGACGTGTTCCTCGCGGGGCTCCCCGAGCTGGTGGCCGCCGCCGGCACTCTGGCCGGGCGTGCCAACCGCCTGCTGAGCGATGAGAACGTCGCCGCGGTGACCAGCGCCGTCGGCAACATCGACAAGGCATCGGCGAGCCTGCCGCGCACGCTCAAGGATCTCAACTCGCTGATCGCGGAGCTGCGCGGCGCGAGCGCCGAGCTCGCGGCCACGGCCCGCGTCGCCCACGGAATGCTCGAGACCATGGATCCGGACGTGCGCGCCGCCGCGCAGCGCATGCGCACCATCGCCGACGGCCTCGCCGACGCCACCAGCCAGCTCGACAAGGCGATCGCCGAGAACCGCCAGGACATCCGCTCCTTCACCCGCGAGGGCCTGCCGGAGATCGAGCGCTTCGTGCGCGAGGGCCGCGCGGCCGCGCACGACATCCGCGAGCTCTCCAACAGCCTGCGCGAGAACCCGGCGCAGCTGCTCTATCAGCCGCCGGAGCGCGGCGTGGAGATCCCGCGATGAGGCTGCTCAGAGCGGCCCTGGCCCTGGCCCCGGCGCTGGCCGCGGCGGCGGGCTGCACCAACGTCTTTCACAGCACCGCCAAGCCCGAGCAGACCTACGTGCTGCGTGCCCCGCCGGCGCAGGTCGAGACGGACGGCGCGGCGGCTGCCGCCGCGGCCGCGCCCGCCGCGGCGCTCGCGCCCCTGCAGGTCGCGCACCCCCTCGCGGCCCCGGGGCTCGACGGCCCGCACATCATTCTGGTGCAGGCCGATCACCGCATGAACTTCTACCTCGGCAGCCGCTGGCCGGCGCCGCTCCCCGACATGGTCGAGGCGCTGGCGGTCGAGACGCTGCGTGCCTCGGGAGAGTGGCAGTCGGTGCAGGACTCGGGCAGTCCCTTCACCTCCGAGTACCTGCTGTCGATCTCCGTGCGGCGTTTCGAGGCCGACTACAGCCGCGCGCGCGCAGCGCCGCAGGTCGAGGTGCTGCTCGACTGCACGCTCGGGGCGCGCGAGGGGCGCGAGCTCGTGGCGAGTTTCACGGCCGAGGGCAGCGCCGCGGCGGCCGGTGACCGCATGAGCGAGGTGATCACGGCCTTCGAGACTGCCAGCAGCGCGGCGCTGCGCTCGCTCTCGCAGCAGGCGACTGCCGCCACGCGCGCCTACGCGGGGCGCAGCACGGCGGCGACGCACTGAAGCAAGGCCGCGTCAGGCCGAGTGCGGTGCGGCCGCTTCCTCGCCGCGGCGCAGCAGGTGCGCGAACGGCAGCGTGCCGGCGGCCTGGCGGGTGAGGAGCGCGAGCAGCTCGGCGGCCGTGCACGGCTCGCCGAACAGCCGCCCCTGGGCATAGAGGCAGGCGCTGCGCCGCAGGAACTCGAGCTGCGCGCGCGACTCGACTCCCTCCGCGATCACCTCCATCCCGAGCGAGCGGCCCATCTCGATGATGGTGCGCACGATGGTGGCATCTCCCGTATCCTCGGCCGCATCGCGCACGAAGGACTGGTCGATCTTGAGCGTGCCGATCGGAAACTGCTGCAGCGCCGACAGCGAGGAGTAGCCGGTGCCGAAGTCGTCGATCGACAGGTGCAGCCCCATCGCAAAGAGCTCATCGAGCAGCCGCACGGTGCGCGGCGCGTCCGCCATCAGCGTGGTCTCGGTGATCTCGAGCTCGAAGGCGGTCGGCGACACGCCGTGGCGGCGGAACACCGAGCGGCAGCGCAGGATGAAGCTCGCCTGGCGCAGCTGCTTGAGCGACAGGTTGAGCGAGATGCGCCCGGGATCGCCGCCCTCGCTCTGCATGTGGCGGTAGTCCATGCATACGCGGTTCAGCACCCACTCGCCGATGTCGAGGATCAGGTTGGTTTCCTCGGCGAGGGGAATGAACTGCGACGGCGGAATGTCACCGTGTCCCGGCAGCCGCCAGCGCAGCAACGCCTCGGCGCCGATGATGCGCCCGTTGCGCAGGTCCACCTTGGGCTGGTAGCGGATCTCGAGCTCGTCGCGCTCGAGCGCGCGGCGCAGCTTGCTCTTGAGCATCAGCCGCTCGACCGCGGCCGCATTCATCTCCGGCGAGTAGAACGCGAAGGTGTTGCCGCCGTTCTGCTTGGAGTAGTACATGGCGGCATCGGCGTTGCGGATCAGGTCGATGACGTTCTCGGCATCGCGCGGGCAGAAGGCGATGCCGAGGCTCGCGGTCAGGAACACTTCCTGCTGGTTCAGCTGGAACGGCCGGCTCACCTCGGTGAGGATGGCGCGCGAGAGCTGCGCGATCGGCCCGCGGTTGTCGGCATCCGCCGGCAGGGCGTCGACGGTGAGCGCGAACTCATCCCCGGCGAGCCGCCCGACCACGGTCTCCTTCGGCACTGCGCGCACCAGGCGCTCGGCCAGCACCTCGAGCACGCGGTCGCCGGCGCCGTGGCCGAAGGTGTCGTTGACCTCCTTGAAGCGGTCCATGTCGAGGTACAGCACCGCGACGATCTGCCCCGCGCGCAGCGCCCGGGCGATGGTCTGCTGCAGCACGTGGTAGAACTGCATGCGGTTCGGGATCTTGGTGAGCGCGTCGTAGCGGGCCAGGTAGCGGATGCGGCGCTCGGCGCGCTTGCGGTCGGTGATGTTGCGCGCCACGAAGATGTTGCCCTGGAACGTCGGGTCATCGCTGGCGATCACCGAGCCGGTGAAGGACACCGGAATGGTCTGGCCGCTGCGGGTGCGCACCACGGTCTCGCGCGTCTCGTGCGCCGCCTGCAGCAGGTCGAAGCCGGCCCGCTCGCGCTCCTCGAGGATCGCGGGGATACCGCGCCCGAGCAGCTCCTCCTCGCTGAAGCCGAGGAGCTTGCAGGCCGCGGAGTTCGCGAGCTTGATGACGCCGTCCGGCGAGGTGACGAACACCGCATCGGTCATGCTGTTCAGCATGCTGTGCAGGTAGTTCTTGCTGATCGTCGACTGGCGCAGCCGCCCGCGCATGCGCTCGAGGGCCTGCTCGAGCCCGGCGAGCGAGTCCTCGCCGCGCACCTCGACCGGGCGGGTGTAATCGCCGACGCCGATGCGGTCGGCACTCCTGATGAGCGACTCGACCGGGCCCTCGAGCTCGGTGAGCGCGCGCCAGGCGAGCGCCGCGGCCGCGATCCCGCCGCCGAGCGCGATCAGCAGCGCGAGCCACCAGGTAAGGCTCGAGTGCGCGGCGCTGAGCGCCGCGAGCTCGCCCGCGAGCGGCACGCCGGCCACCGGCGCGGTCTGCTCGAGCGTCAGAGTGAGCTGCGCGAGCGTCTCGGGAGTCGTCGCGCCGGGAAAGCTCTCCATCATGAGGCGCACCGGCGCCGTGACGTGCGCGCTCTGCGCGCCGCGGGCGGACGGTGTGCCGCGCTGCCACGAATACAGCGTTCCGCCCAGGCGGTTGTCGACGGCAATCGCGGTGACCGTGGGATCGTCGAGGAACGGCTGCAGGCGGCGGGCGATTCCGGCGGTGTCCTGGGCGCGCACCGCGCCGGCGACCGAATCGGCGGCGTGGGCGGCGACGCTCTGCGCGCGCGCCTCGAGCTCGGCGCCGACGCGCTCGCGCGCCGCGGCTTCCGCGAGAGTGCCGAGGGCGGAGGAATCGGCGTGGTAGCGCAGGCTCAAGAGCCCGGCGACCGCAGCAGCGGCGAGCAGGGCGGTGAGAAACGCGGCACCCGCGTAGCGGAATTTGAAGGTGGCGGCGGTCACTCTCTTGGTGCCTGCCCGGGCCCCCGCATTAAAGGGGATTCATATTACCCGCCGCCACGGTGGCGACGCCACCAAAAGGGGAAACTCAGTAGTTGGCCCAGACTCTCTTTATATATCCGAGCATCAGGCCGCGCATGGTCCCCATCGGATCCTCGACGGCGGCGAAGATCGGCGGGCGCCGCCGCAGCAGCTGCCAGTTCTCGCTGCGCAGCACCTGTCGCAGGAATTCGACATTGCGGTCGATCGCCTCGATGTAGGGATTGCGGCCGTTGAAGAGGATCTCGAGGTAGCGGTAGGCGGCACCGAAGTCGCGGTCGAGGCGGTTGCGGCGCGTGTCCTCGATGAACTCCGGCGTCTGCCGCAGGAGGTCGAGTCCCGAGGCGTACTTCACCTGGCGATAGCCTCCGGAGAAGGGCAGCGCCACGCCGCCCAAGACGAATTCGGCGTACAGGCGATCGCGGCACTTCTCGAGATAACAGCGGTCGGCGATCTGCGCGATCATGTCCGCGGTGCCGACCAGGTGGCCGACCAGCACGTCGCGCCGGTCGGCGAGCCGCGACTCGATCTCGGCGAACGACACCTCGTAGCCGGTGAAGTGAATGATCCCGGTTGCCATCGGCACCCAGGCTCCGAAGCCGAGCACCGGCAGATATTCCCCGAGAAAACGCGCGCCGCGCGACACGTGCACGCGCGTGAACTCGGCGCCGTTGCGCGATTCGCGCTCATCGGTGCGCCTGAGGTATCCGACGTCGTGAAAGAGTCCGGTCACCAGCCCGACGATGGCGCGGGCGCCGCCGAGGCGCGCTTCCTCGGGCTGCTGCCGCTCGTAGCCGACGATCAGCCGCGCGAGCGCCAGCGTGATGTCGAGCGTGTGCTGGCGATCGTGGTAGACGGTGTCGACGCCGTGGAATCCGGGCACTTCGCCCGCGAACAGCCGCTCGAAGTGCTCGAAGGCGCGCTCCACCGGCTCGAGCGACAGCCCGGGCCAGGTGGGCCGGTAAAGAGCCCTGACCGCATCCAGCACCGCGCGCGGCGAGCTCACCTGCACCGTGTTGGTGACGTCGAAGTCGCTGCGCCGCGTGTTGAGCATGGTGGACCGAGGTGGCGTGAAGGACGAGTTGATGTTGGCCCTCCCCGAAAGAGGCCACGCTGCGGCTGAACTTGAGCGCAGTCTAGTTAGTTGCCGCCGCGGCTGGCATGACGCGCCGCACAGTTTTGCCCCCCGGCCGACCCGCGGCATGGGTAATAACCCTTCCGTTTCAAGGGGTTCCGCCGGAACCCCCGTCGCCGCCCGGCGACGGGCCGGAAGGCTGCGCGGTGAAGTCGGCGATCACCGGCGCGTGATCGGAAGGGCGCTCGGCGCGGCGCGGCTCGCGATCGACCACGCAGGCCGTGCACGCCGCGGCGAACGCCTGGTCCGCGAGCAGCAGATCGATGCGCAGGCCGTGATTGCGGCGGAAGGCGAGCATGCGGTAGTCCCACCAGCTGTAGGTGCCGGGCGGCTGCTCGAAGCGGCGGAACACATCGACGAGCCCGAGGTCGAGGAGCGCGCGCAGCGAGCGCCGCTCCGGCTCGCTCACGTGCACCGAGCCGGCCCAGGCGGCCGGATCGTGCACGTCGCGGTCCTCGGGTGCGATGTTGAAATCCCCGAGGACCACGAGCTGGCGGTGCGCGGCGAGCTCCGCGCGCAGCCAGACGGCGAGCGCCTCGAGCCAGCGCAGCTTGTACTGGTACTTGTCGGAACCCACGGTCTGGCCGTTCGGCACGTACAGGTTGACGACGCGCAGCCCGCCGGTGCTGGCGGCGAGCACGCGGCGCGCGGGATCCGCGAGCTGCGGGATGTCGGTCACCACGGCGGTGCACGGCCAGCGCGAGAGCAGCGCCACCCCGTTGTAGGTCTTCTGCCCGCAGCTAAGCACCTGGTAGCCGAGGGCTGAGAGCTGCGCATGCGGGAACTCCCCGTCCGTCAGCTTCGTCTCCTGCAGGGCGAGCACGTCGACGGGAGTGCGCGCGAGCCATTCGAGCACCTGCGGCAGCCGCACGCGCAGCGAGTTCACGTTCCAGGTCGCGATGCGCATCGCTCGGGCCGGTCCGTGTCAGTAGATGCGCAGCCCGCCGTACTTGCGCCGGATGCGCCGGTCGAGCAGCCGCCACCCGAGGACGAACCCGGCGGCGAGCCCGGCGAGCGCGACGGCCATCAGCCATCCCCAGGCATTGTGCTGCTGCGCGGCGCCTTCCTCGGCCGGCTGCACGGCCGCCGCGTGCTCCGCATCGAGCTCGGACTGCAATCGGTTCACCTCCCCGCGCAGCTGGGCGATCAGCTGGTCCCGCTCGGCGGGCGGGTGGGGTGGCGCGGCCGCGGGCTCAGGCCGGGGCGAGGAGGCTTGCGGGCGTGCCACCGGCGTGCGCACCGGTGCCGGCGGGCGCGGGGCAGGCTGCTCCGCCTGCTCCTGCGTCATCACCGCCGGGGAGGGCTGCGGGGCTGAAGCCGGCGCGGCCGCCGGCTCCTCCTGTGGCGGGGCAGCGGGCGCGGCCTGCGACGACGGCGCAGGAGCGGCCTCGGGCGGCGCCTGGGCGTGCGCCGCGAGCGCGCACCAGAGGAGCCCCGCTGCGAGCGCGCGCCTCAAGCGGCCAGCTCGCCCGCGGCCAGGATGCCGTGCTGCCGCAGGAGCGGGCGCACGTCGGGCCGGCGGCCGCGAAACTCGATGAACGCGTCGAGCGCGTCGCGGCTGCCGCCCTGGCTCAGGATCGCATCGAGGAAACGCTGCGCCGTCCCGCGATCGAACGCGCCGCTCTCCTCGAAGGCCGCGAACGCATCCGCCGCCAGCACCTCGGCCCACTTGTAGCCGTAGTAGCCGGCGGCATAGCCGCCCGCGAAGATGTGGCCGAAGCTGTGCGGGAAGCGGTTCCACTCCGGCACCGGCACGACCGCGACCTCGCGGCGCACCTCGGCGAGGATCTCGAGCACCCGCGCGCCGCGCTCGGGCGAGTACTCCGTGTGCATGCGGAAATCGAACAGCGCGAACTCGAGCTGCCGCATCATCGCGAGCCCCGCCTGGAAGCTGCGCGTGGCGATGAGGCGTGACTGCATCTCGCGCGGCAGCGCCGCGCCGCTCTCGAAGTGGCCCGAGATCTGCTGCAGCACCTGCGGGTGCCACGCGTAGTTCTCGAGGAACTGGCTCGGCAGCTCCACCGCGTCCCAGGCGACGCCGTTGATGCCGGCGAGGCTCGGGTAGTCGACCCGGGTGAGGAGGTGGTGCAGCCCGTGCCCGAACTCGTGAAACAGCGTCACGACGTCGTCGTGGGTGAGGAGCGCGGGTCTCCCCGCGCCCGGCGGCAGGAAGTTGCACACCAGATAGGCGACCGGGAGCGCCGCCCCCGAGGCGAGGCGCTTGCGGCCGACGCACTCGTCCATCCAGGCGCCGCTGCGCTTGTGGGGCCGCGCGTAGGCGTCGAGGTAGAAACTGCCGATGCGCTCACCGCGGGCGCTCTCGATCTCGAAGAAGCGTACGTCCTCATGCCAGGCCGGGACGCCGCCGCGCTCGCGGATGCGCACGCCGAACAGCCGCTGCGCGACCGCGAACAGCCCGCCGAGCACCCGCGGCAGCGGAAAGTACGGCCGCAGCTCCTCCTGCGACACGGCAAAGCGCGCGCGCTGCAGCCGCTCGGAGTGGAAGCCCACGTCCCAGGCCGCCAGCGGGCGTCCCGCGAAGTCCTCGAGCTCGGCGAACTCGGCGAGCGCGGCCGGACGCGCCGCGCGCGCGAGCTCGTGCAGGAAGGCGAGCACCTCGGCGACGCTGCCCGCCATGCGGGTCGCGAGCGCGTACTCGGCGTAGTTCGGGAAGTCGAGGAGGCGCGCCGCCTCGTGCCGCCGGCGCAGGATCGCCTCCATCACGGAGGAATTGTCCCAGCGCCCGGCGCACGGGCCGCGGTCCGAGGCGCGCGTGGTCCACGCCTCGTAGAAGGCGCGGCGCAGACTCTCGGACCCGGCATCCGTCAGTACCGCGACATAGGTCGGCTGGTCGAGGGTGAGGATCCAGCCGTTCACGCCGCGCTCGCGGGCACGCCGCGCGGCCAGCTCGACGAGCATCTCGTTGAGGCCGCGGAGCTCCCCGGGGTCGGTGGCGTGCCAGCTCCACGCGTTGGCGGCATCCAGCACGTTCTCCTCGAATTTCGCCTGCAGCTGCGTGAGCTCCTGCATCACGGTCTTGAAGCGCTGCTTCTGCTCGGCCGGCAGGGCGACGCCCGCGAGGCGAAAGTCCCGCACCGCGTGCTCGATGAGGCGGCGCTGCACCGGCGCGAGCGTGGCCGCGTCGCGCTCGGCGATGGTGCGGTAGGCGCGGAACAGGGGCTCGCTCTGCGCGAGATCCGTCTGGTAGGCGGAGAGCAGCGGCAGGCAGGCGTTGTAGCCGGCGCGCAGCGCGTCGGAATTGAGCACCGCGTTCAGATGGCTCACCGGCGACCAGGTGCGGGTGATGCCGTGCTGCAGCTCCTCGAGCGGCTCGATCAGAGTCGCGAACGTCGGCCTGGCGAGCGCCGCGAGCTCGCCGATGCGTGCCCGGCTGCGCTCGAGGAGCGCGCGCACCGCCGGCTCGACGTGCTCGGGACGGATCTGCACGAAGCGCGGCAGCGCATCCTGGCCGAGTAAGGGATTGTCCATGCCTGCACCATTGTAGCCGACGGCACCGGCGGCACCGCGCCCGAGGGCTCCTCATATAACATGGCAGTCCGAGGTGCGTATGGCCGAGAAATTCGATCTGGTGGTGATCGGCGGCGGCAGCGGGGGGCTGGCGGCGGCCCAGCGGGCCGCCGAATACGGGGCGCGCGCCGTGCTCATCGAGTCGGGCCGCCTCGGCGGCACGTGCGTGAACGTCGGCTGCGTGCCGAAGAAGATCATGTGGAATGCCGCGGAGCTCGGCGGCGCGCTGCACGATGCGCGCGAGTACGGCTTCCACGTCGATGAGCGGGGTCACGACTGGCGCTCGCTCAAGGCGAAACGCGACGCCTACGTCGCGCGCCTCAACGACATCTATGCCGCGAACCTCGCGCGCCGCAGCGTCGAGCTGCTGCGCGGCCGCGCGAGCTTCCTCGATGCGCGCACCGTGAGCGCCGCCGGGCGCACCGTGAGCGCGCCGCACATCGTCATCGCGACCGGCGGCCATCCCGAGGTGCCGCGCATCCCGGGGGCGGAGCTCGGCATCACCTCCGACGGCTTCTTCGAGCTCGCCGCTCTGCCACCGCGCGTCGTCGTGGCGGGCGGCGGCTACATCGCGGTGGAGCTCGCCGGCATCTTCGCCGGCCTCGGCGCGCACACGACGCTGGTGCTGCGCGGGACGACGGCGCTGCGCACCTTCGATCCGATGATCGGCGAGGCCAGCGTCGCGATGCTGCGCGAGGCGGGCGTCGCGCTGGTCGCCGGGGCGTCCGCGGGATCGGTGACGCGCGGCGCCGACGGCGCGCTCACCTTCGCGCTCGCCGACGGCCGCAGCGTCGGTCCCTGCGACTGCCTGCTCTGGGCCGTGGGGAGGCAGGCCGCGGTCGCGGATCTCGCCCTGGAGCGCGCCGGGGTGCGGCTCGGCGCCGGCGGCTTCATCGCCACCGACATGTACCAGGCGACGAGCGCCGCGGGCATCTATGCGGTCGGCGACGTCGCGGGCCGCGCCCAGCTCACCCCGGTGGCCATCGCCGCCGGCAGGCGCCTCGCCGATCGCCTCTTCGGGGGCCAGGCCGGGCGGCATCTCGACTACGAGAACATCCCGACGGTGATCTTCGGGCGTCCGCCGATCGGCACGGTCGGGCTCACCGAGCCCGCGGCCCGGGCGCGTTACGGCCACGCGGCGGTCGCGGTGTTCCGCTCGAGCTTCGTGCCGCTCTATCAGGCGGTGACGGAGGCCAGGCCGCGCACCGAGATGAAGCTCGTGACGGTCGGCGCCGAGCAGCGCATCGTGGGGCTGCATGTCGTGGGAGCGGGGGCCGACGAGATGCTGCAGGGATTCGCGGTGGCGGTGCGCATGGGCGCCACCAAGAAGGACTTCGACGACACGGTGGCCATCCATCCGACCAGCGCGGAGGAATTCGTCACGATGCGTTAAAGGCTGGCCGACCGCTCCTTGAGCGCCCCCAGCACCGTGGCGGTCGCCGGGCGTATGCCGCGCCACAGGCGGAACGCTTCCGCGGCCTGCTCCACCAGCATGCCCCAGCCCTGCAGCGCCTGCGCGCAGCCGTGGGCGCGCGCCCAGTCGACGAAGGCGGTCGCGGCGCGGCCGTAGGCGAGGTCGTAGCACACCGTCGCGCGGCCGACGACGGTGGCCGGCACCGGCGGCATCTCGCCCGAGAGGCTGGCGGAGGTCGCGTTGACGATGAGGTCGAAGGGCTCGGAGCCGACGTCCCCGAAGCCGGCGCCGTGCGTGGCGCCGAGGTCGGCGAAGGCGGCGGCGAGCGAGGCGGCGCGCTCGGGCGTGCGGTTGGCGATGACCACGAGAGTGGGCGAGAGGCCGAGCAGCGGGGCGAGCAGGCCGCGCGTGGCGCCGCCCGCGCCGATGATGAGGATGCGGCGGTTGGTGATGACGAGCCCCAGGTTGTCGCACAGATCGCGCACCAGGCCGACGCCGTCGGTGTTGTCGCCGAGGATCGTGCCGTCGTCGCGCAACGCCAGGGTATTGACGGCCGCGGCATGCGTCGCGCGCGTGGTGAGCTCGTTGGCCGCTTCCACCGCCGCGATCTTGTGCGGCACCGTGATGTTGAGTCCGCGGCCGCCGCGATCGAAGAACCCGGCGACGAAGCCCGCGAAGTCGTTCGAGGTCACGTCGTACAGGCGATAGCTCATCACCTGCCCGGTCTCGCGCGCGAACATGCCGTGTATGAACGGCGACAGGCTGTGGCCGATCGGGTGCCCGACGACCCCGTACTGGTCGGGTGCGGCGTTCATCCGAGCTATTGTGACAGCATCCGCACGTCCGTGCCCGCCGAAGGTCCGGCGCGCAGCGCCGCGGCGAGCTCCGGCAGCCACGCGCGCATGCGTTCCGCGATCTGCCACGGCGGATTCACGACGAGCAGTCCCGAGCCGTTGAGCGCGACGCGCGAGTCGCGCGGATACAGCCAGAGCTCCGACAGCAGTGTCGGCAGCGCGACCGCGCGCGCGAAGTCCGCGTGCCAGGCTTGCGTGACGCGCTGCTCCTTGATCGGGTACCAGAGCGCGAACACGCCGGTCGCAAAGCGCCGCACTCCATCCGCGACCGCGGCCGTGACCCGCGCAAACTCCGCGCGCGTCTCCTCGAATGGAGGATCGATGAAGATCAGCGCGCGCCGCTCGGGCGGCGGCAGTGCCGCGCGCAGGAGCTTCAGTCCATCGCCCTGCTCGATGCGCGCGCGCGGCCGCTCCGGCTGCGGCGCGGCTCCCTCGCTGGATTCCCCGACGGCCGCTCGCAGCGCCTGCGCTTCCGCCCCCTGCCACTCGACGAGCACGGCGCGGTCCTGCGGCCGCAGCTCGGCGAGCGCGATGAGCGGCGAGCCCGGGTAGAAGCTTCCGGAGGCACGCGCCGCGCGCAGCCGGCCGAGGAGCGCCGCGTAGTGCCGCAGCTCGAGGGCGCCGGGCGCGCTCCCGAGGAAGCGTCCGATGCCGGCGGCGGCCTCGGCGCCGCCGCCCGAGGTGTCATAGCCGCCGCGGCCGGCGTGCGTGTCGAAGTAGAGGAATCCCTTCTCCTTCCTCTTCAGCGCCGCGAGCAGCGCGAGCAGCGTCACGTGCTTGTGGACGTCGGCGAAGTTGCCCGCGTGGAAACTGTGGCGGTATTTCATCGGCGGCGGCGCGGTTTGCGCGCCGCGCGCACGGGCGTCCGGGACGCAGCGGCCGCCGTGGGCGAGCTGTTCACGCAGGCGACCCGCGCGAAGTGGCTCTTCCGGCCGGGCCCGCCGCGCGCCGCACTCCCTCGGGCAGCTCGAGCCGCTCGCGATCGAGCACCTTCATCTTGGGGCGTTGCAACATGGCTCGTGACCGCGCCAGTTTCCCGTGATTCGCCGCCGGCGGCAAACGGCGTCAAACGGCGGCGCCTCGTCGACCGCAGGAAGGACATGATCCTGTCGGGCGTCCGGAACGTGTAGCCTGCCGGCATCGAGCCCTGCACAGCAGGGAGTGATTTCGCCGGATATTGCTTTCGGGGAGTTGGCAAATGGCGGCGTCGGAGTACTGGTACGACAGTCAGGAGGGTCTCAGGCTCTTCGCGCGCGTCTATGCCGGCCCCGGGGCGGCGGCGCCGGTGGTGCTGTGCCTGCACGGCCTGACGCGCAACAGCCGCGACTTCGAGGATCTCGCGGCGCATCTCGCCGCGCGCTACCGGGTGATCGTGCCGGATGTGCGCGGGCGCGGGCTGTCGGCGCGCGATCCCAACTTCAGCAACTACCAGATCCCGGTGTATCTCGCCGACCTGCAGCGCCTGCTGGCCGGGCTCGGCGCCGCGCGCGTCGCGATCGTCGGCACCTCGATGGGCGGCCTCATGGCGATGGTGCTGGCGGCCATGCAGCCGGCGCTCCTGGCCGGCATCGTGCTGAACGACGTGGGTCCCGAGGTGGATCCGGCCGGTCTCGCGCGCATTCGCGGCTACGTCGGCAAGGCGGCTGCGGTGCACGACTGGGCCGGCGCCGTCGCTCAGGTGCGCGCGGTGCACGGCTCAGCCTGGCCCGGGCTCGACGATGCGCGCTGGGAGAAGATCGCGCGCACCAGCTACCGGGAGGATGCCCAGGGCGTGCCGCAGCCCGACAGCGATCCGCTCATCGCCGAGGCGGTCAAGGACACTTCCAAGGCGGCGCCGGACCTGTGGCCGCTGTGGGGCGCGATCGCCAGGGTACCGATCCTCGCGATCCGCGGCGAGCACTCGGACATCCTGAGCGCCGCGACGCTCGCGCGCATGCAGCGCGAGAAGCCGGATCTCGCCACTCTCACGGCAGCCAATCGCGGGCACGCGCCGCTGCTCGATGAGCCGGAGTGCGTCAAGGCGATCGACGAGTTTCTGGGCGCGCAAGCACGCGCGCCGGGCTCAACCTGAGGCTACTTGACGCCGCGCGCGCGCGCTGCCGCGGCCTTAAGCTGCGGGCGCTTGCGCGCTGCGCTCTTGGCCGGGGCGCCCTTCGCGCCAGCGCGGGGCTTGCGCGCGCTGCGCCCCGCCGGCCTCGGCCGTGCACGGCCGGCCTTGCCGCGCGCT
>DASYYF010000094.1:0-9856 GCA_035934055.1 Steroidobacteraceae bacterium | reverse complement strand
CAGCGTCAGGTCATCGGGCAGCAGCTGGTGGTCGACATCGATAAAGGTGAGGGCGATCAGGAACCAGGTGAGCGTCAGCGCTGCAAGAGCGGGCCAGCCGAAGCCGAAACGTGCGGCCACCCACGCCGAGAGAATCCCGGTCAGCATCTCCACTAGCGGGTAGCGCACGGAGATTCGCGTGCCGCAGTGCGCACAGCGACCACGCAGCACCAGCCAAGACACGAGCGGGATGTTCTCGAGCGCCGTGATCCGTGCTTTACAGCCCGGACACGTGGAACGCGGCACGATCAGGTTGAAGGGCGCTAGCGGCGCGGCGGCGGCCGGGGCGACGCCGTATGCGGCACACTGCTCCCGCCACTGCCGGTCGAGCATGACGGGTAAGCGGTAGATGACCACGTTGAGAAAGCTGCCGACCGCGAGTCCCAGCGCGAGGCAGGCGCCGACGAACATGGCAGGGGAGGCCGCGAGCAGCTCGATGACCGACATGCCGGGTGCTAACCTGTTGCAGGCTCAAAGAAAACGCCGCGCTTTCAGCGCGGCGCTTCCGTGCGACTGAGCGGGGGGTGCGCGCGGCGCTCAGACCACCGATCCGAGCTTGAAGATCGGCAGATACATCGCGATGACCAGGCTGCCGACGAGCACGCCGAGGATCACCATGATCATGGGCTCCATGAGGCTCGACATCGCGTCCACCGCGTTGTCTACCTCCGCCTCGTAGAAAGTCGCGACCTTGCCCGACATCTCGTCCAGCGAGCCCGACTCCTCGCCCACCGCGATCATCTGGTTCACCATGTTGGGGAAGAGGCCCGTGGACTCCATCGCGCGCTGCAGGCGCTGCCCGGTCGCGACTTCGTCGCGCATCTTGAGCACGGCAGTCTCGTAGACGATGTTGCCGGTGGCGCCGGCGACCGAATCCAGCGCCTCGACCAGCGGCACGCCGGCGGCGAACATCGTCGAGAGAGTGCGCGCATAGCGGGCGATCGCCGACTTGTTGAGGATCGGGCCGACGATCGGGATTTTCAGGGTCAGGCGGTCGAGAAGGTGGCGCATGGCCTTGGAGCGCTTCTTGAAGTAGAAGAACGAGGAGACGCCCGCTGCAACGACGATCAGCATGTAAATGCCATCGTGCTGCACGAGCCTGGACAGATTGATGACCATTTGCGTGAACGCCGGCAGGTCCGCGCCGAATCCCTTGTAGAGAGCCTCGAACTGCGGAATCACGAAGATGAGCAGCACTACGGTTACGATCACCGCCACCGCCAGCACCGCCGCGGGGTAGAAGAGAGCTTTCTTTACTTTCTTCTTAAGCGCCTCGGTCTTCTCCTTGTAGGTGGCGATCTTGTCGAGCAGCGCCTCGAGCGCGCCGGCCTGCTCGCCGGCCTCCACCAGGTTTACCGTCAGATCGTCGAACTGCAGGGGGTGCTTGCCGAGCGCGTCGTGGAGTGAGGTGCCGCCCTCGACGTCCGACTTAACGTCGAGGATGAGCTTCTGCATCGAGGCCTTTTCGTTGCCGCTGCCGACAATCTCGAAGGCCTGAACCAGCGGAATACCCGCGGCCAGCATGGTGGCGAGCTGGCGCATGAAGATGGCGATATCGCCGGGGTTGACCTTGCCGCCGCGCACGCTGTCGCGTTGGCGCTTGATGCGTGAGGGGGCAATTCCCTGGCGGCGCAACTCGGCGCGCAGCGCGCCCTCGTCAGGGGCGAGGCTCTTGCCTTTGATGCGCGCTCCGCGCTTGTCGCGACCTTCCCAGGCGAAGGGAACGTCGCGCTTGATCGACCTGACGGTGGCGGTTGCTGCTGCCTGTGCCATGAGTTGTTACCCTGCGCCTCACTCGGTGGTGACGCTGTTCACTTCCTCGAGACTGGTGATGCCGTTCTTGACCTTCTCGAGCCCGGCGCGGCGCAGATCCCAGACCCCTTCCTTGGCCGCCTGGGCGCCGATCTCGACCGCGCTGCCGCCGGCCAGGATGATGCGCGCGATGGCTTCCGTCACGGGCAGCACCTGGTAGATGCCCGCGCGCCCCTTGTAGCCGTCGGTGCAGTTGGCGCAGCCCTTGGGGCCGAATATCTTGAGGCCCGAGACCACGTCCATCTCCGAGAAGCCTTCCTTGAGGAGCGCCTCGCGCGGAATCTCGACCGGCTGTTTGCAGTTATTGCACAGGCGCCGCGCGAGACGCTGCGCGATGATGAGGCTCACCGAAGTTGCGATCGCGTAGGGCTTGACGCCCATGTCCACGAGACGCGTGAGCGTCTGCGGCGCGTCGTTCGTGTGCAGCGTCGAGAGCACCAGATGGCCCGTCTGAGCCGCTTTGATGGCGATCTCGGCCGTCTCGAGATCGCGGATCTCACCCACCATGATGACGTCCGGATCCTGGCGGAGGAAGGCGCGCATCGCGGCGGCGAAGGTGAGGCCCACCTTGCCATTGACGTTGACCTGGTTGACGCCGGGGAGATTGATTTCTGCCGGATCCTCCGCGGTCGAGATATTCGTATCCTCGCGATTGAGGATGTTGAGGCCCGTGTAAAGCGACACGGTCTTACCGCTGCCCGTCGGCCCGGTGACCAGGATCATGCCCTGGGGCTTCGCCAGGTACTTGTTATAGAGGTCTTTCTGGAAAGGCTCGTAGCCGAGGGAGTCGATGCCGAGCATCGCCTGCGCGGGGTCGAGGATACGCAGCACGATCTTCTCGCCGAACAGCGTCGGGCAGGTGCTCACGCGAAAGTCGATGGCGCGGGTCTTGGAGAGCCGCATCTTGATGCGGCCGTCCTGCGGCACGCGCCGCTCGGCGATGTCGAGGCGCGACATGACCTTGAGGCGCGCGGACAGCTTCTGCGCGAGCTGGACCGGCGGCTGCGCGATCTCCTTCAGCACGCCGTCCATGCGCAGACGCACGCGGTAGATCTTCTCGAACGGCTCGAAATGAATGTCGGACGCGCCGCGACGGATCGCATCCAGCATGACCTTGTTGACGAAGCGCACGATGGGCGCGTCTTCGACGTCGTCGCGCCCGATTTTCTCGTCGAGCTCATCCTCGCCGCCGGTGACTTCCAGCGACTCGAGGTCGACGTCGGCCTCGTCGGTGAGTGACTGCATCTGGTTGTCGACTTGCTCGATCGCCTTGTCGATGGCGCGCTGGAGCTTATCGTCCTCGACAACGATGGCTTCGATCCCGAGGCTGGTCTGGAACTTGACCTCATCGATCGCGTGCAGATTGGTGGGGTCGGCGACCGCGAGGAAGAGGCGCTTGCCGCGGCGAAAGAGCGGCAGCACCCTGTGCTTGGAGAGCAGCTTGTCGTTGACCAGGCGGACGGCGTCCAGGTCCACGTTCACGGCCTCGAGGTCGAAGAGCGGGACGCCGAACTCGGTGGAGGCGGCCACGGCAATGTCGCGCGCGTTGGCCGCCCCGCTCGCTACCAGCTGCGTGACGACGCTCGTCTTGCGCTCGCGGGCGGCATTGACAGCCTCGAGCATCGCGGCCTCTTCGACCAAGCCGTCCTGAACGAGCCGCTGCGGCAGCCCGCCGAAACCCGTGCGCGTGGCGCCGAGTGCGAGAGAGGCGTTGTCATTCATGGGCTTATGGCAAGCAAAATAAGCCGGCTGATCAGTTTACCCGAGATGCCGTGGCACGCAATTGTCAAATCTCGGTCGATTTTGAAGGAGCCGGCCACGTTGCTGGCGGGGTGCGCGTCACACTTGATGTTTTCGAGTCCCTAAAAAGAGAGCCCCGGCACAGGGCCGGGGCTCGCAGGAACTCCGAGGAAACCGGAGTCGATTACTTGCACTGCGTGGGCGCGTACTTAGCGAGCAGGTTGCCGATCACGCCCACCGGCAGGCCCTCAGCGACCCTCGCGGTGGTGTCGGTGGCCGACGCGCATGCCCAGTCCATGTTGCCGACCGCCGCACCGGCACCGTCGGCCAGGACGGCCTTGGAGACCGAGGGCGTCATCGTCACGACGTTCGTGCCGGCCGTCAGCTGGGTGATACCAGCCGGGTCATACACAATGGTGATCATGCCGGGGGCGCCGCCGAGGGTGCCGCCGCAGCTGCCGGCAGCTGCCGCACCCGTGCCGTCAGCGATACCGACGCAGAGCACGTACTTCGTTGGCACAAACGGACCCGCGGCCCAACCGGTGGCAGCAGCCGTGACGCCATTGAGGCCGTTCGACTGGAAGCCCTCGGCGACCGTGGTCTTAGCAGCGGAGGCGAGGTTCAGGCCTTCCGTTATCTTCGAGCGGACGGTGTAGTCCTGGTACGCCGGGATCGCGATCGCGGCGAGAATGCCGATGATCGCCACGACGATCATCAGCTCGATCAGGGTAAAACCCTTTTGCAACGACTTCATTTGTGAAGACTCCTGAAAATTTTTGGGTACAAACTCAGTGGCGCAAAAAGGGCGCCCGGCCTGAATGAAGCAAGCACTGTGCCAAGGGCACTCTAAGACCTAAGTAATTGATATTGTCGGCTAATTATCCACCCGGCGCCGGCGGCTTCACATAAGACCTGTCGCACACTGACGCCAGCTGATCTACGGAGCGTCACAAAGTGACCAGGAACGTCACCGCCGCACAAGGCGGCTGCCTCACTCGATGCCGAGCTTCTTGATCCGGTAGCGCAGCGCCCGGAAGCTCATGCCGAGGAGCTTCGCCGCTGCGGTCTTGTTGTAGCGGGTCTTCTCCAGCGCCTTGATGATGGCATCGCGCTCGATGCTCTCGAGGTGCGCGCCGAGGGCTGCGCCGGCTTCCGCGGCGGCCGGCGCCGTCGTGGCGCCCGCCGCCGCAGGTTCGGCTACCGTGGGGCGAGCGGCGGAGCGCAGCCGCACGTGCTCGGCGGTGATCTCCCCGCCCGTGCTCAAGGTGAGGGCCCGCTCGAGCACGTTCTCGAGCTCGCGCACGTTGCCGGGGAAGGCGTAGGCCTGCAGCGCCCGGATGGCGTCTTCTGCGATACGGGGAGCGGCGGTGCCGGCGCGGCGCGCGAGGCGCTCGAGGATGGCCTCGGCGATTTCCGGGATGTCGGCGTTCCGCTCCCGCAGTGCCGGCACGCGCAGCTCGATCACGTTGATGCGGTAGAAGAGGTCCTCGCGGAACAGGCCCTGCGCGACGAGCTCCGCGAGGTTCTTGTGGGTGGCCGAGAGGATGCGTACGTCGACGCTCTCCTCGCGCGCCTCGCCCACGGGGCGGACGGTCTTTTCCTGCACCACGCGCAGGAGCTTCACCTGCATGTGCAGCGGCAGGTCCGCCACCTCATCGAGAAACAGCGTGCCGCCCTCGGCGCTTTGCACGAGCCCCTTCTTGTCGGCGATCGCCCCGGTGAAGCTTCCGCGCTTGTGTCCGAAGAGCTCACTCTCCATGAGCTCGGTCGGGATCGCGCCGCAGTTCACGGCGACGAAGGGGCCCTCGCGGCGCGCGCCGCTCTCGTGAATCATCCGGGCAACCAGCTCCTTGCCGGTCCCCGACTCCCCGGAGATGTGCACGGGGGCCTGGCTGCGCGCGACGCGCGCAATCATCTCGCGCAGCTGCTCCATGACGGGCGAGGCGCCGAGGAGCCGCGGACCCCGGAAGGTGGCGGTAGTCTGCGGGTCCACTCCGGCGCGGAGCTTAACGGCACTGCCGACGAGCTTGCGCAGCACGCCGAGGTCGAGGGGCTTCGATACGAAGTCGAAGGCGCCGAGCTTCAACGCGCGCACCGCGGACTCGACGTTGCCGTGGGCCGTGATCACGGCCACGGGCACCGTGGCGCGGTTTTCCTGGATCCAGGCGACGAGATCGAGCCCATCGCCATCGGGCAGACGCATGTCCGTGAGGCACAGGTCGAAGCTCTCGGACTTGAGCAGGCGGCGCGCCGTGGCGAGGTCGGGAGCGGTGCGGGTCCTGAAGCCCATACGACTCAAGGTGAGGCTCACCAGCTCGGTGAGATCCGGCTCGTCGTCGACGACGAGCACCACGGGCGGAGCGGCCGGGGCACGCGCACCCGGAAGCGCTTCGTTCATGCAACCTCCCAGCGCCGCCGGTCGGCGAACACCAGCCGGAAGATGCTGCCGCCACCCGCGCGCGGCTCGTAGAGCAGCGTTGCGCCGTTGGTCTGCGCGAGCTCGCGCGCCAGGAAGAGACCTAAACCCGAACCGCCCCCGGAGGTGAAGAACGGCTCGAAGATGCGCTCGGCGATCTCGGGTTTCACTCCCGCGCCGCGGTCGGCGACCTCGAGATAGGGGCGGGCGTTGGCGGGCATGCGGCCGTATCGTATCTCGACCCCCCGGGTGGGCTCGTCCAGCACGGCGTGCTTGATGGCGTTCTCGCACAGGTTCCACAGGATCTGCCGCAGCTGGTCGGGATCCACCCGCACCTCGAGGTCGGCCGCACCGCTCACCGTGAGCCGCGCTCGCGGAAACTGCATGGTGTCGCAGAACTCCGCGTGGAACTCCTCGGTCCACGCCGACAGCGTCAACCATTCGAGCCGCGCCGGCTCGCGCCGCGACAAGCGCTGTACGTTGTCGATGATGCCGCTCACGCGCATGGCGTTGGCGCGGATGATCTCGGTGAGCCGCCGGTCGTCGCTCGTGAGGCTTGGCGACTCCGCGAGCAGCTGCCCCGCGTGACTCATGGCGCCCACGGGATTGCGGATCTCATGGGCGATGCTTGCGCTCAGGCGCCCGAGCGCAGCGAGCTTCGACTGCTGCACCTTCTCGGCGAGGATACTGGTGTCTTCGAGGAAGATGAGCACCGGTGCGGGATTCGACGAGCCGAGGGCGGCAAAATGCGGACGGACCACGCGGGCGCCATCGGCCGCTACGAAGGTGGGATCCGCGGCCGCTTCCGACCCGCCACCGGCGGCGGCCCTGCGCCATGATTCGAGGAGGAACATGAGGCGCGGCGAGGCTTCACCGATGAGGGCATCGGGAAAGGCGTTCTTGTCGCCGAGGATCTCGGCCGCCGACTCGTTGATGAGCCGGATGCGGTCCTGGGCGTCGATCACGATGATGCTCTCGCGCAGGTGCTGCACGATGTACTGCGAGAGCTGCGCGAGGTTGGCAAGGTCGAGCTCCCGGCGGCGCACCAGGGCGTCGCTCTCGCGCAGGCGGTGCGCCACCGGCCAGGTGGCGAGCGAGGTCACGAACAGCACTGCACCGAGGAGCCCCGCGGTCACGTAGTCCGTCGCCGGTGTCGAGTCGGTGACGCCGGAGAATACCTGCTGCGTCAGCACCGCGATCGCGGCGACCGCGGCGATCAGAAACGCGTCGCGGCGGTCGGCCAGCACCGCGAGCGCGAACACCGGCAGAACCAGCAGGATTCCGAGCCCGCTGGCGACGCCCCCGGCTGCGTACAGGATGAAGGCGATCGCGAGCGCATCGACGCTGGCGTTGACGAACGCCACGATGCGCAGACTCGACCACTCGAGGCGCCGCGCGATGATGAGCAGCAACGCCGCGGTGAAGTAGGAGATGCATGCTCCGATGAACAATTCGGGGTGCGCCGGCACCAGACTCCAGGCGGGACCTGCGAGCGCCTGCCCGACGAGCAGCAGCAGCGGCACCAGGAGCCGATAGAGGTTGAGGAGGCCGATGACCCGCCAGACGAGGTCGCTGGGCGTCACGGCGGGGGCGGCGATACTGGCCGGCATCTTGAGTGCGGGGAATCGTTCGCGGGCCGTTTGCTGGTGCACGGAACTCTAGCATCTTCATTGGCGGGCAGGACGCGACTCGCATCGCACCGCTGGCCACTGCCGGGTAATTTCGCGAGAATGCACTCTTTACCTCGACGGGCGGTGCGATGAACCTGCACGAATACCAGGCGAAGGACGTGTTTCGCAGCTGCGGAATCCCGGTGCCGGCCGGCAAGGTCGCGGGGAGCCCCGAGGAGGCGGTCGCGGCAGCCGCAGCGCTCGGCGGCAGCGTCTGGGTAGTGAAAGCGCAGGTGCATGCCGGCGGGCGCGGCAAGGCAGGTGGCGTGAAGCTCGCGCGGGACCCGGAAGCGGTACGCGCCGCGGCGGCCGGCATGCTGGGCAGGCGCCTGGTCACCAAGCAGACCGGCCCCGAAGGCCTTCCGGTCGATCGCGTGTACGTCGAGGCCGGCTCCGACATCGCGCGCGAGCTGTATCTGTCCATGACCCTCAACCGCGAGCGCGGCCGCGTGGCATTGATTGCGTCGGCGGCGGGGGGCATGGAGATCGAGGAGGTCGCCGCCGCCACCCCCGAGAAGATCCTGAGCGTCAACGTGCACCCGGCGGCGGGCCTGCAGGGGTATCAGGTGCGCGAGATCGCCTATGGGCTGAAGCTCGAAGCCGCGCTCATCGCACCCTTCCAGGCGCTCGCCGCAGCGCTCTACCGGCTCTACGTCGAGAAGGACCTGAGCCTGGTCGAGATCAATCCGCTGATCGTGACGCGGCAGGGAGCGCTGCTCGCGCTCGACGCCAAGGTCGACGTCGATGCCAATGCGCTCTTCCGCCACCCGGAGCTCGCGAAGCTGCGCGACGTGAGCCAGGAAGACCCCATGGAGCGCCGGGCCAGCGAGCACGACCTCAACTACGTCTCCCTCGATGGCGACATCGCCTGCATGGTGAACGGCGCGGGACTCGCGATGGCGACCATGGATCTCATCAAGCTCCATGGCGGGGCTCCCGCGAACTTCCTCGACGTGGGCGGCGGCGCCACAGCCGAGCGGGTTACCGCAGCCTTCGAGCTGATTCTCTCCAACCCGCGGGTGCGCGCGGTGCTGGTCAACATCTTCGGCGGCATCGTGCGCTGCGACCTGATCGCCGAGGGCGTGATCAAGGCCGTGAGGAAGGTCGGCGTCAGGGTGCCGGTCGTCGCGCGCCTCGAAGGCACCAACGCGGAAGCCGCGCGCAGCATGCTCGCGCAGAGCGGGCTCGCCATCACACCGGCCGAGGATCTCACCGACGCGGCCCGCAAGGTGGTCGCGCTCGCGGCAAAGGGCAAGGCATGAGCATTCTGGTCAACCGTCATACGCGGGTCATCTGCCAGGGTTTCACCGGCAAGCAGGGGACGTTTCATTCCGAGCAGGCGCTCGCCTACGGCACGAAGCTCGTCGGCGGGATCACGCCGGGACGCGGCGGCCAGAAGCACCTCGGGCTGCCGGTGTTCGATACGGTGCGCGACGCGGTGCGCGAGACCGGTGCGACCGCCAGCATGATCTACGTGCCCGCCTCAGGTGCGGCCGATTCGATCCTCGAGTCGGTGGACGCCGGGATCGAGCTCGTGGTGTGCATCACCGAAGGCGTACCCGTGAAGGACATGGTGAGCGTGAAGGCGATGCTGACAGGCTCCGCTACGCGGCTCATCGGGCCCAACTGTCCGGGGGTCATCACACCCGAGGAATGCAAGATCGGCATCATGCCGGGCTTCATCCACAAGAAGGGCACGGTCGGGATCGTCTCGCGCTCCGGCACGCTGACCTACGAGGCCGTTTTTCAGACCACACATGCCGGGCTCGGGCAGTCGAGCTGCGTCGGCATCGGCGGCGACCCGGTCGCCGGGATGAGCTTCATCGACGTGCTCGACCTCTTCGAGCGCGACCCGCGCACCGAGGGCATCATTCTGGTCGGTGAGATCGGCGGCAGCGGCGAGGAAGCGGCGGCCCAATACATCCGCCGTTACGTCTCCAAGCCGGTCGTCGCCTACATCGCCGGCGTCACTGCGCCGCCCGGCAAGCGCATGGGCCATGCGGGCGCCATCGTCGCCGGAGGTCACGGCACGGCCGCCCATAAGTATGAGGCGCTCGAAGCCGCCGGGGTGCGCACCGTGAAATCGCCCGCGGAGCTCGGCTCCGCGATGGCGGAGCTGCTCAAGCGTCGCCGCGCGGCCAGGAGCCTGGCCGCCCTGCGCGCCGCGCCGGCGCCGAAG
>DASYYF010000092.1:0-21634 GCA_035934055.1 Steroidobacteraceae bacterium | reverse complement strand
CGTCGAGATCCGCCACGTCGCCATGCGGCAGCCGCTCGAGTGGCTGAGCCGCGGCTGGGACGACCTGAAGGAGATCGGCAAGCCGGGAGTGGCCCATGGGGCGCTCATCGCGATCCTGGGTGCCGTGCTTCTCATGCTGGGCAGCACCCACTTCTATCTGACGGCCGCGGCCGTAACCGGCTACCTGCTGGTGGGCCCGGTGATGACTGCCGGGCTCTGCGAGCTGGCGCGGCGGCGCGCGGCCCGCGAGAAGCTCGGCTTCGATGAATCCCTGCGGGCGTTGAGCGGTAATCCCGAGGGCCTGATGCACTTCGCCGGGGTGCTCGCGCTGGTCGCGCTCCTGTGGTTCATCGTCTCTGCAGTCGTGCTCGATACTGCCTTCAATGCTTCCGTACCGAGCCTGGCGGTCGCGTTGTGGGGAGGCGCGCACTCGGCAGGCACGGAGCAAGTGCTCGGCTACATCGGCTGCGGCGCGGTCCTCGCGGCCTTCGTCTTCTCGGTATCCGTGGTGGCAGTGCCCCTGATGATCGACCGCCAGGCGAGCGCCACCGATGCCATTCGCGCCAGCGTGCGGGCGACGTTCGCCAACCTGCCCGCGATGCTCGTGTGGAGCGCACTCATCGTGGCGGTGACGGCGCTCGGCTTCGTCACGCTGCTCATCGGCATGGTGTTCGCCGCGCCGCTCCTTGGTTACGCGACCTGGCACGCCTACCGGGATCTCATCGCCTAGCTTCCACGCCGCCTGCCGCTCACGGCCCGCGGCTCGGCCCCCGCGCCCAGCACGCGCTCGAGGCCGTGCCGCGCGCAAATGCGACAATAACAAGATATCGCTGCAAAGGATGATCCATGACTCAGGCGCGCCTCGCTCGTCCGCTCATCGCCCTTGCCCTGCTCGCCCTCGCCCCGGCGGCCTTCCCGGCCGGATTCACCATCCCGCAGATCCTCGGAGCCCCGTTCGCCTCCGACATTGTCGCCGCGCGCGACGTGCGTACGTTCGCCTGGGTGAGCGAGGCCCGCGGGCCGCGCAATGTCTGGCTTGCGGCAGCGGCTTCGCGGGATGGCAGCTTCGAGGCACACCCGCTCACCCACTACGCCGCTGACGACGGGCTCGAGATCGAGGATCTCGCGTTCGTGCCGCATCACGAGCAGCTCCTCTACGTGCGCGGCGGGGATTTCGAATATCCCGACAAGCCCGCTCCCAACCCCGCGCAGCTCACCGCCGGTGTCGTCCAGGAGGTCTACCTGGTCGACTTCCGCGGCCGCAGCGCCATCAAGCTCGGCGACGGGCACGCGCCGGTGGCGGCCCCGGACGGCGAGCGCGTTCTCTTCCTCCACGAAGGCAAAGTCTTCAGCGTGGCTCCGCGCAAGGGTGCCAAGGCCGAGCAGCTCTTCAAGACCCGGGGCGAGGTCGAGTCGTTGCGCTTCTCGCCGGACGGCAGGCAACTGGCGTTCGTGTGCGAGCGCGGCGATCACAGCTTCGTCGGCGTCTACACGTTCGCGGACCAGACGCTGCGCTGGATCGATGCGAGCTTCTCCTACGACGTCGAGCCGCGCTGGTCTCCCGATGGCACGCGCATCGCGTTCCTGCGCATTCCGTGGACGCGCGACGAGGTCGGCATTATTCCCCACCGCACGGGCTTTCCCTGGTCGATTCGCGTCGCGAGGCTTGCCGACGGCGCCGTGGCGGAGATCTACCGGGCGCCGCGCGGCGCCGGCAGCGTGTTCCACGAGCTGAGCTCGCCTCAGCAGCTCTTCTGGTCCGGAGCCGACCGCCTGGTGTTCCCCGCCGAGAACGACGGCTGGCTGCACTTCTATTCCGTGCCTGCTGCCGGCGGTTCCGCGCAGCTCCTCACCCCGGGACCGTTTGAGATCGAATACGCGGCGGCGAGCCCCGACGGCAGCCACATCGTGTACGCCGCCAATGCCGGCGACATCAACCGCCGCCACCTGTGGCAGCTGTCGACCGCCGACGGGCACCTCGAGCAGTTGAGCCGCGGCGCCGGCATCGAGACGCAACCTGTCGTGCTGGCCGACGGCGCGACCATCGCCTTCCTGCGCGCCGATGCCCGCATTCCAGCGCACGCCGCCGTGCTCACGCCCGGCAAGCCGATCGCGGACTTCATGGCGGAGGGCTTACCTGCGGACTTCCCCGCCGCCGACCTCATCGAGCCGCAGCCGGTCGATCTGCCGGAGCGTGCGGGCGTCGCCGCCCATGGGGTGCTGTTCGTGCCGCCGGGAGGCGCAGGCGCGCGCCACCCCGCCGTGGTCTTCATGCACGGCGGACCGATCCGGCAAATGCTGCCCGCCTGGCACTACATGCACTACTACAGCAATGCCTACGCGATGAACCAGTACCTCGCCAGCCGCGGCTACGTCGTACTCGCGCTCAACTACCGCGCGGGCATCGGCTACGGTCTCGACTTCCGCGAAGCGGACGGTCTCGGCGCCGCGGGCGCGAGCGAGTACAACGACGTTCTCGCGGCTGCGGGCTTGCTGCGTGCCCGCAGCGACGTCGATCCGGCGCGCCTCGGCCTCTGGGGCGGAAGCTACGGAGGCTACCTGACGGCTCTCGGCCTGGCGCGCAATTCCGACCTCTTCAAGGCCGGCGTCGATCTGCATGGCGTACACGACTGGTACCATGACACGCTGGCGACCGAGCGCGGCAACCTGCCGCTCTATCCGCCCGATGCGCCGCCCGCGGCGCTCGCCACCGCACTTGCGGCTTCCCCGATCGGGGCGCTCTCGACCTGGCGCTCACCGGTACTTCTCATCCAGGGCGATGACGATCACAACGTCGCGTTCTCGGAATCGGTGCGCCTCGCCGAGGCACTGCGCGAGCGCGGCGTCGAGTATCAGGAGCTCGTGCTGCCGGATGAGATCCACGGCTTCCTGCGCCACGGCTCCTGGGTGCGCGCCTACCAGGCGACCGCGGACTTTCTCGATGCGAAGCTCGCAGTCGCCGCCGCGCGCTGAGCGGGGGGCGGCGAGTACCAGGCCGGAAAGTGTGGAAATTGGTGGAGCGGAAGGGGATCGAACCCTCGACCTTCGCATTGCGAACGCGACGCTCTCCCAGCTGAGCTACCGCCCCACTAACCGGCCCCCGAAATTACGCTCGCCGCAGACTGCGGGCGATCGGCCGCGCATCAAAACGCGGATTTCGCGGGGGCCCGGTTAAGGCGCGCGATTCTAGCATCGATGCGGCTATGATGCCGCGTCTGGAGGAGTGCGCATGCTGGCGATAGGCGCTCGAGCGCCCGAGTTCACGCTGCCGGATCAGGATGGACACAACGTGTCGCTCAGCACGCTGCTGCGGCACGGGCCGTTGATCCTTTATTTCTATCCGGCCGATTTCACCCCCGGCTGCACCCGCGAGGCCTGCGCGCTGCGCGACCTGCATGGCGAGATCCTGCAGGCCGGGCTCGATGTCGCGGGCGTGAGCCCCCAGGATGGTGCGAGCCATCGCGCCTTCCGCGAAAGGCATCAGCTGCCCTTCACGCTCCTGTCGGACGTCGACAAGTCCGTGATCCGCATGTACGACGTGCGCGGCCCGCTCGGCTTCGGCGTCCGCCGCGCCACCTACCTCATCGATCAGGCACGTTATATCCGGGCCGCCGTGCTCGCGGACTTCCGCATCGCCGAGCACGAGGATTTCGTACGCAAGGCGGTCGCGATGAGCGCCGGCACCACGCGCACACGGCGCCTCAGTACTTGAGGCGCAGCACCTGCGGGCGGCCGAAGCTCGGCACGCTGACTATATATATAAGGTCGGGGTCGGCCGCTCCCTCGCCCACGGTGCCGGCGCCCGCGAGCTGACGCATGATTTGCTGCAGAGCCGCAGCCCCGCCGATCACCAGCACCGCGCCGCCCTCGTGAGCGTGCAGCAGCGCCGAGGCGACCGCGGGCGCCTCCTTCGCATCGTAGGGCGTGGGCGTGAGATGCAGCAGCTCGGCGAGCGGAGCCGCCGTCTGCTGTGCGCGGCGCTCTCCGCTTACGTAGAGCGCATCGAGCCGCCCGGGCCCGCGGCCGGGCGCGAACATCTGCGCCAGGCGTTGCGCCCGCCGTTCCCCCTCGGCGGAGATCGGCGGATCGTCGATCGTCCCCGGCTCCTTCTCCCCCGACGAGGCGAGCACCACGACCGTGGTGCCGGCGCTCCGATAGACGGTGTAGGCGACGCCCGCTCCGATCAGCAGCGCGAGCAACGTCACCCACAGGGGTGCGAGGAAGGGACGTCGATGGCGCGTGATGCCCGGCGGTTCCATGGCGGCCATCATAGTGTGACGCCACGCGGCCGGGTATTTTGCCCGCCGTATCGAGTAATCTTGCGCAGCGGGGCGATACCCGTGAGGCAGGGGGGCCTGATGGCGCTCGGCGGCCAGACCACCGTCATTCAACGCATCCTCGAACGGCGCGCCGAGCGGCCGGCCGAGGCGCACGAGGGCACCACCGCGACGGTCGCGGTGATGCTGCGCGTGCTTGCGGCTCCCAAGGCGCTGCTCGTATGCCACGACGCGGCGCTGCGCGCGCAGCTGATGCGCCGCATCGCGCCCGACGTGTTCGAGATCGAGTCGGCCGCCTCGGACGATGAGGCGCTCGGGCAGTTCGCGGCCGAGTATCGGCCCGTGGTGGTGACCGACAGTCTCGAGCTCATCCGCCGGCTGCGCACCCGCAAGGCGGCGCGCAATCCGTTCGTGCTTTATGTCGCCGAGCTCGATGAGGGATCGGAGCGCGAGGCCGGCCTGACCGCCGGTGCCGACGAATGCGTCGGGCGGCGCGCGCCCGAGCGCGAGATAGACGCGCGCATCGCGGCCGCACGGCGCATCGCCGAGCTCGAAGCGGTGCTGCGCATCACGCTCGAGGAGAACCGCAAGCTCTCGGCGACCGACGACCTGACGCGGGTCGCGAGCCGGCGCTTCTTCGGCAAGCACTTCCCGCGCGAAGTCGAGCGCGCCGCGCGCTACCAGCGCGCCCTGGCGTTGATCCTGTGCGATATCGACTTCTTCAAGAACATCAACGACACCATGGGCCACGCTTGCGGCGACGATATATTGCGGCAATTCGGAGCCCGCCTGCAGGAAGCGCTGCGCCGGGGCGTCGACTGGGTGGCGCGCATCGGCGGCGAGGAGTTCGCGGTGGTGCTGCCCGAGACCGCGTACGAGCAGGCGCTGGAAGTCGCGCGCAAGCTGCGCGCTACGGTCGCCGGCAGCCCCTTCCCGCACGAGGGCAAGGACGTCGCGGTCACCGCCAGCTTCGGGTTGTGCGGACTCGACTGCGTGCCGGCCGGGGAGCGCGAGCTCGCCGGGCGGATCCTCAAGATCGCCGACGCGGCGCTCTATCGCAGCAAGCAGGCCGGGCGCAATCGCGTTACCGCGACGCGCTACAACGGGCCGAGCACCTGAGAGCTGGCGAAAACTCGCCCACCGCGACGCAAGCCCTTGCCGCCGCTCGTCGTTTGACGGGGCGCGCCGCCTCTGTCCACATGGTTATGCACAAATTCTGTGGATAACTGCGGACGGTGGAAACGCTATAGCGATTGTGTGAGACTGATTGTCTTCGCGCTTCGCAGGAAGACAAGATGAAGAAAAGCGGCAGCGAACCGGCAAACCTTCCCGCCGAGCCCCTCGAGAGAGCCCGACTGCAGGCTGAGGTGGCGAAGCAGCGAGTGCGCATCGCGAAAGACGAATTGAAGCGCGCGCGCAAGCGCCTCAAGGAAGCCAAGCGCGAAGCGAAGCGCGCCCGCAAGCAGTCCGCCGCCGCCCGCAAGGCCTGGAAACGTGCCCGCCGTGCGCAGAAGGAGGCACCAGCCGCCCCCGAGCCTAAGAGCCGCGCCGCCGGGACCAGGAAGACCGAACGCGCCCCGTCGCGACGCGCGGCCTCCCGCCGTCCTTCTCCGGCCCGCGCCTCCTCCAAGGCGCGGCCGCGCCGCGCCCGTCGCGCGGGGCACGCGACTGCGATCCGCGCGCGACGGCTCGAGGGCAGCACCGGGCGCGCGCCCGCCCCGGCTGCGGCCCCCGTCGCCGCGCCCGTGCCCGAAGCCGCGGCCGAGCCGCCCGGTCCGGTGACCGATTCGCCCGCCGACGTCGGCGCCCCCACTGCAGAACGGGCGGCCTGAGCTCATGCCGGAGCCTCCGGTCGATTCGGGGACGGCAGCCGCCCCTCGGCCGACACCCTCGAGCTCGCGCATGGTCGCGAGCTATCTCACCGACGTGGAAAAACTGCTCGAGGCGCAGCGCTGGGACGCGGCGCTTTGCGAGGCTTACGATCTGCCGCGCATCGCGGTCGCCCTGACCGACCCGACACTGCACAGCTCGGGCGAGCAGCAGAAGACGTGGTGCGAGCAGTGGATCCGGCCCGCCGACGCTGACGGCGCGAGCGACGGCCTCGATTACGAGCGCGTCTATCGGGCCGTCTGGGAGCACATCGAGCACGAGGATGCTGCCGAGCCGAAGTCGATTCCGGCCCGCGCTCTGCGGCGGCTGCGGCTGCGTCGCCACGTGCGCACCGCTCCGCGAGGCTTCTTTCACGAGCCTCACCCGGCCGACGATCCGGAGGCGAGCGAGAGCGCGCAGATCTGCGCGGCACTGATCGACGCCGCGCGCCGCTGGTACGCGCGCAGCGCCTGCCACAACACGATCGTGCAGGCGAATCTCGCCAGGCTTGCCGTCCTGCGCTGAGCCGCAGCGCTGAAGCGTCTCCCCTGCTTCCCCATTCAGGGCGCGGCCGTCCTCGCGCGCGGTGAATGCGTGCAGCCTTGAGCCCCTTCACGCTTGCCGCCTGAATAGCCGTTCAACGGCTCAGGCGCGGATCGGCGAGCACTTTGCCGACAGGGGCTCTCGCGCCTCGTTATCTGTTTTTTATCGAGATTTTTCTCGAGCGGAGTGCTCTTGCTTCCCAATCGAGCTTGGCGGAAGATAAGTCGCCAGGGGAGGGCTCAAAGCCATTGAGTGAGCGTTCAACGACGCACTCAAACGGGTCTCAGCGCGCGCCCGCGGCGGAGCGCGCCGGGCGCCCGCCGTTGCGCGTCGGCGTCATTCTCGCGCATCACTTCACTCTGTCGGCGTTCGCCGTCTTCATCGACCATCTGCGGCTCGCCGCGGACGAAGGCGACCGCAGCCGCCCGCTGCACGTGCAATGGTCGATCATGGCGAGCCGCGCGGAGTCGGTTCCGGCGAGCTGCGGCGTCTCCCTCGAGCCCACCAGCGGATTCCTGCCGCCCGACTCTCTCGACTACCTGGTGGTGATCGGCGGCATCCTGCATGCCGGTCCGCAGGTCGACGAGGCGACCATGCGCTATCTGCGCGAAGTCGGCTCCACCAACGTGCCGCTCATCGGCATCTGTACCGGGAGCTTCGTGCTGTGCCGCGCCGGTCTGATGAAGGGACGGCGTTCCTGCGTGAGCTGGTACCACTACCAGGACTTTCTCGAGGCCTTCCCCGCGCACGAGGTGATCGCCGACCGGCTGTTCCTGGTCGACGGCCTGCGCATCACCTGCGCCGGCGGAGCGGGCGCGGCCGCGCTCGCCACCTTCCTCATCGAGCAGCACCTCGGGCGCGCGGTCGCGCAGAAAGCGAGTCAGGTTCTCCTCTTCGACCGTCCACGCTCGGGAAGCGAAGCCCAGCCGCATCCGCCCATGTCGGAGGTGGTGACCGAGCCGCGCGTGCGCCGCGCGCTGCTGCTCATGGAGCAGAATCTCGCGCGTCCCGTCGCCATCGCGGCCGTCGCCGCGGAGCTCGGGCTGTCGGCCCGGCAGCTCGAGCGGCTGTGCCGGCAGCACGTCGGCATGGGACCGGCCTCGCTCTACCGCCAGCTGCGCATGCGCTACGCCAACTGGCTCATCGAGAATACCGACCGCTCGGTGACCGACATCGCCAACGAGGCCGGCTTCGCCGACTGCGCGCATTTCTCACGCCAGTTCAAGGATGCCTACGGGCTGTCGCCCTCGACGCGGCGCCTGCAGCCGCAGCGCACCGCCAACAGCGATGCCGCGCGCGCCAGGGTGTTCGAATAGTGCGATGCGATGCGCGCGTCGCCGCGCTTGGGGCGGCTTGACGCGAACGTTCAATCGGCGGTCCGGCCGCTGGGCTCTAATCGAGCCAGCCTGAGCCGCCGATAGGGGAGTCGACCATGCCAACGAAGCACCCTGCCCTCGCCCGCCGCCATCGCTCGCAGGTCTCCTGCGCCGTCGCAGCCATCCTCGGCGGCGCATCGCTCGCTGCGCACGCCCAGGTGCAGCCCGCGCCCGCCACCGGCGGCACCGCGAGCGAGACCAGCAGCGGTGCGCTGGCGGAGATCACCGTCACGGCACAGCGCCGCACGGAGAACATCCAGGACGTGCCGATCGCGATCCAGGCGCTCACCGCGCAGACCCTGCAGCAGCTGAACGTCTCGACCTTCGATGACTATCTGCGCTATCTGCCGAACGTCACCTCGGCAAACAACGGACCCGGCCAGAACGAGGTCTTCATGCGCGGCCTGAGCGCCGGCTCCCAGGCAACCCAGGGCGGCGGTTCGACGGCGGCATGGCCGAACGTCGCCATCTACATCGACAACCAGTCGGGTCAGCTCCCGGGCCGCAACCTCGACATCTACGCCGCCGACCTGAACCGGATCGAGGTGCTCGAGGGCCCGCAGGGAACGCTGTTCGGCGCCGGCGCCGAGGCGGGGGCCATCCGCTACATCACCAACGAGCCTAAGCTCGATGCGACCGAAGCCAACGTCAAGGCCGGCTACGGCACCACCGCGCATGGCGATCCCAACAGCGACCTCACCGGCGTGCTCAACCTGCCGCTGATCGAGGGCACCTTCGCAGTGCGCGCGGTGATATACGACGACCGCCGCGGTGGCTACATCGACAACGTGCCGGCGACCTTCACGCGCAAGAACACCGATGTCGGCATCCACTACGCCGACTACCCCGCGAACGCCGCCGGGCAGTGCCCGGACGGCCAGCCGAACAACGGCTTCTGCGTGCCGCCGGGGAGCCCCTCGATCAACAACGCCGGGCAGGTCGGCAGCGCCATCAACCCGGTCACATACGAGGGCATACGCGTCGAGGCCCTCTACAAGTTCAACGACAGCTGGGACCTGCTAATCAGCCAGTCCTACCAGGACATGCAGTCGCAGGGCGTCTTCTACCAGCAGCCGAATGCCTCGGACGGGGCGCCGCTCGCGCCGTTGCAGGTCACGCTCTTCAATCCCGCGCACGACAGCGACCGCTTCGAGAGCACCGCCTGGACGCTGAACGGCAAGATCGGCGATCTCAAGGCGGTCTACACGGGCGGCTACCTGGTGCGCAACGTCGACCAGGCCGGCGACTACACCAACTACGCCCGCGGCGTGTTCGCCGACTACTACCAGTGCTACGGTCCACCGGGCCCCGGAACCTTCGTAAACGATCCGTCGCTGACGCCGACCTGCTTCTCACCGAGGGCCAACTGGGAGGAGATCGAGCACAACCAGCACCAGCAGCATGAGTTCCGCCTGAGCACTCCGGACGACTGGCGGCTGCGTGCGATTGCCGGCGTGTTCTGGGAGGACAACAAGCTCTACGACCAGACGCGCTGGAACTACAAGACCATCCCGCCGTGCACGACCAACGCCACCCCCGGCACGCCCGGCAACGGCAACACCGGCTGTCTCTCGAACGTCGGCACCTTCCCGGGCTCGACCGTGCGGGACCCCGGAGTGCAGACCGACAACACCTCCTTCTACCAGGACCAGGTGCGCGAGACCAAGCAGCTGGCGGAGTTCGTCTCTCTCGACTACGACCTGATCCCGAAGGTGCTGACGCTCACCGCCGGCACGCGTCATTTCCGCTTCGACAACTCCATGGCCGGCAGCGTGCTCTCGAGCTTCGGCTGCTTCGAGGGCGGCATCCCTCCGGGGGGCTGCATGAGCGGCTCGAGCTTCAACCTGAACGCCGAGAACCTCTCCGACAGCGAATCCGGCTTCAAGAGCCGCGCCAATCTCACCTGGCACGTCACGCCGGATGCGATGCTCTACTACACCTGGTCGCAGGGCTTTCGCCCCGGCGGCTTCAATCAGAACGGCGGCTTCTTCAGCTATGCCCCGGGGCCGGACGGCGTCAACCAGTATGCCGTGCCGCGCTCCTATCAATCCGACAAGCTGACCAACAACGAGATCGGCTGGAAGACCGAGTGGCTCGATCACCGCCTGCAGTGGAACGGCGCCGTCTACCGCGAGGAGTGGGACAACGCTCAGGTCGCGTTCTTCGACCCGGGCGTGACCGGCAATATCTTCTTCGACACCAACGGCCAGAACTTCCTCATCAAGGGCCTCGAGACTTCGCTCATCGCCCGCGTCGTGACCGGTCTCACGCTGCAGGGCGCGGCCTCCTGGAACCACAGCGAGCAGACCAACTCGCCGGCGCTCATCGACACCAATCCGGCGAGCGTCAACTACGGCCAGCCGATCACCGAGGTCTGCCCCAGCGGCCCGGCCAGCTGCACGCCGATCACCAACCCCTACGGCCCGGTCGGTGCGCCGAGCGCCAACTCGCCGCCGCTGCAGTTCAGCCTGCGCGCCCGCTATGACTGGAACTTCCGCGGCTACACGCCCTATATCCAGTTCGGCGCGACGCACAGCGGCCATTCGTTCACCCAGGCGGGGGCGAATCCAACCTTCCTGCCGGGCAACGTCGTCACGAACTCGCGCGGGCGGTTCGAGAACCCCGCCTACACGATCTACGATGCCTCGTGCGGTATCGCCAAGGACAACTGGTACGTGAACCTGTACGCCGAGAACCTGAGCAACTCGAACGCCAGCGTGTTCGTCAGCACCGACCAGTTCATCGTCGAGCAGACGCCGCTGCGCCCGCGGGTCCTCGGAGTCGCGCTCGGCTACTCGTTCTGAAGGCGCGCAGGAGCCAGGCGTAGCCAGCCCGCGGCGGCCGGGCGCATCATGCGCCCATGCCCGCCGCTGAAGTGAGACCCTCGGTAGAGCTCGAGGTGGGCCGTATCCGCGCCCTGCTGCGCGAGCGCCACTACGCGCAGGCTCTCGAGGCCGCCGACGCGCTCGGCCGACGGGTACCGGCGAACCGCGACGTCCTCTACCTGCGTGCGGTCGCGCAGCGCTCTCTGGGCGACATCTCCGCAGCGCTCGCCACCCTCGCGGAGCTCGAGCGGCTCCACCCCCGCTTCAGCGGCCTCTACCAGGAGCGCGGCTACTGCCACGTGGCGCTGCGCCAGGCCCCCGAGGCCATCGCCGCCCTCCTTGCCGGCGTGCGCATCAATCCGGCGCTGCCCGGCAGCTGGTCCATGCTCGCAGGCCTCTACCGCATGACGGGTCAGCCGGAGAACGCGGCGCAGGCCGCCGCGCACGTGGCGACCCTCGAGAAGCTGCCGGCCGAGGTGCGGGCCGCGACGGCGCTGTTCGCCGACGGCGAAGCCGCGGCGGCCGAGCAGATGATCCGCGCGTTCCTCCTCCGGCACGGCCATCACGTCGAGGCCATGCGCCTGCTGGCGCGCATCGGCATCGAGCGCGACGTGCTCGACGATGCGCAGCTGCTGCTCGAGGGGGTTCTCGAGCTCGCTCCGGACTATCAGGCGGCGCGCGCCGACTATGTGCGGGTCCTCACCGAGCGCCACCTGTACCGGGAGGCGCAGCAGCAGGCCGAGCAGCTGCTCGCCGCCGATCGCGGCAACCGCGACTTTCGCATACTGCACGCGCTCAGCTGCGTCGGACTCGGGCAGCACGAGCGCGCGGTCGCCGAGTACCGCGAGCTGCTCGAGGGCGCCGCGCAGCCGGCGGATCTGCATCTCTCGATCGCGCATTCTCTAAAGACGCTCGGGCGCAGCACCGAGGCCGTCGCGGAGTATCGCGCCGCCGCGGCCGCCCGCCCCGACTTCGGCGATGCCTACTGGAGTCTCGCTAATCTCAAGACCTACCGCTTCGGGGAGACCGAGGTGGCGGCCATGCGGGCCGCGGAAGCCGCGCCGACGACCTCCGCGGTGGACCGCTGCCACCTGTGCTTCGCGCTCGGCAAGGCGCTCGAGGACCGCGGCCAGTATGCCGAGTCCTTCGCGTGCTATGCGCGCGGCAATGGGCTGCGGCGCGCCGAGAGCCGCTACCGCCCCGAGCTGCACGAGCAGAACACCCGGCTGCAGATCGAGGTGTGCACGCCGCAGCTGTTCGCCCATCACAAGGACGCAGGCGCCGCGGCGGCGGATCCGATCTTCATCGTCGGCCTGCCGCGCTCGGGCTCGACGCTCATCGAGCAGATCCTCGCCTCGCACTCGCAGGTCGAGGGCACCCACGAGCTCGCCGACGTCCCGCGCATCGTCGCGGACCTGCGGGGACGCGAGGCGGACGCCGGCGATCCGCGCTATCCGGCGGCGCTCGCGCAGATGAGCGACGGCGACTTTCGCCGGCTCGGCGAGAAATACCTGAGCGACACGCGCGTCTACCGGACCGGCAAGCCGCGCTTCATCGACAAGATGCCCAACAATTTCCGGCACATCGGGCTTATCCATCTGATGCTGCCGAACGCTGCAATCATCGATGCACGGCGCGAGCCGATGGCCTGCTGCTTCGGGAACTTCAAGCAGCTCTTCGCCAAGGGACAGGAATTCGCCTACGCGATCGATGATCTCGCGCGCTATTACCGCACCTACCTCGAGCTCATGCGGCACTGGGACCGGGTGCTGCCGGGACGGGTGCTGCGCGTCCAGCACGAGGAGCTGGTCGACGACCTCGAGGGCAATGTGCGCCGCATTCTCGAGCACTGCGGGCTCGCCTTCGAGGGAGGCTGCGTCGAGTTCTACAAGACTGAGCGCAGCGTCAGGACCGCGAGCTCGGAGCAGGTCCGCCAGCCGATCTATCGCGAGGGACTCGACCAGTGGCGGCACTACGAGCCGTGGCTCGAGCCGCTGCGCGCGGCGCTCGGCGATGCGCTGACGCGCTACCGCGAATGACGGCGGCTAGCGCTGCGTGCTCTCCCAGGCGGGCGCCACGTAGTATGGGGCCGGCGACGGAGGCAGAAGGGCGCGGCCGCGGATGTGGTCGGCGGCTTTTTCCGCCAGCATGATGGTCGGCGCGTTGAGATTCCCGGTGGTGATCGAGGGCATGATCGAGGAGTCCACCACCCGCAACGCCTGCGTGCCGATGACGCGCGCCTGCGCATCGACCACCGCCAGCGGGTCCGACGCCCGCCCCATTCTGCAGCTGCAGGACGGGTGGAAGGCGCTCTCCGCCTTGGCGCGGACGAAGGCGTCGATCTCGCCGTCGCTCTGCACGCTCTCGCCGGGCTGGATCTCGCGGCCGCGGTAACGGGCGAAGGACGGCTGCGCAAAGATCTCGCGGGTCAGGCGCACGCAGGCGCGCATCTCCGCCCAGTCCTCGGGCTGCGACATGTAGTTGAAGAAGACGCGCGGCTTCTCCAGGGGATCCGCGGACTTCAGGCGCACCCATCCCTTGCTGTGCGAGCGCATGGGCCCGACGTGCGCCTGGAAGCCGTGCTCGCGCGCGAGCGAGGAGCCGTCGTAGCTCACCGCCATCGGCAGAAAATGGAACTGGATGTCCGGGTAGCGCACTCCGGGGCGGCTGCGGATGAAGCCGCCGGTCTCGAAGTGATTCGAGACCCCGAGTCCGTCGTGGCGCAGCAGCCAGCGCAGCCCGATGAGCGCCTTGCGCCAGGGATTCATCTGCGAGTAGAGCGTGATCGGCTCACGGCAGGCCACCTGAAAATAGAACTCGAGGTGATCCTGCAGGTTCTCACCGACTCCGGGGAGCTCGTGCACGACGCCGATGCCGTGCTGAGCGAGCTCGGCCCGCGGTCCCACGCCTGAGAGCTTCAGGAGCTGCGGCGAGTTGATGGCGCCGGCGCACACGAGCACTTCGCGCCGCACCAGCACGTCGTGCAGGGCCTCGCCCCGGCGGTAGCGAACGCCGACCGCGCGCCGCCCGTCGAAGAGGATACGCGTCGCGAGCGCGTGCGTGCGCACCGCGAGATTGGTGCGCTCCATCGCCGGCCGCAGATAGGCGTTGGCGGCGCTGCAGCGCCGGCCCGCGCCGACCGTCATCTCGAGATAGCCGAAGCCTTCCTGCTGGAAGCCGTTCACGTCGGCGCTGAAGGGATAGCCGGCCTGCCGGCCGGCCTCGAGCCACACCGCGTGCAAGGGGTTGTCGAGCAGCCCGCGGCGGGTCGAGAGCGGACCGTCCCCGCCGCGGTAGTCGTCGCCGCCGCCGGCGCGCCCCTCGGCGCGCTTGAAGTACGGCAGCACGTCGCGGTAGCTCCAGCCCGAGGCCCCCTCGCTCTCCCAGCGCTCGTAGTCGAGAGCATTGCCGCGCACATACACCATGCCGTTGACCGAGGAGGAGCCCCCCAGCACCTTGCCGCGGGGAGTGTGCAGCCGGCGGCCGTTCAGCTGCGGCTCGCTCTCGGTGTAGAAGCCCCAGTCGTACTTCGGCATGTTCATCGGGATCGAGAGAGCGCTCGGCATCTGGATCCACACCGAGCGGTCGGAGCCGCCGTACTCGAGCACCAGCACCTGGTCGCGGCCGTCCTCGGTGAGGCGGTCCGCGAGCACGCAGCCGGCGGAGCCGGCGCCGACGATCAGGTAGTCGACGGTCTCCTGCGCCATCGCGGCCCCGTCAGTAGGGCGACTCGACGTCGCCCATGGCGACGTAGACGCTCTTCAGCTGCGTGTAGTGCTCGATCGCGGCCCGCCCGTTCTCGCGCCCGAGCCCGGACATCTTGACGCCGCCGAACGGCAGCTCGATCGGAGTCACGTTGTAGTGGTTGATCCAGCAGGTGCCGGCCTGCAGCCGGGCAATCACGCGGTGCGCGCGCGTGAGGTCGTTGGTGAACACGCCCGCGGCGAGGCCGAACTCGGTGGCATTGGCGCGCGCGATCACCTCGTCCTCGTCGGTGAATTCCAGCACCGACATGACGGGGCCGAAGATCTCGCGCCGCACGATGTCCATGTCGTCGTGACAGTGATCGAACACCGTCGGCGCCACGAAGCAGCCGCGCGCCAGCGCGCCGACCGTCACGCGCGTGCCGCCGGTCAGGAGCCGCGCGCCCTGCGCCCGGCCCTGCGCGATGAACCCGAGCACCTTCTCCATGTGCTCCTCGGAGATCAGGGCGCCCACCTGGGTGCGCGGGTCGAGCGGGTCGCCGACGCGCATCGCCGCGGCCCGCTCGCGCAGCCGCTCGACGAACGCCGCGCGGAGGCTCTTGTGGACGAACACCCGCGTGCCGTTCGAGCACACTTCGCCCGCGGAGTAGAAATTCCCGAGCAGCGCGCCCGCGACGGCGTTGTCGAGCTTCGCGTCCCCGAACACGACGAGCGGCGACTTGCCGCCGAGCTCGAGCGTCACCTGCTTCAGAGTCGCGGCGGCGTCGGCCATGACGGCCTTGCCGGTGCCGACCTCGCCGGTGAGGGAGATCTTGCGGATGCCGCGGTGGCGGGTGAGCAGCCGCCCGGTCTCGGCGCGGCCCTGCACCACCTGGAAGACTCCTTCCGGCAGGCCCGCGGCCGCAAAGATCTCGCGCAGGCGCAAGGCCGTGAGCGGCGTGAGCTCCGAGGGCTTGAAGATCATGGCATTGCCGCAGGCCAGGGCCGGCGCGCTCTTCCAGCAGGCGATCTGCAGCGGGTAATTCCAGGCACCGATCCCGGCGACGACCCCGAGCGGCTCGCGCCGTGTGTAGCCGAACGCCTTGGGTCCGAGATCGAGGTGCTCGCCGGCGATGCCGGCGGCGAGACCTGCGTAGTACTCGAGGCAGTCGGCGCCCGAGAGCACGTCGACCGCCGCGGTCTCCTGGATCGGCTTGCCGGTGTTGCGCGTCTCGAGCTCGGCGAGCTCGGCGTTCTGCGCGCGCAGCATCTGCGCCGCGCGTTGCAATACGCGCCCGCGCTCCGCTCCGGTGAGCGCCGCCCACTGCCGCTGCGCCGCGATGGCCTTCTCCACCGCCGCGTCGACCTGCGCGGCGCCGTCGGCCGCAATCTCGGCGAGCTGCACGCCGGTCGCGGGATTCACCACCGTGAAAGTGCCGGACACTCTGAACATGCCGGAATCGGCGGCCGCCGCCGCGCTCGCCGGCGCGGCCGGCTGCGGCGCCTGCTGCTGCTCGAGGTCGCGCAGCCGCCCGTCGACGAATGCCGTGAGGAGCGCGCGCGCACTGCCGCTGTCGGCCTCCTGCCATTGCGAGAGCGCGGCGCGCAGCCACACCCCGTCGATCATCGCGGCGATCATGGCGGCGAGGCTGCGCGCGTCCTCGCCCGGTATCATGCTGCGCAGGTCGCTGCGCAGATTCGACAGCATGCGCCGCTGGTAGGCGGTCTGGACGCGCTTCAGGCCTTCGACGTGCAGCACCTGGCCCCAGAATGCGAGCCATGCGCTGCCCGTGCGCTGGTCGAAGTTCTCCGGCCCGAGATTGGCATCGATGACCGCCTGCACACGTGCGCGCGGAGTGCTCGCGAGCGCGAATCGCTCGCGCATGCGCACCGCCACCACGCGCGCGAGGCTGCGGAAGGCGGATTCGAAGAGCCGATCCTTGTCGCCGAAGTAGTGAGCGACGAGACCGGGAGAGACGCCGGCGCGGCGGGCGATCTGGGCGAGAGTGGTGCCGACGTAGCCGACGTCGGCAAGACTGTCGATCGTGACCTCGATGAGCTGCGCGCGCCGGGCCTCTTCGAGCTCATCACGCGGCACCGCGGAGGGCGCGAGCCGGGAGTCTCTGAAAGACATTGACGGCCTGTTCAATGTTGTAGCTCAGTGACTTGCCGGGCTTACGGCACTTGACACGTGATTTGTTAAACGGCTATTCAAGCCAATGCAAGAATGATGAAGTCGGCTGCTCTCAGGGTCAAGCGACCGACGAATCGATGAAGAATCCCGACATCGAGAGAGGACGGGCGTGACTAACAACGTGACAACCGGACGGACCGACGGCGGCATGGAGCACTTCGGCTACCGGGAATCGCTGGCTCGCAGCATCGGGGCGTTCGGCAGCTTCGCGGCCGGCGTCAGCTACATCTCGATACTCACCGGTACTTTCCAGCTCTTCTACTTCGGTTTCGGCACCGCCGGGCCGGCATACCTCTGGTCGTGGCCCATGGTGCTCGTCGGCCAGCTGGCGGTTGCGCTGTGCTTCATGGAGCTCTCCGCCAAGTACCCCATCGCCGGATCGGTCTACAACTGGTCGAAGCTCCTCGGCAGCCGCATCGTAGGCTGGTCTTCGGGCTGGCTGATGCTCACTGCCTCGATCGTCACCCTGTCGGCCGTGGTGCTGGCGCTGCAACTGAACCTGCCGCGGTTGTGGAGCGGCTTCCAGATCGTCGGCGACGGCACCGGCACCTACGATTTCGCCACGAACGCGGTGATCCTCGGCACGGTGTTGATCGTATTCACGACCGTCGTCAATGCGCTCGGCGTACGGTGGATGACGATGATCAACAGCGCGGGCGTCTTCGTCGAGCTGATCGCCGCCTGCCTCATCGCGATCTTCCTGGCGTTCAACATCCGCCGCGGTCCCGAGGTCTTCTTCGCCATCAAGGGCTACGGTGCCCACCAGGGCTGGAGCTACCTCGGCGATTTCCTGGTGGCCTCGCTGGCCTCCGGATACGTCATGTACGGCTTCGACACCGCGAGCTCCCTGGGTGAGGAAACCGTCGCGCCGCGGCGCACCGCTCCGCGCGCCATCCTGCGCGCCATCCTGGCCTCGTTCGTCATCGGCGGCGCGATCCTGGTATTCGCGGTCATGGCGGCCCCCGACCTGCACGATCCGAAGATCGGCAGCGGCAGCGGCGGCCTGCAGTACATCGTCGAGCAGGTGATGTGGGGACCGCTCGGTAAGATCTTCCTGGTCTGCATCGTGGTCGCGGTGACCGTGTGCTCGCTGGCCGTGCATACCGCGGCCATCCGCCTGGCCTTCGCCATGGCGCGCGACAACGCGCTGCCGTTCGGCGAGAGGCTGGCGCGGGTGAACGCCGAGACGCAGACACCCATCGTTCCGGCCGTCGTGATCGGCGTGATCGCGGAAGCGATCCTGGTCCTCAACATCGGCCAGCCGAAGATTTTCACGGTGCTGACCTCGATCGCGGTCATCATGATCTATCTGGCGTACCTGATGGTCACGGGGCCGATGCTGAAGAAGCGCCTGGAAGGCCATTGGCCGCCCGCCGATCTCGCGGCCGGCGGCTACTTCACCATGGGGCAATGGGGCCTGCTCGTGAACATCGTCGCCGTACTCTGGGGCGCCGGGATGGCGCTCAACCTCGCCTGGCCGCGCGAGGCCGTCTACGGCACGCCCTGGTACAACACCTGGGGCGCGTTCGTGTACATCGCGGTGATTCTCGGCGCGGGTCTCGGCTGGTACGCCGTCAAGGGCTGCCATCACATCGGCACGCTGGCCTCGCACGCCGCCCCGGCCCCGGATACCGGCTCGCTGCACGCGGGAGCCTGAAGCGCCATGAGCACCGCGCTCGAGTTCCGCGCCGAAGCCCCCGGCTGACATGTCGCGCCGGTTCAAGGCGCCCGGCGCGCGGGTGCTCGTCGGCGCGGCAACCGCGGCGCATGATCGCGCGGCTCGCGGCCAGGCCTCATCCGGAAGCCACCATGACACCCTTCTCCGCGCTCTCGCTCCTGCGCATGGGCCTGCGCGGCCAGCGCGGCTGGCAGCCGCAGTGGCGCAGCCCCGACCCCAAGCCCGCGTACGACGCGATCATCGTCGGCGGCGGCGGCCACGGTCTCGGCACCGCCTATTACCTTGCGCGCGAGCACGGTCTCACCAACATCGCGGTGCTGGAAAAAGGCTGGATCGGCGGCGGCAATACCGGGCGCAATACCACCATCATCCGCTCCAACTACCTGTTCGCCGAGAGCGCCGCGCTCTACGACCACGCGCTCAAGCTCTGGGAAGGCCTGTCGCAGGCCCTCAACTACAACACGATGTTCTCGCAGCGCGGCGTGCTGATGCTGGCGCACACCGTGCACGACATGCAGGTGTCGCAGCGGCACGTGCACGCCAACCGCGCCGCGGGCGTCGACAACGAGTGGCTGAGCCCCGCCGAGGCCCGGGCTTTCTGTCCGCCGCTGAAGATTGACGACATCCGCTATCCGGTGCTCGGCGCGGCGCTGCAGCGGCGCGGCGGCACCGCGCGCCACGACGCGGTGGCCTGGGGCTATGCGCGCGGCGCCGATGCGCTCGGCGTCGACATCATCGAGAACTGCGAGGTCACCGGCATCCGCCTCGACCCGTACGGCGCCGTCGCGGCGGTCGATACCACGCGCGGCCCGATCCGCACGCAGCGCCTCGGCGTGGCGGCCGCCGGCCACTCGAGCGTCGTCATGAAAATGGCGGGCGTCAGGCTGCCGCTCGAGAGCTATCCGCTGCAGGCGCTGGTATCCGAGCCCGTGAAGCCGGTGTTCCCCTGTGTGGTGATGTCCAACACGATCCACGCCTACATCAGCCAGTCGGACAAGGGCGAGCTCGTGATCGGCGCCGGCACCGACGCCTACACCTCCTACACGCAGCGCGGCGCGCTGCACATCCCGAGTCATGCGCTCGAGGCGATCTGCGAGCTGTTCCCGATGTTTCGCCGCCTGCGCATGCTGCGCAACTGGGGCGGCATCGTCGACGTGTCGCCCGACCGCTCGCCCATCATCGGCAAGACGCCGGTCCCGGGCCTGTACGTCAACTGCGGCTGGGGCACGGGCGGCTTCAAGGCGACACCGGGCTCGGCGCACCTGTTCGCCTGGACGATCGCGCACGATGAGCCGCACCCCATCAACGCTCCCTTTACCCTCGAGCGCTTCCGCGACGGCACCCTGATCGACGAAGCCGCCGCCGCCGCCGTGGCTCACTGAGGCTCCGATGCTCCTCATCCAATGCCCCTATTGCGGCGAGCGTCCCGAGCCCGAGTTCGTCTACGGCGGGCAGGCGCACATCGCGCGCCCGGCGCACCCGGCTTCGGCGAGTCTCGAGGAGTGGACCGACTACCTCTACCGCCGCGACAACACCCGCGGCGTGCACGCCGAGCGCTGGCGCCACACCCACGGCTGCGGGCGCTTCTTCAATGCGCTGCGGGATACCGGCACCGACCGCTTCCTCGCCACCTACCGCGTGGGCGAGCAGCCGCCGCAGCCCGCGGGTGGCCGGCCGTGAAGGCGAGGCGCGCATGATCCCGGCGCTGCGTACCCCCTTCGGCGGGCGCATCGACCGCACGCGCGTCATCAATTTCAGCTTCGACGGCCGCGCCTACCGCGGCGTGGCCGGCGACACCCTGGCCTCCGCGCTGCTCGCCAACGGCGTGCACCTCATCGGCCGCTCCTTCAAGTACCACCGCCCGAGGGGCCTCCTGGCCGCCGGCGCCGAGGAGCCGAGTGCGCTCGTCACCGTGCGGCGCGATGCGGCGCGCTGCACGCCGAATCTGCGCGCCACGCAGCTCGAGCTCTACGAGGGGCTCGAGGCCTTCAGCCAGAACCGCTGGCCTGCCCTCGCCTTCGACCTCGGCGCCGTCAACGATCTGCTCGCGCCCTTCATTCCCGCCGGCTTCTACTACAAGACCTTCATGTGGCCGCGGAGCGCCTGGCAGTGGCTCTACGAGCCGCGCATCCGCGCGGCGGCCGGACTCGGGCGCGCACCAGCGCAGGCGGATCCGGATCGCTACACGAGCCGCTTCGCGCACTGCGACGTGCTCGTCGTCGGCGCCGGTCCCGCCGGCCTCGCCGCGGCGCATGCGGCCGCGGCGGCCGGCGCACGCGTCGTCTTGTGCGACGAGCAGAGCGAGCCCGGCGGGACGCTGCTCTCCGACCCGCCGGGGGACGAGGCGACGCTCGAGGGGCGGCCGGCGCGGCTGTGGCTGAGCGACACCGTGTCCGCGCTCACCCGCAACCCGCGCGTCACGCTCCTCACCCGCACCACCGCCTTCGGCTATTTCCCGCACAACCTCGTCGGGCTCTCGCAGCGCCTCACGGACCATCTCGCCGCACCGCCCCCCGAGGCCCCGCGCGAGCGGCAGTGGCAGCTGCGAGCCCGCGAAGTGGTGCTCGCGACCGGCGCCATCGAGCGGCCGCTGGTGTTTCCCGGCAACGACCGGCCGGGAATCATGCTGGCCGGCGCCGCTCGCACCTGGCTCAATCGTTACGGCGTCGTGCCGGGAACACGCGCCGTGGTGGTTACGGCCTGCGACGAGGCCTACCGGGCGGCACTCGACCTCGAGCGAGCCGGCGTCCACATCGCGTGCGTCGCCGACGTGCGCCCGCGCGCCGACGGCGGCTGGGCGCGCCGCGCGCGCGAGGACGGCATCGCCGTGCTCCCCGGAGTCACGGTGCTCGGAACCAGCGGGCGCCGGCGCGTCACGAGCATCGAGCTCGCGCGGCTCGAGTCGGACCGGGCGGCCGATGTCGGCACTCAGCCCTGCGATCTCGTGCTGATGTCGGGCGGGCTCACCCCGAGCGTGCACCTGCACTCGCAGTCGCGCGGCAAGCTCGTCTGGGATTGCGGGCTGCAGGCGTTCCTGCCGGGCGAGCCGGCGGAGCGCTCGCGCAGCGCCGGCGCGTGCCGCGGGGTCTTCGCCCTCGATGCGGCCTTCGCCGACGGCGCCGCCGCCGGCGCCGCCGCGGCCCGCGACGCGCTCCTTGCCGGCCGCACGGGCGTGCACGCCGGGGCTCC